>CAZHFW010000024.1:0-62630 GCA_964531675.1 uncultured Phycisphaeraceae bacterium | reverse complement strand
CTGCTCCGCGAACGCATCGGCAAGAAGGCGGTCGAACGCGGGCTCGTGACGCCCGAGGCGCTGGCCCAGCTCACCGACCGCGAGGTCTTCCGCTTCATCTTCCTTCCCGGGTTCTCGACGGCGGATCAGGTCAGCGATCTCTCCGGCCGCGGCGTCGGGATGGACGTGGTCCGGACCAACATCGAGAAGCTCAAGGGCTCGATCGATCTGTGGTCCGAGCCCGGCAAGGGCACGACGGTCGCGATCACGCTCCCGCTCACGGTGGCGATCATGCCCGCGATGATGGTGGGCGTCGCCAGCGAGATCTACGCGATCCCGCTGACCAACATCCTCGAGATCGTCAGGCCCGAGAAGTCGCAGGTCTTCAGCATCGGCGAGCATCCCGTGCTCAGGCTCCGCGACTCGGTGCTCCCGCTCATCAGCGCCGGGCAGGTCTTCGACGTCCCGTCGGAAGCCCCGGCCCCGTTTGCGGTGATCCTCCAGATGAACGAAAAGCGCTTCGGCCTGATGGTGACGAGGCTGATCGGGCAGCAGGAGATCGTGATCAAGTCGCTCGACCAGCTCTCATCCGAGGACCGCACCAAGGCCCGCGGGCCCATCGCGGGCGCCACGGTGCGCGACGACGGCGGGGTCAGCCTTATCGCGGACGTGGCGCAGCTCCTGCGCATCGCCGAATCCCGACAGGTCCGAAAGGCGGCTTGAGAAAAGCACGATGAAGCTTTGAACAGGAAAGGAAACCCACGCTCATGGATCCCAACTACATCCGCCCATTCATCGCCAGCGTGCAGAACGTCTTCACGACGATGCTGCAGCTCCCGGTCACGGTGGGCACGCCGATGCTCAAGCAGACCCCGGGGGTCGGCTCCGACATCTCGGGCATCATCGGGATGAGCGGGGACGTCGTGGGAACCGTGATCCTCTCGTTCCCCAAGGACACTTCCGAGCGCGTGGTCGCCCTCTTCACCGGGACCAAGCTCGAGGCCGGGACGCCCGACTTTGCCGACGCCATCGGCGAGCTGGTCAACATGGTCTCGGGCGGCGCCAAGGCGATGTTCACCGGGAAGAAGGCCTCCATCTCCTGCCCGAGCGTGATCATCGGCGCGCACCACAACGTCGCCATCCCTTCGGACACGCCCTGTGTCTCGATCCCCTGCACCACCGACTGCGGCACCTTCATGATCGACGTCGCCATCCGCGAGGCGTCGGCCCAAACCAAGTCCTCCGCCGCGGCCAGCGCCCGCGCCTGAACCGATCACCTGGATCAAGGAAGACTCCGTCATGCGAATCCTCCTCGTTGATGACTCAAAGACCATGCGCAACATCCAGAAGGCCGTGCTCCAGCAGCTCGGCCACCAGGATGTGCAGGAAGCCTGCGACGGTCAGGACGCCCTCGCCAAGCTGGCCAACTTCAAGCCCGAGCTGCTGCTCGTGGATTGGAACATGCCCAACATGGACGGCCTGACCTTCGTCAAGACCTTCCGCCAGTCGAACAAGACCACCCCGATCATCATGGTGACGTCCGAGGCCGAGCGCCCGCGCGTCATCGAGGCCATCAAGGCCGGGGTCAACAACTACGTGGTCAAGCCCTTCACCCCCGATCTGCTCAGCCAGCGGATCACCGAGACCCTCACGCGCCTCCAGCAGGCCGCCTGAGCCGGTCCGGGCGGTCCACACCCGAGCCTGACCCGAACCCCGGCGCGACCCGCCGGGGTTTTTCGTGCGCCGCTTCCGCCAACGCCCCCGCCTTTTCTCCCTTCCGGTGGACTCGGACCCCCCCAGACCCGACAATCCCCTCCCCATGACCGGAGCTCCCCAACCCAAGGACGCCATGCCCGCGCGCCGTCCCGCGCGCGCCGCGGCCTTGGCCTCCGCTCTGGTCTGCGCCTTGGCGGCCCCCGCGCTCACACAGCCGACCGACCCGCCCCAGCCCCCCGCGCCCGCGGAGTCCCAGCCCGGCGCCGAGCCGCCACCTGATCCGAAATCAGATCCAGCGCCGGCGAGCGCCGACGCCTCCGCGCCCGACGAAGAAAAGGAAGAGCTCGAAACCGTCCTGATTCTGACCGACGGCCGCCGCATCAGCGGGACGCTCGTCTCCCGCGATGACGAACGCGTGATGCTCCGCGTCAACGGGATTCCCACGCCGTTCGGCGCCGACATCGTCGAGCGCGTCGAATCGCTCCCGCCGGTCGCCGAGCGCTACAAGTCGATGCGCGCCACGATCAAGGACGACGACACGGTGCGCCTGGTCCTGCTCGCCCAGTGGCTCATCGCCTACCGCCGCTATGAGCTGGCGGCCCACGAGCTCGAAGGCGTTCTCAAGACCGACGCGGGCAACAAGGACGCCCAGCAGTTGCTCACGCTCTGCAAGGAGCAGATCGAACTTCTGAGCCGCTCCAAGGCGGCCAAGCCCGTCAAGCCCGAGGCGGGAGCGCCCGACCGCGGCAAGCCCAGGTCGGGAGGCGCGAGCTCGACCAACGAGAAGTTCCGCGCCGCGGTGACCGAGCGCCACACCTTCCCGGTGCTCAAGAACTCGGACATCAACATCATCCGCGTCTACGAGCTTGATCTGCGCGATCCGCCGCGGATGGTCGTCCCGCGCGAGGCGGTGGACCGGATGATCGAGGACTACGCCTCGGATCCGCTCATCCCGCAGACCCGTGAAGGCCGCGAAGCCCTGTACCGGCGTCCTCCCGCCGAGCTCGTCGAGCTCATGTTCAATCTCAAGGCCCGCGAGCTCTATCCGCTCGTGCAGGTTCTGGACCATCCGCGCGCCATCAAGCGCTTCCGCGAGGACGTGCACAGCACCTGGCTCATCAACGCCTGCGCCACCAGCCAGTGCCACGGCGGGACCGACGCGGGCCGTCTGATGTTCGCCAGCGACCGCCCCAACTCGGACGCGACGGTCTACACCAACCTGCTCATCCTCGAACGCTTCCGCACCGACGACGGGAAGTCGCTCATCGACTACGACAATCCGTCGCGCTCGCCTCTGCTCCAGGCCGCGTTGCCGCGTGACATTTCGCTGAGGCCCCACCCCAAGGTGGAAACGCCGGGCCGTGGGTGGAAACCCATCTTCAACTCGCAGGACGACCGCCGGTTTCAGGACGCGGTGCGCTGGATCCAGTCGATGTACCTGCCCAGGCCCGAGTACCCGATCGAGTACAAGCCCCGCAAGCCCCTCACGCCCGAGGCGGCCAACGAATCCGGGAACTCGGGTCCGCCGCGCTGAACGCGGCGCGTCAGGACTGCAGCATGTGATCGGCCACGTCGAGCTCGCGCACGCCGCGGAGACGCCTGATGCGTTCCACCTGCTGGCGGATGCTCTCGCGCACCGCGCCCGCATCCTTGATGCTCTCGAGCGTGATCCGGGGCATCGTGGGATCCGAGGTGACCAGGTGCACCGTGCCGAGCCCGAGCATCCGCTGCCACACCGCCTTGGCAAGCTCGGTGTCCTTCACGCGGTAGAGCTCGATCTCCTCCACCTTCCGGCTCAGGATTCCCGACTCGATCCGCAGACGCTCGGTCGTCAGCGTGATGCGCACGGTCTTGGTCTTCAGGAACTCGATGATCACCCAAGGCAGAGGCAGCAGGATGAGGAGCAAGCCGAGGGGGTTCATGGTCAACGCCAGCGCCACGCCGCCCGCGATGAAGAGCACCATCAGCCCGAACCACTTCGCGTTGGTCCACTGGCTCGGCGAGCCTGTCCACACGGTCGACTCGGGCCCGATCGCGGCGGCCTGACCCCCGGCAGGTTGGCCCGGGGCGGAAGGCCCGCCGGTGCGGGGCGCAGGTCCGCTCCCCGCGTCGACCTCGACGCCCTTCACCTGTACACCGATGTTGGTCGCGATGGCGCTGGCCTCGGCGGCGCTCTCCGCTTCGATGATCTTGCGGACCGCTTGTCCGGCCTCGTCGGTTCCGTGCACGATGTACCGCGTCGCCATTGCATTCTCCCGCGTGAACTTGAGCGGACCCGGTCGAGGATAACCCCGCCCGAACAGGTCCTCAACCAAGCCCCGCCTCAAGCTTGTTCGGGGGCATGCGGTGCCGGTTTCCGATCCGACGCCCCCCTGCTGCGAACCCGCAACCCGACGCCAGGCCAGGGGGTACAACGACCGATATCCCGAAGTGGCGACGCTGCCCGTCGGCGAAGCCTTCAAGGAGCCCCCATGCGCCGCCTCCGCCCCGCGTCTTGCCGCTTGCTCATCGTCCTGGCTGCCGGCGCGTGGGCCTCGGTCGCCAGCGCCCAGGTTTCGGGCTCGGGAGGCATTGACCCGCCCCGCGACCTCACCCCCGCGACCAAGCGCGAGACGGCGGCGCCGAGCAACGTCAAGACCGTCGACCTGCGCCCCAAGTTCAGACTGAACGAGCCCTTCAAGCTCCGCGTGGAGCAATCGTCCAAGGGCTCCGCGCTGGTCCAGCAGCTCGACCAGGTGGACAAGGAAAAAGCCGAACCCCAGACGCAGAGCATGTCTCAGGTCTTCGAACTTCGTTTCGTGGCGCGCGAGGTCTCGCCTTCGGGTGCAGCCACTGTCGACATGATCGTCGATGCGGTGAAGATGAGCTTCAAGTCGGGCGACATCGATGTGACCTTCGACAGCAAGACCACCAAGCCCGCGTCCAACCCCGCGTCCAAGTCCACGCCTTCGTCAACGCCGAAGAATGCAAGCCCGGGACAGCTCGCGGAGATGGACGAGGGCCAGATGCTCGCCTCCATCGTCGGGCCACTGGTCGGGAGCGTCACGACCCTCACCTTCGACGAGAGCGGGAACGTCACCAAAGTCACCGGCGGCGAAGCCTGGAACTTCGCGGGCCTCGCCTCCATGATGGGCGGCGCGGGCCAGATGGTCCCCGGCGCGCAGCCCGCAGCGTTCGGACAACTCCTCAACCTCCATCCGGGTTCCAACCTCGCACGCGTGGGCGAAACCTGGACCACCGACGCCGGCGCGTCGAGCTCGCCCGTCGGCAACTTCTCCATGAACACCCGCTACACGCTCCGCTCCGCCTCGGGCTCCAGCGCCAACATCGACTTCAATGGCGCCGTCGAACCTGGTACCGCCAGCACGATGGGCTTCCAGGTCAAGGAAGGCTCGTATCGAGGTCAGGCCGAGTGGGACACCGGCATCGGCTTCCTTCGCTCCATGCGGGCCACCACCCACGTCGTGCTCGACGGCGCGATCGCGGGCGTCAAAGGCCTGCTCGACACGACCGCCCAGCTCGACGTCAAGATGATCAAGTAAACCAGCTCCCGAAGCCGGACCTGAGTCCGCGAAGGTCCGGGTCTGCTTCTGGTGCCATCACCATCAATGTCCTCATTGATGGTGATGCTCTCCACCCTCGTGGCACGGGTTTGCAACCCGTGTCTACCCGTGCTCCTTCTTGGTCCAATCCGGATCCCTCAAACTCCCACGCCACAAAGCACGCTTGCCTGAAGGGCAAGCGTGCCACCCCATGATTCCTTCCGGTCCCATGCGCCCGATCCCGGATTCCGGAAGGCCGGACCTGAATCCGCGAAGGTCCGGGTCCGTTCCCGGTGCCATCACCATCAATGTCCTCATTGATGGTGATGCTCTCCACCCTCGTGGCACGGGTTTGCAACCCGTGTCTACCCGTGCTCCTTCTTGGTCCAATCCGGATCCCTCAAACTCCCACGCCACAAAGCACGCTTGCCTGAAGGGCAAGCGTGCTACCTCACGCTTTCCTCCAATCGCTCGCGCTTACTTCTGCGTGTGGCCTTGCGTGGGTTCGAGCAGAACGTACGCTGTCCCCGCGGTGCGTCGGAGCCAGACTCGTTCCAGGTCCTCACGCGCGTACGTGACCATGCCTTGCGCCGGGTCCTTCCCCGCGGGATCGTTTACGAGCACCCGGCCATCTTTATCGAATCCCCGCAGCACGATCAGGTGACCCGCGGTCTTCGGGTACGGCGCGCCGCGGAGCTCTCCCGGTCTGGCGCGGATGCTCGCGATGATCGGCGTGCCTTCTTGGAAGGTCGCGAGGACCTGGCTCCAATTCGAATAGCGGCGCAGGTATCCGGGCACGCCGAGCTGGTAGGCGCCTTGGACGTTGCGAGGCCAGTTGCCGTAGATGTTGTGGTCGCGGTCGTAGACCGTCTCCGCGACGAGGTTGAGGGACGCATCCACGCCCCGCGCCCCCATCACCATCGTCACGCTCGTCGGGCTGCAGAGCCTGGACGACAGGTCTTTCGGAGCGTTCTTCTGCGAGATAAACGGCACCTTGATCGCCACCGGGCTCACGCCCGTCTGGTCGAGCCCATCGGCGCACGTCGCGGCGCCGATCGTCGGTTCGTTCAGCGCGTGCAACCTGTCCGTCCGCGTCAGCGCCACCCGTTCCAGCGTGGGCGGATGCTCACGGCCGCTCACCGCGAACACACGCCACTGGATCGCATCAAAGGTGTCCTTGGACCGGAAGTAATCCGTGTCGATCTTGCCCGACACCCCGGTGATCTGCACATCGCCGCTCGGTGAGGAAAGACCCTCGAAGCTCACGACCCGCTCGCCTCCCGGGGGCTTGTCTCCCCATTCGGTGACGAACAGAAAAGGCGACCAGATCACGCCGCCGGCGCAGCTCCGCCCGACGCGCAGCTCGAGCCTCGCCCCGCCTCCGGGCGGCACATGGATGTTCCACGACACCAGCGCCTCGTTGAACGGGAACTCCGGATCGATGATCGGCGTCGAGTCGAGCACCGATCCCCGGGCGGTCGGGGGACCCAAGAGCACCAGCCCGGGCCGGGCCGGATCCTGGGAAATCTCAAAGCCCGCGCCGCTCGGGGGCTTCCCGAGTTCCGCGGGCTCATCCGCGAGCGTCAGTTCCGAACGGAAAGGCCCCGCGGGGTCCGACGCACGGCACCCGACCATGCCGACCGCGATCATCCCGGCCATCAACCAGCCGGCCGACCGGACCGCCCACCCCTCGCCGACATGCTGCGCCCCGAAGTTGCTCGCCATGCCCCGAGTCTAACCCGGGGCCGGACCTCACCACTTTTCCGGAGAATCCTGACGGGAGATCCGGACCGGCGCATCTTGGATCCAAGCCCGCTGTGGGGCAGGCTGGCCAGGAGATCCGCATGCACTTTTCCAAGCAGCGTCTTTCGGAGTTGGAGAGTCGGGTGGTTTCCGCCCGTGGTCAGATCAAGGTCGTGGCCGCTGCCCTGGTCGCGGTCGTCGGGCTCGGCGCCGCGGTGTGGGCCTACTCGGCCACCCGCGACGAGCGCAACTTCGACCGCAAGGACGCCCGCGGCGGCCTCGGCATGAACGTCCCGCCCGAGCAGCGCAAGCAGATGCAGGAAGCCGCCAAGGTCGCCGCGGAAGAAGAAGAGAAGAAGGCCGCCCCGCGTCAGTACCAGACCGTGACGAGCAAAGATGGCTCCAGCGCGCTGACGAACCTTCCCGAGAAGATCGCGGCTGCGATCCAGGCGTCGCCTGAAGCGGGCAACGTCACCTCCGCGGATCAGAACGCCCTGGCGGACCGCACGCGCATCGCGCTGGAAGGCATGATCGCGGGCTCACCCGAAGCGCTGAATCAGTCCATCGTCGCGCTGGGGGGCACGCCCCGCGAGAACGACCCGTCCAAGCCCATCCGGCGCAACCCGCTCCCCAAGCTCCTCGAGGGCGCACAGCTCGACATGGCCAACATCGCCTTCGGCGCTCCCTCCATGCGGGGCATGCCGGGCGGCGCTCCCACGCCGGGCAGCGGCCAGTTCCGCGTCACCGCGGAAGACACCCAGACCGTGACCAAGGACAACCTGCCGCCCGGCGTCAACATCCCGCCCGGCGCGACGGTCCGCACCATCCGCGCCAATCCGGGCGAAACCCCCGGCGATGGCTCCCCCGCCCCTGCACCGGGCGCTGCACCGGGCGCGGCACCGGGAGCCGCTCCTCAGCAGCGCATGAACTTCGGTTCGCTGATCTCGATGCGCACCGACTCGTTCCCCGCGGTCCGTGACTACGCGAGCCAGAAGCTCCCCGCCTACGAGGTCAAAGTCCCCGCCAAGCTCAAGGACTCCACGAACACCACGCCCGACATGGAGATCGGCGTCATCATGGCCCAGACGCCCGAGGGCCTCTGGCAGCCCGCGGCGTACAACCTCTATCCCAAGAGCCCCGACGTTCAGACCCAGCTCATGAACCTCATCCTCTCGGCCGCCAAGGAACAGGGCGCCAAGATCAAGACCAGCTTCGGGGATGCCGACGCCGACAAGGCCGAGCACAAGCCCGCCGACAAGCCCTTGGACTCGACCAAGTAACCCGTCTTCCCGCCCGCTTCAACCCTCACCCGAGAAGGGAGGACGCCCCATGTCCGACTCGCACAAGCCGCGCCGCCAAGGCTTCACGCTCATCGAGCTGCTCGTGGTCATCGGGATCGTCGCGGTCCTGATCGCGATCCTGCTCCCCGCGCTGGGCAAGACCCGCATCCGCTCCCGCGAGCTCCTCGCGGTCGCCAACTCGCGCAGCATCAACACGAGCTTCCAGCTCTATCAGGACACGTTCAAGTGCTATCCCTACATCATCTCGGGCGTGCGCCCCGATGAGACGCTCGACGGCCCGCCCCCGCCTCCCGGGATCTTCTTCGTCAAGTGGTACCCGGATCACACCCTCATCGGAACCAGCCAGATCTGGACGCTGGCGTTCCTCTGGCCCGGCCTGCTCTACAAGGTCGCACCCTGGCCTGAGAACTACTCGACCTGGGTCTCGCCAGGCCGCTCGACCGCCTTGCCCGAAACACCAAGGCCGGGCCTGGGGGGCGAGATCTCCGACGTCTCGTTCCGCTACTCCAACTCGTTCCTGGCGCAGGGCTCGCTCTGGAAGAAGGGCGGCACCGGCGGGATCGTGGACGACGGGCTCCTCCGCGCCAACGCGCAGTCCGACGTCACCTTCCCCTCGAGCAAGGTCATCCTGTGGGACGCCGACCTGGCGTATCACCCCAAGGAACCCAAGCGCGTGCCGGGCTCCAACCTCTTTGACGCCCCCACCGCGATGGCCTTCGTCGATGGGCACTCGGACCTGAAGAACCCCAAGGACGCCAAGCCCGGGGTCGCCAACCCGCTCAACAACAACGACGCCACGCCCTTGCACAACACCGAGGACGGCGCCCAAGGTCGCGACTACTAAGCCACGCTCGGCTCAGCGCAGCGAGTCGCGGACCGCGTCGATCGCCTTCGGAATCACCGACGCCGGCACGTCCAGGTGCGTGACCATGCGGATACGCCGGGGCGCGGTCGCCATGATCCACACGTGCCGCTGCTTGGCCTTCTCGACCAGTTCCGCCGCGTTCATGGGAACGCTCGGATCCAGGTCGAAGAAGACCATGTTGGTCTCGACCTCCGTCGCATCGACCTTGACGCCCGGGATGGTCGCCAGACCCTTGGCCAGCGCCTTGGCGTTGGCGTGGTCCTCGACCATGCGCTCGCGGTTGTGCTTGAGCGCGTAGATCGCAGCAGCTGCCAGAAGGCCCGACTGCCGCATCGCGCCGCCGAACATCTTGCGGATGCGCGCGACCTTGGCGATCAGTTCCTTGCTCCCGACCACCGCCGAGCCCACGGGCGTGCCCAGGCCCTTGCTGAAGCAGACCGAGATCGTGTCGAATTGGGCGGCGTATTCACGCGGGGCGATCCCCGTCGCGGCGCAGGCGTTCCAGAGCCTGGCGCCGTCCAGGTGGGTGCGGAGCTTGTGCTCGCGCGCCGCTGCGGTCACCTGCTTGATCTTCTCCAGTGGCCAGACTGATCCGCCGCCGCGGTTGTTGGTGTTTTCGATGACGACGAGCCTCGAGCGTGCGAACGCGACGTACTCCGAACGGATCGCACCCACGACGTCGGAGGCCTCGAAGAATCCCCGCGGGCCTGCCAGCGGCGCGACCATCACGCCCGAGAGGGCCGCGGGCCCACCCGTCTCGTAATGGATGATGTGGGAGTTGGCGTGGCAGATCACCTCATCACCGGGCTCGGTGTGGGCGCGGATCGCAGCCTGATTGGCCATCGTCCCCGAAGGCACGAAGCACGCCGCCTCCTTGCCAAGCAGGTCCGCGACCATCCGCTGGAGCTCATGCACCGTCGGATCATCGCCGAGCACGTCATCGCCCAGCGGCGCTCGGGTCATGGCTTCGAGCATGCCCGCCGAGGGACGGGTGACAGTGTCCGAACGAAGATCGATCACGCCCGATGCGTTCATAGCCGCTCCTTCCCCGGGGTCCGGGCCCCGGGATCCGGGGAGTGGATTAAAGGACCTCCGGACGCGCCAGGCTCTGGACCTTTCCCCAAGGCCCCGATCTGCCGGTTTGGCACTCAACTGTCTGGTTGACAGCGCCGGCCCCAGGTGAGTCCGGACAAACAACGCTCGTGGGCCGCGGCGAGGGGGTTGGGCCTCGGAAGAACCGCGCTGCGGACCCGCGCAAACGTCTGGCACGCACTTCGCATTTGTGTTCTTGCCGGGCGATCCAGCAAACGCCCCGCGGCAGGAAACCAACATGCACGCCGCGAAAGGAGATATCCATGAAGTACATGACCATCCGCGATCCCTTCGCCACGCTCCCGAACGTCGCCGACATGAGCCGGTTCTTCGATCAGTTCTTCAGCGACGCGAACGGTGGAACGGCGCAGGCCGCTCCCGACATCAGCGCCCTCGCCGTGGACATCTCTGAGGACGAACACAACCTGATCATCCACGCCTCCCTGCCGGGCTTCCGCAAGGAGGACGTGAACGTCGAGGTCCACGACGGCGTGCTCACGATCACCGCGACCCGCACCGAGGAGTCGCAGACCTCCGACAAGAAGTACCTCCGCCGCGAACGCCGCTCCGGCTCGGTGATGCGCAGCATCGCCCTGCCCGAAGCGGTCGCGCACGACAAGGCCGAGGCCGAACTGAAGGACGGCGTGCTCGAGCTCCGCCTCCCCAAGTCCGCCGAAGCCCGCAAGCGCGTCATCGCGATCAAGTAACGATCTCTCCTCCGCCTCCCACGCCCCAGCAGGCGTGGGAGGATTTCCCAAAGCCCGCAAAGCCATCAACAAACGCCCGCACGAAGCACGCCTTCGCAACGCTTCGCTCGCTCTTTCGCTCTCTCGCTGCTCGCTTCTTCTCTCCAATCCAGCACTCCCCCGGGGTCGCGGTGTGTCGCCGCGGCCCCGGAGCTTTTTTGCGCCGGAGTTCAACTCTCGGAGATGAGTGCTGATCAGGCCCGCTTGACGAGCTTTTCGCCCGCTTCCACCGCGTCCCATGCGGTCATCGCAAAGCCATCGGCCCCGACCTTGCGGGCCAGCTCGCGATCGAGGCAGAAGGGCATCCCGCCCACCAGGATCGGAACCGCGGCGCCGTGATCGCCCATTCGGATTTCGCGGATGATCGCCGCGGTCGCACGCACGTGGTGCGTGAGCTTCGCGGAAATCGCGACCAGCTCGGGCCTGACACGCTCGACCGCTTCGGAGAGCGCAAAGCCCGGCGAGTTGGCCCCGAGATAGTGGCTCGACCAGCCGCGGGACTCGAAGAGGTCCGAGACCATGCGGATCCCGATCGCGTGCAGGTCCCCGCCGCCGGAGCCCGCCACCAGCGTCTTGCCGATCCGCGGGACCCGCCCCACGAACTCGTGCAATCTCGACATCGCCATCTCGGTCGCAGCGGTCGCGTAGTGCTCGTCCGCCACGCTCACATCGCCGATGAGCCAGAGCCTGCCGACCTCGATCATGACAGGCTCGAGCACCCAGCGGTAAATCTCTTCCAAGGGCGTCCCGTTGCGGGCCATGGTCACGACCAGGTCGACCGCCTGATCACGCCGCCCTTCGAGCAGCGCAAGCAGGTACCGCCGGGCGGCCGAAACGTGCGGCGTCGAGCCGTAGGGCCCGCCGGGCTCGAGCACGCAGACCGAGCAGACTTCCTCGCCCTCGAGCACGCCCAGCGCGCGTTCGAGCATCGCGCCCGCGCGAGCCCGCTCGCGATCGGGAAGACGCTCGCCCAGGACCGACCGCATGGCGAGCAGGTTCTCGCGCAGGTCTTCGAGGGGCACGCCGCGGGAGACGAACGCCGCCTTCGACCAGGCGACCTCGCTCTCAAAGAGCGCCGGGGAGTCGAAGGCCAGGGCCTCGGCCAGCGCGCTCAAACGGCCGCGGGTGTCCGACACCCAGTCCGTGAACCACTCGCCTTCGCCCACGCCGGAGTACCGGCTTTCCAGCGCCGGACTGGCTTCGCTCTGGCGATCCACAATCCACTGCGCCAGCGTCTTTGAACTGGCATCGATGATGGTCGAAGCTGCACTCAAGGCCGACACGCTCCACATGCACAACCGACGGACCGAGGCCGGACAATCCGGCACCCGATCATATCCAGAACCAGTCTCCCCCCGACAGTTCGCCGGACCAGACCCACCGGTTTCGCCCCCGCCTCCCTCGGGCCCCGAATCCAGCCCGGACCTGGCCCGAATCCTTCCCCGTGACCACCCCGGAGTTCACCATCCTGATCGATAACGCCTGCCCGCTCTGCCGCCGGGAGGGCAAGATGCTCATGCGCCTGGACCGAGGCCGGGGAAGGCTGGCGCTCCTGGACATCTCCGCGCCGGATTTCAATCCCGCGCGCTTCGGCCGGAGCATGGACCAGGTCATGGCCGAGATCCACGGCGTGCGCGCCGACGGCAGCATCGTCACCGGGATGGAAGTCTTCAGGCTCGCATGGAAAGCGCTGGGTCATGGCTGGCTCATGGCACCCACCGCCTGGCCTGTGCTCAGGCCGCTCTTTGATCTGGCCTACGCGTGGTTCGCACGCAACCGCCTGAAGCTCACCGGCCGCTGCACAAGCGACACGTGCTCGACAATTCATTCAACATGATCTATGTATTAGCCTTGCTTTCCCGGAACCGGGAAGTTGCCAGACAAAGCGGGATTGCGTAACGGTTTCCGGGAACGCCACGGCGCAAATTGTTCGATGTTCATCGATCCGATGCGGGAAGTTGCCGTATCTCGGATCGCATGTTCTCGATCTACGACCTGATCAAAGACCCGCCCCCGATGCACATCATTGACGTCGGCGCCATGTGGCTCGGCGAGGCCGACGTGCTTTATCGGAACCTGCTGGGTCGCCCGGGTTCGCGCGTCATCGGCTTCGAGCCCATCGGCCCCGAGTGCGACAAGCTCAACGCGATGGCAGGCCCGGACCAGGTGTTCCTGCCCTACGCCATCGGCGACGGCACGGAGCGCACCTTCTACATCACCAACTCCGCGATGACCTCGTCGCTGTACGAGCCCAACACCGAACTGCTGCGCCACTTCCCCGCGATCGAAGCGTTGACGCGCGTCGTCAAGCGCATGCCCATCCGCACGCACCGACTTGATGACGTCACCGAAGTCACCACGTGCCATTACCTCAAGCTCGATGTGCAAGGCGCCGAGCTCGACGTGCTCCGAGGGAGCGTTCGTCTCCTGGATCAGACCGCGGTCATCCAGTGCGAGGTCGAGTTCCTCCCGATGTACAAAGGCCAGCCCCTGTTCGCGGAGGTGGACGCGTTCCTCCGCGCCCGGGGCTTCCTGCTTCACCGACTCTCCCAGCCCTCCGCCAGCTTCGTTCATCCCTTCAAGCCCAGCGCGCAGGCGCAGGGCAATCCCAAGCTGGGCACGCAGACGATGTGGGCCGACGCGATTTACATCCCCGACATGACCAGGCTGCACACGCTGGATCCCGATCGCCTGCTCCGCGCCGCGATGATTTTGCATGAAGTGCTGCGCCATCCGGACATGGCCGCGCTCATGTTCCTGCACCACGACCGGCTCACGGGCTCGAGCATCTGGCCTGAATACCTGCGCCGGGTCACCGGTCGTGCACCCACGCCAGAGATGGCGGTCTGAACCCCTGCGCCCGGGGCGCTTGAGCGGTGAGGGGCCACTCTGATTGGTCTTTGACCGGTTTTTGATCGCATAACCGGACGCCGGACGAAACCTCGGGCAAGCCCTGCGCTCAACCTGAGATAGGCCGATCCGCTCGGCGTTTCCCGATGATTCTGGAACTGGACTGAGGCATCCGTCGATATATAGTCCTACACGCGGATCCGACGGAAACGGTCGGGTCCCCGGTCCCCGCGGGCGGCCAGGCGGGCGGACCAGCAGGCAAGGGTCATTCCCGAGCCGGTTGGAACGCAGGAGCGCCGGACCCGTGCCTGCCCTCTCGGCGTTGTCAGACGCCCCCAAGGCGGGTATCGCGGGTAACCGCTCGCATGCAGTGACCCAAAGGTCGCGCCAAGAACCAAACAACACGCACCACGCACGTGCGATACCGCTGCGCGCTCGCCCTGTGCCGCCGGATCGATCCTGGGAACGCCCCGCGCTCCCGATCCATCCCCGGACCGGGTGGTCGTCAGGCGGGATCAGCGGGTTGGTGCCGGCGCGAAGTCCCGATGAACGCCTTGTTCCAAGCTGTGCAGTCCGCGACCCATTCGGCCACCGAATCCGCGACGCAGTCCCTCTCCCAAGCCTTGCGCTGGCGCCCACGCGTGCAGCGCTCCGCGCCAGCGCGGGAAGCGCGCCAGCCCGGCCCGCGCCGCACCGCTGCGGGACTCACCGTGATGATTCCCGCGTACAACGAGGGGAAGTTCGTCGCGGCGACCATCAAGTCCGTCCTCGAACAGACCGTCCGGCCCGAACGCATCATCGTCGTGGACGACTGCTCCACCGACAACACAGGCGACGTCGCCCGCAGCTTCGCCGATCAGGGCGTCGAGTGCATCCGCCCGCCCCGCAACTGCGGCTCAAAGGCCAGCGCCCTCAACTTCGCGCTGGCGACCATCGAGACCGAGTTCACCCTCGCCATCGACGCCGACACTTCGCTCGCGCCCAACGCGGTCGAACGCCTCATGGCCGAGTTCAAGGACGTCAACGGCAAGGACGATCCCCGCACCGCCATCGTCTGCGGCATGGTGATCCCGCGCAACATCAACACCCTCTGGGAACGCGGCCGCTACGTCGAATACCTCTACGCCTTCACCTTCTACAAGCCCATCCAGGACTACTACCGCCGCCCGCTCATCGCCTCGGGCTGCTTCTCGGCGTACCGCACGAGCGTGCTCAAGCAGCTCGGCGGCTGGTCGATGCGCACCGTCGGAGAGGACATGGACCTGACCTGGTCGGTCTACAAGCTCGGCCTGGACGTCCGCTTCGTCGAGGACGCGGTGTGCTACCCCGTCGAGCCCCACAACTTCGCGTTCCTCAAGAAGCAGCTCCGCCGCTGGTCGCATGGCTTCGTGCAGAACGTCAAGGTCCACTGGCAGGACATCGTCCACATGCCCATCATGGGCAAGATGGTCGGCGTCGCGATCTGGGACGCGATCATGGCGGTCGTCGGGCTGTTCGTCCTCATCCCGCTCCTGGCGATTTTCGTCCACCCGGTCTTCCTGCTCGCCTACGTCCTGGACCTCCCGATGGTCATGGTCCCGGTGCTCACGACCGCGGCCCGCCGCGGCGAGATCCGCAAGGCCCTGGGCTCGATCCCGGGCTTCTTCGTCATCCGCTTTGTCAACAGCGTCTTCATGATGGCCGCGTTCTGGAACGAGTTCGTTTCAGGCCGCGAACTCAAGACGTTCGAGAAGGGCCACTAAGCCCCTCGTGTCCCCCTCGCTCGGTCGCTTTCTCGCTCTCTCGCTCTCTGGTCTCATCGCTTTCCTGGAGTTTGAACCATGTTCGCAGGTCTTCCCGGCACCGGCATCGGCGGCATCTTCTACCTGCTGCTCACGCTCTGGATGCCCGTCAACGAGCTTTACCTGACCGCCAAGGGCCGCTCCAGCGCCGAGCGCTGGAAGTTCATCGCCTACCGCTGGGCGGTCTTCGCGTTCGTGATCGCCCTCCTCTGGGTGCAGGCTGCGGTGGTCACCGCCCTGATCGGAGGCGAGCGTCTCTCGCACGCGCTCCGCAGCGACCGCATGATCGCCACGGGTGAGACCTATCTGGGTTCCACCGCGACCGTCGCCCTCACCGGGCTGGCGCTGGTGGTCCTGCTGCTGTACGTGGTCCGCCTTGCCCTCATCGTGCGTTCCCGCGTCACGCGCTGAACCTCCGAGCCCTTCGCAAGCTCTCGAGCCCGGCCCGCACGCCGGGCTTTTTCGTGCGCCGGGCCCGGCACCCTCTCCAAACGGCCCGGTGGTACGATGTTCCCATGCGAACCCACACGCTTGCTGTCGCAGCCCTGCTCGCCGCCGTGCCCGCGTCGATGACGCTCTCGGGCTGCTCCTCGACGATGATCGCTGCCAAGGAGAAGCTCGGCTACGCCAAGCGCGACCAGCTCGTGGACAAGGTCACGATCACGCGTGACTCGCAGGATCAGGCCAAGAAGCAGTTCGAGTCCGCCCTGCACGAGTTCCTGGAGGTGACGGGCACCGCCGGGAGCGCCCAGACCAAGGAGCTTGAGGACCGCTACCGCAAGATCAAGTCCGAGTACGAGCGCTGCCAGTCCCGCGCCGACTCCTTCCGCTCACGCATCGATCAGACCGAGACCGTCGCCAACGCGCTCTTCAACGAGTGGAAGGCCGAGCTCTCCCAATACCAGTCCGCGGAGCTCCGCAAGTCCAGCGAAGGTCAGCTCAACGCAACCAAGGCGCAGTACGAGAAGCTCATCACCGTGATGAAGAACTCCGCCTCCAAGATGGACCCGGTGCTGACCGCCTTCCGCGACCAGGTGCTCTACATGAAGCACAACCTCAACGCCCGCGCCATCGCGGCCCTGCAGACCCAGGCCGGGCAGCTCCAATCCGACGTCGACAAGCTCGTGAAGGAGATGGAGGCGTCGATCGCCGAGGCCAACGCGTTCATCCAGCAGCTCCAGCAGCCCTGAGCGTGCAAAAGCGCAGCCGGCGTGACGAAGTCCCGGAGGCCCCGCCACGCCGGTTGTTGTGCTCGCATGCTCGCTGAGTCGCTGGGTCGTTAAGTCGCTGGGTCGTTGCCTTTCGTCTTGGCGGGGTCATGGACCCGCCACACCGAACATCCCAAACGGCCGGGACGATCGCCACCGGCGTCAGACTTTGGCACGGTTCTCAGACGCGTCCGTGACCACTCCCCCCGCCTGGGCAATCTCGGCAAGGGGGCCGCTGGAAACCCATCGCGTTACCGGCGACGACGCAAGCCGGTGAGGCAGGCCACGCCCGCCATGACCGCCGCGCCGGGCGCGGGGACCACGGGGCTCTGCACCGCGAGCAGCGTCACGTTGGCGCCGATCGCGTTGTCGTCCTGATTGAGCTGGGAGTCCATGAAGCACTGGACGCGACCGAAGGCGGTCCAGTCATGGTCGAGCAGGTTGCCGTTGGACACGATCCACTGCTCCGCGTGAGGCCTGCCCAGGTTGGGATTGGCCTGCCCGTTGTAGAACGCGCCGTCGGCGATGGCCAGATCCGGGCTGGAGAAGGTGAACCACGCGAAGAGGGTCTTGGAGTTGGTGCGGGTCGCGAACATGTCCCAGCGGATGGCGTTGTACCAGTTGGGAGGCACGCTGCCGTTCCCGCCGCCGCTGCCGTCACCACCACCGCCACCACCACCGCTGCCGTCGCCGCCGCCATCACCGCCGCCGGAGGCGTTGCTCTTGCCGTAGGGCAGAGCGAGGGTGAGGGTGCGGGTGATGCCCTGGCTGATGAGCTTGTAGGTGAGGCCCTGGCCCTTCTTGTGGGAGAGATAGATGTCGTAGGCGCGGGTGTCGAGCCAGTAGTTGTTGCCGAGCCCGAAGGACTGCACCGAGGCGTTCACGCCCGGGGCGCTCTTCAGGAACATGTCGTCGCCTTTGTCGGAGATGTGGTAGGTGCCTTCGGGTCCGACCGCGAGGATCGACTGAACCGGTGCCTTGGTCGAGTTCACATAGACCACGTCCGCATTCGCGAACGACGCACCGGCGCAAAGCGCAACCACACCAATCGCAACACGTGTATTCAGTTTCATGTCGCTGTCTCCAGCGGCGCGGTCCCGTTCCGTCAGCGACCGCGCATCGTTCCGCAAGTGCCGCAAGGCGACGAGGCCAGACAGATCTTGCGAACAGGTTCGATTGCCCTCAGATGTGCCAGACAGAGTTCCCGATGACCAGCAAGCGCACCCGATGAGGCTCGCCCGCACCGCCCGAAACGACCCACGGCGCTGGTTGCTCCGCCTGCGCAGGTCCGATTACCATGGCTGCCGCCGAAAACCCGCTCCGGAGCCCACAGAAAGGCCGCTGATGAACCGCTGCACGTCGCCTTGGAGCCGCCCGGCGCTGCTCGCCTGCCTCCTGACCCTTCAGGCCGGCCTGGCCCTGGCCAAGCCTCCCACCGCCATCGCGACCATGCCCGAGAACGCCGACGCCGACGTCGACCCCACCACCGCGTTCATCACCATCACGTTCGACCAGGACATGAAGGGCAGCATGTCGATCTGCGGCGGAGGCCCCGCCTTCCCCAAGATCACGAACCGCCCCACGTGGAACTCCCCGCGCCAGCTCCGGGTCCCCGTCAAACTCGAACCCGACCACGTCTACACGTTCTCGATCAACTGCCCCTCGGCCCAGAACTTCCGCTCCGTCAACGACGAGCCCGCCGAGTTCAAGCCCATCACCTTCCGCACGCTCCCCGCCAACCAGGGCCCCACGCGCGTCTCCTTGCCCCCAGGCTTGAATGACCAGTCCTTCGACGAGCTCAAGCAAGCCCTGTATCAGGACTACGCGTACTACGACCGCCTCAGCCTCGATTGGGATCAGCTCTTCCGCGACGCCCGCGCCACACCCGCGCCCAACACCCAGCGCGGCCCGTTCGTCCGCTCCATCCTCCAGATCCTCGCGCACGCCAAGGACCCGCACCTCACCCTCCAATCCGACGGGATGACCTTCGCGACCTTCCGCGCCACCCCCACCATCAACGTCAATCCCGCACTTCTCCCCAGCGTCGTCCCCGAGTTCCGCGTCCAGAACGAGGTCGTCTCCACGGGCCACTTCCCCGACGGCATCGGCTACATCCAGATCAACTCCTGGCCGAGCGACCAAGCCCTGCTCGCCCCCGCCCACGCCGCACTCGATGACATGCTCGACGCGCCCGGTCTCATCATCGACGTCAGGCTCAACGGCGGCGGCGATGAATCCACCGCCCGCACCTTCGCAGCCCGACTCATCAGCGAACAAGCGGTCTACTCCAAGTGGCGTAGCCGGGACATCACCAAGCCACTGGGCGAAGGCGAGCTCAACGACCGCGTCATCACCCCCGCTGCCGAGTCCACCCGCTTCAAAGGCCGCGTCGCGGTCCTGCAAGGCCAGGCGTGCATGAGCTCGAACGAGTCCTTCCTGCTGATGCTCGCCCAGCCGCCAAGGATCACGCGCTTCGGCGCAACCTCCTTCGGCTCCTCAGGCAATCCCCGCCCGCACGAGCTTCCCAACCAGGTCATCGTCAATATCCCGAGCTGGCAGGACTACGCGCCCGACGGCACACGCATCGAAGGCAAGGGCGTCGCGCCCGACATGCCCGTGGACTTCAAGCCAGGCGCTGATCAGGTCCTCGATGCGGCATTGAAGTTCCTGCGCGAAAAGCCCTGAAACGCCCGCACGGCCCCTTGCCACTCAGTCGTCAAGCTGCAGCGCCCGCGCGATCACGCCCAGCGCGTACACGCCTGTGACGCTCGTCAGGAAGCGGTCGAAGTCGAGCGCCGCTGCGTGGTCGGCGCTGTCCGAGATCGTCCGCACCGCCGCGAAGGGCGTCTGGTGGTCGTCGCACACCTGGGCCACCGCGGCCCCCTCCATCTCCACGCACAACGCGGTCGGCACCCGCTCGCGCACCTGGGCTCCCAACGCCGGGCTCCCGATGAACTGGTCCCCCGTCGCGACATCCCCCACCACGACGCGCGGCCCCCGGATCCCCAGCGCCGCGAGCGCCGCCGCCTGCGGACCACTGGCCAGTTCCTCCAGGGCCAACGCCTCCGCTGCCCGCCTGAGCTTTTCGCGCCAGGCGTGGTCGGCTGCAATCCAGCTCTTGCCTGTGAGCGGGATCTCAAGCCTTGGGAAGATGGGCGAGGCGTCCATGTCGTGCTGCCAGAGCCGGTCCGCGACCACGATGTCCCCGACCCGAAGCGCGGGCTCGACCGCTCCCGCAAGCCCGGTGAAGATGATCGCCCGCGCATCATGCTCCAGGAGCATGTGGGCCGCGGTGGTTGCCGCCGCGACCTTCCCGCAGCGCGACATCGCCAGGACGATGGGCCTCCCGGCCAGCTCTCCGAGCCTGAACTCCCGGCCTCCCCGGTGCACCACCCGCTCGGTCCGCATCGCCTCCGCGATCGCGCCGACCTCCTGGGCCATGGCCCCCATGATGCCGATTCTGCCTTGCTTCACGCGTCCCTCCCCCGGGGGTCTCCCCGTAAACCTGGGGAATCTGAGGACCGGAGCGCAGATTCATCCAGTTGATTGGCATTTTCAGGAAGCGGGGTCATATTTCCGGAAGCTCGAGTCTGCAAGGACTTGGGGCGGTTGCACACAGGTTGGCGAACGCGAAGGCGTTCGCGGTCGCCAGGCCGGTGCTGCCGCGCTCGAATGTACGGTTTTCGCGCTCACGTCGGCTTGTTTCCCGACATCCGACGTGCAGCCCCCCTCGGGGCTGGCCGCCGTGAGTCTACCGGCGTGCTACGCCGGCACGGCATGTGGAAGCCGCCCGAATGAGCCGTGGTGTGGAACTCGACAGGCTCCTCGTACGCAACGAGGAGCCTGTTCGTTTTTGAACCCTCCGGCGCGGCTCAGCTGGCCCGCACCGCCAGCACCGAGCACGGCGCCTCGGCCAGCACCTTCTCCGCGGTGCTCCCGAGCAAGACATCCCGCAGGTTGGTCCGCCCGCGCGTGCCGAGCACAACCAGATCCGCGTTCACGTTCCGGGCCGCGTCCACGATCCCCGAGCGGTGGCTTTCGGCGGCGCACACGATCCGCTCCGCCTTCAGGTGCGTGAGCTCGTGCTCCAGAGGCTTGGTGAACTCCGCAAGCTTGGCCTCCAGCGCCCTGACGTAGTTCTCCTGGAAGACCGGGTCCTTGACCATGGGCAGATCACGCACGCGCCGCTCGCGCCACGGCGCGCGGTAGTCGTGGATCACCGTGAGCTTGGCCGAGTCCTGCGTCGCGATCCGGGTCGCCTGCTCCAGCGCCTCGAGCGACGCGGGCGAGAAGTCGACGCACGCCAGCACATGCTTGAACGCGCCCGCGTGCTTCTGGCGCACGATCAGCACGGAGCACGGCGCATGCCGAACGCACGACGCGGTGATCGCGCCATAGCCGATGTCTCCGGGCGAGGTCGGCGTCGCCCCCATGACCAGCAGTTCGGCCTTGCGCGCCTGGGCCTCGGTCAGGATGCCGCGCACGCGGCCGTCGATCGCGATCTCGCAGGTGACCTGATCGAGCCCTTTCACCTTCGGGACCAGCTTGGACCAGTCGAGCTTGGCCTGCTCGATCATCCCTTCCTGCATCGCCATGTGCATCGCAGCAAGCTGAGGCTCGGGCTCGAGCCCGAGGATGATCTCCACCACATGCACCGCGCGGACCTTGGCGCGGTGCCAAGCGCCGATCCGGAGCCCCTGCTCCAGAGCCGGGATCGAGCCGTCCGTGAAGTCGGTCGCCACGACGATGGTTTGGAGCTGTTTCATAGTGCAAAACACTATGCGAGAGCCCTCGTATACAGATCACGCATACGAACAGACTGAGAACCAATCCGCGTAGATCCCGCAGTCACAGCGATGACTCGGTAATCTCGCTGAATGACCAAGGAGAACGCCGGTTCATCGATGACTCAGGGCGCACACACACCCAGAGGCCTGGTGCTTCACCATGACGTTGTCTCTGTCGATCGCTTAGCGGCCAAGCCCGCCCGCGTTCTCGGCCCGCTCGACGCGGCCTGCGTCGTGATCGGCGCCATCGTCGGCGTCGGCATCTTCTTCACACCTTCGCGCGTCGCGCTGCTCGCGGGTTCTCCGGGCCTGGCGATGCTCACGTGGTGCATCGCGGGCGTCATCGCCCTCTGCGGCGCACTCACCTTCGCCGAGCTCGGAGGCCGTTACCACGCCGCGGGAGCGCAGTACCAGATCCTCCGTGACGCCTACGGCCCGCTCCCGGGCTTCCTCTTCGTCTTCTGCAACGCCACCGCGGTTCAGGCCGGCGCCATCGGCATCATCGCGGTGATCTGCGCCCGCAACCTGGCCATCGCCGCCGGCGCACACGAACTGGACCCCCGCGGCCAGTTCCTCGCGGCCAGCGCGCTCATCGCCCTGGTCACCATCGCCAACCTCGTGGGCGTCAAGTGGGGCTCCCGCATCCAGAACCTCACGGTCTTCTCCAAAGTGCTCACGCTCATCGTGATCACCGCACTGGCGCTGTTCCTCGCGCCGAATCACCCCACGCCGGCCCCCACGCCCGCCAGCCCCGCCTCGGGCAATGTCATCCTCGGAATCCTCGGCGCGCTGGTCCCCACGCTCTTTGCCTTCGGAGGCTGGCAGCACGCCCTTTGGATCTCGGGCGAGGTCAAGGACCCCGCACGCAACCTGCCGCGCGCCATCCTCGCGGGCACCGTCATCGTGATCGCGATCTACCTGCTCTCCAACTGGGCCTATCTGCACCTGCTCGGCTACCAGGGCGTCACGACGAGCAAGGCCCTGGCCGCCGACGCGGTCAGCGCCGTCTACCCGCGCTTCGGCGCACGCGTGATCGCCGCAGCGGTCGGCGTTTCCGCCTTCGGCGTCCTCAACGCCCAGCTCCTCTCAGGCCCGCGCCTGCTGCAATCCATGGCCTCCGACGGCCGCTTCTTCGCCTCCTTCGCCAACCTCCACCCCCGCTTCCGCACGCCCATCGCCGCGATCGCGCTCTTGTCCGCCACCGCGTTGATCCTGCTCGCGCTGGCCGGGTTCGACGGCGTCGACACGCTCCTCACCGGCGCGGTCTTCATCGATGGCGTCTTCTTCGCCCTCACGGGAGCGGCCCTCATCATTCTGCGCAGGCGTCACGCCCCCGCGCCCGGGCAGTTCCGCGTGCCGCTCTATCCCATCGTCCCGCTGATCTTCGTGATCGGCGAACTGGGCGTCGTCGCGGGCTCCTACGTGGATCGCAAGACCCTGGCCGCGGCCCTCATCGGCGTGGGCTGGATCGTCGCGGCCACGCTGCTCTACCTGGTCGCGTTCCGCAAGACCGACCGCGCCGTCTGAACGTCTACAGCCCGCGCTTCGTCCGAGTCGTCGGCGCCTTCGACTTCTTCGCCGCAGCATCCTTCCGCGCCTGCGGATCGCCCGCGCGGATGTTCAATCCCGCCAATCTGACCACTTCATCGATTCGCGCCCGACGCGTCTCGGGACGCTTGGCGCTGAGCACCCATGCGAGGATCTGCTTCTTCGCGCCGGGCGGAAACGCGTCGTAGTTGGCCTTGGCCCGTGCACGCTTCGAGAGCGCATCACCAAGATCCGCAGGCATCCGGAGCGCCTCGATCGCGTCCAGCGCTGTCCACGATCCGTCCGCTTTGGCCGCCTTGATCTTGGCAAGCCCCGACTCGTGCAGCAGCCCCGCTTCTTCGAGCTTGGCGATCCGCTTCTTGTTCAGCGCCGACCACCCGCCCCCGGGCTTGCGAGGCGAGAAGTAGAGCCTGGCCCGCGCCGGCGAAACCGAACCCGTCACGCTGTCGATCCACCCGAAGCACAGCGCTTCCTCAACGATGTCGTCGTACGTGAGCAGCCTCGACGTCGCGCCCGCAACCCCGCGCTCCGCCCTGTCGTACTCGAGCCAGATCGACCCGTGCGAGGCGTGATTGGCCTCGAGCCATGCCCGCAGCGCCGCACGATCCCTGAAATACACCCGCGGCCGCGAAGCCTGCCCTTGAGCCATACGCCCAGCCTACCGCACCAGCGCCGCCTCAAGACTCCCGCCGTCCCATAATACTTCGACTTATAGGACGAACGTTTATCGCATCATTTCAACACGACAAGGCCGGCACTTCACATGTCGATCGCGTGACGGTCGGCGGCCGGCCGCGTGCCCTCGGGGCGACGCAACGTCCACTCCATGGGCATGGTTATGGGCCGTGAGCATTCACTAAGCTCATCCATTTCAATGGCTTACAGAATGGATTACTGGCCGTCTTTCGCCCGCATGACACCTTGAGAGAGCCTCCCCGCAAAGCGGGTGTGGTATGTGTCCACCAAACCCGCCCGGGAACGGGCGATCAAATCGGAGATAGGTGCCATGCGTTCGAATATCGCTCGTTCCGTCCTCGTCGCGGCCCTGGCCGCTGCTGCTGGCCAGGCTTCCGCGGAAGCCGTCGCCACGTTGACCGTCAACGGCAACACGCAGTACACCCTCGCGGTGACCACCGTCGGCGGCAAGCTCCGCCTCGTCCCCGCGGTCTACGACCTGGGTGACGCGGGTCGCCTGGAAGTCCTCCCCTCCACCGAAGACGCGGGCGCGACCCTGGCCTACGGCCTGGCGGTCTCGAACCCCACCGCTGGCCCCGTCAACTACGCCTTCAGCTTCAACACCCCGATTAGCCTCGACGCTGGCCCCGCCACCGTCGTCAGCTCGATCGTCGGCGGCCTCACCGACTTCGGCGGCAACGGCGTCGCCCTCGGCCTGGTCTCCCCCCTCGACAACGTCCAGCGCTCCTTCGCGGGCGTGGGCTCCCCCACCGACAACCTCGGCGTCGATGTCGGCGGCGCCTTCGCCGCGGGCGCGGGCAACGCGGGCTCCCTGTACAACTACGGCGCCTTCGCCTCCCCGGTCACCCCGGGCGTCGGCGGCTGGGACGTCCTCCAGGTGAAGGTCGACTTCTCCCTCTCGGGCGGCAGCGACATCGCGGTGCTCACGGGCTACACGGACATCAAGGTTGTCCCGACGCCCGGCGCCGTCGCCCTCCTGGGCGCCTCGGGCCTGGTCGGCTTCCGTCGCCGTCGCGCCTGAGCCTCCGATCCAAGCAGCTCCAGTTCTGGCGATTCGCGACGCCGGTCCGCTCCACGGGCCGGCGTCGTCTTTTCATTCCCGCGCGCGCGGGTGCGCTAACAGCCTGCCGTCGCTGTACCGCAACCCCGCTCGGTGCGCGATCACCGCGAGCTGCGCCGCGCTGTGGCACCCGAGCTTCTTGAGCAGCGACGCCTTGTGCGAGTTCACCGTCTCTTCGGAGCGGGAGATCCGCGTCCCGATCTGGCACGCCGTCAGCCCCTCCTGGATCAGCGAGAGGATCTCCATCTCGCGTTCGGTCAGGCTCCCGAGCGGACCCAGGCTGTTGGTCTTGCATTCGATGAACTGCTCACCGGGAAAGTCCTGCGCACGCCTGGGACCGGGCGCCCGCTGGAACATGAGCAGGAACCGCGCGAGCTCCTCGCCCGGACCGGGCGGGATGTACGTGATGAACGTCAGGACCTGCTCCCCGTTCACCAGCTCGCGGACCACCGCGCCGCGCTGCCGGACCGCCAACTGCCGCATGATCGCCAGTCGTTCCTGAACAAGCGGACATTCGAGCCGATCGGCCAGCGTTCCCCCCACGGGGATCGTGTGCCCGAAGAGGTGCGCCAGGAACTCTTCCGCCCTCGCGTTTCGCAGGAGGATGCGACCATCCTCCCGCACCAGAGAGATCGGCGCAGGGCCATGCTCAAGAGCGTCCAGCGGCAATGCCGCAGGACTCCCGGCAGGGGCCGACCTGTCATTCCCGGGGCCCATGACCAACCTCGATTCGCCGGACCAGGGATCTCATGTCCCTTATGTTCCGTTTCGAGGGTATCGCAAGACAATCGGCCCACATTGCCTGGAGGCTCGCAATCCTCTGCACTTTCGGGGGTTTCTCCAGCGCGCAGCACTGCGCTCGATTATCAATCTCAACACCGCGCTCTTGCGAGTGATTCGCAGCTCGGACGCAATCAACCATCCCCGAACCATCGCTCAGTTCACAAACCGGGCGCCGTCCTCGTACTTGAGCCCGGCGCGGTGCGCCACCAGCGCAAGCTGGGACGCGTTCCTGCAACCAAGCTTCCGCAGCAGCGCGGACTTGTGTGAGTTCACCGTCTCCTCGGACCGGTGAATCCGCTCGGCGATCTGGGCCGCGGTCAGCCCCTGGCCGATCAGCGCCAGCACCTCAAGCTCGCGCCGCGAGAGGGCGCTGAGCGCCCCGAGCGACTGACGCGAAGGCTCGCGGAAGTCCGCGCCCGGGAAGTCCGAGCGGTTGAGCTCGCCATGCACGCGCTCCTGGATCACGAGCACCGCCCGCTTGAGCCCGAAGGTGCCCTCCGGGAGCAGCGTCATGTAGGACACCACCTGCTCGCCATCGATCAGATTGCGCACCGCCATCACCGGACGCTCGGGCCCCAGATCCCGGGCCAGTTCGAGCCTTTCCCGCACGAAAGGCGAGGTGTCCTTCCGCATGTCATACCCGGGCTCGAGCTTCCCCTCGGCCAGCACCACCGAGCCCCGCTGGCTCATGGCGCGATTGCAGTACACGACCTGCCCGTCCTCATGGATCACCATCGCCGGCAGCGGGCTGTGATCGAGCACCTCGAGCTTGACGCCCTCCGGCCGTCCGCTCTCGACTCCGATCCCCATCGCCCCCGCCATCATCGCCGTCGCAAGCACGTTGCCCCCTTGGCATCGCCACCAGACGCCACGCGCGGACCAAAGGTCCACGAGGCGTCGTGAATAGGCCACGCAAACGGTCCCAAAGGACCGCCCGCATCAAATGTGTTCCACAGAGCCTGCGCGCTCCATGCGTCCGAAGACGACACCGCTGCAGGCTGACGCGATCCGGGCCGCGCGCAGAGCTGAGTCCGCCCGCTGTTGCCCTTGGCTGTCGCGCCCCGTCCAAACCTCCGAGCAGCCCGGTCACGCTTCTTCGTGCCGCAGCTTCGATTGCTTGCTCGCCCAGCTTCACAGCCGGTCGACAACCAACGATACCCCGATTCGGGCTATCGGCCCGCCCGGCCGAGCAAATTCGTGGTTTTCACAGAATCACCCCCGTATGAGGGGGATCGGACCGCCGTTTCGGGGGATATCCCACCTCTTCAGGCGGGGGAATCCACACGCAGCTTCACATGTCCTTGAACTTCAGCCCCGCCCGGTACGCGACCAGGGCCAGCTGCGTCGCGTTCTGACAGCCGAGCTTGCGCAGCAGCGCCGCCTTGTGCGTGTTGACCGTCTCTTCGGTCCGATGGATCCGAGCGGCGATCTGCGCCGCGGTCATTCCCTCGCCGACCAGCGCCAGCACTTCGAGCTCGCGCGGCGAGAGCAGCGCCAGCGGACCGAGGTCCTGCACACGCCCCTCGTGAAACACGACGTTGGGAAAATCGCCTGGCTTGAGCGGCCCGTGCACACGCTCGTGCACCGTCAGGAAGCGCCGCAACTCCTCCGTCTTGCCTCTGGGAAGCAGTCGCAGATGCGTCAGAATCTGCTCGCCTTCCCAGATGTCGCGCACGAGGCCGTCCTGCTCCGTTTCTGCAAGACGACGCAGCAGCGCGATGCGCTCTTGAGCAAAGCCGGGCGGGCCCCACTCCTGGATATTCCGACCGACGAGCGTGTCCAATCCGACCGGCGTGCCGAAGAGCCGCTCAGCTGCTGGGTTCCGATAAAGGAGCAGCCCGTCCTCTCTGAGGAGAGCCATCGCCGTGGAACTGCGATCAAAGAACGTCGCAGGAAGCTCGACGTGCGGAGCAAGGTTGACGGCGACGAGCGCATCGGGCATACTGCATGCCTCCGATCGACTCACCATAAATAGGGAAGACCCTGGGGCGGGTCAACCCTGTTCGGCCGATCGCATCGATGGTTTTTGAAATATCCGTCAAACGGGGCACGAAGGGATCACCAGAACTGGTGCTTTCAATCCAGAAGCTTCCCGACAACTGACGAACCTGCATGCGATCCGATCTCCGGATGTTGAACTCCCTAGTTTGGGGCCGATCCTTCGATCATGGTCGATCTCGTGAATAACGCGAACATGGTGCTGACCCCCTCCACAGAACTCGGTGACCTGGCGACCTTCGGCAAAGTGATCGCCGCTGCGGCCCACCTGCCGCTGATCGCGGTCTCGGATTGGGGCAATCGCGCCGCCCATGCGATCAACGCTGCTGGCGGCACGCGTGCCACCACCGTCACCATCATCGATCGCCAGACGCGCGTGGTCCTCCATGTCGGCGCAGGCTGCTCCTCGGCCTTCTCCGCGATCCAGTCGCGCCTCTTCGCGACCTCCGCCTCCGCACGCTACGAGGACGACTTCACGCCCGCGCTCAGCGCCCGCTACGTGGACTGGCACAGCCCCCACAGCCATCCCTTCGCCGAGGCGGGCCTGCCCGCCGGCCGCGTGATCGTCGCCAGCAGCGCCAGCGCCGGGCCTGTCGGCCTGATCCTGCGCCACTGGAGGCAGACCGAGGCCGCCACCGATTCAGGCTCGGAGTCCGAACTCCGCGCGATGGACGCGATCGTCGGCTTCATCAGCCGCGCCGCGCAGCACCTGGTGCCCGCCGATCACCGCCCGATCGAATGGCTCTCGAGCAAGGAGTCCGAGGTCCTCGACCTGATCACGCTCGGACAGACGGTGCGTGAGATCGCCGAGTCGCTCGGACGCTCGCCGCACACGATCCACGACCACCTCAAGTCGATCCATCGCAAGACCGGGCTCTCGACGCGCGGCGCCCTGGTCGCCGCGGCCACCGGCAAGCCCCACACGCCGATCGCGACCCCCAAGCCCGAGCCGATGCAGTCCTCGCCCGTGGTGCAGACGCACCCCGCGATCACGCTGCACCCGCCCGGCCAGTCGCACTGACCAACCCCGCGCCCTCTCCCGAGCCTCCCGCCTGGTCTCCTGCGACGCGGGAGGTTTTTCATTCCAGCACGCATGACCGGTCGCGTTCAGGGTCCGATGAGATCGAAGCGATTGCCGTAGAGGTCCTCAAAGACCGCGACCGTGCCGTAGGCCTGCGTCACAGGCTCGCGCACGAACTTCACGCCGCGTGATCGCAGCGCGGCGTAATCGCGGGCGAAGTCGTCGGTGTGCAGGAACAGGAACACGCGCCCGCCGGTCTGATTCCCGACGCTCGCGCTCTGCTCGGGCGTGACAGCCTTGGCCAGGAGCAATCCACAGCCATTCGAGCCCGGAGGCACAACCCGCACCCAACGCTTCCCGCCTCCGCGATCGGAGTCCTCCGCGAGCGTGAAGCCGAGCGTGTTGACGTAAAACGCGATCGCCTCGTCATAGTCGCGAACCGTGAGCGTGACCAGAGCAAGATTCTGAGGCATGCGACCAGTCTCCCAAAGCCAACGAATCTCCCAAAGGCAACGACCCTCCCAAAGCCAACGAGCCCTGAGCGCAAGCTCAGGGTCCAACCCACACGCCCCACCCACACCATTCCGAATCCTTGCGATCCCGCGGGGAGTTTCGAGCTCTTTGAGACGAGCCAGGTGAGTCGGAAGTCCCCTCGCTTGCGCTTCGGGCTCGTGAGAAAGCACTTCCCTCGCTTGCGCGTTGGGCTCCTTGGGAGGACATTCCCTCGCTTGCGCTTCGGGCTCGTGCGAGAGACGCTCTGCCGGACTTACACGACGCGATCTTCCTTGGCGATTCCCAGCGCCGGCCTCACGTCCAGGGGCACGAGCACTTCGCGGCCCGCCTTTTCGGCCTGCACGCGCTTGGCGGTCTCCGGGTCGACGTAGTCCGAGTGGCACGAGAGCTTCGACTCGGCCGCGCTGGACGCCTCGATGGCTTGACGCCCCGACGCCTGCTTCATCGCCTGCTTGGTCTTGCTCGCGAGCTTGTGGATCTCGTCGGGCGAGAGCACGCCGCGCTTGGCCAGGATCTCCTGCTGTTCGGCCGTCAGCGCCCCGGACTTCACCGGCGCGCCGAGCTTGCCATTGGCGCCGACGCGCTCGAAGCCTTCGGCCTTTCCGCTGGCGAACTCCTGGATTTCCTTGCTGATGCGGACGCTGCACCAGTCGTGCCCGCACATGGCGCAGAAGTCGGTGTCGACGTCGAGGTCCTCGTCGTGGTACGCGCGGGCGGTGTCCGGATCGAAGGAGAGCTCGAAGTGCTTCTCCCAGTTCAACGCCGCACGTGCCTTGGTCAGCTCATCGTCGCGGTCGCGTGTGCCCGGGATGCCCAGCGCCACGTCGGCCGCATGGGCCGCGATCTTGTACGCGATGCACCCCTGCTTCACGTCGTCCTTCTTGGGAAGGCCCAGGTGCTCCTTGGGCGTCACGTAGCACAGCATCGCCGCGCCGTGGTACGCCATCGCGGTCGCGCCGATGCAGCTGGTGATGTGGTCATACCCCGGGAACATGTCCGTCACCAGCGGGCCGAGCACGTAGAACGGCGCGCCATGGCAGAGCGTGCGCTGCACCTTGGCGTTCCACTCGATCTGATCGAACGGCACATGCCCCGGTCCTTCGATCATCACCTGCACGCCGTGACGCCAGGCCCGCTCGGTCAACTCGCCAAGCGTCTCGAGCTCGGCAATCTGGGCGGCATCGGTCGCGTCCGCCAGCCCGCCGGGACGGAGCCCGTCGCCGATGGAGAACGTCACGTCGTACTGACGCAGGATCTTGCAGATGTCATCCCAGCGCGTGTACATGATGTTCTCCTGGTTGTGGACGAGCATCCACTTGGCCAGGAGCGAGCCGCCGCGGCTCACGATGCCGATCAGTCGGTTCTTCACGTGCTTCAGATGCGCCCGCCGCACACCCGCGTGGATCGTGAAATAGTCCACGCCCTGCTGCGCCTGATGATGGAGCGAGGCCTCGATCGTGGCCCAATCCAGATCCTCGATCTTCTTCCCGATGATCATCGAGTAGATCGGCACCGTGCCGATCGGCACCGTGGAGTTGCGGATGATCGCGTCCCGGCAGGCGTCCAGATCGCCTCCGGTGCTCAGGTCCATGACGGTGTCCGCGCCCCACTTCTCCGCCCACCTGAGCTTCTCGACCTCTTCGTCGGTGCCGCTGGAGACAGGCGACGCGCCCATGTTGGCGTTCACCTTCGTCCTGCTCGCCCGCCCGATCGCCATCGGATCGAGCTTGTACTTGAGGTGGTTGATGTTCGCGGGAATCACCAGACGCCCCGCCGCCACCTCGTCACGCACCGCCTCCGCGCCATGGCCCGGGAAGAGCGTCTCAAAGTGAGGCTCGCGCTCCGCGACGCGCCGCATCTGGGCGGTCACGCGTCCGAGCCTGGCCCATTCGAGCTGCGTGACCGGCGCGAAGCCGCGCGGGTAGCGCACTTCCAGGATCTGCCCACGCGCGGTCCGGAACGTCGCCGACGGATGATCGCCTTCGAAGCACGCGGTGTCGCAATACTCGTCCAGCGCGGTGCCCTCGGGCATCGTGCGCACCGACCAGCCTTCGGGAAGGAAATCCCACGCGGTCTTCTCAGAGGGCGCGGGCATGCCAGGCGTGTCCGGACTCGCGAAGCTCAAAGGCCCGCCAACATCGTGCCGGAGCGCAAACGAGCCGGGCGTGGTCACGCTGGGCGTGTTGCCGGGATTCATCGCCCCGTGCATGGGCGGGACAAAACGAGCGTTCGTCGTGGACATCCTGCTTTCCCTCCGCCGGTGCGAACCGGATCAGGTTCTACGGGTGCATCTCAGCACACGGCCACGCCGGCCGCTGCGCCCCGAAGCGGCGAAAGTCTAGGAGCGTGCTTCCGCTCGGGATTTCCCGGGTCTCCCGCTCAGCCCGGAGCCTTCCAAACCGCTGCCTGCCCCGTCTCGACCTCCGCCTGCCAGTCCACCACCGCAAGCTCCGGCAGATCCTCCACGGAATACACGCCGATCTGCCTGAGCATGTTCAGGCACTGGGCACGATGGTGCATGCCGTGGGTCGTGACATGCACGAACACCGCGCCGCGCGTGAACGAATAGGGCTTGTCACCGAACTTCATGTGGATGACCGACGCCAGGCCCTTGCCGCCGGGCGCGACACAAGCCTTGGCGCACGCCGCGAACTGCTCCGAGGCCTCCTCGTGAAGCACGAGCAGTTCCGCGGCGGTCCGCACCTGATAGCCCACATCGCCGGGCTCGCCTCCCGAGAGAGGTCGGTCGATCGAGGGCCGGAGCCTGACCTCCGCGAGCCGGTCGTGCCAGCGCCGCATCGCCGCGATCACATGCGTGATCGTGTCGTGCAGGCTCCCAAAGCCCATTTCGAATCGCCTGGTGAACTGCTCGGGCTTCAACGGCGTGCAAGCCTCCAGCACCCGCCTGGTCGCCCAGCGATCGTGCTTGAGCATGATGTCGAAGGGATCGAACGACGTCGGATCCATCTCGTGAACCTCCTGCATCAAGGCCCCGCATCAACGCGCTCGGGCACGGCGACTCTTCGGCTTGCTCTTCCTGGGATTCTTCAGCCCGGTCCTGAGCTTGTTGCGCGTCTCGCGGAGAACTCGGGCCGCGAGCCTCGGCTCATGCTCCGCGACAAACGCCCGCACCGACTCGGGATTCTTCATCGCCAGCACGCGCAGCGCCCACGACAGCGCCTTGACGATCCGGTCCTCGCGATCGTCCACAAGCATCGCGCACACCCGCAGCGTGCGTTCGGGCTCGCCCCTGGGAGCGGTCGAACCGCGCGCGTTGAGATTGAGCGGCACCGTGCTCACCAATGCGGCACGCCTGGTCCAGAGCTCGCGCGACCTCGCCCACTTCTCGATGTGCCGGTCCGTCAGAACGCCCTCGCGCCACGCGACCCCGGAGACGAAGCTCCCGAAGCAGTCCGTCGATTTCCAATCGTGAAGCGAAGGCAGGAGCTTCTCGACCTCCGGTGCGGTCATGGTGAGCACCGCGCGAGGCATCGCCCGGCAAAGCTCGAACGCGAGCTGCTCCCGCTCGGTCAACGCGAGCGTGATCGCCTCCTGCGCAAGCCCGCGCGGGTCCTTGCGGAAGCCCCGCGCCCGCTCCCTCGCCTTGGCCCGCACGTCCGCGATCGCCGCCATGGCCACCTCCGGAAGCACCCATCCAGCCTACCGCGTCGATCCGCCCACGCTGATCCACCGCGGCCGCTCATCCACACGTCGCAGCGCCGCGCTCAACTGCCCGACATGATGCTGAATGTGCCTCAGGTTGTACACGTAAAGCTCCGCACGCGACACCTTCAGCCACGTCGATCCCCCCGGACCCGCCAGCGACCTTGGAGTCTCAGACTTCACCTGCGCCGCCAGCGACTTCCGGCAGTCATTCACATACGCGAGCAGTTCCTTCTTGCTGAACGCACGGCTCGGATACTCGTCGCGCAGCTCCGCCATGCCTTTGGGATGCCTCCCCTTGGGCCGCTCATCGGGCTTCCACTTGGCGCCATCCTTGGCCAGGTACCACTCGCCGAAGCACAGCGTGTGATACGCGACCTGCCAGAAGGGGTACTTCCCGATGGGCATGCCCCAGTGCGCATCAGGGCACCGCTTGATGCAGTCGCGGAGCATGAGCAAGGACGCGTCGAACTGGGACAAGATCACGTGCTTGAGCAGCGCCGACATGGATCCCCCGGACCGCAAGTGTGCACAGACGGGGCGCGACGCCGCACCCCGTCTGCGTGAGTTTGCGATCCTAACCGATTCTCCGGTAGTCCTTGCCGAACCGCCTTCCCGCCGGACTCACCACACCAGATTGGCCGTGGGGTTGGCCGCCGCTGCGGGAAGCGGTCCGGGCCCGCAGTTCACCAGCTCCCCGAAGACCACCGCGGGTCCAGCATTGAGGTTTGAGGTATTCCCGCGCAAGCGATTCCCGACCACGATGTGCTTCCCAGACGGCAGATCGATCGCCATCGTCATGGAGTCGTTGACATCGTTGCCTTCGATCCGCACGCGTCCGCCCGAGAACTGACTGGACGCGATCCCCTTGCCGCAGTTCTCGATCACGCAATCCTCGATCACGCCATCCCCCGAGATGAACACACCCGCAGACGCCACGCTCCGGACCGTGCATCCGCGCACGACGGAGATGGTTCCCGCCGAGATCCCCGCGTTGTTGAACGAGCTCGTGCCCGTCGTCATGCTGACCGAGCAGCCTTCGACCAGGCCGCCGCCGATCGAGATCGCGGTCCCGACCTGATTCATCGCGACGCACGACCGGATGATGCAGTTCATCCCCGCGTTGATCCCGGTGAACGCGCCATCGACCACGCACGATTCGATCAGGCTGTTGTCTCCGAGCTGGATTCCCACCTCGCCCGTCGTGGTGATCACCGTCACATGCGACGCAACGCAGCTTTGCGCCTGGAAAAGCTCGAGCGAGCCGCTCTTGTTCCCGGAGAAGCTCAGGTGCTCAAACCGGCTCTCCCGCAGATTCCCGAAGATGCCATAACCGGGGAAGTTGTTGATGCTCCCATTCCGCACGACCAAACCGCGCCGCGCGGAGTTCGCTGGCGTCACCCCGGACGGAAATCCCGTCGTCGCCGCCCCGTTGATCGTGAACCCGTTCAGATCGAGGGTGACGTTGTCCGCCAGAATCGCCACCCCGCCGCGCGACCCCGTGGCCTCGATGTTGCCCGTCAGGTAATACGACCCTGATTGGGTGATCCGGTAAACGTACTGGCTGTCGCCGGGCGTGTTGACCGCGCTCAAAGGCGTCCGCGGCTCAGGCCCGGGCGTGGGCGCAATCGGCCCCGCCGGCGGATTCAGTGGCCCCAGCGCCCGCGCCGAGAACGGGAACACCAGACTCGCCAGCGCGAGAACCAGCCCGAGACGCAAGCCCGGGCCACCGCACACACGAACGCCAGCAACACACGGAGAACAAGCACGCAGCATGGAGAATCCCTCAGGGTGCGAAGTTGCCGCGCATGACGCGACCTTGCCCCTGAGGCCCTGCGCGAGCCGACCAAGAGAATGTCAGCCCCCCGGGGGTTCCATGCAAAAAGCCGGAGATTTTCTCCGGCTTATGCGCCCGTTAGGATTGGATCCGGCTCGTGCCCCAGGCTCAGGCCGCTGCCTTGAACTTGAAGAGCGTCGCCCCCGCGACCGCCTGCCTCGCCAGAAGCGAAAGCTGGGCCTTGATCGACTCGTCGGGGCCTTCAAACTCCAAACCCGCCTCCGAGGTCAGCACGCCCCGGCGGGTCACCCACACGATCTTGGCACGGACCAGGAAAGGTCCGTCCACGCCCTGGATCCCGACCTCCATCATCGTGCCCACCTCGGGCGTGCGCCGCCCGCAGCGGATCCTCATCCCCGAGGCCGACAGGTCCAGGACCTGTCCAACGGTGGAGAGCACATCCTCGGTCCGCACACGACCGTGACGGCGGCGCTGCGACGCGTCGGATTCCGGAACAAACTTCAGCGGTTCGGGGCCTGATTCCATGGTCCCTGACCATCGGAAAAAGCCCCCGCGATCCCGAGCCCACCGGACAGAATCAGCAACTTTCAGACCGTCCCATCCCGCAAACGCGCGCCTCAGAGTTCGATCAGCGACGCCGCAGCCGCAGCTTCCGGACCCATGCCCGCCCGGGGAACCGCGCCCCGCACCCGCCCCCCGGGCGATGCGGGCGAAATCCTGTCCGAGCTGTGCGCGCCCACGTCGAGCAGGCTCACCGCCCCCGGCGTCACCCCCGGCCCACGCTCCGAGTTCTGGGGCGTGCCCGCAATCCAGACCACCAGCGCCAGCACCGCTCCCAGCCCTGAGCCCGAGAACACCACGCGCTGCGCGATCCGCACCCGACGACGGCGCCGAACCTCGCCCAGGAAGCCCTCGGGACGCCCGGCATCCGTCCCCAGCATCGCCTCGCGCAGCGCATCCTCCAGCGGGCGATCTTCGAAGTCAGGCATCTGCTCCGTGTTCATGCTGCACCTCCCGCCATCCCGGTCCCGACGCCGCTCGCGCCTTCATCATCCGCGCCCAGTTCCGCCCGGAGCCTGCGCATCGCGCCCGCGTATCGATCCGCGACCGTTCCCCGTGCGAGCTCCAGAACCAGCGCCATCTCGTCAATCGTCAGCCCGCCCGCGTGCTTGAGCACGATCAGCTCACGCAGCTCGGGCTCGAGCCTCTCCACCGCCTCCAGAAGCGACTGCTTGGCCCACGGATCCGCGACCGGCGCTCCCGCAGCCCCGATCCGCCCTTCTTCGCGCCGCGCCTGCCTCTCACTTGCACGGCGTTCATTCAACGCTGCGTTTCGCACGCTCCGCACCAGATACGAATGCACATCATCAATCGCACGCAAGCGTTCCCGGCTCGTCTGCAAGATCGCGCACATCACGCCCTGGACGATGTCCAGCGCCTGCGCCGCGCCGCCGATCCCCCAGCACAGCCCCTCCGCAATCCGCACCAGCCTCGGGCCGTACATCTCCCAAAGCAGACGGGCCGCCGCCTCGTCCCCCCGGTGTGTGCGGAGGAGCAGCTCGCGGTCGTCCGCCTTGTCGGAGTTTGTGGTGTGCCTTGCCGCTCGCATCGGCGGATCCGTTCACTTCACCGCTTCAAGCCTGGACACGATCGCCGCGACCGCGTCCTTGTTCTTCTGGTTGCTCTTGTACCCGGTCGCGATCGAGGGCGCGGTGAGCTGAAGCGTCACACCAAACTCCCCCGCGACCGCCCGCTTCTCCAGATCCGCGAGCTTCGCCGGCGCATCCGGGCCGCCATCCTTCACCGCCTGCCGCGCAATCGCGAAGAACGCGCCGTGCTTGAGCACATCGTCCCGCAAGGTCTGCTCGTCCATGCGCTCGATCTTGCGGACGACCTCCTGAAGCGACGCGTCCGCCTGGTTCATGGAGACCAGCTCGCGTGCGACCTGCCCCGCCTGCTTGCCCGCGTCGGGCCCGGTCTTGGCGAATGCGCTGGCCGCCAGCCACATCTCGCCACGCAGCGCGCCGTCGAAGTTGAACGGGTCGCTCGCGTCCAGCGCACGCGCCCCCTCCAGGATGATCGCGGCCTCCGCGGGCCCGATCAGCCCTTGATCCAGCAGCGCGCCCGTCGCCAGGGCCGCCCGATTCGCGATCGCGCCGCCCACGAGCGTCGAGATCACGGTCTTGTCCGAGATCGGATGCCTCCCGAGCCTGAAGCACGCCGCCAGAGACCGCGCCGCCAGCACGCGATCAGCCTGCGGTCCGCTGGCAAGCTCGACCCTCGCCGCCATCTCCAGCACCTTGGCCTCACGCCGCAGCAAACCGAGATGAGGCAGAATCGCCATGAACCCATCGGAGTACTCCACGCCCCAGTCGGCGTCGCGAAGCTCCGCGGCCAGCCGCGCCGTCGCGATGTAATCCCCGAGCGTGCCCATCATCTCCCTGAGCTTGGCCGAGGGTTGCCAACCTGGCTTGAGCTCGCTCTCGTTCTTCCAGAGCTCATCGAACTCGGTGAGGTTGTCGGTCCGCGCCATCGTCCAGGCGCGATAGTGCCGCAGCGCCGCGTTGGTCGGGTCCTGCATGTCGGGCGAGCGCAGCGCCGTGATCCCCGCGCCGGGAGGCGTCGCGGGCCGATCCTTGGGCGTCGCAAACTCCTGCGCCCCAGCGCTCCCGACCATCGACACGAGCCACGCGATCGCCACCAGCCGCTTCCCCGTCATCCGGTCCATGGGTGTCTCCTTCACTTCTCAAGACACCGCCCGCAGCGATTCATCCGGCCCGAAACCTCAAAATCCTGACCAGCGACCCGGGTCGCCTCGGGCTCAGGAAACCCCGAGATTCCCCGCCAGAAACGCCCCGATCGCCTCCGAGACGTCCGGATGGTCCAGAATCAACCGGCTGTGCGCGTTGCCAGGCACGATCATGAGCTTCACATCCGCCCCGCCCGCCTTGGCCCCCGCTTCGATCAACGCCGCGTGCCTCGACCCCACGGTCCGATCACCCTCGGCATGCACGATGAACACCGGGCGCTTGCCGATGCGCGCCGCCAGACTTCCGCTGTCCACGCCTCCCCCCACCATCACGCTCCCCAGCACCGGGACGTGATCCGAGGCCACGCCCGACCAGCTCGAGAACGCCGCAGCCACGCACACCGCGCGAAGCTCCGGATGCGCCGCCGCCAGATTCACCGCGAACGTTCCGCCGAGCGAGAACCCGTACACCGCCAGTCGCGACGGATCGACATCAGGCCTGGCCTTGAGCGCCGCCAGCGCCGCTTCGGTGTCCAGCGCCAGATTCTCGCGCACCAGTCTCCCAGCCTGCGACCTTCCATACGACCGGTAGTCGAACATGAACACGCCCAGGCCGCGCCGGGTCAGAAACTCCACGAACGACAGATGATTCGGGAGCGAGCCCGCGTTCCCGTGGCAGAACAGCACCGCCGGCGCAGGCTTGTCCCCCGCCTTCCACCCCTGGGGAGGCAGATACCAACCCGAGAGCGTCAGCCCGTCCGCCGTCTGGAACGACACTTCCTGAACGCCCGGCGGCGATTGATACGCCTTGCGCGTGGGCACATAGAAGAACATCGACTCCGCGGCGCCCGTGAAACGAATCACGACCATCGCGACCACCAGCAGCACCGTGAGCCGCAGCAGCGACTTCCGCGCCACCCGCCCGAATCTCTTGGCGTTCACCGGTTCTCCCCCTTCATGAGCCGCTGATTGAACGCGTCGCTCCCGCCCCTGGGGATCGTGAGCGTGTTCCAGCTCTTCCCGGCCCGCGAGGCGACGATCCGCGCGATCTGCACGATCTGCCCCGTGTGATACGCCGTGTGCGCCAGCGACCGCTCCAGCGCCAGAGCGACGGTGTGGGGCTCGCTCCGGATCGGGATGACCCGCGCCAGTTCCTCATCTCTCAGCGCCGCGATCTGCGTTTCCAGCGCATCCCAGCCCGCCTTCCACCACGCCTCCAGCGCCGCCCGATCCGGAAAATCATCCACGAACTCGCGGTCCCGATCCCTCCAGGGCTTCTCGCCGTCGGTCGTCAGGGCGTCGGTCCAGCGCGAGCGCAGGTTCCCCGCGACGTGCTTCATGATCACCGCGATGGAGTTGGTCTCCGGATCCAGCGCCACGCGCAGCTCCTCGAACCCGAGCTGCGCGACCGCCTTCTCGGCCATGCCCCGGTAGCGTGCAAACTCCCGCTCGATCGCGCCCACCACGAGCCTCGGGCCCGCTCCGCCGGCCTGCATGACGCCCCCCTGTTCAGGAGAAGATCGACTTGAACCCGAAAGCCCGCCGCAGATCGGCGAGCTGCCCGGTGTGCATCCCGTTGTGGAAACACATGCGCATCACCAGCGCCCAGAGCGGGCTGGTCCCCGGACCCCAGGGAACCTCGCTGGCCAGCTTCTGATCCGACGCAGCCCGCGCCGCTGCACCCAGGCGGTCGCACGCGTTGTCGAAGATCGCCCGGCTCCGCGCCAGCCCCGGATACCCGGACCGGTCATCCCCGGGCTGCGATCCGAACGCCACCGACTCTGTCGCGAACCGGTCGCCCCGCGCCTGCCCCGCCGGCGCAAAGTCGGACTCGGGAACTCCGCCTCCTTCGAGCATGTCTGCGACGCGGTGCATGGTGAGGGCCAGGTGCCTGAGATTCCACGCCGCGTGGTTGGGAAGCCCGGGCGCCTGCCTGGTCACGCTGGCGTCGTCAAAGCCCGCCAGATACCGCCCGACGAGCATCTTGTTGGAAAGCACCGACTCCGCCAGCAGTTCCTGCACGCGCATGCGTCCTCCTTGCCGCCCTTGGGTCACTTCTCGAGCTGATTCCGCCGCAGATGCTCCAGCATTTCCTGCGGAATGGCGCGCAGGTCCGGGCTCTGATAGATCGAGCTGTGGTCGGCGCCCTGCACCAGATTGATCGTCCCGAACGCCTCGTCCTGGGGCGTCTTGCTCTGCGGATAGAGCTTGTCCAGATCCGCCTTGAGCAGCATCACCGCCTCGTTCAGGAAGAAGTTGTCCACGTCGCCGACGTAGAGCCTGATCCGCGTCCGGAAGATCTTGCCGTACCTCTCCGGATCCTTGCGCACGAGGTCCGCGATGTCGTACTTGCGGTACTGCTCCGCGATCGCATGGTCGATCACGCCCGTCTCGGGGTCGTACAGCGCCGCCGGATGCCCGCGCTCGTTGCGGGGCCCGAACACCGCGAACCACGAATCCCACTGCTGCGCCGAGGTGTTGTCGGGCCCGATGATGTCCTCGGGGCGAGCATCCTCACGCACCGAGATCTTGTTCACGTCCAAGCGACGGAAGCTCGGCGTGTCCTTGTCCGCCCCGTCCTTGCGGTAGAAGTTCTTGTCCTCGTAGATGTTCACCAGTTGCAACCGGCGGAAATCGACCGGATCGGGCGAGCTCGACCACGTCGCGCCGAACATCTCCGGATAGTTCAGCGTGAGCCACAAGGTCGCCCAGCCTCCCGACGAATGCCCACGCAGCAGCCTGGCTTCGGGCTTCTTCTCCAGCGGGAACTTGGCCTCGATCGCCGGGATCAGCTCCTTCACCAGCGCCTCGCCCCGAGGCCCGTTGTTGGCCGAGTCCGCAAAGAGCGTGTGACCGTTGGGGCTCTCCGCGTCCAGCACGATCTGGAAGCAGCTCCGCATCACCGGCACCATCGGCGTCCCGGGCACCGGATTGTCGCCCTGCCGTGCGATCGCCAGCGCCGTCTCGATCCCGCCGCCAAAGCCCGGGACGTGATAGATCGCCGCGTACGTCTTGCTCGCGTCAAAGCCCACGGGCTTCACCACCGCCGCCCGAAGCATCGTCGGCGTGCCGTAGAACGCGCTGAGCAGCTTCGACTCGACCTCCACCACCTCGATCCGCGGGTTGTTCATGGGCTTGCGGGCCGCCGCCAGCTTGTCGAGCTTGATCCGCACCTCGACAGGCTTGCCCTTCTCGTACCCGAAGAGCACCGGCTCGGAGTACAGGTTCCCGGGCTGCGTCTTCCAGGAACTCGACGTGCGCGACACGTCAAGCCTCGCCTGCGCGTAGTACGGCCCGGGCTCGAGATCGCTCAGCTTCCCCGGGAAGCCATCGGCGTTCTCATCCACCACGATCTCCGTCCCCGCCGGAAGCTCCTTCACGTCCATCCCGTACAGGGGCTGGGCCTCATCCCAGAAGGGCCCATCGAGCGGCGTCGTGTTCGAGGGAAGCTCGGCCGCCACCCGCTTGAGCATGACGATGAGCCGGCCCGTCGCGGGCGCGGGACGCGCCGCCGGATCCACCGAAACCTTGAACACCACCGGACTGTCGGCCCGGGCAAGGCCCGCCGTCAGCCCGATCAGGAGCGCCAGAAACGCCGCGGGAAAATTTCGCATGGACCAAGGATAATCCACCCATGAAGGTGTCGCTCTACCAAGACCCCGTGATCTATGACATCCTCCACTGGCCCGGCACCCAGGCCGAGGTCCGCGGAATCCTCAAGACCGCCCGCCGCTTCCTGCACCGGACGCCCCGGACGTTTCTCGAACCGGCCTGCGGCAGCGGCCGCTGCCTCCGCGTCCTGGCCTCCAAAGGCCTCCAGGTCGCCGGCTTCGACCTCGTCCAGCCCATGGTCGATCACGCCCGCGCCACCGCCGCCAAAGCCGCCAAGCACAAATCCAACGTGCATGTCTTCAAAGCCGACATGCGCCGCTTCGCCTCCAAGCTCAAACCCCGCTCCATCGACGTCGCCTTCATCCCCATCAACTCCATCCGCCACCTCAACTCCGACGCCGCCATGCTCGACCACCTCCGCCAGATGGCCCGCGTCCTCACGCCCGACGGCATCTACATCGTCGGCGTCAGCCTCAGCGCCTACGGCCTCGAAGGCATCACCGAAGACGTCTGGATCGGATCCCGAGGCCGCACCCGCGTCACCCAGGTCGTCACCTACTTCCCGCCCAAAGGCCCGGGCCGGGGCAAGGACCGCGACGAACGCGTGCACAGCCACCTGACCATCGAGTCGGGCAAGACCCAGTCGCACGCCGACTCGTCCTACATCCTCCGCGCGTACAACCTCGCGCAGTGGAACACGCTCATCGACCGCTCACCCCTGGAGATCATCGCCAGCGTGGACGAACAGGGCGCCGATCACCCCGCCGCCGAACCGGGTTACTGCATCTTCGTGCTCAGGCGTCGCGCCCCCCGCGTCAATCGACGATCACGGACCGGTTGAGCCGGTTGCTCGTGTCCGACTCCGAGAAGCTCACGATCACCTTCTGACCGCGGAGCTTGCCGAGCGATCCCGCCAGCGGGAAACGTCGCGTCGTCTCCGCGCCCGACGCCAGCTCGGCGATCGACGCCTTCATCCTGGGCATCCCCGGCGCGAACACCGCGACCTCGCCCGTCAACGGATCCTTCCCCGTGTTCAGAACCCGCGCCTCGATGATCACGTCATCCGCGTTTCCGCCCGCGCCCTTGCCGCCCGGGATCGCCGCCAGATCGAGCTTCACGTTCGCAAGCCCGAGTTCCACCGGCGCCGTCAGCTCCAGGCCCGCGTAGTTCTTGTCCGCGACCACGTCGAGCTGCACGACAAAGTCGCGCATGCCCGCCTCTTCCGCCGGCGTGAACGACACGTTGAACGGCAGCATCTGCGTCTGCCCGGGCGGGATCGAGAACTGGAACGAGCGGGGCTGGAGCGTCCACCGGCGATCGCGCACGCCCTGGGCCGCATCGAACCCGCCGGGCTGCACGATCGTCGCACGCCCCTCGATGAGCATGGGCCACGGATTGGTCAGGACCAGCGCGTTCTCCTGATCCTCGCTCGAAGATTTCACGAACGCCGGACTCACCCGGAAGTCCGAGATGAACCGCACCAGATTGATGTCCACGTTCTCCACGAACACCGGCGCTTCGGTCAGGGGCACGACCTGCAGCATCGAGCTCTTGCCGCGGGCGCCTCCCGAACCGGGCTCCTCTCCCACACGCGTGCGATTGCCGAACAGATCGACGATCCTCGTGTCCGCCGGACCGAGCTGATTGCGGATCACCGCCTTGGCCGGATCCGCCGACACGTTCCAGCCCACCAGCACGCCCCGCGTCTGCTCCCCCTCGCGAGGCGAGAGCACATAGCACACCGTCCCCGGAGGCGACGGGAACTTCGCCACCACGCGACGCCCACCGAGCATCTCGCCCAGCGTCCGCCACGCCGCAAGCTCGGGCCGAGGCATGAGCCTCCCATGCCGATCGCCCGCGACGAGCCAGGGCTGAAGAACGTCCCCCTCAAACCCCACCGGCCCCGCCGCCGAGCCATCTGCTGTCATCGTGAACGCCGCCCAGGCTTCCACGACCTTGCGCGCAAACTCCGCCGACGTCGTCGCGTAGCCGACCTCTTCCGCGTGCGCGGGCTCGAAAGTCAGCGCCAGCTCGGGCATCTGCCCGCCCGCCGCTTGCAGCTCGCGCCAGTGCTTGGCGAACGCCGCGATGTCGTCTCGACCGCAATCGCCCGGGACCAGGGCCGCCACCCGCGTGAACACAGGCTCGGCGCGGCGCCCGACCTGCATCGAAAACGCCTTGGGCACGCCGCGATCCACGCGCCAGGGCACCGTCACGATCGGTCCTGAGACCAGCCTGCCGAGCACCCGCTCGGTCTGCCGGACATCCGCGAAGGGATCCGCCCGCCAGAAGAGCCGATCGTCCCCGAGCTTGCCAAGCTGCCAGCGCCGCACGATCTGGCCGTAGCGGTCCAGATACCGATCGATGTACCCCGCCCACGACTTCGAGTCCGTGCGGAACAGCGTCCACAGGTCGTCCGGATCGATCCGCAAGGGCGTGGAAAGCTCATCCGGCACCCGCGCCAGGCTCAGCGTCAGCTCGCTCCACCCGCCCAGCGTCGCCTCGATCGCCGGCGCCGCGATCGTCAGCGCGTCATCCAGGCTCTGCTGCGTCAGATCACGCGTCCACAATGGCACCGTCACCGCCGTCACGCCCGAGCGCCGGATCAACTCAGGCATCACCGTCGACACGCGCGGATCGATCTCCTGGATCACCATCCCGAAACGCCCGCGCCCGCCCGACGATCCCCGCCCGCTCGACTCTTCCGCGGTCCGAGGCATCCACGCGAAGTCGACGTACGTCACGCCCACGCGCGTGTCCTTGTTCATCACCTCGAGCGTGGCCCGATACCAGCCAAACCTGCTGAGCGAAGGCTCCCACTCGGAAGCCACCCGCCCCGATCCCATCGGCCGATCGAGCTGATCGACCACCTTGCCTTCAAGATCCCGCACCGTCACGCGCGAGCGCAGGTCCTCACCCGTCAGGTCGCGCACCCCCAGCCCGAACTTGGGCTTCTCCGGCGCAATCAGGATCCCGCTGCTCGAGTTCAGCGTCAGTTCAAGCCGCGGCAACTGCACGATCGCCACATCATCGAACCACGCTGCCCCTTCGTAGTCCTGCCTCCAGACCATCTGGGCCCGCCGCGTCGCGGTCTTCTCGTCCACAGGCTTGGACGGATCAAGCCCCTCGCTGGCCTGTTCAGGCTGGAGCGCCAAAAGCTCGATCTGGATGAACGCCGCCCCCGACGCATCGCCAGGCAGCTCGAGTTCGACCTGGGTCCACTCGCCGTCGGTCCGCACCGGCTTCGAACGCACCGTCGTCTCCCACATGGGCTTGCCCGAAGAGCTCGTGAACCGCGCCGCCACCGACGCGCCCGCCTCCTTGAGCTTCTCCGTCCGCACCCACGCGGTCACCAGATAGTCCGCGTTCTCGAAGATCGGCAGCACGCCAGGCTCGAGCAGCAGCGACGCCGACCCGCCCTTCACCGGAAGCCGCACCGATCCCTCGCCGCTGTGCGCCATCCTGTAATCAAGCTCGGCCGCGTTCCACGCCGGGAACCCCTTGCGCTCACGCGGCACCGACGCGTCTTCCTGCGCGCGGAAGAAGAACCGAGGCACCGGCGTCGGGTTCGACGTCCGCTCCTCAAAGTCGAACACCCGCACGATCCGCTTGGCCGCCTCCGGGCGATCCACCACCCGGGGCCCCTCAGGCTTGATCAACTCCCCAGCCTGCCCCAGCGCCGACCCGCAAACACCCAGAAGCGCCCACGCCGCCACCCCCCGGGCCACCGCCCGGCGTGCGCGCACCGCCCTCCTGGTCCTTGCCAACGTCACACCCTGACTATCGGCCTTTCCAAGCCCCGATCTGGAACACCCAGGGCGGTTCTTGCGCCCTCCCCCCGCCCCGAAGCCCCCGGGCTGGCCCCCGCAGCCGCCTACCGCTTCCGCCCGCTCAAGCCCTGGAGCTTGTTCACCGCCGCGACGAAGCAGCAATACGCCACCCCCAGGTAGCACATGGCGATCAATCCCGCCGCCGGAAGGAACGTCCAGATCGTGTTCCGCCTCCCCGAGAGCCCCGCGACGTAGGCCAGGGTGTCACCCTTGGCCGCCTCGACCTCCGCCAACACCGTCGCGATTGGCCCCGACAGCGGATGCGCCAGCAAGAGCCACCCGCCGATCGACTCCAGCAGACGGATGCCCGCGCTCTCCAACATCGCGAGCGTCAGCATGAACAGCACCGGCACCGCCAGCCAGAGCCCGAGCCAGGCGAACAGGCTCAAACGGGCCGCCTTCGCCGCCGATGCCGACGCAGTGCTGATCAGGAGCCCGCCGCAGGCCTGCAGCAAGAGAGGCGGGAGCATCACCAGCGGGATCGTGATCAGCGCGGTCCACCGCAGCGTCCCCGCCGCAATGCCCGTCAGGATCTGGACCAGCATCAGCCCCGGAAAGAACGCCATCCGCTTGAGAATCCCCGAAAGCTTCCCGAGCAGAATCCCCCGTGCGGTCAACGGCGTCATCATGAGCACATCAAGCGAACGCGATGACCGCTCCCCCGCGATCGCCTCCGCGGGAGTCGCCACCCCCGACACCAGACTCAGGATCACCAGAACGCCCATCATCATCGCGTTCAAGGGCTCCACGTCCCAGCCCGAGGCCAGCAGAAAACACAGCATCACCGCCGCGCAGGCCGCAAACGGCGTCCACCCCCGCAGCCAGCCCGCCGACCGGCCCAGCTCGCGCCAGCGCACCGGATCATCCCCCACCTCGCGCGACGCCCGCGACTCCACCCGCATCGCCTCCGCCACGCCCGGCGCAATCCGCGCCGCCTTGGTCGCAAGCGTCGGCGCCCCCTCATTGGTCGACCGCCGCAGCGCCCCCGCCGTCAGCAGAATCACCGGCAGCGTCATCGCCAGATTCGTCAGCACGTTCCAGACCCAGATCCCCGCGATCGGGACCGGACTGCTGGTGCCCCGCATCGTGACGAAGATGTCCGCCAGCCCCGTCGGCGTCGTCAGACAGAGCAGCACCCGTCCCGCCTGAGGCAGCCCGAAACTCGTCGCCCAGAACCAGTACAGCATCCAGCTCAGAAGCCAGATCCCGAGCTGAATCACCACCGCCGCCACCGCCGCCGCGGTGCCGCTCCGCCTCCAGAGCGAGATCCACATCGACAGCGCCGCGCCGAAGATCCCCGTCGACAACGCCAGCAGCGTCGAGCCCATGATCGCCCACGCCGGCACACCTCCCAGCGCCCGCACCGCCAGCAGGATCGGCGTCGACATCAGCACCAGCGTGAGCATGCCCACCATCTGCACGCTCAGCCGCGAACACACGATCTGAATCGCGGGCATGGGCGTCGTCATCAGCGCCCCGAGCGTGCCCGAACGCTTCTCATCCCCGAGCGAAGGCCCGATGCTCACCGGCCCCACCAGCAGAATCGCGATCAGCTGCACAACCGAGATCGTCTGAAAGAGGTCCGGCGCGATCCCCTGAAACTGAGTCAGACTCATCCGATGCTCGGAGCGCGACCAGAACTCGAGCACCATCGTCCCCACGACCAGCGTGAGCATCAGCGCATAAAGCCCGCGCAGCACGTACATCCCGCGCTGCCGCCCCTGCACCCGCACCTGCGCGTTGAACACCGGGCCGAACAGCAGTCGGTCGGGCATCAGCTCCCGGACATTCCGGGGCTTGAGCCAGGCGTTCACCCTTCTGGACAATGCGCTCACCGCTCCCCCTTATTGCAGCGCCCCGGTCGTGAGCTTCAGGAACGCATCCTCGAGGCTGATCTCGCGGGGCTCAAAGCTCGCGATCCGCGCCCCCGCCGCCACCAGCGCTTCGATCAGGAAGTGATGCGACGAGTTCCCCGCCGCAAGCTCGATCACCAGCGCCTGCTTCCCCTGGATCTGCTCGACCTTCACCCGCTTCACCCGCTCGTCCGACTCGAGCCTGGGCCCGACCACTTCCGCAGGCGCGCTCTCGGGCTCGAGCGTCACGAGCACCTTCCCGCCCTCGCCCGCCATCTGCCGCACCTTGGCGAACGCGTCCGTGATCGCCCCCGCATAAAGCAGCTTGCCCCGCTCGATGATCCCGATCGACGTGCACATCTCCCCAAGCTCGCTGAGGATGTGGCTCGACACCATCAGCGTCTTGCCCAGACGCCGGAGCTCCAGAAGAAGCTCACGCATCTCGATCCGCGCCCGCGGATCAAGCCCGCTCGCCGGCTCATCCAGCAGCAGCACCTTGGGCTCATGGATCAGCACCCGCGCGATTCCCAGTCTCTGCTGCATCCCGCGCGACAGGCTGTCGACCATCGCCTCCCGCTTCTCCGTCAGATCCGTCAGCTCCAGCACCTGCCCGACGATCGAACGCCGCTTCTCCCGAGGCAATCCGAACGCCGCCGCGAAGAACTGCAGGTACTCATCCACCGTCAGATCCTCGTACACGCCCAGAAAATCAGGCATGTACCCCAGCCTGCGCCGGATCGTGTCCGCCTCGCTCCGCACATCCAGCCCATCGACCAGCGCGCTCCCCGCGTCCGCCTGAAGCAGGCACGCCAGGATCTTCATCGTCGTGCTCTTGCCCGCGCCGTTGGGTCCGATGAACCCGAAGATCTCCCCCGCGCCGATGTCCAGGCTCAGGCCATCCAGCGCCAGCAGCGCCTTGTCCTTCCCCGCAAAACGCTTGGTCAATCCCTTGATCTCGATCACGTTCCACCCTCCGTCCGCACCGGCACCGCGATGCGCATCAGACTCTGGTGCCAGGCCTTGGACGCACCATCGCCAAACTCCACCTCACCCGCCAGAGGCAAGCCCGTCACCTTCATCACGAGCGTCACATACCCGCCGCGCTGCATCCACGTCAGCGCTTCGCTCCGCACATCGGGCCCCGCCAGCCGCAGCAGGCTCTCGTCTCCGCCAAGCTTCCGCAGCGCCTTCGCATCCCCAGACGACGCCTTCCTCCCGGCGACCAGCTTCCAGCCCTCACCAGCCGCGCCCCCGATCGTCACGGGCCGAAGTGCGCCATGATCCTCAACCCATGCCTCCGTGATCGCCGCGGGCTGGCCCAAGCCCTGAACCTCGAGCGTCAGGTGCTCCGGTCCCTCCCGCTTGGCCTTCACGCGAAGCTCGGGCGTCCGCGCGGGTCCGTCCGTCGTGAGCACACGAAAACTCCACTGAGGCAAAGGCACCGGCGTCAATCTGGCCACCCGCTCATCCACCGCGCTCGCGCCCCGCGCATCCCGCGCATACTCGATGTCGAGCGGCGGAAAGACGCTCATCTCTTCACCAAAGCCCATGAACCGGTTCCACCCGCCCAGCTCCCACGCACGCCTCACGTACACGCCGCCCGGCCGCACCGGCTCACCCTCACCCGCAATCCGCGCGCTCGTCGGCCGCTGCGCGAGCATGCCGTACACCACCGAGCGCTCCGCCTGCTCCAGTCGCCCATCCTCGGCCGCGATCCCGTCCAGCACCGACACCTGCGACACCTCGGACTGTCCCGACCTGAACAGCAAAGGCACCAGATACCCCGCCGCGCTCGCCAGCCCGATCCAACCCAATCCCGTCAGCCACGCCCGATGTTGCAGCCTGAGCCGCTTGAGCACCAGCCCATCCACCGGACCGACCAGAAGCGTGAGCGCAAGCGCGCCGCCCACCAGACACAAGAGATACCCCAAGCCCACCGGCGGCCGCGTCGGCATCTGCTGCGCCGCCCTCGAGACCGGATCCTCCATCACCTCCGACGACGCTCCAGGCAAGGGCGTCTCCATCCTCTTGAGCGCCCGCTCCAGCACGCTCCGCCACGCCGCCCGCGTCACGTCCCGCGAAAGCACCCGCGACACCGATCGCGGCTCAACCGTCACGATCGTCACCATCCCCAGACCGACCGGCCCCTCCGCGATCATCCCGCCGCCCGCATCCACCAGCCACCGAAGTTTCCAGCCCCGCGACGCGCCGAGAGCGGTCAACGCCGCCCGCCGCGCCGTGACTCGATCCACCAGATCAAACGCCACCCGCGACTGCCCCGCCTCGCTCGACTCCACCGCCGCGTCCCGCAGCCGGTGAAGCTCCGCGCCCGTCTCATCCAGAAGCGCATGCTCCGCCGCCGGTGCAAGCTCCACCGGCACATCCCCCGCCTCATCCTCAACCCACCGCCGCCAGTCATCCCCCGCCCGCGCCTGCACCACAAGCCACCCGCCCGCACGCACCCAGCGCTTGATCGCCTGCTCCTGCCCCGAGCCCAGACTCCCGCCCGCGCTCCCATCAATCTCCCCGAGCACCACACACCGCAGGCCGTCATAGAGCAGACTGTCCGCCGGCGCCTGATTCGGCTCGCGCTGCGCCACCCGGATCATGTTGAAACGCAGCGTGCGCTCCGCGTCCGAATCGATCCGCTCTTCCTGACCCCTCCAGCGCTGCAGCAGCACCGTGCGGAGCTCCTGCTCCTTCGCCGACATCGATCGGGGCATCTCCACCACGCTCGACTTGCCGATCGCCAGCATCGCCGTGTTGTCAGGCTGCTGGTCCAGGATCAGCGGATCAGGCCCCTGACGCTGGTAGCTCCGCCGAAACACCAACCCATCGGGCCCCGTGATCCGCACCTCGATCGAACCCTCGGAGCCCGAGACGCACACCGGGATCATCACGCTGGTGCTCAGACCGGGCGTCGCCGCGATCGCCGCCCGCACCGATCCGCGTTGCGTCGCGTCGAGCGGAAACTCGATCGTCACCATCCCCGAGAAACCCAAAGGCCCGCCCGTGACGTCGAGCGTCACAGGCATCCAGCTCCCCACCGTCGCGTCGCCATCCCACCCGAAGCGGACGTTGTCGACCTTGATCTGCGCCCACGCCGCACCCGCCAGCATCGCGCACGCGAGCGTGGACCACACCCGGCGCGCCCCGCGCAGCACGCGCCTCACACGTGCACCTTGCGGTTGTAGATGAACCACTCCAGGAGCATCACCAACAGCGCCGCCAGCAGGCAGTAAGGCCAGAGCTTGCGAAGCCCCGAACCCGTCTGCGCCGTCGCCTTCACCACCTGGTTCGCGAGCACGAGCTGGTCATCCACCGCCACATCCGACTCGGCGCTGTCGAGCAGTGCTGCTGCAAACTTCCGCACAGGCTTCCCGCCCGAAGTCTCATCCCCGGCGCCCGCGGGCCCCGACCACGACACCGCGTACACGCCCTGCTCGCGGATCGGCGCAAACACCACCCGCCCATCGCTGGCCGCGGTCAACGTCACCGTGCGATCCTCGGGCGTGCGCAAGGTCGCCTCCGCCACGCCCGCGGGAAGACGATCCGAGAGCACCCCGCCAGGCTGGATCTGCCGCGAATCCCCGCCCGCCGCCGCGACCTCGTTGCCCAGGTAGTTCACGCCCTGCGCCAGGAACACCACGAACGAAATGTCGAAGGGCCACGTCGACTCCGCGACGTCAAAGGGCACCACCAGCGCCCGCGAATCCGCCGACGCAAGCTCCACCACCGCCGGCCCCGAGCCCGTCATCGCCAGCGCCTTGCCACCGGTGCCCGCCGCGATCTCCACGCTCCGAGGCTGCGCGATCACCAGATTGTCGAGCGTGATATTCCGCAACGCCGGATGATCCCGCGTCCAGTCCACCACGATCGTCGACGTCTCGCCCTTGCCCTTGTCCACCAGCGCCGGCCCGGGCGTCGCATTAAGCACCAGCCACCGGCCCGGCGGCAGGCCCGTCGCGGGATTCACCGCCAGCGCCGCCGTCACGCCCGCCGGCGGCAGCACCCCGTCGAGCACCATCACATCAAACTCGCCCAGCCGCTCCTGCCGCGCCCGCGACGCGAACTCATCGGGCGTCATCGTCTCGAGCTTGGCCAGAGGTAACCCCTCCAGCGCCGTCGACAGGAACAGATTGCCCTTGGTCACCACCCCCACCGCAAGCTTCTTCGCCGGCGGAACGATCAACGACGCCGAGTCATCCACCACGAGCACATCCGCAACCTGCGCCGCATTCCCCGTCGGCCTGATCCGGAGCGTCGCCACCCCGCCCTCGCCCCGCTCCAGCGGAAAGACCACGCCGCCGGTCTGAGGCGTCACCCGGGGCTGAGGCCCGCCCGCCTCCGGGCTGGTTGTCCCCTCGGGCACCCGCGCGGGCTCGAACGTGATCCCCTGAATCCCCCGCACCTGCCCATCGATCTCGAGCTCGACATCCACCGACCGCCGATCCTTCGCGGTCGACTGCAGCGCCACGTAGATCGCAAGCCTCGTGGGATTGTCGAACGCGCGATCCGCCCGCAGCCCGACAATCGCCACGTTCGGCGCCGAGTCGCTCCCCACGCGGTGGAATGTGAACTTGTCCTCGAGCCCGGGCATCGACTCGGCCGCGTCGGGCAGGCGTCCATCCGACCACAGGTGCATCGCGACCGCTTCGCCGCCCTGCAGACCCTCGATCATCCGCAAGGTGCCGTCGGCCTCGCGCACCGCCTTGCGCATCGGCGCCTGCGCCTTGGCCAGCCTCATCGCCTCCCCCACCGCGGTGGGACCGTCACTGGCCTCGATGCTGTCGATGGCTTCCCGCAAGAGCCTTTTGTCCGTCGTGAACTGCTGGCGGACCTCCGCGGTGGTGTCGAACACGATCACCATCGCCTCGTCGGCCTTGGACTTGTCGAACACGGAGGGCTCGCGCATCGTCTCCAGGAACGCCTTGGCCTCTTCCTTGGCCGCCGCGAGCCTCGACTTCTTGCCGCCCTTCCCATCGTCCACATCCTCGGCCTGCATGCTCGCGGACCGATCGATGAGAATGATCCGCCGCTGCCCGGTGCTCGCCTCCGCCTTGGTCTGAGGCTGCGCCAGCGCGAACAGCGCCGCGCCGAGCACCAGCAGCTGCAGGAGCAGCAGGATGTTCCGCCGCAGCCGCTGGAACGGCGCGTTGGCCTGCATGTCCTGGATCGCCTTCTTCCAGAGCAGCGTCGTCGAGATCTCCATGTCCCGACGCCTGAGCTTCAGGAAGTACAGAATCACCAGCGAAGGCACCGCGATGGCCGCCGCAAGGGCCGCGATCTGGGGCGTGAGAAACGTCATGCTCCGCCTCCGGGCCACTCGCCCGCGATCAGTTCAATCTTCTGCTGCCCCGCGACCGGCCACGTCGCCAGCTCCTGGTACGCCACGCCTTGGAGCCCACCTTGCTTGTCGAACCAGAAAGACAGCGCCCCCGACGCTCCGCTGTAGAACGAGACGTATGGCTTCCGTGGCTCGATCGTCGCATCAATCACCGGAACGTTCTTGAGCCGCTCATCGATCGTGTACTCGGGTCTCCAGAACCGCAGATTCGACTGTTTCAACCGCGCCTCGATCTGATCCGAACTGGCGCCCAACGGGAATCGCTCCCGCACCCGCGCCGCAAACTCTTCCCGGGGCATGTCCCCATTGAACGACGACATGTTGACGTGGCATCCCCCGAGCACCGACGATGCCCCGGCCGCCAACGCCAGGGCCATCGCCCCGGCCGCGCCGCCCATCGACCAGTGCCCGTCGCCTCGCCTCACGTCAACAGCCCCCGCTTCCTCAGGTAATCCAGGATCAGCGTCTCCACCGGCGTGTCGCTCCGCACCGTGATCAGCGTGATCTCGCGCCGCGCACAGAACTCGCGCAGCTGATCGCAATACGCCGCCAGATTCGCCTTGTACCGCTTGAGCAGCGGCGCGCTGATCGTCACCTCCGCCAGATCGCCATCCTCAATGTCCTTGAGCCGCAGATCCCCCGTCAGAGGCGGATCAAGTTCCTGCGGACTGAGCACCTGAACGCAGAAGACGTCGTACCCGCGTCCCACCAGCAGCCGCAGGCCCTCCTCATACCCGTCCTTCATGAAGAAGTCGCTGAAGACGATCATCACGCCCTTGCCGCGCCGCGAGAGCACGATCCGCCGCGCCGCGTCGCGGAAGTTCAACCCCCCGCCGGGCTGCATCGAGCACAGGAACCGCGCCAGATCGTGCGTCCGCCGCCTGCCGCGCAGATCGCGCACGTTCGCAAGCCCGCTCCCCGCCTCGACCTCACCCGCCTGCGCGATGCTCCCCAGCGCCTCCTCGCGCAAGGCCGCAGCATCCTCCGACGCCGCCCGCTCGTCGGGCACCCGCTCGCCCCCCATGATCGATCCCGCCACGCGGTTCAGATTCACGAGGCCGATGTACCCCAGCGCCATCGCCGCCCGCTGCATGAACCGGTACTTCCCGGGCTCGCCGGTCCCGCTCGACGCCGAAGCGTCAAGCAGCACGTGCAGCCCGAGGTCCTCTTCCTCAAGAAAGAGCTTCAGGAACAGCCGGTCAAGCCTCCCGAAGATGTTCCAGTCGATCCGGCGCAGGTCGTCGCCGGTCACGTAAGGCCGGTGATCCGCAAACTCCACCGACTGCCCGCGCTTCTTGCTCCGCCGCTCACCCTGCAGCTTGCCCGCGAACACCTTGCGCGACGAGATGTCCAGCCCCGAAAGGCTCGATATCAGCCGCGGGTCGAGCAGGTCCTCGACGCCCCTGGGCAATGGTTGTGCAGGTGTCCGCAGCATCGCTCAACTTCCCGTCCCCAACCCACGCGAACCCCAACTCGCCCGATCCGGAACCCCGCGGGTCCGGAGGCTGGTGTCCAGCCCCCGGACCCCAAGGTCAATCCCGAACTTCACCCGGCGCTTCGCGCACGGGCTTCACATGCTTCTCTCAGCTCCCGCCACCCCGCCAACCCTCCGGCGGCAACGGCGGCATCGGGAACCGGCGATTCGGATCCTGCCCGGGCCCCGTCGGCGACCCGAACTGATACGTGATCTCCCCGCGCTGCATCTGCCAGCTCACCAGCCGACGCTCGTTGTCGAGGTTGCAGATCACATCCACATACCGCAGCGTCTGGACCTCCTGATCCACCCAGAACCCGCCCGGAGGCCACGCCCGCGCCAAAAGCCCAGGCGGCTCGCGCCGCGAGATCTGATACTTGTGGTTGAACCCGAGCGACGAAAGCTTCGACTTCACCTGCGCCTCTGGCATCCCCGGCGCAATCGCCGCGTCCACCTGCGCCTTGATGTCCGCGTCAGGCGTAAACGACGTCACCTTGTTCCCCGCGCAGCCGCCAAGCGTCAGCGCCGAGAGCGCCACCGCCAGACCCACGCCCAAGCTCCTCACAACCATCTTCCCCTTCACGAACATAGAGCTTCCTTTCAGAAAACCCCGGAACCCTTCGGTCACAAAGCACTCACTGCTGCCGCGTGTACGTCTCGCCCTTCTCAAACGCGTCCGTCGACGCCAGGGCCGCACGCAGCAGCTTCTTCATCGAATCCACGTCCCGCACCACCACCCCGCCCTCGGTCCGAGGACGATCCGGCGTCTGGATGAACGCCGCCCCCTCGATCTGCTTGACATGCTCCCGCATCCACTCGGGCCGCAAAGGCCTGAACGTGAAGCTCGTCTGATCAAGCCGCACCGCCGCGTACAGGAACACCGGCACCTTCTTGGCCTCGTCCTTCCCGGGCGTGTACAGACAGAGCTCCGCGAACGGGAACTCGTCCACCCGCACCAGATGGCCCTGATACGTCCGCGTCCCGAGCTTGTCGGTGATCTTCAGATTGAAGCTCTTCCCCGACCCCTCCGAGATGTTCAGCTGCCGATCGTCGTCGCCGTGCCAGTGCCCGTAGAAGTACGAGTCCTGAAACACCGCGTCGTCAGGCATGCCCCGAGGCACCGCCGCCGACTGACAGCCGCCCAGCGCAAGAAGTCCCGCCGCCACACCCGCCAACATCCCCATCGAGCCACGCACACGCTTCACAGTGCACCTCACAAACTCCGCCCCCGCCTCATCCACGCCGCAGCACACGCCGCAGCCCATTCCCCACCATCATCCCAAATCCCCCGCACAACCGCATCCCCCCTCCTCCGTGCCTCCGTGCCTCCGTGCCTCCGTGCCTGAATTCTCGCCTCACACCCGCACCGGATCCGTCGGCGTCATCTCCAGGACCTTCTTCACGATCGAGTCCTGATCCACCCGATCCGCTTCCGCCTCAAAGTTCAACAAAACACGGTGCCGCAGCACCGATGCCGCCACCGCCTTGATGTCCCCGAAGCTCACATGGAAGCGCCCGTCGATCAGCGCCTTCACCTTGCCGCCCAGGATCAGCGCCTGCGCGCCGCGGGGCGATGACCCGCACCGGATGTACTTGTTCGTGATCCCGCCCGCGCCGCCCGCCGCGTAAGGTCCGTCCGGATGCGTCGCCATGCACAGCCGCGCCGCGTACTCCTTCACATGCGGCGCCACCACCACCTGCCGCACAAGCTCCTGCGCCGCCAGGATCGCCGGACCGTCAAGCACCTTCTCCGCCTCGGGCGTCGCCGCGCCCGTCGTGCGGTCCAGGATCGTCAGCAGATCATCAAGCTCGCCATACCCCACGTTGATCTTGAGCAGGAAGCGGTCGAGCTGCGCCTCCGGCAGCGGATACGTCCCTTCCTGCTCGATCGGATTCTGCGTCGCCAGCACCAGGAATGGCTTGTTGAGCTTGTACGTCACCCCGCCCACCGTCACGCTCCGCTCCTGCATCGCCTCCAGCAGCGCCGACTGGGTCTTGGGCGTCGCGCGGTTGATCTCGTCCGCCAGCACCACCTGCGCGAAGATCGGCCCCTTCTGGAACTCGAACTTGCGCCGACCCGTCTCCGGATCCTCCATCACGATGTTCGTCCCGATCACGTCCGCGGGCATCAAGTCGGGCGTGAACTGGATCCGCGAGAAAGGCAGGCTCAGCGTCTGCGCCAACGTCCGCACGAGCAGCGTCTTGCCCAGGCCAGGCACGCCCTCCAACAGCACGTTGCCCCCCGCAAAGAGCGCGATCAGCACGCCCTCCACTACCTCGCCCTGACCCACCATCACCTTCCCGATCTCGCTCTTGAGCCGGGTGAACGTCTGCCTGAACTGCTCGCACTGCGCCTTCACTTCGGCCGGCGTGCTCGGTGTGTTGTCCGCCATCGCGCGTCACTCCTCTGTCTGCAACCCATTTCAACCCACGCAACTCCGCCTCAACTCTTGACCCATTGGCCCTTTGGCCATTTGGCCATTTGCAATTTGGCCATTTGCAATTTGGCCCTTTGCCCTTTGGCCCTGTTCAACTCCCACCCTTCCCCTCCTCCTCCATCCCCTCCCGCGCCCGCTTCTTGGCCTTCATCAGCGCCGACATCCCTTCCTCCGCCTCACCCTTCTTCTCTTCCGCCTTGAACGCCTTGGGCCGCTCGGGCGTCGCCTCAGGTCCGCCCATCGCCACCTCCGACCGCCCGCGCATCTGCTCGGCGGTCGCCTCGAACTTCTTCTTGGCGGTCTCAGGCAAAGGCTGCATCCCGGGCGTCACGTTCCCGCTCACCGTCCCCGCCGACCGCGCCTTGAGCCCCTCGCGCGCCTTCTCCCGCGCCGCCTTCAGCGCCCCCACCTCCGACACCCCCGCCTTCTTCCCGCGCTTGAACAGCCGCCCCACCGCCCGCGCCATCGCCGGCACATCTACCCGCACGCGCCGCACGCCCACATCCACCAGGAACATCCCGATCGCCACCAGCGCCGTCGTCAGCCAGATCGGCCTGGTCGCCACCGGGAACTTCAGGCCCTGCGCGTTCCACACATCATCCTTCTGTGCGTCAAACTCCAGCACCCGCCCCCCGGTCATCTCCGCCACCTGCCTCAGCAGAGGCGTGTTGTCCTCGAGCGAGCGATACTCATCCGCAAAGGGCCTCGTCACCGCCGCCTGCACCGAGCCCTGCATCGGCGCGCCGTCCTTGCCCGGCGCCACATACCGGAAGCTCGCCACATACGCGCCGGGCTTGTCCGTCCGCACGCGCCCCTCATACCGCCCGGGCCCGATCTGCCGCAGCGTCACGTCCTGACCTTCACCATTGGGCAGCGCGAGCCTGCCCGTGAAGTTCGCGAAGTTGAGCCGCTCGCCCGCCGCGTCCAGCGCGTCGACCGTGATCACCGTGTCGTCGCCCTTGTTCTCCGTGGTGACCTTGATGTTCGCGTTCCCGCCGGGCCTCATCACCCAGCGCAGGTGCTGCTCCCAGAACTGCCTGAAGTTCGCCCACGACACCCAGTTCGCCGCCCAACGCGACGTCGCGTCCGACGTGAACGCCACCGCCTTGCCCAGGCCGTATTGCCACTGGGCCGCGATCGGGTCGTTCTCCTTGCCGCGCAGCGTCACCAGCGCCAGACCCTCGCGCTCCGCGGTCACCACATACCCCGAGATCCCGGGCACCTGCCCCAGACCCCGCATCGTCTCCGCCGCCCCGCCCGTCATCGCGGGCTGGAAAGGCGAACCCTCCCAGATCAGGCTGCGCCGCACCGTCTGGGCTTCCTTGATGAAGATCTGAGGCAGGCTCGCGACATCCCCGCTCACGTCGTAGAACCGCCCGCCCGTCGCGTCGGCGATCCCCTTCATCCGCTTCTGCTCGTTCACGCCGTGCACGCCGATGCCCACGCACGAAATCGAGATCTTCGCGTCCACGAACCGCTGCAGCAGCGCCTTGCTCGGCTCCTGCGGATCGCCGTCCGAGATCATGATCACGTGCTTCTGCCCCGCGTCCGCCGCCACCAGCGCGTCATACGAGAGCTTCAGCGACGGCGCAAAGTCGGGCATGTCGCCAAACTGCAGGTTCTTGATCCGCTGCTTGACCAGCGACCCATCCCCCACCGCCTGCAAGGGATGCACCCACACCGAGCCCATCCCGTTGAACTCGTTGATCCCGATCAGGTCGAGCCGCGACAACGCGTTCACCGCCGCCTCGCACACCTTCTGCCCGTAATACACGCCCTGGGGAATCTCCACCGAGTGGATCACCAGCGCCAGCGCGCCGCGGGGCATCTGCCTCTTCTGAGGCGGATCAAGCCGCACCGGCAGCGCATCCTCCAGAGGCGACCCGATCCACCCGCCCGCGCCGAAGCTCTCGGGCCCGCCCACCATCACCAATCCGCCGCCCGAGTCGTGCACGTACTGCTTGAGCTCCTCCTGCTGCTTGACGCTGAAGTTGTACGAAGCCTCATTCACCAGCACGATCGCTTCGTACGCGTTCATCGCGGTCAGATCGCCGGGCATCTGCTCGGCCGTCCGCACCTCCACCTCGATCTTCGACTCCCGCAGCGCCGCCACCAGCGCATCGGTCTCCTCCGCCGCTTCCCCCACCACCAGCACGCGACCCTCGCCCGAAACAAACGTCACCGCGATCGCGCGGTTGTTCTCCGCGATCTGATCGCCCACAGGCCGCCCGGGCTCGCGCAAAGGCTCGAAAACCGCCTCAAACCGCTGGGGCCCGCTCGTCAGCGCCCGCACCGGCACCGACATGACGTTGGGCCCCTGCTTCAACTCCACCCGCGCCGCCATGCCGTCCGCGTCCGGATCCAGATCCACCGGATCCCCGTTCATCGTCACCGTCAAAAGCCCCGCGGTGGGCCGGGTCGCGGTCACCAGAACCCGCAGCATCAGGTTCTCTCCGCGCCGCGCCGTCGCCGGCGCCACCAGCTTGTCGACGATCACCTCCGACTCATACTTGTACGACAAAGGCAGCACGTCGATCGGCACGCCCGCCGCCTTGGCAACCTCCGCCGCCTGCAAAAGCGATCCCACCGTCTCGTTGCCGTCCGACGCGATCACGATCCTGTTGGCCGCATCCTCAGGCAAGACCGCCATCGCAAGCCGAAGCCCCTGCGACAGATTCGTCGCGTCCTCCGAGCCGATCGTGATCTTGTCCACGCTCTTGGCGAGCTTGCTCGGCAGCGTCTGCACGTACGACTCCCGCGCCGCCGTCACCACGCCCAGCCGATCCTCGCGCCCCGTCTCCGCTTTGAGCCCCGCCGCCCGCGCCTCCTCGACGTACCGATCCACCTCGGTCTGCAATGGCTTGGGCACGCTCTTGCTCGCGTCCAGCACGAACGTCACCGCCACGTCCTTGCTCTCACGCCGCCACTGAGGCTCCGCCATCGCGCCCGCCAAAAGCGCGATCACCAGCAGCCGCACCGCCAGCGCCGTCCACTTCGACGCGCCGCCCAGCCCCGACAGACTCCGCCGCGCCAGGAGCAGCACCAGCGCCCACATGATGGGGATCAGCACAAGCCAGATCGGCGTGTCGAACTGCACCGGGCCGACATGGATCGACCCGAGCACCACCATGCTGGAGATCCCCGCGCTCACGAGGGCCCACCGCCCTTCGCGCTCCCCGCCCCGCCCGAAGCCCCACCCGACGCCAAACCAGAAGCAAGCTCATCCTTGCGAGGCTTCTGCTTCGCCGGCAGCTCAAACGCCAGCACGCGATCACTCCCCGAGTCCAGCACATACGCCAGACCGCCGTCCACCGTCACGCCCCAGGGACTCGTGATCTCGCCAGGCCCGCGCCCGCGATGCCCATACGTCCCCAGCCCCCGCCCAGTGAGCAGATCAATGTGCTGCACCCGCGACGATTGGAACTCGCTCACCAGCGCCGTCCCATCGCCCAAGAGCTTCAACCCGTACGGATAAAGAAAGTGCCCGGGCGCCTCGCTGGCGCTCTCGGGCGAACCGATCCACGCGATCAGCTTCCCCTCCAGCGTGAACCGACCCACCCGATGATTGCACGCGTCCGTCACCACCAGCTCGCGCCGCTCCGCATCCACCTCCACGCTCTGCGGCCGCGAAAACTGCACATTCCCCGCATCCGCCGAGTCGCCGAAGCTCCCAAACGCGAACGCGAACACAAACCCCTTGCCCGGATCCGCCGGATCCACCGCGTCAAACGCGCTGATCCGATCGTTCCCGCCGTACTCGCTCACATAAAGCCGCGCAATCCCCTTCCCGCCATCCTTCGGCGTGGGAAGCACCGCGACATCCGTCGGGAACGTGAACTGCCCATCCCCGCGCCCGAACGATCCGAACCGCGTCAGGATCGGAGGCTCCCCCTCGCGATAGTCCTTGGGAACCTCAAACACCGTCACACGGTGATAGTGCGTCTCAGGCACCAGCAGCAGATCCCGCTGCCCAAGCCTCCAGCACGTCACCCCCGTGGGCTTCCCGAACTGATAGTCCTTGAGCATCCACCCGCCGGCGCGCTTGCCCGTCTTGGCCTCAAAGCGCTGCGCCTGCGCCCCCTTGTCAATGACCCACAACATCCCCTCATCCGCATCGATCGCGCGGGGATAGTTCATCTGACCGGGCTGAAGCCCCGTCTCGCCCCATCCCACCACCACATCGATCGCCGCTCCGGGCTCAGGCTTCTTCTTACACCCCGCCATCCATCCGCCCGCCAGCGCCAGCACACACCCCGCCGTCACCAGATGAGGCCACCGCGGACCCGCTCGCCCGCGCACGCCGCCGCCGTATGTGCCGAAAAAACCCGGCATGCCGAGCCATCCTACCTGAAAGCCCTCCCAGGGTTTCAGCTTCCAGTCGTTCGGCGCTCGGACGTACCGCCCGCCTCCAGGTTCCGCACGAATACCCGCAGCACCCACCCCGCCCCCACCGCCGCAAGCCCGCCCAGCCCCACCAGATAGCTCACCGCAACCGACAACTCCTCCATCCGCGAGAAATGCAACATCTGCAACACCTGCTTGGCCAGGTTCTCCACGCCCGGCGGCTGCAACATCACGCTCGCCTAAATCTCCTGCAGACTCAGCGCCCCCATCACCAGCCCCGCGCACACCGACGCCGGCCCATGCACCACCGCGCCCGTCCGCATCCACCCCGCAAGCGTCCACGCCCCATCCACCGACCGAAGCTCCCGCTGCCCCCGCGCCTCCGACCTGGCGCTCCACACCCCGAGCAGCACCGCCACCACGCCGAACCGCGCCACATGCCCCAACGCCACGAACACGCCCGCATCCGTCAAGCCCCGCGCCCATTCCCCCGCATACCCACGCGCCAGCATCGCGCCCACCAGCACCCCGGGCATCACCGCGGTCCACGCCAGCGCCCCCAGCGCCAGCCACACCACCCGCCGATTCCCCCCCGACACCGCCGCCGCACTCGCTTGCGCCAGCACCACGCCCGCAACCCCCGCCATCCCCGCCACCATCAGGCTGTCCGCCAGCGCCCCGCCCCTCACCGTCCAGAAACGCCCGAACGACGCCCATTGCCGCACGCTCAGGATCAACATCGCCGCAGGCATCGCCACCCCGAGCAGCACCATCACCACGCCCCACCACCGCGCCAGTCCTCCGCGTGACCACGCCGCGCCCTGACTCCCGAGCTCCGCATCCGCCGCGCCCTCAACCCCCGCGCGAACCTGACGCACCACCAACCACGCCGCCCCCAGCGCCAGCACACCCACAGGCCACGCCGCGAGCCACACCCGCCACCAGCCCGCCTGCGGCGTCGTATCCATCAACTTCCACAACTCCACCGCCAACGTCGGCATCTGCGCCAGGTGCAAGGGCACCGCCGACCCGAGCATGAGCACGAACACAACCCCCGCACTGGCGAGCCCCGCGGGCATCCCGAGCCGCGCCAGCGCCACGCCGCGCGACCACCACCCCGTCGCCTCCATCCGCATCGATTCAAACACCGCCCGGTCCACCCGCCGCAACATCACGCCGCTGACCAAGCCCGCCACCGGCGCGCTCCAGAGCACCAGCCCCAACACCGCCAGCGCCCGACCCGCAAACACCACCACCCACGCATGTCCGTGTTCAGCGGTCCGCTCGAGCCAGTCGCCCAGCGCCGTTCCCGGCGCACGCAAGAGCCCCCAGCCCGCATACGCGAGCGTGCTGGGCATCAACATCGCCGCCACCATCACCGCCGCCGGGCCCCACCCGCGCCGCGCGATCCACACACCCAAAGGCAGCCCCATCGCCGCGGCACCCGCCGCGATCAGCCCCGCCACCCACACGCTGTGCACCAAAGGTCCCCAGACCGCCAGCGCCGGAGCCTTCTCGCCCCCCGCTTCAAAGGACCAGAAAAGCCCCTGGCGAAATCCCGGAAACACAATCAGGATCAGGACATACAGCACGAGCACGCCCGTCGCCAGACGCCCCGCCAGACCCGCCGATCTTTCCCCGCTTGCCGCGTCCACCGCCCTTGAGCCCCCCGTCCCCACGCCCGAGCCGACAAACGCCCTGATCGGATATCATCTCTACCCTATGCCCCCGCTGGGTTCACTCCCGCCGGAATGGCTCATCCTCGCGTCGCGCAAACTCCGCGCCGCTCTACCGACCACCCTACCGAGTCTCCCCGCGACGCCCACCTCTTCTCCTGGGAACCACGAATGATCGACATCGCCAAGATCAAGGAACTCGTCGCACTCATGAAGGAAAATGACCTCACCGAGGTCAACCTCTCCGACGAGAAGGAAACCGTCGCGCTCAAGCGCGGCATGCTCTCCACCGTCGTCAACCACCAGCCCGTCATCTACAACGGCGGCGGCCCCGCCCTCTCCGCCGGCCCGGCCTTCGCCCACGCCGCCCCCGCCATGGCCCCCATGGCCGCCCCCGCCGCGGCGCAGGACAACGCGCCATCCAGGGGCATCTACACCTGCACCACGCCGGACGGCCGCAAGCTGACGAGCGACCGCCCCATCCCCGAGTGCCTCGCACGCGAGCAGCGGGTGCTCAACCCGGACGGCTCGCAGCGCACGACGCTGCCACCCTTCCTGAGCCCCGAGGAGCGGGCCGCGAAGGAAGCCGCCGACCGGCGCGCCGCCGCCGAGCGCAT
>CAZHFW010000023.1:0-67646 GCA_964531675.1 uncultured Phycisphaeraceae bacterium | reverse complement strand
CAGGAACGCCTCGTCGTCGCCGACGCGCGCCGCATCCACCATCACGCGCACCTCGCGCCCGGCCTGGATCGCGTACGCCTCGGTGACGCCCTTGTGCGCCATCGCGATGTCCTGGAGCTCGTTGAGACGCTGGATGTACTTCTCCATGCTCTCACGCCGCGCACCGGGCCGCGCCGAGCTGATCGCGTCGGCCGCCATGACGATGGGCGTGTAGAACGTGGTCGAGGGGATATCGCCGTGGTGCCCGCCGATGGCGTTGAGCACCGCTTCCTTCTCGCCGAACTGCCTTGCGAAGTCCATGCCGATCTTGGGGTGCCCGCCCTCCATCTCGTGGTCCATCGCCTTGCCGATGTCGTGCAGGAACCCGCAGCGTCGCGCCAGGGTCCCGTCCAGGCCGAGCTGATCGGCGATGATCTGGGCCGCAAACGCGACCTCGATCGAGTGCCGCAGCACGTTCTGTCCATAGCTCGTGCGGAAGTGGAGCTTGCCCATCGCTTCGAGAATCTTGGGGTGGAGCCCGCGCAGATTCACCTCCATCGAGGAGTCCCGCCCGTACTTCACGATCTTCTCGGAGATCTCCGACCTGACCTTCTCCACGACCTCTTCGATCCGCGAGGGGTGCATCCGGCCGTCCTGGATCAGGCGTTCGAGCGACTCGACCGCGATCGCCTGCCGGACCTTGTCAAAGCACGACACCACGATCACGCCCGGCGTGTCGTCCACGATGATGTCCACGCCCGTCGCCTTCTCGATGGCGCGGATGTTGCGGCCCTCGCGCCCGATGATCCGACCCTTCATGTCGTCCGAAGGGATCTGAACCGTGCGCACCGTCGATTCGCTCGTGTGCTCCGCGGCGTACCGCTGCACCGCCATGAGCGTGATCTCCCGGGCCTTCTCCTTCGCGTCCCGCTCCGCGTCCTCGACGATCTTCCGGACCGTCTTTCCCACCTCCGAGCGCGACTCGTTCTCGACGCGCTGGAGAAGCTGCTCCTTTGCCTGCTGGAGCGACAGCCCCGCGATCTGCAGCAGCTTTTCCTTCTGCTCCGCGAGCACCTTCTCGCTCTCGGACTCCCGCTTGACGGACCGCTCGTCGCGGGTCCGAACATCTTCCATCTGCTTCTGGAGCTGCTTTTCCTTCTGGGTGAGCTGCTCCTCCTTGGAAACCGTCAGGTCCTCACGCTTGGCCAGTCGCCGCTCCACCTCGCGGATCTCGTTGCGGGCGACCTCGATTTCCTTGTCCGCCTTTTCCTTCCGCTCCAGAACGCCGCGCTCGGCCTCGAGCTTGGTCTTCTCCGCCAGGTTGCGGGCCTCGACCTCCGCCCGCTCGATCAGGGCCTTGGCCTCGCTGCGTGCGCCCGAGAGGGTCTTGCCCGTCAGGAGCCGCATCAGGAAGGCGCCCGCGCCCAGACCCAGGATGTGGATCAGGGCCAGGAGGCCGATGAGCGTCGGGGTGAGTTCAAGCGCCAGCGTGGGCGCCACGATGAAGGAGTTGGGCATGACAGGACACCTCGCGCACGCTGCGCGATCGCGGCGTACGCCAATCGTGAACACCCTGCGCATGCCGACCTGCAGGAACGTTGGGCGTCCCGCCTGAACCGATCCCGCTGCCCGCCGCTGCTCATCGCAGCGATGGATGACCCGCCCCAGCGCCCGCCGGACGCGGATGTCGATCCGCGACCGAGACTTGCGTGTTGAGACCTGAAGCAATCAGAACCGGCGTCGCCACAGGGCGCGCCGGAGAACCAGAGATTGAAAAGCACCGTGCGGTCATGACAATCGCGCCGAAAGGTCCGGCCCGTGATGCAGCGTGTTCGGTCGGTCGGCCGCGCCGGCCTCGGAGCAAGTTGGGCCCCGGGGTGGGAACGGCCATTTGTCGAACACCGACGCGCAGATGATAAGAGTTTCCTTGACCAAATGCCAACGCCCGCTTTGGCGTCCGTTCGGGCCTCCCGCGCACCCGGTACACTTCCGCCTCGGAGCCCCGCTCCGACCATCTGGAGATCTGATCGATGCTCACCCGCCTCGCGTTCCCCGTCGCCCTGGCCACCCTCCTCCTCGCCGCCACGGGCTGCCAGCCCTCCACCCGCTACCAGCTCAAGGTCGATGGCCAGGCCGCCACCGCGGGCCTTCCCCTGGCGCTGGATATCGAGAATCGCTCGGGCCCGGTCGTGATTCAGCTCGACACCAGCCTGACCGCCCCCGTCGTCTCCGCCCGCCCCATGCAGGTCGGCCGCCAGTCCTGGGCCGCCGCGACCTACGTCGAAGAAGCCGGCCGCGGCGTCCTCCGCGTCCTGCACTCCCCCAATCAGGCCGAGCCCTCCATGGCGGGCCCCACCCTCCTGACCATCCGCACGCCCCAGGCCGAGGCGATCCGCGTGCGCAGCGCCGACAGCACCGTCGAGCTCCGAGGCGTCGCGCCAAACTCCATCGAGATCGAGAACGGCGCCTTCGGCGGCGCGGGTGGCTCCGTCGTCGTCAACACCACCGGTGACATCAAGGGCCCCGTCACCATCACCACGACCAATGGCGACATCGACTTCTTCGTCGGCCCCGCCTCCACCGGCAAGTTCGACGTCTCCACCGCCTCCGAAGGCGGCGTCAATCTCGCGGGCCGCGACGCCAACTGGACCGGCGCCGCCGTCAGCGCCACCAAGATCACCGGCGTCCTGAACAAGGGTGAGAACCCCGTCACCCTCACGACCCAGCGCGGCAGCATCCGCGTGCGCATGCTGCCGCCCGACCTCGGGCCCATGAGCCGCTGAGTTCGGGCGACATCTCACGGAGATTGTCGAGCCTCAGGCGCCCGGATGCTGCTCCTGCTGCAGCATCTCCACGTACCGCATCATCTGCTGCACCGCAAACGTCTGGTGCTGCGGATTGAAGCTGAAATCAAACGACAGACCCGCGTACACCGCCTGGGTGCTGTCCATGTGGTGGTGCGCCATCCGCGCCGTCACGCCCAGAGGCACCGGGATGTGCGGCGTCAGATCAAGCCTGAGCCAGAAGAGCCTGGCGCGATCGATCGCCCTGGCCTCCGCCTGATCGATCATCAAGCCCACACCGCCGCCGCCCAGGTTCACGAGCTTGGCGTGGAACAATGGGCCAACCTCGGGCAGCACCGTCGGGTCCATGCTCTCCGGGGTCACACCCGTGCGTTCGGCTTCCTCGATCGCCAGACGATTGGCCGCCTCGGCCGGTCCGACGGTCGTGGGATTCAAGAGAGGCCAGCACTCCACCTTCGCCAGGGAGAGTTCCGCGGTGGACACGCGGTAGAACTGGCGTCGCTGGACGCGCTCCACAGTGTGAGGCATCGCGACCCGCATGACGCCGGTCCGGCTCAGCTTGGGTGTCGCCGCCAGCGTGCGCGTGCGGAACATCCAGCGGTTCTGACCGATCGCCATCACACCGACCAGGTCGACGTCCTTGTCCATGAACAAGGGCTGACCCATCGCGGTGGGCTGCTCGACGACGATCTCGTCTTCGGTCACCTGAAGCAGACGGCAGCGCCAGATGAGATCGCTCCCGCGCGACTTGGAGCCGCCGGCCGCCCCGGCGTTCTCCACCGCCGCACGCGACACGGAAAACTCCAGACCGCCGCCACGCTGACGGATCTGTTCAAGGCAGTCTTGCCAACGCTCGGTACGAGAACGATTTGCAGGCACGTTGAGATCCTCCGGTTGCAACCCGGGGATCGGTCAGGCCCAGCCCGCGATTGAGCCCGCCGCACGGCGCAAGCCCTGCGCCGGCAAACTCACGCGTCACACCCGCGAAGAGCGCCCTACCGCGTTGGTTCTCAGACTCACGAGGCGTGAACCTTCTCGCCCGATAAGCCCTCGCGCTGCGCCAGTTCGCCAAGCGCGCGCAGATCGCGCTCCACCTCGGCCCGCTCGGCATCGCTGAGCTCGTGCTTGCCGAAACGCACCTGATAGAACCGCTGCGAGAGCCGCGACGAAATGGCCGCCGCTTCCGGATGCGCCAGCGTGCGTGCATGCCCGAGCGGCGAAGCAAAGACCGACTTGCCGCGTCCCCCCCGCTTCCACAAGCGCAGCAGGTCCTCGTAAAACGCCGCCATCTGCACGAGCGTCGGACTGTTCTCAGGCCCCGTTCCGGCCCACTCAGGCCGCCGCGCCCGCTTCTGGCGAAGCTTGCTGAAGCCGAGCACCATGAACCCGGCGCCGCCCACCAGGCCCATCGCCACCAGCCCGTTGACCATCGCCTCGTTCAGCAGACGCGTCCCGCCCGACTCCACGCGCCGCGAGAAACTCCGGCTCGCGCGATCAAGCCAGGGGACCGAGGGCCCACGCCCGCCCAGAAGCCTCATGCGCGAGGACTCGTCAAAGCCCACCACCGAATCCACCCACGCGTACTCGATCGCGTCCATGAACCCGAAGATGTTGGACGAGAACGTGCGCGGCCTGTCGTGGAACTCGCGGAAGTTCGCCGGAGGCGTCGGATCGTACTGACGCCACTCGCCGTTGCTGATCTGCACCTCCACCCACGCGTGCGCGTTGGCGCCGCGCACCGTGTAGTGCCCGCTGGTCTGGTTGAACTCCGCCGCGACGAACCCCGTCACCATGCGGGCGTTCACGCCCACGCTCCGGAGCATCGCGGTCATCGCCGAGGCGAAGTACTCGCAATGGCCCTGCTTCCCCTCCTCGAGGAACCACTCGATCGGATCCCGTCCCCGAGGCAGAGGCTGCTCATCGAGCGAGTACGTGAAGTTCTCGCGCAGATACGTCTCGATCACGCGGGCAGCCTGCGCATCGCTCTCAAAGGGCCTGACGTCCGGATCCGCGTCGATCTGCGCCGGCGCCAGCACACGCTCGGCGACCGCCCGGACCCGATCGGAAGGGAACGTGATCCCGATCGCCCGTCCGGAGATGATCGGCGTCTGCAGCAGACCCGCGTCCGACGTGACGGTGTACCTCATCGGCCCGGGCGCCCCCTGATCCCGGCGGATCGTCAGGTCCGTCCGGTCCACGCCGATCTCCCCGCCCTGCTCGACCTTGATCGTCACCGGTTGCCAGGAGGCGAACATCGCGGTGCGTGTGCCGGCGTTGCGGATCAACACTTCTTGCACCACCGCGCCGGCGCCGATCGGTCCGTACCGCGCCTCACGCACCGTCCGGGTCGTTCCACGGAAGACCGTGTCCGGGCTGATGGCGCTGTCCGACTTGCCCCAGAGCCCGCTCCCGCGGTACTCGTTAAGCGTCGCGCCCCGCAGATAGAACACGCGCCCCTCGGCGCCGATGTTGTTCCCGTCCCGGTCCTTGGTCGCAACGTCCAGCACGATCTCGCGCGACTTGTAGATCGGCCCGGGCCTCCCGAGCTGCACCGTCTCGGAGAATCCCGACACCGACATCGCGCGGGTCTGAAGCCAGCGTCCGAACTGTCCGCGCCCGATGTCCCGCGGCATGATGAAGAACACCGCAAGGCTCACGACCAGCCCGCCCAGCAGCGACCACATCGCCGCCCGCCGCACCTGCTTGCCCAGCGACCTGGTCCAGACATCCGGCGCCGGCGCCTCCGCGCCCGCCGCGGCGGCGCTGCTCACACTCCGCTGCCACGCGTGGTAGATCTGCAGCAGGATCACCGCGTACACGAACAGAGGCACGCCCAGCGCCAGCAGCACGCCCGTCCCCAGCCGATCGCTCGTCAACACCGACCCGATCACCAGAAACGCGCTGAGCGTCAGGATCTGCGACCAGTCCTTGGCCTGCTTGCGATCCCAGAGTTTCACCACGATGATCGCGACCAGGAACCGGCAGAACGCCGAGATCTCAAGCCCGCCGCGCAGCGCCAGCAGGACCGCCCACGCCACCGTCGCCCAGATCAAGGTCGACGTCAGCCACCCGGGCACCACCCGCTTTACGCCGCCAGCGGTGAACCACCAGCCCACCGCGCCGAGCGTCCCGGCGATCAGCCCGATCCCCCACTCGCCCGCGGAGATCGCGTACGCCAAAAGCGCGATCAGCACGATCGTCAGTCCGAGGCGATGGAAACGATCCGCGACCGTCACGCCTCACCCCCGGCCCGCCACAGACCAAGAGCCCACGCCCGGAATCCTCCGCCTGTCGAAATCTCCGGATGACCGGTCGGCACAAGCGTCTGGCCCGGAGCCAGAAGCCCATCGGCATGCTCCAGCGCGACCAGCGTCCGGTTGCGTCCCGCTCCACCCCCACGGCCGATGCAAACCACCGCCTCGCCAAGCTTGGGCCCCGGCGCAACGGGCAAACCCGCGCCAGGCTCGGCCAGCGCCAGCGCTCGCATCAGGCTCGCCATGTGCCGTGCGCCGTCGTGAGGCGGAATGCTGATGCCGCACGAAGGCACGAAGAGCCCGACCGCCCATCCCCGCTCGCCGCCGTGCCTGAGGATCCCCGAGGCCAGCGCGATCGCCCGCTCGAAGCGCTCGCCCGACTCGGCGCCGATCTCGATCCAGATCCTCATGGGCGTCAGCGCCGCGGTCTGTCTGACCAGGAGCTGCCCCGTCCGCGCCGAGGGCTTCCACGCGACCTGCCGCAGCGGATCGCCCTCCCGATACTCGCGAAGCGACCAGAACTCATCGCTGATGCCCCGCGACGGAGACGTCATCGCGCCGCGCTGGTCCGCACTGATCAACTGCTCGACCGCGTCGCCGCGCAGCGCCGGCGCATGAGGCAGAATTACCACCTCGCCCGGCCCCTCGAACGTCACGCTCTTCTTGGTCAAACCGATCGGATACGTCGTCCACACCCGGACGCGCCCGAGCTTGTGCACGCCCCGACGCAGCGCCCGCGAGGACGCAAAGCCGGCCGACTCCGAGCGCGGCGCCACCGTCGTGCAGCTCCCCACCGCCTGCGTCATCCGCCACACACGACCCTTGCTCGCCGCGTCCAGTTCCTCGATGTTCAGCGCCATCGCCGGGAACACCCGCGCGTGGTTCCCGAGCACATAGCGGATCCGCACCGTCCCGCCGACCGGGGTCGCATCAGCCCCGACGCGCGAGAGCTCAAGGCCCATGAGGCTCGAACCGGAGACGATCCCCGACACGACGAGTCCCGCGACCGCGATGCCGAACGCCCAGAACAGGAGGTTGTTCTGCGTCTGCACCGCGCCGAACGCGAGCATCACGGTCGTTGCGATGTACACCAGACCCGGGAAGTGAAGGTGGTACCGCCGGGACACCACCCGCAGCCTCTTCTCCGAAGGCGACAGACGACTCCCCGCCGACTTGCGGGCCCGCGCGCCGCGCCGGGACCAGAAACCCGTCATGCCTTCAGCGGATGCCTCGGCCATCGGTCCAAGTCTACTTCCCGCCCCCGGAGAGCACGACGATCAGCACCCGACCCTCGGACTGCAGATACACCGGCGCCTTGAGCGTCTTGTACCCGGGCTTCTCCGCGGTGATCCAGACCTGCTCCTTGAGCGGCTTGTTGTCGGGCAGCGCCAGCGCAAACTTGCCCGCCGCGTCGCTCGTCGCGGTCCCCAGGATCTTCGCGGGAGCGTTGTTGGGCCGCGCCTCGGCCGTGATCTTCACGCCCGCGATGCCGGGCTCCTTGGCCCGCTTGTCGGTCTCATCCACGACCACCAGCACGCTGGCCGGGCCTTGCTCGACCACGCCCTTGAATCCGGGCCCGGTCGTGGCGCATCCGCCCGCGAACATCGCCGCCGCGAATCCGACCAATCCAACCCCGCGCCGCCAGGTGGACGTTGCAACCTTCATGACTCCGCCTCCGTGCTCTTGTCCGTCGTGTGATCCTGTTCCGCCCCCGCGTCATCCTGCGCCGCGGGCGTCTGGCTCGTCTCCGCCGGCGCATCCGCCGCCGGAGCCGCGCTGGAAATCGCAAACTTGAACTCCGCCATCGTGGGAAGATCCTTCACCGACGACAGGCCGAACGCGTCCAGGAACTGCTTGGTCGTGCCGTAGAGCAAGGGCCTGCCGAGCTCCTCCGCACGACCCTTGATCGTGATCAACCGTCGCTCCGTCAACGAGCGCAGCACCTCGCCGCAGTTCACGCCGCGGATCGCTTCGAGCTGCGCCCGCGTAATCGGCTGCTTGTACGCGATGATCGCCAGCGTCTCCACCGCCGCCCGGGTCATCCGCCCGATGCTCCGCGTGCGGTGAAGCTCCGCCAGATACGGCGCAAAATCGGGCAGGCTCATCACGCGATACCCGCCCGCCAAGGGCTCGATCCGGAACGAACGCCCGCTCGCGACATACGCCTCGTTGAGCTTCGCAATCTCGGCTTCGATCCGCTCCAGGACCGCCTTCTCAACGCGCGTCTCCTGCTCGGCCAGCCCGAGGATCAGCGCCAGCCTCGCGCCGGGCATCGCCCGGTCCGCCGCCATCAGCACCGCCTCGATCGCGCCGGGCAGGAGTTCATCAGGCACCGCGGGCCTGGGCTCGCGCCGCACGTCCGCTTCGGATTCAGCTTTGGCGTTCTCCGCCGCCGCCTTCCGGCGACGCCCCGGCGCCTTCTTGGGCGAGGCCTTGTCGGCCTCCGCCTCGGCTGCGGGGTTGGTCGCTCCATCGACCGGCTCGTGCGCAACGACAGTTGTCGGGTCTTCCATGACGCCGGAAGCTTACGCAAAACCCCCGCCCCACGAAAGCCGCCCGGCCCGCCACGCCCGAATTCAGGTCATCCGACAGCCCCGCTCCCGGCCAGCCGGCGCGTCCGCACCGTTCCCCGGCGGTCCCCCAGCACCCGGTCCCGCAGCCGCACCACCTCGCGGGTGACGCTCGAAAAGAACCCCGAAACCGAAGGCTCAGGCCCCCCTTCGAGCTGCTGGAGCAGGATCAGTGTCGTGTCGTCGTCCGCCTCCGCACCCTCGCGGAACCGCCCGACCCCCTCCAGAATCCCCCGCACCAACGCCTCAGGCTGCGTCGGATCAAGCCCCCCGAGAAGCTCGAGCAGGCCCGCCTCCCCCAGCAGCCTCCCATCCCCGCCCTTCGCCTCCGTCACCGCATCCGTATACAGCAGCAACAGGTCTCCGGCCCCCATCTGCACCCGCGCCTGGTCATACCGCCCCGGTTCCAGAATCCCCAGCGGCAGATTCGCCGGCTCATCGGCCTCTTCCCGGGCCAGGGCCCCGGGATCGATCAGGCTCCAGGCCTTGGCCTTGGCGTCAAACCACGCCGCCCGCGGATGCCCCGCGCTGCAGATCACGACCTCTTTGGTCGGAAGCCAGACGCTCAGCACCACCGACGTCGCAAAGCACCCCGCCTTGGCGAGCGCTCCAAACTCGGTGTTCAGCGTGGACACGAACGACGACTGGTCCACGTAGTTCATGTGCCGCCGCATGAGATCGCGGAGGGTGACCGCGACGTCCGACACCTCAAACCCGTGCCCGCTGACGTCCGCCAGCAGCAATCGGGCGATCCGCCCTGTCGCGCAGCTCGAGAGATAGTGCACGTCGCCGCCGCCGGTCGCGTTCCGATACGGCGCGCTGTACACAAACGCGTTGAGCCCCGGAAGGCTCACCGCCGTGTCCACCGCGTGGTTTCCACCCCAGACCTCAAGGCACTGCATCGCATGCGCTGTCATCGGTGCTTCCTTCCCCGATTCCCGCGCCTTGGATGCCGCCCCGTCCTCCCGGATTCACGCGTGCTCAGGCCAGCAGCGCGTCCAGCAGCTCCGGGATCCCCTGCGAGCGCGTCGCGATGGTCTCCAGGATCGGGCGACGACCCGCCACGTCCCGAAGATCGCGCACCAGCTCGTTCTCGCCCGGGTGATCCGCCTTATTGCACACGAACAGGTCGGCGATCTCGAGAATGCCCGCCTTGTCCATCTGCACCGCGTCGCCCATGCCGGGCGTGAGCACCACCGCCGTGCGGTCCACATGCTTGCGGATCTTGGTCTCATTCTGACCAGCGCCGACGGTCTCGACGAACAGCGTGTCAAACCGCAGGTTCGGATCCTCGTACGCGCCGCCGATGAGCTCCACGATCTCGTTCACCGAGTGATAGTCCTCGCCGCTGATCGCCAGGCTGCGGTAATACACCGCCTCGTCGATCGCGTTGAAGTCCACGCGCAGGCGATCGCCGAGCAGCGCGCCCGACGTGATCGGGCTCATCGGGTCAAACGCCAGCACCGCGACCCGCCCGAGCGACGGATTGTCCTTGGCCCGGCGCGTGAACTCCGCGATCATCTGCGCCACCAGCGTGCTCTTGCCCGCGCCGGGCGAACCGGTGATGCCGATCACGCGCTTGGGACGCCGCTTGGCGACGCCAGTGCGAAGTGCCTTGCCCTCGTGCGCCAGCGAAATGTCCCGCGCCAGCTGCGCCGTCGGATGGCGGTTCTCCACCACCTGCGCCCGAGGCGTCGTCGCGCCCTTCACCGCCTCGGCGATATCAAGCAGACCCACGCCCGTCGTGAAGCACTTGGCGATGCCGCTCTGCAGCAGCTTCGGGATGTCCTCCTGAGGCAGGATCCCGCCCATGTACACCGGCAGGTCCTTCCGGCCCAGCGAGTCAAGCTCGCCGCGAAGCTTGGGACCAAGCACCAGATGGCTGTTGGACATCATCGACGCCGCGATCACGTCGCAATCTTCATCCCGCGCCGAAATCGCCAGGCTCCTGGGCGTCTGCCAGAGTCCGGAATAGATCACGTGCACGCCCGAGTCGCGCAGCGCCCGCGCGATCACCTTCACCCCGCGGTCGTGCCCGTCCAGGCCCATCTTGCCAAGCAAAACCCGCGGCCGGTGGTCCAGGCTCCCACAGCGGTCCACTTTCTCGAACTCGGTTGTCGCGACATTCAGCGCAGTCGTCATCCAAACATGCTATGACTGACGAATCCAGACCGCCCATCCGGGGCGGGGGACGGCTTCCGGGGGGAATCCGACCTCCCTCCCCCCCAAGGGAAAGGCCTTCATTGACCGCCTCCGACGCCCATCCCGCGCCCAATCAGGCCCAGGGTCACCACCCGCGCCGCTCCTACCGCTATTACGACCTGCTCCTGGGCGCCTTCGTCACCGTCCTGCTCTGCTCCAACCTCATCGGCCCCGGAAAGTCCTGCGCCCTGGACCTGGGCGTGAACATCGTCCCGAGCCTCTCCGCAGAGCACGGGCTCACCCTCGCCAGCGTCCTGGTCTTCGGCGCGGGCAACATCTTCTTCCCCTTCAGCTACATCTTCGGGGACGTGCTCACCGAGGTCTACGGCTACGCCAAGAGCCGGAGAGTCATCTGGGCGGGCTTCGGCGCCCTGATCTTCGCCGCGATCATGGGCCAGGTCGTCATCGCCCTCCCCACCAACCAGAACGAAGAGTTCAGCAAGGCCCTCCAGCCCGCCCTCGAACTCTGCTTCGGCGCCGGCCCCCGCATCGCCTGCGCCTCGGTCCTGGCCTTCTGGGTCGGCGACTTCGCCAACTCCTACGTCATGGCCAAGATGAAAGTCTGGACCGGCGGCCGCATGCTCTGGACCCGCACGATCGGCTCCACCATCGTCGGACAAGGCGTCGACTCCCTGGTCTTCTACCCCCTGGCGCTGGCCAACATCGCGCCGCTCGTGAAGCTCCTGGGCATGAACCCCGAAGCCCTCCCCAAGTTCCTTCAGGGGGGCTGGAACGCCCAGACGGTCCTCGCTGTCGTCGCGTTCAACTGGTTCTTCAAGGTGATGATCGAGGTCCTCATGACCCCCTTCACGTACCTCATCGTGGGCTTCCTGAAGCGGGCCGAGGGCGAGGACTACTTCGACCGAGGCACCGACTTCACGCCCTTCTCCCTGAAGGACTGAGCATCTGGCGTCTGGGCGGGAATTCCGTCCCCAAGCCGTAACCGCCCGCCGTACCCTGCATCACACACCCGGGATCACGCCGCAGACCCGCCGCGGTGCTCGTCATGACGGACTTCACAGAGCCTCAAACCTCGCACGAGGACGACGCTCGCCTGCTCGCGCAGCTCCGCGCAGGCGATGAAGCCGCATTCGACAAGCTCATTCACGACGCGGCCCCCCGGATGCTCGCGGTCGCACGCCGCATGCTCTCCTCCGAGCACGACGCCCAGGACGCGGTTCAGGACGCCTTCCTCAACGCCTTCCGCTCCCTCGACAAGTTCGACGGCCGCTCCCTGCTCACCACCTGGCTGCACCGCATCACCGTCAACACCTGCCTCATGCGCCTGCGGACCCTCCGCCGCCGCCCCGAGCGCCCCATCGGCGACATGCTCCCCGAGTTCGTGCCCGATGGCCACGCCAGAAAACGCGCCCGGCCCTGGAACCCCAGCGGCGGCCCCGGCATCGAAACCGCCGAACTCAACGCCCTCATCCGGGCCAAGATCGACGAACTGCCCGAGCAATACCGCACCATCCTCATCCTCCGCGACGTCGAAGAGCTCGACACCGAGGAGACCGCAAAGTTCCTCGACCTCTCTCCCGCCGCGGTCAAGACCCGCCTTCACCGCGCCCGCCAGGCGCTCCGCGAACTTCTCGACCCGTACATGACAGGCAACCCCGCCGCCCAACCGAGCCCCGCCCAGCCCTGAGGTGCGTATGACCCATGAACACATCCACACCTGCCGGGAGCTCACGGAGTTCATCCTCGATTACCTCCAGGGCGAGCTTCCCACCGAGCAGCGCCACGAGTTCGAATCGCACCTCTCGATGTGCCCTTCGTGCGTCGCCTACCTGGACTCGTACCGCAAGACGATCGCGCTGAGCAAGTGCGCGATGACGAGCCACGCCACGCCCGGCCCGGTGCCCGCCGATCTCGTCAAGGCCATCAAGGCCGCCCGTGATCGCGCCCGCAACTCGTGATCGCTTACTGCCCCAGCGCCCGCATCACCACCGTCGCGTAGGCGCCCCGAGGCAGCACGAACTCCACCCGCTTCTTCCAGGGCTTGGACGATTTGGCCGGCGCCAGCTCGTCCTTCTCCCATGGGCTGATCCAGATCTCCAAAGCCTCCACCAGCGCCGGCCGCTCCGCCGATCCGAACGCCGGACGCCTCAATCCCGGGATCTTCAGCCCTTCCAGCGTCACGCGCTCCTCCGCCATCACCTCGCGGGCCGCCTTGGCCCAGGGGCCGCGCAGCACCGTCTCGGGCGCCAGCATCGGAATCTGGATCGTGCGCAGCGTTGCCACCGCTTCGCCCTTGGTCGCAAAGTCCATCGCGCCAAACTCATCTTCGACGTGGATCAGACCCGCGCCGGCCGAAAGCTCGTGGACCAGCCGCCGCGCCACCGCATTCCACAGGTGCGACTGATACGCCTCCACCGCCATCTGCTGGTTCAGGTGAGGCAGACTCGCGAACGCTTCCTTGAAACTCCCGCCCGCCGCGAGGCGCTCCACCGCCGCCCGCTCGGGCGAGTTGGGGCACTTGGCCAGCGCTTCCTCCCAATCACCCCAGTGCTGGATCAGCGCCCGCGTCATGTCGCGCCGAGCGCCGGTGTCCTTGCGTGCCGGCGTCCCGATGAGGAGTTTGAGCGCGCCCTCGAAGTCGCCCTCGATCAGCCTCCGCCCCGCGAAACCCTGACCATGCCGCGCCGAGCCGAAGCGCTGATCGCCGAAGTAGTTCACGATGGGAAGGCTCGCCGCCCGCCCTTCGCCCCACCCGATCGCCGCCGCGAGCTTCTGGGCCCGCGCGTCCATCTCCCGGCACTCCTGAGGCCCGAGCCCGCGCACCACCAAAGCGAACCGGTTGCACGCGATCGCCGACGCGTCCAGCGCTCTGCTCGCCCAACCGATCCGCCGCGCGGAGAACCGCTGAGCCTCCACGACCTCAGGCAGGCTCGCCGGCTCCTTGCCCTCGGGGAGCTCCACGCTCACATGCTGGGTCGTCTCCGCGTGCTTGTCCTTCAAGCCCGCATGGGACACGCCCCCCGCCTTCATCTTCAACGCCCCCGCGAACAGACCCGTCGCCTCGGGCGTCGAAAGAGACGTCTTCTTGAGCTCGTACACCGCGTGGACCCGCCCCGCCCCCACGTCGGCGTCAGGCGAAAGCGACCCAAGCACCTCCGGTGAGAGGACTTCTTGGACCACAAAGTCGGCGGGTGTTCGGCGGAGCGTCACGGGGGCCATGCTATCCGGTCCCGAACGCCGCGTTCCAACCCCGAAACTCCCACCCTCCCCCGGTTTCATCCGATGCAATGAGCGCCCCGGACCCGTCGTTAGGCTCTCGACCGTCCGACCGGCCCCTTTCCGAAGGACCGACCATGCTCATCCGTCACGCGATCGCCACGCTCCTCCTCGCAGGTTCCACGCTCCCCGCGCTCGCCGATCCGCCCAAGGACGACGCGGTCCTCGGAGGCCCCAAGGTCCAGGAGCTCGAAGTCCCCGCGACCCGCCGCACCTTCGACGGCAAGCCCAACCCCGGGAAGTACGCGACGCCCGAACTCCCCATGACCCGCTACATGCAGGTCCTCCGCGACACCCTGGGCACATCCGCGCCCGCGTCCGCACGCCTGACCGACGAGCAGTCGAGCAAGATCAAGGAAGCCGAGCGCGGCTTCATGGACGCCCAGCGCAAGTTCCTCAGCGAGCACGCCGAGGAACTGAGCAAGCTCCGCAAGGACGCCAAAGGCAAGACCAAGGCCGACGCCGGAAAGTCCGCCGACGCCAACGCCAAAGCCAACCCCAACGCCAAGCCTGATCCCAACATGATGCCCGATCCCAACACGATGGAGGATCAGGCCAAGCGCCCCGGCGACGCCAAGGCGACCGCCGAACGCGCCAAGAAGATGCGCGAGAACGCCCCCAAGCCCGCCGAAGTGCAGGCCCGCATCTGGTCCATCCTCACCCCAGAGCAGCAGGGCCTCCTGAAGCCCAAGCTCGACGCCGCCCAGGAAGAAATCGCCAAGCAGCGCGGCGAGCGCGAAGCCGAACGCCGCGTCGAGCGCCAGCTCAAGGAACGCGAGGCCAAGGAAGCCAAGGGCGAAACCGTCCCCGACAAGAAACGCATCGACCGCGCCGTCCAGAAGTTCGACAACGCTTCGCCCGAGACCAAAGAAGCCATGAAGGCCAAGTTCCGTGAGCGCTACCAGAACCTCACGCCCGAGCAGAAGGAACGCCTCAAGGCCAAGCTCAAGGAGCAGGGCATCGACCCGGACAAGCTCGAGAAAGACGACAAGTAAGACCGCGCACCGGACAACTCAGTCCTTCTGCGCCCGGAGCTTCTTCTCGATCACCTTGAGCGACGCCTTCTTCTTCGGATCCACATCCGGGAACTTCAGGTCAAGCTTCTCCAAGGCGTCCACCATCGCAAACGCCAAGAGAAGCCTCGTGTACCACTTGTTGTCCGCGGGGAGCACGTACCACGGCGCCTCGGGCGTCGCGGTCTTGCGGATCGCCTGCTCATAGGCGTCCATGTACTGGTCCCACTTCTCTCGCTCCAGCACATCCCGCTCTTCAAACTTCCAGTTCTTGTCCGACTCCTCGAGCCGCTCGAGGAGCCTCTTCTTCTGCTCCGCCTTCGACACGTTCAGGAAGAACTTCTGCACCACGTACCCGTTCCGCGTGAGGTACGACTCGAAGTTGCGGATGTCCTCGTAGCGCCGATCCCAGATGTCCTTGCCGATGCACGCGTCCGGGAGCTTCCCCGCCTGCAGGAGCTCCGGGTGCACCTTCACCACCAGCACATCCTCGTAGTGCGAGCGATTGAAGATCCCGATCCGCCCGCGCTCGGGCACCACCTGATGCACCCGCCACAGAAAGTCGTGGTCCAGTTCCATCACGCTCGGCGCCTTGAACGAGTGGATCTGGCACCCCTGCGGGTTCACACCCGTCATCACGTGCTTCACCGCGCCGTCCTTCCCCGCCGCGTCCATCGCTTGCAGCACCACCAGCAGCGCCCATCGATCCTGCGCGTAGAGCTTCTCCTGAAGCTTGCTCAACTTCGACACGCCTTCATCCAGCAGCGCCTGCGCCTTGGACTTCAGCCCGCCGCAATCACTCGGATCGTGATCCTTGAGCTTGAACGACTTGCCGTCGGTGATCCGACACTTCTTGAGCTGGGCCGCAACGTCCATCCCGCCAGTCTAAATCCCCGGCTCATCCCACCCGCTCCTCGGGCCGATCACCCTGGCACTTCCCTCCCGCAAACCCCCGGCCTACACTGACGACCCGGTTTCGGTCAATCCCCGACGCCGCGCGATTGAGAGGCGACCATGAAGGACGGCATCCACCCCAAGTATTTCCCGAACTGCAAGGTCTACCACAACGGCCAGGTCGTCATGACCGTCGGCGCCACCGTGCCTGAAATGCACGTCGAAGTGTGGTCGGGCTCGCACCCGTTCTTCACCGGCAAGCAGACCTTCGTGGACTCCGCTGGCCGCGTCGAGAAGTTCCAGCGCAAGTTCCAGGGCAACTACTTCGCCGCCAAGGACAAGAAGAAGTAATCGCCTTCGACAACCAAACGATCACGCCGAGCCGGGCCCCCGCCCGGCTCGGTTCCTTTTTGCCGTCTGAGCCGCCCCAAGCCCTTCCCAAAACCCGAACCGGCCGCCATTTGCATGCACCAAACCGGCCCCTCGGCCGATGATTCCCTCAGCCCTTTGGGCGGGCCTCCATCCATTAATCCGGATACACGGATGCAAAGATGGGGAACCCGCCCTACACTGCCCCCGCCGCTCCGCGGCCAGTCCCATCGCCCTTTCAGAAGGTGAGTCAGGCGCATGCCCAGCCGGTTCCTCCAGGAGTTGTCCCGCAAGGTCCTCGTCATCGACGGCGCCATGGGCACCTCGATCTACGCCCGCGACCTCTCCGTGGAGAAGGACTACTGCGGCTGCGAGAACTGCACCGACATCCTCGTCAAGACCCGCCCCGACGTCATCCAGGAGATCCACGAGTCCTTCCTGGCCGTCGGCGCCGACTGCGTCGAGACCGACTCCTTCGGCGCCAACAAGCTCGTCCTCGGCGAGTTTGATCTCACGCCCGAGACCTACGCCCTCAACAAAAAGGCCGCCGAAGTCGCCCGCGCCGCCTGCGACAAATACGCCTCCAACGACAAGCCCCGCTTTGTCCTCGGCTCCATGGGCCCGGGCACCAAGCTCCTCACCCTCGGCAACACCGACTGGGACTCCATGCTCGACAGCTACGCCGAGCAGGTCCGCGGCCTGCTCGACGGCGGCGCCGACGCCTTCCTCATCGAAACCTGCCAGGACCTCCTGCAGGTCAAGTGCGCCATCAACTCCGTCCTCAAGGTCCTCGACGAGCGCGGCAAGACGCCGATGGACTTCCCCATCATGGTGAGCGTCACCATCGAGACCACCGGGACCATGCTCCTGGGCACCTCGATCGAAGCCGCCGCCTCCGCGCTGGCCCAGTACCCCATCGTCTCGCTCGGCCTCAACTGCGCCACCGGCCCCACCGAGATGGCCGAACACATCCACTGGCTCGGCAAGCACTGGGGAACCAGCGCCCTGGGCAAGCGCGGCCTGCAGCGCGCCGTCTCCGTCGTCCCCAACGCCGGGCTCCCCATGCTCGTCAACGGGAAGACCGAGTACCCGCTCCAGCCCCAGCACTTCGCCGAAGCCATGCTCAAGTTCCTCGAGCAGGACGGCGTCGGCATCGTCGGCGGATGCTGCGGCACCACCCCCGGACACATCAAGCTCCTGGCCGAAGCGGTCGAGTCCGCCCGCAAGAAGCGCCCGGGCACTGTCCACCGCCTCCGCGAGTCCAAGGTCGAAGTCGCGCCCGACTCGTCGACCGCCTTCGAGTTCAAGCCCACCCCCGCGGGCACCACTTCGCTCTACTCCCCCGTCGACTACCGCCAGCAGAACTCGTTCCTCATCGTCGGCGAACGCATGAACGCCTCGGGCTCGCGCGCGTTCAAGAAGCTCCTGGAAGTCGAAGACTGGGATGGCATCGTCTCCCTCGCCAAGGAACAGCTCCGCGAAGGCGCCCACGTCCTCGACCTCAACGTCGACTACGCGGGCCGTGACAACGCCCGCGACATGGCCGAGATCGTCAAGCGTGTCGTCCGCCAGGTCGACGCGCCCCTGATGATCGACTCCACCCAGATCAAGACCATCGAGGCGGGCCTCAAGCACGCCGGCGGCAAGTGCATCATCAACTCCGCCAACTTCGAGGATGGCGAAGAGAAGTTCGACCAGATCTGCCGGCTCGCCAAGACCTATGGCTCCGCCCTGGTCATCGGCTCCATCGACGAGGACAAGCAGGCCTCCATGGCCCGCACCGCCGAACGCAAGCACTCGATCGCTGGCCGCGCCTTCAAGCGCGCCACCGAGGTCCATGGCCTCGACGCCGCCGACATCCTCTTCGACCCGCTGGTCCTGCCCATCTCCACCGGCATGGAGACCGACCGCCGCTCGGCCCTCGAGCTGGTCGAAGGCATCAAGCGCATCTCCCGCGACTTCCCGCATTGCCAGACGGTCGTCGGCCTCTCCAACGTGAGCTTCGGCCTCAATCCCGCCGCTCGCCAGGTGCTCAACTCCGCGTTCCTCCACGAGCTCCGCGTCGCGGGCCTGACCGGCGCGATCGTCCACGCCAGCAAGATTCTCCCCGAGAATAAGATCGAGCGCGCCCAGTGGGAGGCCGCCCTCGACCTGATCTATGACCGCCGAGGCGAGGATCGCCCCGAGGGCACGCCGGAGAACTTCGATCCGCTCGCCCGCTTCATCGAGCTCTTCAAGGACGCCGCCGCAACCGCCAGCACCGCCAAGAAGTCCAAGGCCGACCTCTCCATCGAGGAACGCCTCCGCGCCCACATCATCGATGGCGAAAAGCAGGGCCTCAAGGAATCCATAGAGGAAGCCCTCACCAAGTACCAGCCCCTGGACATCATCAACGACCACCTCCTCGACGGCATGAAGGTCGTCGGCGACCTCTTCGGCTCGGGCAAGATGCAGCTCCCCTTCGTGCTCCAGTCCGCGGAAGTCATGAAGATGGCCGTCGCCCAGCTCGAACCGCTCATGGAGCGCGTCGAAGGCCAGGCCAAGGGCACGATCGTGCTCGCGACCGTCAAGGGCGACGTCCACGACATCGGCAAGAACCTCGTCGACATCATCCTGACCAACAACGGCTACAAGGTCGTCAACCTCGGCATCAAGCAGCCGCTCAACGCCATGATCGACGCCTGGAAGCAGCACAAGGCCGACGCCATCGGCATGTCCGGCCTGCTCGTGAAATCCGTCACCATCATGGAGGAGAACCTCCACGAGCTCAACACCGCCGGGATCACCGTCCCCATCCTCCTCGGCGGCGCCGCCCTCACCCGCCACTATTGCGAAGGCCACCTGCGCAACATCTACAAAGGCGCGTGCTACTACGGCAAGGACGCCTTCGAAGGCCTCCGCACCATGGACATGATCATGTCGGGCCAGCAGGCCGCCCTCGCGACCGAGATCGACAGCCGCCTGGGCAAGCGCTCCGCCGCCGAAGAGATGATCAACAAGACCCGCACCGAACGCGCCGCCGCCATGGCCGCCGCCGAAGGTTCGGGCCGATCCCTCGGCACGCAGACCGGCGTGCGCGTCCGAAGCGACGTCGCCTCCGACATCGCGGTCCCCAAGGCCCCGTTCTTCGGAAGCCGCGTCGTCGAGAACCTCGACCTCGATCAGATCTACCCCTTCGTCAACCCCGTCGCCCTCTTCCGAGGCCAGTGGGGTTTCAAGAAGGGCGCACTCTCCGAGACCGAATACGCCCACATGCTCGAAGACAAGGTCGCCCCGGTCTTCGAACGCCTCAAGGCCCGCTGCAAGGCCGAGCAGATCCTCCAGCCCCGCGCGGTCTATGGCTACTTCCCCGTCAACGCCGATGGCGACGATCTGATCGTCTTCTCACCCACCGACCACGACCGCGAGATCGAACGCTTCCGCTTCCCCCGTCAGCCCGACAAGAAGCGCCTGTGCATCTCCGACTTCTTCAAGCCCATCGACAGCGGCACGCGCGACGTGCTCGCCCTCCACTGCGTCACCATGGGCTCCAAGGTCAGCCAGATCGCCCGCGAACTCTTTGAGAAGAACGAATACCAGGAATACCTCTACCTCCACGGCATGGGCGTCGAGTGCGCCGAAGCCCTCGCGGAAATGTGGCACAAGCGCATCCGCCAGGAACTCGGCATCGCCGGCGACGACTCCCCGCGCATCAAGGAACTCTTCACCCAGCACTACCGCGGCAGCCGCTACAGCTTCGGCTACCCCGCCTGCCCCGACATGAGCGATCAGGAAAAGCTCTGGAAGCTCATCGACCCGAGCCGCATCGGTTGCCACCTCACCGAGAACTGGCAGATCGACCCCGAACAGTCCACCAGCGCCATCATCGTCCACCACCCCGAAGCCAAGTACTTCAACGTCTAAGGACCGCGACCAAGGCTTGAGTCCCAGGACCTCACGCCCACGCTGGCGAACGTCCAACTCTGGGGAAGCCCATGCCCGAGTCGATCGTTCAGCGCCAACTCTCCGCCTACAACGCCCGCGACGCCGCCGCGTTCTGCGCGTGCTACGCCGACGACGTCATCGTGACCGATCTGGACTCGGGCGCGGTCAGGCTCCAGGGCATCGCCGCCTTCCGCGAGGCGTACACCGCGCAGTTCGCCCGCTGGCCCGACCAGCGTGCAGCTCTGGCCAACCGCCAGATCGCGGGTGACTACATCATCGACACCGAGTTCGTGACAGGTGTTCCCGGCCGTGAACCGGCCCACGTCATCGCGATCTACCGCGTCCGCGAGGGCAAGATCGACCGCATCTGGTTCACGCCGCGGTTCTCCTGAACGGATCGTCAGCGATTGTCCGCCTGTCGCGGGGGCGTCGCGGTTCCCGCGAGAATCCCGCCATCGATCGTGAACTCCGCGCCCGTCGTGTAGGCCGACTCGTCGCTCGCCAGGTACACCGCCAGCGCCGCAACTTCCTCTGGAGTCCCAAACCGCGCCAAAGGCGTGTCCTTGGTGAACTCCGCCATCCGCTGGGCCCGATCCGGTCCATCCCCCAGGACAGGCTCCCACATGGGCGTCAGGATCGCGGCGGGCTGAATGACATTGCACCGCACGCGCATCCCCTGCTCGGCGCAGTACAGCGCCACGGTCTTGGTGTGATTGCGGACCGCCGCCTTGCTCGACGCGTACGCCGCCGCCCCGGGAATGCCGACGACGCCCGAGCGCGACCCGATGTTGATGATCGAGCCCTGCCCGGTCTTTCGCATCGCACCGATCGCATGCTTGCAGCCCAGAAAGACGCCATCGAGATTGGTCCGATGCACCCGTCGCCAAGCCTCAAGGTCGGCGTGCTCCGGATCGTGGGGTACAAAGCCCTGCTCGAACCCCGTGATCCCCGCGTTGTTCACGACCACGTCGAGCCTGCCCGCCGCGATCAACACCGATCCGACCACCCGGACCCAGTCGGACTCCTCGCGCACGTCAAGCCTGACGTACGTCGCGCCGATCGCGCGGGCCTCCGCCGTCCCATCCAGGATGTCCGTAAGCCAGACGCGGGCGCCCTCCGCTGCGAAAGCGCGGCAGATCGCCAGACCAATGCCTCGCGCCGCTCCCGTAACCAGCGCAACGCGGCCTTCAAGCCTTCTCATGCTGCCCTTCCCCGTCACCCGTTCTTGCGGCAGAACTCCCGCATGAACGACGCCAACGCCTCACAACCGGCCCGCGGCATCGCGTTGTACGTGCTCGCACGCATCCCACCCGTCGCGCGGTGGCCCTTGAGCCCGTCCAGGCCCGCCTTCTCGGCTTCCTTCACGAACGCGTCGTCAAGCTCGGGCTTCGGGCAGCGGAACGTGATGTTCATCAGACTCCGGCTGTCCTTCCTCGCGTGGCCCTTGTAGAAGCCGCCCGACTCGTCGACCGCCTTGTAGATCAGCCCGGCCTTCTCCACGTTGTGCTTGGCCATCGCCTCAAGCCCGCCCTGACGCAGGATCCACTTGAACACCTGACCGCTGATGTAAATCGCGCCCGACGGCGGCGTGTTGTGACGGCTCTCGTCCTTGGCCTGCACCTTGTACTGGAGCATCCCCGGGATCGCGCGGGCCGACCCGTCCTTGTCCGTCACCTTGCGCTCCAGCAGATCATCACGGACCACCACGATCGTCGTGCCCGCCACGCCCAGGTTCTTCTGAGCGCCCGCGTACACCAGACCGAACTTCGTGAAGTCCACCGGGCGGCAATAGATGTCGCTCGACATGTCGCACACCAGAGGCACGCCCGCCGGGATGTTGGGCAGGCGCATCATCGCGCCGTAGTTCGCCGACCCGTCGGCGTTCTTGGCGTGCCACTCCGTGCCGTAGATCGTGTTGTTCGAGCAGATGTGCACGTACGCCGGGTTCGCCGAGAGCTTGATCTCGTTGTCGTCCGGGATGTGCGCGTACGCGTCGGCCTTGCCCGAGTACGCCTCGTTGACGACGCCGTACATCCGCGCCTGCTCGAAGCTCTTCTCCGCCCAGTAACCCGTCGTGATGTAGTCCGCGGTCTGGTCGAAGCTCTTCAGGTTCATCGGAACCATGAAGTTCTGGCTCGTCGCGCCGCCGGTCAGGAACAGAAGCTTGTAGTTCGCCGGCAGGTTGGAGATCTTCCGGAAGTCCGCATCGGCCTCGGCCAGCACGCGGTCGTACGCCTTGCCGCGGTGCGAGTGCTCGAAGATGCCGATCCCCGTCCCGAAGATGTTCCACGTGTCCGACTGGATCTGGCGCAGCACCTCGTCGGGAAGACACCCCGGCCCCGCGGAGAAGTTGAACACACGGTCACCCGCGCTGGTGGTCTTGACAGCCTGGGCAGGATGGGGAGCGACAGTCGTCATGGGCGTGGTCCTCCGGTTCGGTTTCCAGAAGATTAGGCCCCCCGCCCAAGGCGCGGCGACCCACGACCCCGCCCCCTCAGTCCCCCACCGCGATCGCCGACGCCATCGCGATCTCCTCGGTGTGCGTCAGCGAAAGGTGCCACTCCCGCACGCCCATCTTCGAGGCGATCTCCGCCGCCCGATTATGCAGCTTCACACCCGGCGCTCCCGAAGGCTCGAGCGTGACCTCTACATCGGTCCAGCCGATCCCGTTGGACCAGCCCGTCCCCAGGGCCTTGAGCACCGCCTCCTTGGCGGCAAATCGGGCCGCCAGGTGCTCGTTCTGCCGCTTGCGTCCCAGCGCGTATTGCCGCTCGGCGTCGCTGAAGACCCGGGTCAGGAACGCCTCGCCGTGATCAGCCACCATCCGCGCGATCCGCGCGATGGGTGTCACGTCGATGCCGTGCCCGATGATCCGCATGGTTCACTTCTTCTTGCCCGCGCCGCTCTTCCCGGAAGCCTTCGCGGGCGCTGCCTTTGGTTCGGCTTTGGTTGCAGGCGCCTTGTCGACGGGCTTGGAATCCGAAGCCTTGGCCGCGGGCGCCGCCTCCGCCTTCCCGTCGGGCTTGCTGTCGGCCTTGGACTCCGACCTGGACTCGGACTTATCCCCGCCCGACTTCTCCGACTCGGCGCCCTTCTTGTACGACTCGGTGCGATAGTCCGTCTGGTAGAAGCCCGACCCCTTGAAGATCAGGGCCGCGCCGGTTCCGATGAGCCGTTCGAGCTGGTTCTTCCCGCACTCGGGGCACTTCTTCAGCACCGGCGCGGTCATCGACTGGAACTCTTCGAACTCGTGCCCGCAGGCCCTGCAGCGATAGTCATACGTCGGCATCGCGCTCCCCCAAAGCCCATCAGGGCGACACAGAGACCTTGGCCGCACGCAGCACGCGCTCCGTCGTCCCCGACATCAGCGTGTACCCGGGCTGGAAGCAGGCCACCACGCGCCCGGGCTCGACGCCCTCCGCGGGTTGCTGCATCACCGCCTCGTGCCTGCCGGGCACGAACTCGTCGTTGGGCTTGGGATTGATCAGCCCGACCCCGAGGCTCGCCAGCACGCGCGAGAACTCGTCGCGGATGAGCTTCACACCCTGCACGATCTGCTCGGCGCTGGCCTTGCTCGTGTCCTGATTCAGAGCCAGATCGAAGTGATCAAGCACCCCGAAGATCCGCTCCACCGCCTTGGTCATCCCCTCGACCTTGGCCGTCTGCTCGTTCTGCAGGGCGCGGCGCTGATAGTTCTGGAAGTCCGCGAGCGTCCGCAGATACCGCTGGTTGTGCTCATCGCGCTCGGCGCGGAGCTTCTCGAGCTCCGCCACCAGCTCATCCGCCACAGGCCACGACTCCTCACCCCCGGGCTGAGGCGTCTCGGGCTGCGGCTGACCCGCCGGCTGCTGCTCCTGCTTCTCCTGCGGCTGATTCATCTTCCGTCTCCAGAGCACGTGCGCCCTTCTTCTCTGATCCTTCGCGGCCTTCCCGAACGCGTCACTCGCCGCTCATGAAGTCCTTGACCTTCTTCCAGAACCCCTGCGTCTCGGGGAGCACGATCGTCTCCTCCGCGGTCGCATAGTCCCGCAGGGCCTTCTCCTGCTTGGCGTTGAGCTTCTTGGGAATCTCGATCTTCACCACCGCGATCAGATCCCCGCGCCGACCCGACCTCAGGTTCGGAAGCCCCGCCTCCGTCACCCGGAACATCGCGCCGTATTGCGTCCCCTTCGGGATCGTCAGCTTCCGCTTCCCATCCAGCGTCGGCACGTCGATCTCCGCTCCCAGCGCCGCCTGCGTGAAAAGCAGGGGCAGCTCCATGATGAGCTGATCCCCGTCGCGCTTGAAGACCTCGTGCTCTTCCACACGCACCACCACGTGCAGATCGCCGCGCACGCCCTCGCCCTTGGGGCTCATCTCCGGCGGCGGCGGTTCGCCCTCGCCCGCGACCCGCACCGCCTGACCATCCTGAATCCCGGGCGGGATCTTGACCGAGAGCTTGCGCTTGCGCGGAATCCGCCCCTTGCCCCGGCACGCATCGCAGTGATCCTTGATCATCTGCCCGCGCCCGCCGCAGGTCGGGCAAGCCGTCACCATGCGGAACATCCCGCCAAGGCCGGTCTGCTGGACCTTGCCGTGCCCGCCGCACGTCGTGCACGTCACAGGCTTGGACCCGGGCTTGGCGCCCGTCCCGGTGCACGTGTCGCACACATCGAGCCTCGTGAACTCGACCTCGCGCTCGGTGCCGTCCTTCACCTCGACGAGCGAAAGCTCGAGCTCGGTCTCCAGGTCATACCCGCGCGCCGGACCGCGGCGCTGTCCACGCCCGCCCATCCCCCCGCCGCCGAAGATGTCGTTGAACATCGAGAAGATGTCCTCGACATTCATGCGCGAGAAGTCGTGCCCCGCGGGCCCGCCGCCCGAACGCAGGCCCTCATGGCCGTACTGGTCGTAGACCTTCCGCTTCTGCTCGTCCGCGAGCACCTCGTACGCCGCCGCCGCTTCCTTGAACTTCGCCTCAGCCTCGGCGTCCCCCGGATTTCGGTCCGGGTGATACTTCATCGCCAGACGGCGATACGCGCGCTTGATCTCCTCCGCATCCGCGGATTTCTCAACGCCAAGGACCTCGTAAAAGTCGCGAGTGCCGGGAGGCATTATGGCTTCAGCCTTTCGTGAACGACCTGCGTCAACCTCTTGAGCTCTTCCGCGATCAGCTGGTTCGAGAAGCCATCCGCCACCAGACCGAGCCCGTCCAGATCACGCACGCTGAGCAGGTACAGCCCGCCCTGGAGCTTCAGGTTCTCATCGTGCGAGCCGTGCGCACGCCTCCAGGACACGCGGATCGTGCAGAGCTTCTCCGTCGCCTTGGGATTCTCCGTCACCAGCTCGAACACGCGCTGGGCCCGAGGCGGAAGCTGCCCCAGATCGCGGGTCGCCTTCCGGAGCGAGGGCCCGAGCGTGAACCGCTCGATCTGTGACTCATCCGTGAAGGGCGCCCAGTTGACGTCGCACGCGACGCCTCCCCCCACGTTCTCAAAGACCAGCTCGGGCCAGGGCCCCCCCCGCGCCGAAGGCCGCAGGTACGCGATCACCGAGGGCTCGACCGCCGCCGTCGTCAGCCGCTGCGATTCCTTCAGGAGCTGCCTCGTGAAGTAGGTGTACACCGCCGCCGCGATGAACGTCAGGATCGACGCCAGCGCGGAGATCGCGCTGATCGCGACCCCGACCCAGCTGGGGTTATCAAACCACGAGGATTCGATCGGACCCGCTTGCATGAATCGGACCCGCCAGCCTTCGCTCGCGGGCCCGTGATGAACTCTTTGACTTCCGGAGAGGGTGGTCGCAGGCACGACGCCCGCCACACCAGATCGGCGCCCAGACCTCGGCCGCTTTGCTCCTGGTTCTCACCAGTGCCCAGTGCCCGATGCCCATTACCCGATGCCCAGTCCCTCTCCCCCACTCACGCCACCGCGCCGACCTCGGCCTTGGTCTCATCCTTCAGCTCGGTGATCAGCACGTCGGTCGTGAGCATCAGGCCCGCGACGCTGGCCGCGTTGGTCAGCGCGATCTTCGGAACCATGGCCGGATCGATGATCCCCGCCTTGACCAGATCGGTGTACTCACCGGTCGCCGCGTTGAACCCGACCGAGCCCTTGGACTCCTTGACCTTCTCGACCACCAGGTCCCCGTCGTAACCCGCGTTCTCGGCGATCTGCTTGGCGCAGCTCTCCACCGCACGGCTCACGATGTCGAACCCGATCTTCTCATCGTCCTTGGCCTTCTTGGCCGCCGCGATGATCGCCTCCTGCGTCCGCAGGAGCGCCACGCCGCCGCCGGGCACGTAGCCCTCCTTGGCCGCGCAGCGCGTCGCACGCACCGCGTCGTCCACCAGGTCCTTGGTGGCCTTCATCACCGTCTCGGTCGCGCCGCCGACGTTGATGACCGCCACGCCGCTGGTGAGCTTCGCCAGACGCTCCATGAGCTTCTCGCGGTCGTAATCGCTCGTGGACTTGTCGTGCTGCGCCTTGATCTGCGCCGCCCGAGCCTGGATGTCCGCCTTCTTCCCGGCGCCCTCGATGATCGTCGTGTCGTCCTTGGTCACGATGATCTTCTTGGCCCGGCCCAGCTCCTCGAGCTCGATCGAGTCGAGGCTCCGGCCCAGATCCTCCGAGAAGAACACGCCGCCCGTGAGCACCGCGATATCGCCCAGCATCGCCTTGCGACGATCGCCGAAGCCCGGGGCCTTCACGGCGCAGATCCGCAGGACGCCGCGCAGCCGGTTGATCACCAGCGTCGCCAGCGCCTCGTTCTCCACCTCTTCCGCGATCAGGAGCAGGGGCTTGCCCGCCGTCGCGACCTTGTTCAGCATCGGAAGCAGATCCACCAGGTTGGCGATCTTCTTCTCGTAGATCAGGATGTACCCATCCTCGATCACCGCCTCGCCCGTCTTGGGATCGGTCATGAAGTAGGGCGAGATGTAGCCCTTGTCGAACTGCATGCCCTCGACGTAATCGAGCGAGGTCTGGGCGCTCTTGCCCTCCTCGATCTCCACCACGCCCTCAGCGCCGACGCGGCTGATCGCCTCGGCCACCAGCTCGCCCACGTGCTCGTCGTGGTTGGCGCTGACCGTCGCGACCTTCTTGTAGTCATCCTTGCCCTTGCACTTGACCGCCATCGCGTCGATCGCCGCCGCAGCCGCCTCGGCCGCCTTGTTGATCCCGCGCTGGACCTGCACCGGGTTGGCGCCGGCCGTCACATGCCGCAGACCTTCGGTGAAGATCGCCTGCGCCAGGACCGTCGCCGCGGTCGTCCCGTCGCCCGCCTTGTCGGCGGTCTTCTTGGCGACCTCGTGGACCATCTTGGCGCCCATGGACTGGAAGGGCTCGGGCAGCGTGACTTCCTTGGCGACGCTCACGCCGTCCTTGGTCACGCTCGGACCGCCGTAGGACTTCTCGATCACGACGTGCCGGCCCGCCGGACCCATCGTGCACTTCACCGCTTCGGCCAGGCGATCAACACCCTTCTTCATCTCGAGAAGGGCGGCATCCTGGAACATGATCTGTTTGCTGGACATGGATTCGTACCTCGTGAAAATGGCCAAAGGGCCAAATCCCAAACTGCCAAATGAGTACCGGAATCAGCCTTTGGCCATTTGGCATTTCGCCATTTGGCCCTTTGGCAGCTCTCAGCCGCCAATCACGCCGAGCAGCTCGCCCTCGCGGACGATCAGGTGCTTGATGCCCTTGATCTCCACTTCGGTGCCCGCGTACTTCCCGTACACCACCGTGTCGCCGACCTTGACGGACATCTCGGCGCGCTTCCCGTTCTCCAGGCGCTTGCCCGGGCCGGTCGCGACGATCTCACCCTTGACGGGCTTCTCCTTGGCCGTCTCAGGCAGGTAGATCCCCGACGCCGTCTTGGTCTCGGCTTCGATGGGCTTGATCAGGACACGATCCTCGAGTGGTTTCACAGCCATTGCAGATCTCCGTTCTCAAAGGCCCTGAGGCCTGTACAGGTTCCGGTCTCCGAACACTCAACCCGCCCGCCGGATCCGCTCCAGCGCCGATCGGATCTCCCCGATCAAACCGCTGTGCTTCGCCGGATCGAGCCTGTCACGCTCCGCCTCCTCGCTCCCCGCCTTGTGCATCTGCCCCCACACCGGCGCCTTCGGATCCGCATCCGTCAGCTGCCGCGGGAACACATGCCAGTGCAGGTGATGCACCAGATTGCCGAGCGATTCGTAGTTCAACTTGTGGGGCTTCACCACAAAAGCCACCGCCATCGAGAGCTGCGCCATCTCCTCCAGGAACCGCGCCCGCACGCCCGCTTCCAGCTCGCCAAGCTCCGTTGCCGGAGTCTTGGAAAGCAGCAGGCTGTACCCGCGGAACTGCTGCGAATCGCCCAGCACCGCGTACCCGGTGTCAAGCTCCGCGATCAGACCCGGATGTCGCCCTTCCCGGCACATCCCGATCTTCGCGCAGATCTCGCAGTTGTCCTGATGCCTGGCCATGACGCTTTTCCGCTCGCTCCCTGCCTCTTAGTGGCGTTCGTTCTTCATCCCGCTGTTGCCCAGATCACGATTGAAATCAGGCTGCTTGGCGCCCTGCCTCGGATCGCCCGAAGGCTCGTCCTCGAGCTTCTTGCGGATCAGCGACCCGTCCTCGGCGATCTCCAGGTCGTACATCTTCCCGTCGATCGTCACGTCGAAGGAGTACACCGTCTTGCCGTTGGCGATCTCCTTCTCGCTCTCGAGCACCGGCCCGCCCATCCGCTCGCGATCGAGCGTCTGACGCACCGCCGTCGGCACTTCCTCGAGCTCGACCTTCATCTCTCGCTCCGCCGCGCACCCCGCCATCGCCAGCAGGATCAGCGTCGAAAGCTTTGCTCTGGCCTTGCTCATGATGCCGCCTCCGCGACCTTGGCCGCACGCTTTGCCTTGAGCACTTCAAACGCGATCGGCAGCAGCGACACCGCGACGATCCCGATCACCACAAGCTCGAAGTTCCGCTTCACGACCGGGATGTTCCCGAAGAAGTACCCGGCCCCCATGCAGATCCCCACCCACGCGACCGCCCCCACCACGTTGTACAGCACGAACTGCCCGTACCGCATCGAGCCCGCGCCCGCCACGAACGGAATGAACGTCCGCACGATGGGCACGAACCGCGCCAGGATCACCGCCTTGCCGCCGTGCTTCTCGAAGAAGCGGTGCGCCTCTTCCAGATGCTTCCGGCTCAAGAGCCTGTCCTTGAGCGTCCTGGGCGCGTTGGGATCCACCTGCTTGGCGAACACCTTGGGCCCCACGTACTTGCCGACGTGGTAGTTCACCGCATCGCCAAGAATCGCCGCGACCAGCATCACCGTCGCCGCCAGCCAGAGCTTCATCGTCCCCGTCGCGCACAGCGCCCCGGCCGCGAACAGAAGCGAATCCCCGGGCAGGAAAGGCAGAATCACCAGCCCCGTCTCGGCGAAGATGATCGCAAACAGGATCCCGTACACCCACGGACCGTGGTTGGTCACAACCTCGGTCAGGTGCTTGTCCAGATGCAGGAAGATGTCCAGGAGCTGCTGCATGAGAGAGCCAATTACGCCTAGTTGCGCTCCGTCTGAACCAAACCCATTGGCTTCGACTCGAGCTCGGACCCGCCTACGGCCCCCCGCTCCCGGCCAAAGCTCTCGCTGGACTTGAGTACGCGCAGGAACTCTTTCTGTGTCTCCTCCTGCAACCTGGTCTGCTCCCCGAGTCCGACAGGCTGGTAGATCCTCTCGATGTCCCCCTGCTCGACCTTGGTTGAGAATCCGAGCTCTCGCCCCATAGCAACAAGCATGTCTCGATAGATCTGCTCCCGCTTTTTGTATCCAAGATCCCCAGTCCCGTCTTGAGATCCAGTGAGATCAAAATACCTATGCCAGAGGCTTCGAACTCGAGGCTCGTCGGCGAAAACGACATCAATCATGTGAAGCGCGCGAATGTTCTCATCCGTGATCGGCCGGTGCCGGTTGGCAACCAGCGTCGAGAACACCTGCATCTTCGCGCCCTTACGGACGCTTCGATTCTGGATCCACACTGAGACTGCAACGGCGATAACCGGAGAGACAAGAATTGCAAGCAGGTTGAGGGCTTCAATCCAACCGAAGTGAGTCGCCATGCATAGCTCCTCGCGTGGCTCTATCGCGCAAGTGCCGAAACCGGCACTGGGTGACTGTCGCACCGCTGGATTCGCGTTCCTTTAAGTCGCTTAGAACCCCATGCCGCCCATGCCACCCATCCCGCCCATGCCAGGCATGCCGCCCATGCCACCCATGCCGCCGCCGCCGCCCGCGGGGGCCGCTTCCTTCGGCTCGGGCTTGGTGGTCACGATGCAGTCCGCCGCCAGGAGCACCGTCGCGACGCTGGCCGCGTTCTGCAGCGCCATGCGATCGACCTTCGCCGGCGTGATCACGCCCGCCTGCAGCAGATCGCCGTACTCCTCGGTCAGGGCGTTGTAGCCGAAGTTGGCCTTGTCGCTCTCCTCGACCTTCGCGACCACGACCGAGCCCTTGACGCCCGCGTTGTCCGAGATCGTCATGAGCGGGACCGCCAGCGCGTTGTAGACGACCTTCATGCCCGCCGCCGCGTCATACTTGAAACGGCCGACGTCATCCGAGGTCTTGTCATCCGAGCGGTCGCCCGACTTGGCGAACACCGCCTTGTAATCCTTGGTCGCCGCGATCGCCTTGCGGGCGCGGATGAAGCTCACGCCGCCGCCCGGGACGATGCCCTCGGCCACCGCCGCGCGGGTCGCGTGCAGCGCGTCCTCGATGCGGGCCTTCTTCTCCTTCAGCTCCGCCTCCGACGCCGCGCCGACCTTGATCTGCGCCACGCCGCCCGTCAGCTTCGCCAGACGCTCCTGGAGCTTCTCGCGGTCGTAGTCGCTGGTCGTCTGGCCGATCTCGCGGCGGATCTGCTCGATCCGCGCCTTGATCTCCTTGTCCGTGCCCGCGCCCTCGATGATCGTCGTGTTGTCCGCGTCGATCTCGACCTTCTTGGCGATGCCCAGGTGCTTGATCTCGACCTTCTCGAGCTCGATGCCCAGGTCCTTCATCACCGCCGTCGCGCCCGTCAGGATCGCGATGTCCTCGAGCATCGCCTTGCGACGATCGCCATAGCCCGGCGCCTTCACCGCCGCGACCTGCAGCGTGCCGCGCAGCTTGTTGATCACCAGCGTCGACAGCGCCTCGCCCGTCACGTCCTCCGCGATGATCAGGAGAGGCTTCTTGGCCTGCATCACCTTCTCGAGCAGCGGGACAAGCTTGCCCACGCTCTCGATCTTGTCCTCGTGGATGAGCACGAGCACCTTGTCGAGTTCGACCTTCATCTCGTCGGGGTTGGTCACGAAGTTCGGCGACAGGAAGCCGCGATCGAACTGCATGCCCTCCACCACCGTCACCTCGGTCTCGAGGCTCTTGCCCTCTTCGACCGTGATCACGCCGTCCTTGCCGACCTTCTCGAACGCGTCGGCCATGATCTTGCCGATCGTCGGATCGTTGTTGGCGCTGATCGTCGCGACGTTCTGGATGTCCGCCTTGCCCTTGACCGGGGTCGCCAGGCTGTCGATCTGCTTGGAAGCGACCTCAACCGCCGCCTTCATCCCGCGGATCAGCGCATTGGCGTCCACGCCCGCCGCGATCGCCTTCAGGCCCTCGCGGAACAGCGCCTCAGCCAGCACCGTCGCGGTGGTCGTGCCGTCGCCCGCATCGTCAGAGGTCTTGGCCGCCGCCTGCTTCACGAGCAGCGCGCCCATGTTCTCCGCCTTGTCGGAGAGCTCGATCTCCTCCGCCACCGACACGCCGTCCTTCGTCACCGTCGGACCGCCCCAGGACTTGTCCAGGACCGCGTTCCGGCCGCGCGGGCCGAGGGTCGCCTTCACCGCCCGGGCCAGCTTCTCCACGCCGGCGAGCAGGGACTGACGGGCATCGACATCGAACGAGAGCTGTTTGGCGGCCATGTCTTCAAAACTCCCTTGATTGACGGTCGCGCTGGTCGCGGACCTCGAAATGAGTGCTGTTGATGTGGACTGGTTCTTCGATCGAAATCTGTTCGGGAAGCCCGGGCCCCTCGGGGGAGTCCGCGCCTCTTCCGTCCCTCCCTTGGCAACCCGGATGCCAAACCCCTCCCGCTCACCCGACCCCGCCCACAGCCCGCAAACCCGCGACTTCACGCCCGCCACACGCCAATCGCCGCCCGCCATCGCCTGTCAGCCACCCACCTTCTACCCCAACGCCTGCCGGTTTGGCAGAACCCTTCCACCGCCTCGCCCAAACCCGAACCCGTGGTGCAACGCCAGAACCGGCCCCCAACAGGCGGTACGGGGGCTATCATCCTCCCCATATGACGACCACCGCCCTCCTCCTGGGCAAGACCGAGCTCCAGTCCTACCTCCCGCTGATCCTCCTGATCCTCATGGCGATCGGGTTTGCGGTCGGCAACATCGGAGGCTCGCTCGTCCTCGGCCCGCGCCGCACCGGCCGCAACAAGGGCATGACCTACGAGTCGGGCATGAACCCCGTGGGCAACGCCCGCAAACGCTTCAACGTGCGCTTCTACCTCATCGCCATGGTCTTCCTCGTCTTCGACGTCGAAATCGTCTTCCTCTACCCCTGGGCCTCCACCTTCCCCTCCATCGCGCCCACCTCCTCCGAAGGCCTCATCTGGCTCGGACGAATCCTGTTCTTCCTCTTCACCACCGTCGTCGCCTACGTCTACGGCTTCCGCAAGGGCGTCTTCAAGTTCGACTGATCGCCCATCTCCCCCGCCTCTCAGAGCCCCGCCGGGGCTCTTTTCATTTCGCTCCCGCACCCAACGCAACCGCTCGCTGTGACACCCGCCCGCGCCACCACCGGAGAACGCATCGCCGCCGGCATCCTCGCCGCCGCGTGCCTGTCCGTCCTTATCGTCGCCGCAACACTCTCCGCTGATCCCGCCGGCGCCGGCACGCACACCCAGCTCGGCCTTGCACCCTGCGGCTGGGTCGCCAAGTACGGCCGCCCTTGCGTCACCTGCGGCATGACCACCGCCTTCGCCCACGCCGCCCACGCGTCCTTCCTCGCCAGCTTCCTCACCCAGCCCGCCGGATTCCTGCTTTCCATCGCCTCCGCCTCAACCTTCTGGGGAGGCGCGTTCGTCGCCCTCACCGGCTCCCGCCTCGGGCACATGTTCGCCAGGCTCCTGACGCCTCGGGGCGTCCTGGTCCCGCTGGCGCTCATTCTGGTCGCCTGGGTGTACAAACTCCTGACGTTCCACCCCTGAATCGCCGCGCCGCGGGCCTTTCGTCCGCCGTGGATCGCGTGACCCATCCTCCGACGTAAACTGTTGCCCCGTGCCAACCCCCTCCCGCATCCATCCGCGCCAACTCGTCAAGCCCCTCGCCGCGGCCATCTGCTTCGGCGGCTTGCTCTCCTCTCCGGGCTGCGTCATCGGCGCCCTCATCGGCGGCATGGCCCAGTCGTACAAGGAAACCGCCTCGCACAGCGTCGACGCGGAGTACACCGGCCTCGACAGCAAGAGCTTCGCGGTCGTCGTCGCCGCGGACCGCTCCATCGAGTCCGACTTCCCGGGTCTGGTCGCGGAAATCACCCGCCGCGTCGACGAACGCCTGACGCAGTTCGCCAACGCTTCGGGCCACGTGCCTCCCCTGGAAGTCCTGTCGTACCTCTACAACGACCCCTCCTGGCAAGCCAAGACCCGCGAAGAACTCGCCGCCTCGCTCGGCAAGCCCGATCGCATCGTCTTCATCGACTTCACCGAGTTCCGCCTCAACGACCCGGGCAACGCCTACCTCTGGGATGGCCTCGCCGCCGGCACCGTCGGCGTCCACGAAATGGATGGCGTCATCCCCGAAGAGTTCGCCTTCGAGCGCGCCATCCGCGTGAAGTTCCCCGACAAGACGGGCCAGGGCCCCACCGACTACAACCGCGATCAGGTCATCGGCGTGCTGCTCAAGCGCTTCGTCGACCGCACGACCTGGCTCTTCTACAAGCACGAAGAGAAGATCACCCCCGATTACTGATCACGATCCCAGGACCAACGGCGCATGACCCCTCTCCACAAGCCCCTGGCGCTGCTCACCCTCGCCTGCCTGCTCTTCTTCGCCCAGGGCTGCAACATCGTCGCGCCGGTCGCCATCCTGGTCGCGGGCGATCCCAAGATCGAGCAGCAGTTCGCGCTGGATCCCAAACGCCCAACCGTCATCTTCGTCGATGATCGCGGCAGCCGCCTGCCCAAACGCTCCCTCCGCGCCGTCATCGCCGAACAGGCCCAGCAGACGCTGATGAGCGAGAAGGTCCTCCTCAACGCCATCGACACCCGCGCCGCCTACGCCGCCACCTCGGGCGACCGCGACGGCAAGCCCATGAGCATCACCGCCATCGCCCGCGCCGCCCAGGCCGAGGTCATCATCTGGGTCACCATCGATTCCTTCACCTTCTCCCCCGATGGCCAGGTCTATCAGCCCGCCATCGGCATGCGCGTCAAGGTCATGGACGCGGTCAACGACACCCGCATCTGGCCCGCGGAGAAGGAAGGCTTCAAACTCACCGCAATGATGAAGAAGAAGCCCAACTACGCGCCAAGCTCGCAGAGCGACCTCGCCCAGGCCGAGATCGAATCCGCCAAGTGGGCCGGCACCGCGGTCGCGCAGCTCTTCTACAAGCACCTCGTCAGCGAATCCGCCCTCACGCCCAAGTGATCCCGTGATCGCCCACCTCCACATCATCTCCGCGACCGCGCAAGGTTCTCCGCTCGCACGCAACCAGGGCTCCGAAGGCTCCGACCTCGCCATCGCCACCTGCGCCGCCCTCACCAAAGGCCGCGACGACACCCGCGTCCTGCTCCTGGCCTCCCGCTCTGACGCGCTCCGCGCCCGCAGCCTCGGGCTCACCCCCGACGCGATCATCGCCCCGCCGCTGGGCCGCCCCGAACTGGCCTTCGCCAGCCTCGGACGCGTCCTCCGCACGCTCCCCCGCACCATCCGCGTCACCGCCTGGGGCCCGCGCTGCGCCCGCCTGGCCCGCATCAGCGGCTTCGTCCCCGAGCGCCCCGCGCTCGACGCCATGGGCGACGTCGCCATCGCGCAGCGCTCGCACGCGGAAAAGCTCGACATCCGCCGCAATCTCGGGATCCCCGACGAAGCCATCGTTTTCGTGGGCGTCGCCGAACCCGCGTGCCGCCTCGACGCCTTCTTCCTGCTCCGCATGGTCAGCCTGCTCGACGTCGCGGGCCGCCCCGCGGTCGCGCTCTTCCCGCGCCGCTCCATCGGCTTCGACCGCGCTCGCCGCTTCCATCGCGAGATCGGCCTCTCCATGGGCGTCCTGCTCCGCGACGAGAGCTGGCTCGAAGACGCTTCATGGGCCGACTTCGCCGTGATCTCGCCGAGCCTGCGCCACGCCCGCCCGCGCCATGCCTCCGACGCCCGCGAGGTTCACCAGCACGCCGTCCGCGTCCTGGCTCGCCGAAAACTCGTCACCCTCGTCTCCCGCGAGCACGCGCAGGCCCTCGGCCTGACCGAGTCCGCCGACCTGCTCATCGCCCGAGGCACTGGCCACGCCCCCGTCGCCAAACGCGCCCTGGGCTATCTGAACCAGCAGGCCGCCCCGCTCAAACTCGTCCTCCCGAGCCAGCCCACCGAGGTCGCCTCATGAGCCGCACCGGCGTGCTTTTCGTCTGCCTTGGCAACATCTGCCGCTCGCCCCTGGCCCGCGCCCTCTTCTCCGACATGGTCGCCCGCCGCGGCCTCTCCGACCGCTTCGACATCGACTCCTGCGGCACAGGCGACTGGCACTCGGGCGACAACGCCGACCCTCGCACCACCGCCATCGCCCTCAAGAACGGCCTCCCCTTCCAGCACACCGCCCGCCAGCTCCATCCTCCCACCGACTTCCAGCGCTTCGACATCATCCTCGCGATGGACCGCTCCAACCGCCGCAACATCACCCTCATGGGCGAGACCCACTCCGTCGCCCCCAGAGACCTCCGCCTCATGCGCTCCTTCGACCCCACCCTCGCCGGCGCCGAAGACCACGCCCTCGACGTCCCCGATCCCTACTACGGCGGACCCGAAGGCTTCCAGCTCATGTACGAAATGCTCACCCGCGCCTGCGAAGGCCTCCTGACCCACCTCACCCGCCAGCGCACCTGAAGCCCCCGGACGTCCCCTCCATCAAGACGCCGCGTGAAGCTCGCGCCGAAGCCCTCACCCTCACGCTCGCCAAAGAAAAAGGCCCGGACCATCCAAGGTCCGGGCCGTTGTGCTTTCCGCGTCTTCAGACGTTGAGCAGCAGCCGCTGCGGATCCTCGATGCACTGCTTGATCCGCACCAGGAACTGCACCGCCTCCGCCCCGTCGATGATGCGATGGTCGTACGACAGCGCCAGGTACATCATCGGCCTGATCGCGACCTGACCCGGATTGGCCGGATCCTCCACCGCGCGGTTCTTGATCGTGTGCATCCCCAGGATGCCCGACTGCGGCGGGTTCAGGATCGGCGTGCTCATCAGCGAACCGAAGATCCCGCCGTTGGTGATCGTGAACGTGCCGCCGGTCATGTCCTCGAGCGTGAGCTTGCCGTCGCGGCCCTTGACCGCCAGATCCTTGATCCCGCTCTCGATCTGCGCGAACGACAGGTTCTCGCACCGGCGCAGCACAGGCACCACCAGCCCCTTGGGCGTGGAGACCGCCAGCGCGATGTCGCACGAATCATGCCGCTCGATCATCAGCTCGCCGTTCTGCTCGACGATCGACGCGTTGACGAGCGGGAACGCCTTCAGGGCGCTCGCCGCGGCCTTCACGAAGAACGACATGAAGCCCAGGCCGATGCCGTGCTTCTTCTCGAACTCGTCCTTGAACTGCTTGCGCACCGCCATCACCGCGGTCATGTCGACCTCGTTGAAGGTCGTGAGCATCGCCGCCGTGTGCTGGGCCTGCACGAGCCGCTGCGCGATGCGCTGACGGATGGGGGACATGCGCTCGCGCGTCACGCCCGCCGGGGCGCTGGTCGGTGCCGCGGTCCCGTTGGAGACCGCCGCACCCGAGCCGCCCGAAGCCCGCGCCTGGACGAACGCGAGCACATCCTGCTCGCGCACCTTGTGACCAGGACCCGTCCCGGAGATCCGGGAAATGTCCACGTTGTGCTCCGCCGCAAGCTTCCGCGCCAGAGGCGTCGCACGATGATCGTCATCCCCGTCCCCGCCCTTGGGAGCCGGAAGCGTCGCGACCGCCGCCACCGCAGGCGCCGGAGCGGGCGTCGCAGCAGCCGCCGGAGCCGCAGCAGGAGCGGGAGCTGGCGTCGCCGCCGCGGCCACTGGAGTCGCCGGTGCAGCAGCCGGGGCCGCCGAGGGCGAGCCCGCCGGATCCACCGTGCCCACCGTCGCGCCGATCGCGACCGTCTCGCCGACCTTGGCCTTGTGCCGCACCACGCCCGACTCGGGCGCGGGCACCTCCATGGTCACCTTGTCGGTCTCGATCTCGACGACCGTCTGATCGCGCTTGACGTACTCGCCGTCCTTCACGACCCAACGCGCCACCACGCCCGAGGAAACCGACTCACCCGCCGCTGGGATCACGATGTCGACCGCCATATCGCCCTCGTTCCGGGCCTTCGCCCGCGTTCAGAACCTGCCGTGCGTCCGTGCTCCGACGATGCCAACCCGCCGCGTTCAGCGGCCCGCCTTCGCCTTGGCCTTCGAGGCCGCCGCGCCGTTGGAACTCCCCTCGGAAGAGGCCTTGGCCCCGTCCTTGGCGCCCGCGTCCTTGCCGCCGGCCTCCTTGGGCTTGGCGCCCACCGCGCGGGCCACGATGTCTTCCTGCTGGTACTTGTGCGCCCGCTTGGAACCCACCGCCGGCGACGCGCTGGCGTCCCGACCGATGTACGTCAGCTCCACGCCAAGCTCCGTGCGGTACATGTCCGAGATGAACAGGAACGCGCCCGCGTTGCGGGGCTCCTCCTGAACCCACACATGCTCCACACCCTTGGGATACCGCGCGATGATCTCCTGGGCCGCCTTCGCGTGGAACGGATAGAGCTGCTCCACCCGCACGATCGCGACGTCCTTCTTCCCAAGCTCCGCCCGGCGCTTCACCAGGTCGAAGTAGACTTTGCCCGAGCAGTGGATCACCCGCTTCACGCCCTTGGCGTCCCCCGCGAGCTCGCCCGCGCCGAACGCCTTGTTGAACGACGGATCGTCGATGATCTCGTGGAACCGGCCATTCACCAGCTCGCTCAGCCGGCTCGTTGGCTCACGCAGCATGCTCTTGGGCGTCATCACGATCAAAGGCTTGCGGAAGTTCCGCTTGAGCTGACGACGCAGCGCGTGGAAGATCTGCGCCGCCGTCGTCGGATTGATCACCTGGATGTTCTCATCGCCGCAGAGCTCCAGGAACCGCTCGAGCCGCGCCGACGAGTGCTCCGGACCCGCGCCCTCGTACCCGTGAGGCAGGAGCATCACCAGGCCCGACCAACGGCCCCACTTCAGCTCGCTCGACACGATGTACTGGTCGATCATCACCTGGGCGCCGTTGACGAAGTCGCCGAACTGCGCCTCCCAGCACACCATCATGTTCGGATCCGACATCGAGTACCCGTAGTCGAACCCGAGCACCGACTCTTCCGAAAGCGGACTGTCGTAAACGCAGAGCTTGGCCTGCCGCGACTTGCCGTCGGCCCCGATCGAGCCCGGCGGAGTCGCGGTCCCGTATTCGCCCACCTCACGCATCGCGTTCAGAGGCGTGTAAGGCTCGCCCGTCACGAAGTCCCGCACCACCGCATGGCGATGGCTGAACGTCCCGCGCCGGCAGTCCTGCCCGCTCAGACGCACCGGAATCCCCTCGAGCAGCATCGTGCCGTACGCCAGCGTCTCCGCATCCGCATAGCTCAGCATCGCCGACCCGGGCTCTTTCGAGCCCGCCGCGGGCTGACAGAGCTCGCTCCTGGACTTGAGCAGCTGCTGAAGCTTCGGATTGACGTTGAACCCCGAAGGCGTCTTCCCCAGGGCCGCGCACACTTCCTCGAGCATGCCCATGGGCACCGCGGTCTTGCCCGGATCAAACGAGAACGCGTGCGTGAGGCCCTTCCATCGCTCCCCGCCCGGATCGATCGTGGGAACCACCGCCTTGCTCTTGGCCTTCTGCTGCGCCTGCTCCAGCGCCTGATCGATCCGCGACTGGATCTCGTCGAGCCGCGCGTCATCGATCACGCCCGCCGCCTTCAGCCGCGCCGCGTAGTTGTGCAAGACGCCCTTCTGCTCGCGGATCAGCGCCGCCAGGATGGGCTGCGTGAAGCTCTGCTCGTCCTGCTCGTTGTGCCCATACTTGCGGTAGCACACCAGGTCGATGAAGACGTCCTTCCCGAACTGCTGGCGATACTCCGCCGCCAGCCTCGCGACCGTGACGCACGCCTCCGGATCCTCCCCGTTCACGTGGAAGATCGGCGCATCGATCATCTTGCCGACATCGGTGCAGTATCGCGTGCTGCGCGCGTCCTGCGGGAGCGTCGTGAACCCGATCAGGTTGTTGATCACGATGTGGATCAACCCGCCGCAGGTGTACCCCTCGAGCCTGGACATGTTCAGGAGCTCGGCCACCACGCCCTGGCCCGCGACCGCCGCGTCGCCGTGAAGCACGATCGGAACCGTGAGCTTCCGCGCCTTGTCCCCGCGCAGGCGCTGCTTGCCGCGCGCCCGGCCGCACACGATCGCCGCGACCGACTCCAGGTGGCTCGGGTTGGACGCCATCGTCAGGTGGAGGTCCTTCCCGCCGGGAAGCTTCCGCTGGCCCGAATAGCCGCGGTGATACTTCACGTCGCCGCCGCCGTCGGCGAAACCTTCCTCCCAGTTGTCCTCGAACTCGGTGAAGATCTGCTCGTAGGTCTTCCCCATCACGTTGTTGAGGACGTTCAGTCGCCCGCGGTGGGCCATGCCGATCACGACCTCGTCGGCGCCGAGCCCGCCCAGCGCGTCGATCATGATGTTCATGACCGGGATGAGCGTCTCACCGCCCTCGAGGCTGAACCGCTTCTCGCCCTGGTAGCGCTTCTGCAGGAAGCGTTCGAACATCTCCGCGCGGGTGAGCTGATCGAGAATCGCCAGCTGCTGCTCGCGCGTCTGCCGCGTGTCGCCGCTCGAACCCTCCCACTTGCTCAGGAACCAGTGCCGCTCGCCCGGGTCCTGGATGTGCATGAACTCCACGCCCACCGTGCCGCAGTAGGTCTTTTCCATGTGGGCGATCACATCGCCCAGGGTGCGCACCGAGCCCTCGATGCCGAGCTTGGCCGCATCGACGTTGCGCGCCAGATCCGCCTGCGTCAGCCCGTGCACTTCCAGGCTCAGCGCCACCGGCCTGGGCTCGGTCTGCCGGCCGAACGGATCAAGCCGCGCCGCGATGTGCCCGAGCTCCCGGTACGCCGTCACCAGCTCGTCCACCGAACTCTGGAAAGGCGACGCCTCTCCGCCCACCGGGGCCGCCACGCCGCCGCCCAGCGCCAGATCGAATCCCTGGAACATCGCCCGCAGGTCCGCGGGGACCGAGTTCGGATCCGACTGGTACTGCGCGTACTGCGCATCCAGGTAGTCGGATTGCCAGCCGTTGACCGAGGGGGAAACCGAGCGCGGAGCGGATGTCATCGTGTTCCTGTCCGTGTTGTCGCCGGGCCTCCCGGGACCCGAGCGCGTCGTGCCTCTTGCCTTCGGGCGCCTCCTTGCCGGGCCCGAACGCCTTCCTGATCCCCACCCCTCCCCGGAGCGAGTTCAAAAGGCGGAAACTCTAGGCCCAAGCATCGACCGCCCGCCCGGAGCTCACCCCCCTCAGGGCCCCAGAATCGGGTCATATTCGTCACGCGTTCGGGTAGTTTGACGAGGATTTCCGCCGCCCGCTCACGGACGACTAGACAGATTTGTCTAGTTCGACTTCTCGGGCCATCGCCGCGCCCAGACGCGTCCTCAGCCGAACCGGCCCGTCACGTAGTCCTCGGTTTCCTTCAGCCGCGGCCTCTGGAACAGATCCGCCGTCGCGCCCGCCTCGATCAGCCGCCCCAGGTACATGAACGCCGTGAAATCACTCACCCGCGCCGCCTGCTGCATGTTGTGCGTCACGATCATCACCGTGTACCGCTCGCTGATCTCGTGGATCAGCTCCTCGATCCGCAGCGTCGCGATCGGATCCAGCGCCGAGCATGGCTCATCCAGCAGCAGGATCTCCGGATCCGCCACGATCGCCCGCGCGATGCACAGCCTCTGCTGCTGACCGCCCGACAATCCCAGCGCCGAGTCCTTCAGCCGATCCTTCACTTCCTCCCACAGCGCCGCTCCGCGCAGCGCCCGCTCGCACGCGCCCTCCAGCGTCGCACGGCTGCGCTCTCCCGCAAGCCTCAACGCGTACACCACATTCTCAAAGATCGACATCGGGAACGGATTGGGCTTCTGGAACACCATTCCCACCCGACGCCGCAGATCAATCACGTCCACGCCCGGGCCATAGATGTCCCGCCCCGAGAGCTTGATCTCGCCCTCGACGCGGATCCCGTCCACCAGATCATTGAGCCGGTTCACCGACCGCAGCAGCGTCGACTTGCCGCACCCGCTCGGCCCGATCAGCGCCGTCACCTTGTCGGTCGGGATGGGCAGACTCACGCCGTGCAGCGCCTGCTTGGGCCCGTACCAGAGCTTGAAGTCCGCGATCTCCAGGACCGAAGCCGACTCCAGGAGCGACTCGTGCACCGTGGAACGCACCGGCTCATTCCGCTTGATCGCCTCAATGATCGGATACCGACTCCGCGTGCCCTCACCAACGGACGACGAAGCTCCTCCGCCGCTGGGCGGTTCCACAGAGACCGGGCGCATGCTCGGGGTCGGGTTCATGGTGTGGTTCGTCGCGGTCAGCACAGAGGATAGCTCCTGTCCGCCCCTCCCGGGGCGACTCCTACCTGACCGCACTCCGCACCGAACGCGCCGCGATCGCCCGCGTCGCCATGTTCAGCGCAAACAGAATCATGATGAGCACCAGAATCCCCGCCCACGCCAGCCTCTGCTGATCAGGGGACGGACTCTTGGCGTAGTTGAAGATCATCAGCGTCAGCGACGGGAATGGCTGGGAAGGATCCCGCGTCATCAGCCGCGTCCCCAGCGCCGTGAACAAAAGCGGCGCCGTCTCCCCCGCCACCCGCGCGATCGCCAGCATCACGCCCGTCACCACGCTCCCCGACGCCGCCGGCAGCACCACCCGCAGGATCGTCTGCGCCTTGGTCGCGCCCAGCGCAAGCGACCCCTCCCGATAGCTCTGCGGCACAAGCTTCAGCATCTCCTCGCTCGTCCGCGCCACAATCGGAATCATGATGAACCCCAGCGCCGCCACACCCGCCCAGCCGCTGAAGTTCCCCATCGGTACCACCACCAGCTCGTAACCCAGAATCCCCACCACGATGCTCGGCACGCCCGACAGCACATCCGCGACAAACCGCGCCGGCTTGGCGAGCCACCCCTCCGACGAATACTCCGACAGATACACCCCCGCCAGCAGACCGGTCGGCACGCCGATGAGGCTCGCAAGCCCGAGCAGAATCAGCGTCCCCTCGATCCCGTTGCGCATCCCCCCCGCCAGCACACCGCGCTCGTTGAGCTCGGGCCCGTGCGTGAAAAACTCCAGCGTCATCGCCGACAAGCCCTTGGAGACCAGGAACCACGTCACCAGGACCAGCGTCGCGACGATCGCCAGCGCAAACGCCGAGCACAGCAGGAACATCAGCCTGCTCTCGATCCGCTTGCGGGTCTGGAACGCCTTGGACTTCATCAGTGGGCCGCCGCCGTTCTCGAGCCCTTGCCCACCACCAGCCACCGCGCCGCCATGTTGAACACCAGCGACATCACCAGCAGAATCAGCGCCACCTCGAGCAGCGCCGCCCGGTGCAGCCCGTCCCCCGCCTCCGCGAACTCGTTGGCAAGCAAGCTCGCCATCGTCTGCGCCGGCGCAAAGATCGAGGGCGAGATCTGGTTGTTGTTCCCGATCACCATGGTCACCGCCATGGTCTCGCCCGCCGCCCGCGAAAGCCCGAGCATCACCGCGCCGAACAGCCCGCTCCGCGAGTACCGCAGCATCGCGACGCACGACTGCCACCACGTCGCCCCCAGCGCAAGCGATCCCTCGATCTGCGTCCGAGGCACCGCCCGAAGCACATCCCGCGCCACCGCCGTGATGATCGGCAGCACCATGATCGCCAGGATGAGCCCGCCCGCGAACATGTCGCGCCCCGTGAGCGGGATCTGCCGCTCCACCGCGCCCGCCCCGCTCCCCACGCTCTGGAAGAACATCCACCGAAGCCCGGGCACCTCACCAAGCACCCGCGCGATCGATGGCTCCACGTGCCTCTGCAAGAACGGGATCAGGATGAACAATCCCCACATCCCGTACGCGATGCTCGGAATCGCCGCCAGGAACTCCACCAGGAACGACACCGTCCCCGAGAGCCTCAGCTTGGGCGCCACCCGCACGATGAACAGCGCCGTCCCCAGACTCAAAGGCACCGCAAAGAAGAGCGCCAGCGCCGAACTCACCGCCGTCCCGTAGATCACAGGCAGCGCCCCGAACGCGGGCTCGATGGTCTCCATGACCGTCTCGCCGTCTTCGATGAGCACCTTGCCGTCAAGTCCGAGCTTGGGCCGCTCCAGCGCGTTGGGCCGCCACTCCATCCCCGTGACGAAGTGAAGCCCGAACGCCTTCACGCTGGGCCACGCCGAATACACGAGCACGCCCACCAGCAGCGCCAGCATCACGATGATCGACAGCGCCGCCCCGCGCGTGAGCACGCCCAGCACCCGATCCGCGCTGAACCATGGGCGCCGGCGCGAGGCGGTCCCGCCCGCCGTCCCCGGCGGCCGTTCCCGGCCCAGCTTCACCGCCGCCTGCGACATGCACACCCTCACGCGCCCCGCGGCACGCCCACGCCTCAGTTCCCGGTGATCGTCGAACCCTTGTACGTCAGCCCGCCCACCGCCTGGTTCACCTTGGCCCGGACCTCATCGGCCAGCGGCGCGTAATCAAGCTCCTTGCAGAGCTTCTGCCCATCCGTCGTGATCCACTTCAGGAATCCCGCCAGCGCCTCGGCGTGCTCCTGATCGCTCACGTTGTTCAGATCGCGATACACGATGATGTACGCAAACGCCGAGATCGGATAGCTCTGTTCCCCGGGCTGATTCCAGATGTCCGCGATCAGCCGCTCCTTCATCGTGCCCGCCGCCGCCGTGCCCGCCGCGCTGATCGAATCGAGCGAAGCCCGCACGAACTTGCCCGCCGCGTTCTTCACCGCGCCGTAGGCGATCCCGTTCTTCTCCGCGAAGTTCTGCTCCACGTACCCGATCGCGCCGGGCGTCTGCTGGATCACCGCCGCCACGCCCGGGTTGCCCTTGCCGCCCTGACCCGTGGGCCACTTCACTGCCTTGCCCATCCCGATCGTGCTCTTGAACTCCTCGCTCTGCGTCGCCAGGTAGTTCGTGAACACAAAGGTCGTCCCAGACCCGTCCGTGCGCCACGCCGGCGTGATCGCCAGATCCGGCAGCTCCGCGCCCGGATTGAGCTTGGCGATCCGCGGATCGTTCCAGTTCGACACCTTCCCCATGAAGATGTCCGCCAGCAGCGCCCCGTCGAACTTCAGCACCTGATTCACGCCAGGCACCGAATACGCCGGCACCACGCCGCCCGCCAGCACCGGGAACTCCAGGACCGCGTTGGCCCCGCCCAGCGCTTCCATCTCCTTCTTGCTCAACGGAGCATCGCTCCCCGCAAACGCCACGGTCTTGTCCGTGATCGCCTTGATCCCGCCGCCCGAGCCGATCCCCTGATAATCGATCTTCACGTTCGCGTGGAGCTTCTGATACTCGACCGTCCAGCGCTCGTTCATCGGCGCCATGAACGTCGAACCCGCGCCCGAGAGCTTGACATCGCTGGCCGCCTCGCCCCCGGCCCGGGCCGTCCCCGCCATCAGCGAACCCGCGAGCACCACCGAACCCACGACCCAGGCTGCAAGCGACTTCATGACCGACTCCCTTGCGAACGCTCGGTGAAGAACAACCGCCCGAAGCCCTCCGTCAGGCCCGAACCGCCCCTCACAAGCCGCCAAAGGCTACCCGACCCGACCCCCCGTCCGGTTAAGCCCCCTCACGCTTCGCGCTAAGACCGTGTTACCAAGGCAGACACCCAACCGGATACCGACACACCGGGTGGCACTGCTGCTCCCGTCGGGTGGCACTGCTGCCCTTCAGGCAGCAGTGTCCGCCGCCCCCACCCCCGCACCAACGCACAACCAAGGCACTTCAAGCCTCATCCCCCCACCCCTGCATACGCAATCTCGCGCCTCAGACCCCCGCGCGCCCAAGCCTGAACGCCGTCGCCGAACCCGTCACCGGATTGCCGACCTCGGGCTTGAACTCCGCCGTCAGGTCCACCGTCCCCGAGTCGCGCTTGTCGGGACCGAACTGACGCACGTCAAGCCTGAACTGATACCCAGGCCCGGGCTTCATCTTCCGCACCGACGCCGCCGCTTGCTTGGCGTCGATCGTCCACACGCCGATCTCATGCCCCGCCGTCGTCTTGAGCTTGAACGAGAACGTCCCCGCCGACGAGATCGCCAGCGGATAGCGATCATCAAACAGGTACACGATCATCGGGACCGTGTCCATGTATCCGTTCGCGTCGGTGTCCTCGGGAAGCTGCATCGCCACCAGCAACCGCGCCGGCCGCACCCACTCGGGCTGCTTCTCAGGCAGATTGGACTTGTGCTTCTCCTCCACCACGCACCCGCCCAAACCCGCTCCCAACCCCACGCCCATCAAAAGCGCAGCGGCGCTGGTCAGCGCCGCCGCACGAATCCGGTTGATCCCGGCCTTGATCATCACTTCTTCCCTTCGAGCATCCCGAGCTGCCACATCAGGAACATCCGCGTGTCGGCCGCATCGCGGATCCGCAGGTTCAGGGGCTTGCCCTGACCGTGGCCCGCCTCGCGGTCAACCCACAAGAGCACCGGATGTTCGTCGGGCGCACTCGTCGCCGCCTGCACCGCCGCCGCCATCTTCCGCGCGTGCAGCGGATGCACCCGCGTGTCGTTCTCGCCCGCCGTGAACATCACCGCCGGATACTTCGTCCCGGGCGTGATGTGGTGGTAAGGCGAGTACTTCGCCAGGAACTCGAACTGCGCCTTGTCCTCCGCGGTCCCGTACTCGGGCACCCAGTACCGCGCCATCAGGAAGTTCTGATACCGCAGCATGTCGAGCAGAGGCACGCCGCACACCGCCGCCCGGAACAGATCGGGCCGCTGCACGACCACCGTGCCCACGAGCAATCCGCCGTTGGACCCGCCCGTGCAGGCGAGCTTGCCCGGGTTGGTGTACCCCTTCTCGCAAAGGTACTCACCCGCCGCGATGAAGTCGTTGAACACGTTCTGCTTGGACTCGAGCATGCCCGCGCGGTGCCAGGCCTCGCCGAACTCGCCGCCGCCGCGCAGGTTCACGACCGCGAACACGCCCCCGTCCTCGAACCAAGGGAACAGCGTCGCGCTGAAGAAAGGCGTCTGCGAGATGTTGAACCCGCCGTACCCGTTCAGGATCGTCGGGTTCTTCCCGTCAAGCTTCAGCCCCTTCTTGTGCACCACGAACATCGGGACCCGCGTCCCGTCCTTCGAGCTGAACCACTCCTGCTTCACCTCGACGATGTCCGGATTCACCGGGACATCAGGCCGCTCCCAGAGCTCCGGCGCCTGATCGGGCTTGGCCAGGTCCACCTTGAAGATCGTGCTCGGATAGTTGAAGCTCGTGAACGACAGATACGCCTCGGTCCGATCCTCACGCGTCACCAGACCCGCCGAGCCCACGTCCTGAGGCAGACGCAGATTCCCCAGGCTCTTGCCCTCGTAATCAAACAGCTCGATCCGGCTCGTCGCGTTGATCATCCACTCGACCGCCAGCACGCCCTTGGCGACGTTCATCCCCGCGATCACCGCGTCCTTCCGCTCCGGGATGAGCACCTTCCAGTGCTCCTTCTCCGGATGATTCAGATTGATCGCGTAGATCTGCCCGTTCGGCGCGCCCTCGTCGGTCTGCATGAACATCGTGTCGCCGACGATCTGCCCGCCCGCGCTCGAGTCCTTCCCGACCATGATCTCGCGCCAGGTCAGCTGCCCCGTCTTGAACCAGGGCTCCAGCGCCGCAATCCACAGATCGTTCGACTTGGTCGACGTCGAGTACGTCTTCACGATCCACTTGGCGTCACGGCTCGTCCCGCCGCTCGGACCCCACGTGGTCGCAAGCTTCTTGTCCTCCTCGGGCTTGAACTGACGGAAGAGCTGCTTGTCCTCCTCCGCCTTGGTCCCGAGCTTGTGGAACATGTACTGACCCGCGTACGGGTTCTTCGCATCCCACAGGTTGCGGTAGAAGAACCCGCTCCCGTCGGGCAACCAGTCGATGTCCCCCACCTTGTTCGGGATCACGTCGCTGAGCTTCTCGCCCGTCTCCACGTTCATCACGTGCGCGGTCGTGTTCTCGTCGCCCGCGCGATACGTCCCGTACGCCAGGAGCTTGCCGTCCTCCGAAGGCCGGTACCACGCCACCGTCGTCAGGCCCGACGGATCGAGCTGCGCCGGATCCAGCAGCACCTTGCTCGCACCCTTGTACCCCTCGCGCCAGTACACGATCGCCTGATTCTGCTTCCCCTCGCGCTTGGAGAAGAAGTACCGGTTCCCCACCATCGAAGGCGAAGACACCGACCCGATCTCCATCAAAGGCCGAAGCCGGTCCTCCAGCTCCTTCCGGCCAGGCAGCCCGTCCAGCACCGAGCGCGTGTACGCGTTCTGCGCATCGGTCCACTTGGCGACCTCATCGGTCAGCTTGCCCATCTGCTTCGGATCGGAGTTGTCACCCTCGAGCCAGCGGTACGGATCCACGATCTGCACGCCGTGCACCGTGTCCGTCACCGGCCGCTTCTCCGTCGGAGGAGGCCCGAACGCCAGCACCGGCGTCCCCGCCGCCATCACCAGCCCAGCGGTCATCGCCAGACCCGCCCGCCGCCACCCACGCCCCGCAACGCCTTTGCGCAAATCCATACCGGTCTCCTGTGCCCCCGGCCGCCCTCACGCCGCCGGGACGATGTTCGGACAGTGTACGAACTTCAAGAGACGCCAACCCCAACCCCCCAGTTCCCCAATCCAGCCCTCCCCTCGAAAGCCAAGCCCGAAGCCAAGCCTGAAGCCGGACCCGAGGCCCCCAAAGGTCCAGGTCTGACTCCCACCACCCCCGCGCCCCCATCGCCGCCTTGGCATTTGGCAATTTGGCAATTTGAAAATTTGGTGCCCTTCGCCTTTCCCCCCCTCACTCCCAGTTCCCCTTCAAAAGCCGCACCCGCGCCCGCCGCACGTGCATCAACATCACACCCGCCATCGCCGCCGACACCCCCAGCGCCACACACCCCACCAGGATCGACCGCTCCACAGGCAGCGCCGCCGCCCTCGGATACGCCGGCCAATCGAAGTCACTCCAGTACGCCCCCTGCGCCCGCAGCCTCAAGCCCTGCACCAGCATCGCCGCGCCCGTCAGAAACAAAAACCCCGGCCCGAACGGCGCGAGAATCACCGTCGTCCACAGCGGACTCCCCTTCAGCGCGATCCACGACACCGCCAGCGCCGCAACCGCACAGCAGCCCAGCGCCACCGTCGGATACCGCGACGCCGACGCACCCACCGCCATCGACGCCAGAGGCAAAAGCGTCAAAAGCCACGCGTGCGGATTCGCCTCCAGCCACGCCTCCCAAAGCCGTCGAATCACCACCACCGCCGCCACCCACGACGCCAAGAGCACCACGAAAACCGCGAACACCTCCGAGAACAGCCCAAGCACCACCAGCCCCGCCAGCCAGAACGGCGCCATCACCCGCAACGCCAGCGCCTCCCGAAGCCCCTCATCCCGCGCCCGCTGCCGCGAAATCCACCGCCGCTCCAACGCATACATCCGAAACGCCAGCCCGCACTCCGGACAGTTCCCATCCTCCAATCCCGTCAACTCATACCGACAATCCAAACACCGCGGCACAAACTCCGCGAGATACTCGCCGTCGGTTTTGTATTTGGGAGGAGCCAAGTGCTTGATGTCCAAGATGCGGGAGTCCGAAGCGTCCGCGACAGGGGCAGCCCTACCTCCCGGAGACGATCGGCGCCAACAACACCGCAAGAATCAGCGCGACCGAAGACGCAGCCGCAAACAACGTGGCGACGAAGCAACGGAAAGCTCGAGAGCCACACGACCAACTCATGCCAGCCGCCCATGCGAACGTAAAGTGCATGACAACGGAAAGCCCCATCACGCACAGGGAGAGATCGAGCGACGAAAACGGGTGGTACAGAGACACAAACATCAGCACACCGGCAGCAATCGCCCAACCGCCGACAAGGAACGCACGAACCGCCTTCATTCCACTTCGACTCGAGCGCGTGGCGGAGACGGGAGCCCCACACTCCGGGCATCTCGAAAGACCACGGATGTCGTAGCCGCATCGGTCACATGTCCAGAGACCCGCACGGACGCCGCCAAGGTTGTGCGAAGGAGTTCGCCACATGACTCAACCTCGCTGGCATTGCGGCGGTGCCGCCCAGTTGGGTGGCACTGCTGCCCCCCAGGCAGCAGTGCATTCTCGCTCCAAATCCCGCCCGCTCCCCGCCTACTGCACCAACCCCTTCGTCAACCGCATGAACGCCGTCTCCAGGTTCACAGGCTCTTCGCCGAACTTGGTGATCCGGAATCCCTTGTTGATCAGGATGTTCGGGATATCCGAGAAGTTGGGCGTCCCCACCCCGGGCAACTCGTCGTACGTGAGCTGCACGATCCGCGTCGGCTTCCCGCCCGTGTCCTCGCTGTCGATCACCGCGACCTTCTTCACCCCCGGGATCGCGCCCAGCACCTTGGCCGCGTCGTCCACCCGGTCCACCACCCCGATGTGCAGCACATGCCCGAGCTTGGCCCGCCGCACGATCTCCGACACCCCGCCCGAAAACAGCAGCTGCCCGCGCTCGATGATCCCCACCACGTTGCAGAGCTCCGCAAGCTCGGGCAAAATGTGGCTCGAGATCAGGATCGTCTTCCCCATCCGGCGCAGCTCCTTGAGCAGCTCGCGCATCTCGATGCGCGCCCGCGGATCAAGCCCGCTCGCCGGCTCGTCCATCAGCAAGACCTTGGGATCATGGAGCAGCACCCGCGCCACGCTCAACCGCTGCTGCATGCCGCGCGAAAGCGAGTTCACCTCCGCCGTCGCCTTGTACGACAGATCCGTCAGCTCCAGCACATCATTCACGACCTTCCGCCGCGCCTGACCATGGATCCCGTACGTCGCCGCGAAGAACTCCAGATACTCGTTGACCACCATGTCCTCGTACGCGCCCATGAAGTCAGGCACGTACCCGATCAGCGGCCTGATCTGCCGGTTCTGATACCCCACCGTCAGCCCCGCGACGTTCGCCTGCCCCGATGAGGGCTTCAGGAGCGTCGCCAGGATCTTGATCGTCGTCGTCTTCCCCGCGCCGTTGGGCCCGATGAAGCCGAAGCAGTCACCCTCCTGAATCGTCAGATTCAGGTTGTTCAGCGCCACAAGCTCCCCGTAGCGCTTCGTCAGATTGATCGTCTCGATCATCGGAGGCACGTCTCAGCTCCCTCCCTTGGCGTCGCCCGCCCCTGCTGCCCCGTCGGTCTTGGCCTCACCCTTGTTCTCTTCCGGATACCGAGGCGGCGCCGCCTCCAGCGGATACACCCACCGCACCACCGTCCGCCCCTTGGACTTCACAGGCTCCCCATCCAGATAGATCGGCGTCGGACTCGCCTCCCCACCCCCGGACGCCCCCACCTGCCCGACGATGATCACGCAAGGCTGCGCAAACCATCGCCCCAGATCCCAGCCGTGCGTCGCCGCCCGCATCGCCACCGCCGGCCCCCGCGCCATCCCCTGGAACATGCTCTGCGACCGGAAATCAGGCGGCGCAAACTGGGGAAAGAACGCGATCGCGTTGAGCCGCTCCGTCACGCTCCCCACATCCGTCGCAAGCTTGTTCGTCACCGAGTCAAGCTCCGACCCCGCGCCCACCAGATTCTCCAGATACGTCTCCACGCTCCCGCCCGCCTTCACCAGCGTCGCCAGATCCAATGGCTCATCCGGATTCCACCGATCAAGCTTGTACGCGCTGACCTGCGCCCACATCGAGTCGCCGTTGGCCGCCACCGACAAGGGCCGCTGCCCGTAGTTCACCATCAGGATCACGTGCTCCAGCGCCGCCGGGAGCTTGTGCACCAGGATCCCCGAGAGCTGCCGGTTCGGCCCAAGCTCGATCTTCGCCGCCGTTTCCTTCTCCATGCCCTTGGGCCACACAGGGCGAGGCATGTCCCAGCGCGGCCCGCCCACCCAGTCGGCCTGGATCTGCTTCACCGTCGCGCGCGTCGGCGCCGTGATCGAGTCGGGCCTGCGCGTGTCCACCACGTACCCGCGCGTATCGGGGAACATCGCCGCCCCCGCCGCCTCCGACCAGGGCGGATCAAACGCCGCGATCAGGTTCGTCGCGCGCCGCTTGCTGTCATCTTTCGAAGGCTCGCCCACGCTCAGCGTCGCGTTCCCGTACCGCGGGATCAGCACGCTCGCCCACGTCCGCGACCGCTGCACAGGCTGCCCGAACACGTGATCGATGAACGTCAGATGCGACGCCTCCACCCGCGCCGGCCGCAGGATCGTCGCCCCGCCCCACGCGATCGCCGTGAACGCCGCCGCCGCGCCCAGATACCCGACCCACGAATGCCGCACCACGCCCTTGCGCTTGAGCACCGCGTAACCGACAGGCCCCGCGATCGCCCAGTACACCACGAACAGCGCCACGCCCATCAGAACGCCCGTCGCCGAACGCCCCGTCTTGGCGATCTCGCGCCCGATGTCCGCATCGAAAAGCGTCTTGGACCGCGACCCGAGCGACGCGCCCTTGGCCTGGAGCTGATCGCCCTTCTCCTTCAGCTCCGCGGTCGTCAGAAGCGAGCCGCGCCTCCCCAGCACGCGATTCCAGAACACATCCGCGTCCAACAGATCCAGATCCACCAGCGCCCGCTGCGACGCATCGATCCCCACCAGCGTCACCGCGCCCGCGCCCACCTGCCGACGCGCCACCACGCACTTGCCATCCGGCCCGTTCAGAATCGCCGCCGCCTCGAGCACCGACGCCTCCGCGACCGGAGCAAGCTCATGCACCACCGCGTTCTTCGGCAGCTGCGCCTCGCTCGGCTTCTTCCGCGTCAAGAGAGGCCGGTAAGGCTCCAGATCCACGCCCTCCTGCCGCACGATCCGCACCGCCGGCAGCAGGTCGTAAAGCTCATTGCTCAGCCGATTCGTCCACGTCTCCCCCACCGGAGGCAACACCACCACCAGGTGCCCGCCCCGCTCCACCCACTCCCGCACCGCCTTGGCGCGATCGCCGCGAAGCTCGCCCGGATCCCCCGCACCCCACACCAGAAGCTCATACGACGCCAGCCCCTGCCACCGGTCCGGAATGTCCTCAGGCGTCAGCCTCGGCGCAATATCGAACACCTCGTGCCCGGTCGGAAGCCAGGGCTCTCCAAACAGCCGCGTCGAGTACCGCCCAAGCCCGTACCCCGAGTTCCCCACCACCGCCATCAACGCCGTCGACGCCTCCGTCACCGATTGTGGCGACGAAGGCTCGAGCTGCAACGTCCCGAGAAGACGCCCCGCCGTAAACCCGCCGCCCTCTCCACCCTCCAGCGCTTCATTCACCGTCAGCGTCAGCTTCCCCTGGTACCCGAACCAATAAGGCAAGCGCACATACATCCACGCCGACTGCCAAGTCGCCGGATTCGTCGTCAGCTCGCGCTGATACAAAGGCGTGTCCCCGTCCGGATCCAGACCCGCCACCCGCACGATGATCTCGCGAGGCTTCGGCGCCGAATCCATGAACTGGACCTTCAGCCCGGTCCAATCCCCCGGACGGCACAGCCCGCCCATCCCGAACCGCTCGAGCTTGAGCTGCACCTCACCACTGCCCGTCGTCGAAATCGACGGCACGCTCGCCGACGCGCCACCCTGCTCCGGAAGCTTGGGCGTCGCCACCCCGCTGCCCGACGTCTCCTGCCCCAGCGCCAAGCACGCCGACGCCGCCACCAGCGCCGCCCCAGCCAGCCAGCTCAACACACAGCGTCCATACCCACATCGCATGTTCAAGCCGATTCTTCCCCGAGTGGACCCCGCACGCCCCCCGCCGCCGGGCATTCTACCGGGGATTCTCGGAACCGTTGCTGAACCTCCGCCCCCGCCCCGCCGATGACCTCCCCGTGACAAACTTCACCCTCGAGGTCTGGTTGCTCCTCGCCGCCGTCGCCGGCGGCGGCGTGCTCGCCATGCTCTTCTGCCTGGCCGCGGAAGTCCGCAATCACGCGCACATGCACGACCTCAAGGTCAAGGTCCACTCCCTCCGTCTCGAATACCAGGCTCAGGTCCAGGCCCGCAAGGAAGCCGCCGACCGAGGCGATGTGAACCTCGTCCCCGTCGTCGAACCCATCGACGAGCCGGTCCGCAAGGCCGCCTGACCACGCGTCACCTCGCCCGCCGCCCTTCCTTACGAACTCGGCTGGCCCTCACGCAGTTCTTCCAGCACGCCAGGCATCAGGTCCGCCAGCTCCCTCGCCACGAGCCCCGCCTCCGCGCCGTGAGCCCGCGCCCACGCCTCGCCCGCCCGCGCGTGCGCCTCCACCCCGATCCGCGCCGCATCAAACAGGCTCAGGCCCGTGGGCCCGCCCTTGGCCAGCCTCAACCGCGCCGCCTCCGCGAATCCCGCCCGCACGAACTGCGCCGCGATCCCCGCGATCACGCCCGTCAGCACATCGCCCGTCCCAGCGGTCGCCAGACACGCGTGCCCGCGCCCGCACACCCACGTGCGCTGCCCATCCGAAACCACCGTCCCCGCGCCCTTGAGCACCACCACGCACCCAAGCCGCTGCGCCAGCGCCTCCGCCGCCAAAGGCCGCTCTTCCGTCACCGTCGGATCATGCGCGATCTTCAGCGCCGCCGCCAAAACGCGAAACTCGCCCGGGTGAGGCGTCAACACCGCCGGCGCACGAAAGTCCCGGTGAAGCTCGACGATCCCCGCCAGCGCCACCAGCCCGTCCGCATCGATGACCACCGGCGTCTCTTCCTGCTGCACCGCCCGCAGCACCAGCGCCGCCGGCCCATCGCCCGCCTCAGGCCCGCGTCCAAGCCCGGGCCCGATCGCCAGCGCCCCGCACATCTCCGCCAGCTCGTCGACAACCCCCACGCCCTCCGACGCGATTACCCGCCCCGAGTCATCCTCGCGCAGCGCGATCCCCGTCGCCGAAGGCGTCATCGCCAAAGCCTGATTGATCACGCTCGCGGGCGTCGCGACCTTCACAAGCCCAGCGCCCGCACGCAGCGCCGCCAGAGCCGAAAGCGCCGGCGCACCGATCATCCGCGTCGCGCCCGCCGCGCACCCGCCCACCACGCCCACCGTTCCGAACGTGCCCTTATGCCCGCGCGGATCCCGATGAGGCAGCCGAGGCAGCTCTCCGCCGCCGCTCACTGCACGCTCTCCACCTTGATCTGCAGCCTGCCCAGGAGAGGCGTGAGCTGCACCATCGAGTTATACGTCTCGCCATCCTTGAGCCCCGACGCGCCCAGCGCGATGTGCGTCGCGTCGAACCGCGTCTGGTCAGGCAAGGTCGCGTCAAAGTCCACCCACCGCGGCCCGCCTTCTCCCTCGATCAGCGCCTGCGCCCACATGTGGTACCCGAAGATGTGCTCCGCGCCCGCGAACTGATCCGCGTAGATCACGCCCGACACCACCCGCGCCGGGATCCCCGCCGCCCGCATCATCGCCGCCAGCAGCACGCCGTGCTCCGTGCAGTCTCCCTGACGCGTCTTGGCGGTCTCGCTCGCGCTGGCGAATCCGACCGAAAGCCCCTTGGCGTTGATGTAGCTGTGCACGAAACGCCGCAGCGCCTCGCACTTGGCCTCCCGATCCTCGCCCACGTCCCGCAGCGCCTTGGCCGTGAGTTCCGCGATCGCCGGGTCCTTCCACGCGAGCATCGCCGACGACGCGGTCCACTCCGGATTCCGCGCCTCGGCCTCGCCCACCACGCCGGGCGTCATGTTGTCCACGCTCACGCGCACCGTCCGCTCATCCACGCGCTTGGCGCTCTGCGCGCCGATCGACGGGATCTCGGGCATCGCCCCGTCGGGCACGCTCAGCAGATACGTCCCCTTCTTGGTCTTCCGAGGCGACGGGATCGGCCGATCAGGCGTCACGAACGTCGACACCATCAGCTCGGGCCCGAGCTCCGCGTTCTTCACAGGCTCGTCCTTGGCCGCCGGATCCACCAGCGTCATCGTCATCGGGATCCCGCCCATCTGCGCCTCGGTCCGCAACGGATACCCGTCCTCGCCGAGATACTCGATCTGCTCGATGCCGGGCGTCAGGCTCGTCGTGCTCACGCACTTCACCGCCGGGATCTTCTTCCCGCCGATCTCGATCGTCGTCTTCTCAAACTTCCCGCGCGTCGTCTCGAGCACCACCGGGCCGTTGGTCGCGTCCATCATCCGGATCGTGAGTTTCTCAGGCACAGGCTTCCCCGCCAGGAACGCCTTGACCTCTTCCGCCGTGCGTGCATCCACCTGCGCCGGCGTCAGCCAATCCCGATCCGTGAAGGGCTGCGTCGACTTGCCCTTCTGCCCCCCCTGCTCGGTCACCAGCTCGATGGCGCCGTCCTTGAACGTCGCCTCGGTGACCATCGGGATCGTCCCCATCGTCTGCTCCGAGCGCAGACTCACAGGCTTGTGGTCCAGCGTCTCGACGAACCGCCCCTTCATCCCGATCTTGATGTCGATCTGGCCCCGCGAGATGCCCAGGCTCATCTCCGACTCGGAGATGATCTTGTCCCCTTCCACGCGCTGCCACGCCCGCATCTTGCCCGCCGGCTTCCCCGACAGCGCCAGCGTGTACGTCATGTCGTACGTCACGCCGTCCGCGACCGCCCGCGTCTTCTCGGGCTCAAAGCCCCGCGCCGGCGCGTTCCCCGCGCACAGCGCGAGCATCGCCGCCATCCCGATCCCCAGAACACGCACACCGGTGAGCTTCTTCATCATGAAAGTGTACCTCGCAGCCCGGATCCGCTTTTGCTTCCGCCCTCATACGCTCCAGACGTGATCGACACCCATTGCCATCTCACGTTCCCCGATTTTGAAGGCCGACTTCCCGACGTCGTCCGCCGCGCCGCCGAGCACGACGTCCACGGACTGATCACCATCTGCACCACCACCCAGGACGCGCCCAACGTCCTGGCCACCGCCCGCCGGTTCGACAACGTCTGGTGCTCTACCGGCGTCCACCCGGGCTACGCCGATCAAGGCCCCCACGACTGGAACCTCCTCCGCCCCATCATCCGCGATCCCAAGTGCGTCGCCTGGGGTGAACTCGGCCTCGACAACCACTACCCCGATCCGCCCCGCGATCTCCAGCACGCGGTCCTGGCCGATCACCTGGCCCTCATCCTCGCCTGCCAGAACGAAGGCATCACCAAGCCCATCGTCCTCCACTGCCGCGAAGCCTTCGACGATCTGCTCCCGGTCCTCCGCGCCACCAAAATCCCGGGCGAGCGCTTCGTCTTCCACTGCTTCACAGGCACCCCCGCCGACGTGCGCAAGTGCCTCGACTTCGGCGCCATGGTCTCGTTCACCGGCGTCGTCACCTACCGCAACGCCAAAGACGTTCAGGAAGCCGCCAGACTCGTCCCGAGCGACCGCATCCTCGTCGAGACCGACGCGCCCTTCCTCTCCCCGGAACCCAACCGCGGCGCCCGCCCCTGCGAGCCCTGGATGACCAGCCTCACCGCCAGGTTCCTCGCCGACCTCCGCAAAACCGACTGGCCCACCTTCCACCAGCAGCTCAACCAGAACTCATCCCGCTTCTTCAAAATCCCCTAACCTCACCGCAGCCCCCACCGCACCTGAAGCCGGACCCGAGTCCGCGAAGGTCCGGGTCCACTCCCGGTGCCATCACCATCAATGTCCGCAGTGATGGTGATGCTCCCCACCCTCATGCCTCCCCACCCTCGTGGCACGGGTTTGTAACCCGTGTCTACCTCTCCTCTTCTCTCTCCCCTCTTCCTCCCCCCAAGCCGGACCCGAGTCCGCGATGGTCCGAGCCCCCGAAGCGCAGACCCTCTCCGCTCCGCCGCGCTCCGGCAATTTGAGAATTTGGCAATTTGAAAATTTGGAGCTTTCCGGCTCCTCCCTCACCGCACCATCAGGCGAATCACCGACTCCCCAACCAGCACCGCCAGTATCACAGGCAAGTGCAGGATCGAAGCCAGGAACACCCGCCGCGCGCTCGCACGATCACGCTGCTTCACCAGCCGCAGCGCCATCCACGCGAAATACAACGTCGTCAGCGTCGCCACCACCGGATACACCGGCCCCACCACGCCCCGCATCGCGATCCAAGGCAACAAAGTCGCCGGAATCAGCGCCACCGTCCACGCCGCAATGTGCAGGCTCGTCCGCTTCCCCGTGACATCCACCACCGGCAGCAATCGATACCCGCCAAGCTTGTAATCGTCCCGATACATCCACGCCAGCGCCAGCGAATGCGGCATCTGCCACGCCACCATCAGCCCCACCAGCGACCAGCCCCCGAGCTGCTCCAGACCGCCCAGCCCGCCGCCAGGCTGCGCCGCCGCCCATCCGATCAACGGCGGCAACGCTCCCGGAATCGTCCCCGTCAGCGTTGACCAAGGCGTCACAGGCTTCAAAGGCGTGTACACGATCAGATACGACACCACGCACGCCAGCGACACCAGCGCCGGCGCCACACCCACCACCGCCCACAACAGCGCCACGCCGATCACGCACAACGCCACACCCAGCGTCAGCACCTGCCGCGGCGTGCACCGACCCTCAGGCAAAGGCCGCACCAGCGTCCGCGACATCCGCGCATCGCGATGCCGCTCCACCAGCTGATTCAACGCGTTGGCCCCGCCCGCGCTCATCGCGGTCCCCAGCGCCACGCCCAGCGTCGGCAACACCAGCCCCAGCGCCGAAGCGCCCCAGGACTCCGCCGCCGCGCCAAGCTCCGCACGACGCCACAAGACCCCCATCCCGAATCCCACCAGCGCCGTGATCGTCACAAGCTTGGTGATCCCGGGCTTGGTCGTCTCCAGCAGGCTCCGCCCGAGCGACACCGACCCCGAATCCTCTCGGATCGAAGGCCGCACTCCCGCCGCGGTTCCCGTCACCTGCGTCATTCGCCCTCGCACATCCCCCAAACAAGGACCCCATCATAGCGCCCACCCACACCCCACTTCGCCGCCAAACCAGCACACGATTTCACCATCCCCACATTTCGCCATTTCGCCATTTCGCCATTTCGCGATTTGGCCATTTGCCCCTCTCCCCCGTCCCCCCGTTACCCTGCCCCCATGCGCACCATCCTGATCACCGGGGCAAACCGCGGCATCGGCCTCGAGCTGGCCTGCCAGCTCAAAGACAAAGGCGATCGCGTCATCGCCGCCGTTCGTTCCCCCGAAAACGCCGGCCCGCTCGCGACCGTCGTCGACAAGGTCGTGCCCCTCGACGTCACCGACCCCGAGTCGATCGACCTCCTCCCCGCCCGCATCGGCCGCGTCCCGATCGACATCCTCATCAACAACGCAGGAGTCTCCTCCAACTCCAAGACGCTCGCCGCCTGCGAACCCGCCGACCTCGCCCGCACCTTCGCCGTCAACGCCATCGGCCCCATCCTCGTCACCCGCGCCCTGCTCCCCCTGCTCCGCAACGGCGCCCGCCGCACCGTCGTCCACATCACCTCACAACTCGGCAGCATCACCAACAACACCGGCGGCTCGAGCTACGCCTACCGAGGCAGCAAGGCCGCCCTCAACCAGATGAACCGCTCCCTCGCCAACGAACTCGCCAGCGAGCACTTCATCTGCGTCGCCATCCACCCGGGCTGGGTCAAGACCGACATGGGAGGCCCCAACGCCCCGCTCACCCCCGAGCAAAGCGCCACCTCCATCCTCAACACCATCGCCAACCTCACCCCCAACAACAACGGCCACTTCCTCAACCACGACGGCAACCCCCTCCCCTGGTAACACCCCAAAGCCCACCTTCGCCCCCTCCGTGCCTTCGTGCCTCCGTCCCTCCGTGCCTTCCCCTCACCCGCTCCCTCGCTTCCGCCCATGCTCACCCTCCTCGCCAACCCCAGGAGCGGCTCAGGCAAAGCACTCGCCAAAGCACAATCGCTCGCCCAGGCCCTCGCGCCCAGGCCCACGCGCATCATCCAATCACTCGGCGAGCTCCCCACCGATCCCAAGCCCAGCGCATTGGTCATCGTCGGAGGTGATGGCTCCATCCACCACGCCCTCCCCACGCTCCTGGCGACCGGCATCCCGCTCTACCACGCGCCCACCGGCACGGAGAATCTCTTCGCCCGCGAGTTCCGCATGTCCGCATCCCCCGCAGCCCTGGACCGCGCACTCGCGAGCCCGCCGCGCATGATCGACGTCGCCGACGTGAACCAGCGTCCCTTCGCGATCATGCTCTCCATCGGCCCTGACGCCGACGTGATCCGCCGCCTCGACATGAACAGGCAAGGCCCGATCTCGCACGCCTCCTACATCCCGCACATCGTCGCCGAAGCACTCGCCCCAGCATTGAAGCCGATCACCGTCCTCGCCGACGACGTCCCCTTCATCACCGATCAGCGCGGCATGCTCGTCATCGCCAACGCGCGCCAATACGCCCTGCGCATCGACCCCGCGCCCCACGCCCGACCCGATGACGCCCTCTTGAACCTCATCTTCTTCCCGGCCTCGACAACGCTCCGCCTCAGCGCCGCACTGCTGCTCTCACGCCTGCGCCTGCACCTCCGCACCGGCGTCGCGATCGCCACCACCGCCAAGCACATCCGCATCCACGCCCCCGGCGCCCCCGTGCAAGCCGACGGCGAATCCCTCCCCTTCGACGCCTCAAACCTCTCCATCACCCTCCGCACCCAAGCCCTGCGCGTCCTCGCCCCCTCCTCCCCCACCTAGTGGCACGGGTTTGTAACCCGTGTCTACCCACCCTACTTCTTCACCACCCCCGAAAGCCAATCCGGGTCCACTCCCGGTGCCATCACCATCAATGTCCGCATTGATGGTGATGCTCCCCACCCTCGTGGCACGGGTTTGCAACCCGTGTCTACCCACCCTTCTCTTCCCCTCCCCTACTTCCCACCCTTCCTCTTCATCACCGAATACCAGGCAAAGATGCTCTCCTCGAGCTTCTCCCCGCCCTTGTCCCATCCAAACCGCCGCCCCATCTCCCGCGCCGCGTCATCGTCCTTCACATCCATCGCCAAGACCTCAAACCCGTTCTTCTCCCACATCTCCTTCGGGAACGGACACCGCCCATCCGCCCACGGCACATAGGGCTTGTCCGCCGGCGCCATCGCCGGACAGATGTTGTAAATCAGCACATACCCGCCGGGCTTCACCACTCGCGTCAGCTCCTGCACATACCGCTCATTGCTCACGCCCAGATGCACGAGCATCCGCGGATCCACCTCGCGCTCCGGGTTCACGTACCCGTTCTTGAGCGTGTTCTTGCTGATGAACAGATCAAACCCCTCGCCCACCGCCGCCGCGACCTTCTCGTCCGCGGGCCACTGACCATCCACCACCCGCACCGCCCCGCCCGTCTCCCCCTCAACCCCCGCGTAAAGCAACGGCAGCAGTCCATCCACATCCACACCCACGCACGTCGCCCCCGCCGCCGCCAGCATCCGCAGATGCCCGATCGTGCCGTACCCGAAGTCCACGACGCGTTTGTCTTTCCACGACGTCCACTCCGGCGCGAACTTCGACAGCACATCAAACGCCCGCACGTACGCCGCCGGCGTGCCGTACCTCGTCATGTAGTAGAAACTCTCATCGCACACCCGCGACTTGAGCTTCTTCCGCTCCTCTTCCCTGAGCTTTTTGGCCTGCTCTTCCGTCATCCACTTCCGCGTCGCCGGATCCACGAAGAACACGCGCCCCTCAACCTCAGGCAGCGCCGCCACACCATCCAGAAAGCCCCGCGAGAGCGGCCCCTCACTCAAAACCCGCGCCGAATCCGCGTCGCGCCGCACCGCCTCACGCCCCACCGGATCCTGCTCCACCGCCCGCGGCAACGGTGAAGTCGAAGCACTCGACTGCTGCCCCGCCGCCGCGGTCCCAGCACCCAAACCAATGACCACACCCGTCGCCAATCCCAAAACGCGCATCTTCATGCCAGCCTCCATCATCGCCCCAATCTGCAGACGCGCACCACCGCCCCAGGTGCCACCACCCGCGCCTCCCCCCCTCCTATCTCTTCACATCCTTCCCCGCGGGTGGTGCTCCGCCCCCACACCTCACCCGCTCCGCCTGACTTCCCCTTGCGCCGGGTGCCACCACCCGCGCCTCCCCCCCTCCCATTTCTTCACATCCTCTCCGCGGGTGGTGCTCCGCCCTCAACTCCCCCGCTCCGCCTACTTCCCCTTCGCCGGGTGCCACCACCCGCGCCTCACCACCTCCCTCTTCTTCAAAATCTCTCCGCGGGTAGTGCTCCGCCCTCAACTCCCCCGCTCCGCCTTACTTCCCCTTCGCCTTCGCAATCGCACCCCGCACCGTGTCCACCGTGTACGTGTCAAACTTCAAGGGCTCGCCCACCCCGGGCCCCGAGATCGCCAGAAGCGGAATCCCGACCCAGTCCAGACTCTTGAGCTTGGCCTGCCCGTCCGGGTTCTTCCCCGTCAGGTCCACCTTCAGTGCCGCCACGCCGGGCTGATTCAAAAGCTCCGCGATCTCGGGCCGGTGCAGCACACTGGCTTCCAGCGCCTTGCAGTTCAGGCACCACTCCGCCGTGAAGTCGATCACGATCACCTTCCCCGCCTTCACGCTCTCCTCATACCGCGCGGGCGTGTACGCCACCCAGTTGATCGGCCCCTTCTTGTTCTGCTCCACCGCGAACGCGACCGCGCCCGCCGAGAGCAAGAGCCCCAGCACGCCCAGCACCGCCAGCGTCCCGGTCCGGAGCTTGATCTTCTTCCCCTTGAAAAGCGTGAACCCCACCGCGCCCACCACGCACGCCGCCACCAACCACCAGTGCCAGCGCATCGGCGGATCCACCGCCTCACGCGTCAACGGATCCAGACCCGTCCCCGCGAAGAACGCCGCCACCGCGAACATGAAGATCCCGATCGACTGCTTCACCAGCTCGCTCGAAGGCCCCGACCGCGGCACCCGATCAAGCCACTTCGTCCGCGCCGACAACAACAGATAAGGCAACGCCATCCCCACGCCGATCGACGCGAAGATCGCCAGCGTGATCCCCCGAGGCTGCGTCGTCGCCCACGCCGCCGCCGATCCCATGAACGGCGCCGTGCAAGGCGTCGAAAGCACCGCCGTCATGATCCCGAACACGAACGATCCGCCCGCCGTGCTCTGCGTCGGGCTCACCATGTACACCGCCTGAGGCAGCTGCACCGTGAACAGCCCGAGCATCCCCAGCCCCATCACGAAGATGAACGCCCCCACGCCAAGCGAAAACCAAGGCGTCTGGAACAGCGTGTTGATCTGCTTGAACCCCTGGAGCGACACAATCGCCACCCCGATGCCAAGCCAGAACGCCACCGTTCCCGCCGACATGATCACGCCCAGCAAAAGCGTCCGCGCCGGGTTCTTGGCCTGATGCGAAAGGCTCATGATCTTCAGCGGAATCACCGGCAGCACGCAAGGCGTCAGGTTCAGCAGAAACCCGCCAACCCCCGCCAGCAGCATCATCACCACCAGCCCGCCCGTCCCCGCCGAGTCCACGCTGAACGAATAGCCGAACACGCCGAACTGCACCGCGCCGCGCTCGGCCTTCTTCTCGACGTTCCCGAAGTCCTTCCCCGCGAACACCGACGGATCAAAGTCCTTGAACAGCGCCGCGTTCTTGGTATCCACCCCGCCCGCGCCCCCGATCGTCAGAGGCACCTTGAGCTCGACCGTCTCGGGCAACAGACACACATGATCGTCGCACGCCTGGAAGTCCGCCGTGATCGCGACCTCCACGACGCCAGGCTTCGCATCCGTCGCGATCTGAATCGGGACGTACGCGATCGCCGTTCCTTCATACACCTGATAGGGCGCCGGCTTGCCCGACCCCACCAGGTCCACCATCACCTCGTGCGTCTTGGGCCACATCACCGCGCCGACCTTCAGCCCAGCGCCCGCATCCACCTTGATCTGCGTCGCCCAGGGCTGGAAGTCCGTGCCCCACTCCTTGGGCACCACGGGCTTGTTGGGATGGATGTGCCACCCCGCCACATGGTCGAACACCACCGCGACCGCGATCTGCCCGCCCGCCGCCGGGCTCGGATGCGAGGCCACCGCCCGCACCGTCACCTTGGGGGCATCCGCATCCGCCGCCGGCGCAGCCGCCGTGCCCCCCGCCTTGGGAGGCCCGAAGCCAAACGCAGTCGCCAGAAGAGCCGTGAGAACGATCAATGCCTGACGCATACCTCACCTTAGACGCCGATCCCGCCCCCGGGGATCGCCTCCACCGCTCCAATCTGCCGATTCCCGATCCCTGGCCACCCCTCGCCGCCGCCCATCCCCACCCCACCGGCGCGCCGCTTGCTCCCCCCGTTCCCCGTTCCCGACCGGCTTTCAAGAAAGCCCTCCCCAGGGTCCGATACACGACCATCGCGCACGCTCTGCGCCACGCCCCACCGTCTCCGCGCAAACCATGGCCGACGTTCTTGACCAATCAGAAGTTGACGCACTACTGGCAGCAGTAGAAACCGGCGCCGTCGAGGAGGACAAGTCCGAGGCCCGGATCTTCTCGCGCCATCGTCCCGCCAACGACCAGGTCGAGATCAAGCTCTACGACTTCAAACGCCCCGAACGCGTCTCCAAGGACCAGATGCGCGCCCTGCAGACCCTCCACGAGGGTTTCGCCCGCAACTTCGGCGCTTCGCTCTCAGGCTTCCTGCGCACCATCGTCGAGATCAAGGTCGCCACCTGCGAGCAGATGACCTACTCCGAGTTCATCTCGGGCCTCCCCAACCCCACCAGCTTCAACCTCATCCGCGCCGAGGGCCTCGAAGGCCAGATGTGCCTCGAGATCTCCCCGCTCATCATCTACCCCATCATCGACCGCCTCCTCGGCGGCACCAGCCAGGACCTCTTCATCCCCCAGCGCCCCATGACGCTGATCGAGACCAAGCTCATCAGCAACGTCACCAAACGCGGCCTCTCCGCCCTCTCCGAAGCCTGGTCCTCCGTCCAACCCTTCCAGTTCGAAATCTCCGCCTCCGAAAGCAACCCGCAGCTCGTTCAGATCGTGCCCCCCAACGAGGTTGTCGTCGTCATCGGCTTCGAGCTCAAGATGACCAACCGCGCCGGCACCATGAACCTCTGCATCCCCTACAACGTCATCGAGCCCGTCATCGAACAGCTCTCCAGCCAGAACTGGTTCAACCAGAGCACCGAAGACCGCGACCCCATCGTCGAGAAGACCATCACCAGCGGCCTCTCCCGCGCCCCCCTCGACGTCACCGCGGTCCTCGCCGAAACCACCATCACCCTTAAAGACCTGCTCGACATGCAGCCCGGCGACATCATCGTCACCGAAAAGCTCTCCTCCGAGCCGATCGTCCTCTGCGTCGAGGGTGAAAAGAAGTTCCTCGGCCACGTCGGACAGCACCGCGGCAACCGCGCCATCCGCGTCCACCGCGCCGCCCAGCCCGGCGACCGCATCTAGGTCCCCGGCCCCTCCGATCAAAATCCAGACAGGTACTTCCCCCGAGCGTTCCCGTGCCCCGCGCACCCATAGGAAGGTCCGCTTTCGTTGCTTCCTCGGGTGACCCCTTCTAGACTCCTACCGCTTTACCAGCGGTCCGGGATCGTTTTCCGGAGTGGCTTCGAGGGTTGTCCATGCTCGTCGCTTTCGCCCATGCTCGGTAACGCGTCCACGCCGTTCCGCCTCCGCGCTTGCGCGCGGTCGCGACCGGTGGCCTCGACGCCGCACTCCCACTGGGGGTCCGGTTCGAGGCGTGCGGGGATTCCATTCCCGCCCTGAGACGCGCACCAGCAAACGAAAGCAGGCAAGGGCCACAAGCGGAGCACATCGCTGGTGGCCCTCGGTGTTTTTGGACCTCGCGTCCAGAGCCCCGGGGACATCCCGACATCTCGACATCCAAATCCGTCCGACATCTCAGCACGCAAGGAACATCCCATGGCCGTCAACCCCGCGGAAATGCTCCGCATCCTCGACTCCATCGCCCGTGATCGAAACATCGATCGCGCGCTCCTGCTCCGCGACCTTGAAATGGCGATGGTCTCCGCCGCCCGCAAGTACTTCAACACCCTCGACACCGAGGAGTTCGCCTGCACCATCGATCCCGCCACCGGGACGATGTCCCTCACCCGTCACGGCGAGCACCTGGAAATGCCCCCCGAGGCCTTCGGCCGCATCGCCGCCCAGACCTTCAAGCAGGTCATGATCCAGAAGTTCCGCGACGATGAACGCTCCACCATCTTCGAGGAGTTCTCCAAGCGCATCGGCGAGATCGTCACCGGCACCGCCCAGCGCTACGAAGGCGGCAGCCTCGTCGTCACCATCGACCGCGCCGAAGCCTTCATGCCCCGCTCCGAGCAGATCCCGGGCGAACAGTTCCAGCCCGGCGACCGCGTCCGCTGCATGATCCTCGACGTCCGCGACGCCACCAGCCAGATCAAGATCGTCCTCTCCCGCGCCAACCCCGACTTCATCAAGCGCCTCTTCGAGGTCGAAGTCCCCGAAGTCGCCGAACACATCATCGAGATCAAGGCCATGGCCCGCGAGGCCGGCTACCGCACCAAGATCGCCGTCTCCTCCGTCGACTCCAAGGTCGACGCCGTCGGCGCCTGCGTCGGCGTCCGCGGCTCGCGCATCAAGAACATCGTCGACGAGCTCAACGGCGAGAAGATCGACATCGTCCGCTGGAACGAGTCCTCCCAGATCCTCATCCAGAACTCGCTCAAGCCCGCCGAGGTCGCCGAAATCTCCCTCTGCTTCGAGCTCGGACGCGCCACCGTCGTCGTCCGCGACGATCAGCTCTCCCTGGCCATCGGCAAGCGCGGCCAGAACGTCCGCCTCGCCGCCCGCCTCACCGGCTGGGACATCGACATCCTCACCCCCGAAGAGTTCACCAAGGGCCTGGAGACCATGTCCCAGACCCTGCTCACCGTCCCGGGCGTCGACGACAAGAAGGTCGACAAGCTCGCCGCCCTGGGCATGGTCTCGGTCTTCGACGTCGAGGAAGTCGGTCACGAGGTCCTCATGTCCGAGCTCGAGCTCGACGAAGCCTCCGCAAGGCACGCCGTCGAGATCTCCAGCGCCAAGGCCAAGGAAGTCGCGATCCAGCAGCAGAAGGACAAGGAAGAGAAGGAACGCCTCGCCCGCGAGAACGCCGCCGCCGCCCAGAAGCTCCTGGCCGGCGAAGGTGTCGCCTCGGGCGACGAGGCCGCCAGCGCCATCCTCGGCCTGGGCAACGCGCCCGCCCAGCCTTCCACCGAAGGCGACGATCGCGCCAAGGACATTCTCGGTCAGTAACCCTCACCCCGCCCGGGGCTCACCCCCCGGGCGTGGCTTCACAACCGGCCGCAATGCGGAACACCCCGCCCCGGCCACGTCGGTAGCTTCGGAGGAACCATCGTTTGGCGACCAAGCGGGTCCACAACATCGCGAAAGACCTCGGCATCAACTCCAAGCTCATCGTGGAGAAGTGCAAGGCCGAAGGCATCCCTGACTCGATCATCAGCAACCACATGAGCGTGGTCTCCGCTGGTCTTGAAGCCACCATCCGCGAGTGGTTCGCCGAGGGAGCCGGCGCCGGCACCGCCGTCGAGACCGCCGCCAAGGTCGAAGTCGAAAAGACCAAGACCAAGGCCCCCGCGCGCGCCCGCAAGACCAAGTCCGCCGACGACGCCGAGCATCACGCCGACGCCGCCGTCGAGGCCAAGCCCGAAGCGCCCGCCGCCGAACCCCACGCCGAGCCCGCCCACGAGCACGCGCCCGCCCCGGTCATCGAGCACAAGCCCGAGCACAAGCTCGAGCACAAGCCCGAACACAAGGCCGTCGAGCACAAGGCCCACGACCACAAGGCGCACGAGCACAAGGCCCATGAGCCCAGGACCCATGAGGCCAAGCTCGATGCCCCCGTCGACGAGCATCAGAAGGCCACGCCGATCGAGTACAAGCCCGAGCCGCCCAAGCCCGAGATCAAGCCTCAGGCTCCCAAGCTCACGCCCACCATCGTGAGCCCCGTCTCGCCCGCGCCGCAGGCCCCCGCGGCCCCCGTGCGCCCCGCCGCCTCCGCGCCG
>CAZHFW010000022.1:0-70910 GCA_964531675.1 uncultured Phycisphaeraceae bacterium | reverse complement strand
CTACCAGGGTATCTAATCCTGTTTGCTCCCCACGCTTTCGTGCCTCAGCGTCAGGTAAGGCCCAGCTGCTCGACTTCTCCATCGGCATTCCAGTAGATCTCTACGCATTTCACCGCTCCACCTACTGTTCTAACAGCCCCTACCTACCTCAAGACTCGCAGTTCGCCCTGCAGTTCCCCGGTTGAGCCGGGGGCTTTCACAAGACGCTTGCGAGCCCGCCTACGCACCCTTTAAGCCCAGTGATTCCGATTAACGCTCGTGGCCTCTGTATTACCGCGACTGCTGGCACAGAGTTAGTCGCCACTTCCTCTGGGGACGATCGTTGGTTCTGTCCCCTGACAGTGGTTTACACGCCGGAGGCGCTTCATCCCACACGCGGCATTGCTCCGTCAGGCTTTCGCCCATTGCGGAAGATTCGTTACTGCAGCCTCCCGTAGGAGTCCGGGCAGTGTCTCAGTCCCGATGTTGCGGGCCGTGCTCTCACACCCGCTACCCGTCTAAGGCTTGGTGGGCCTTTACCCCGCCAACTACCTGATAGGACGATCGCCGATCCCAAGGCGGTAAACCTTTGCTCTTCCGAGATCATGGGGTATTACCGTCAGTTTCCCAACGCTATCCCCCACCTCAGGGCACGTTCGATCGCTTTACTAACCCTTTCGCCACTCACCCTTGCGGGTTCGTTCGACTTGCATGTTTTAGCCATGCCGCCAGCGTTCAATCTGAGCCATGATCAAACTCTTCAATTGAATTCTTGTGTAGAGCCAACCGTTTCCGGCGGACTCAAAGCTTCAAGAGAAGGTCGACCAAGTTACCTGCTGGTTCTACCAGACAGGCCGGTCTCCGCCGGGACTCACCCCGGCGGAATAATCACACTCAGCTGTCAACCTTCCTCAGACGAATCCAAGGAAAGATTGACGGGCTTCACGTCGAGGTGTGATCGTTTCAGGGCTGTGAGGACCTGAAAGGGCCAGTCACGGTCTATGACCATGACGATTTCATCGACAGCACCTCTGACCCAGAGGCGGGACGTATCCCTTGCCGCCGACGCACACTCTCACGCGGATTCCCAACTGCTCACTTTTCAAAGATCAGGCCATCCCGTTCCGCGGTCAGCTTTCGCTGTCGCGTCCCGGTGAATGGCGGGAGAGAAGCTTACCCCGCACCCTCCGAGGGTCAAGCGTCCGCACGTACCGAAATCTTCAGATTTCTGTAAGTGCCTGACACGGCTTGTTTTAGGATGGCGTTTGGAAGGGGTCAACTTCCCGCCTGTCCCCCAAGCCCCGCCCCAACCCCTCCTCCCAGGGGGGCGGGGAGCCCGCCGGGGGCCATCGAGTTCGGGGTCCCTCCCCGGCCGGATGTGCCTCTGTGGGGCGGCACTTTGGGCGTCCCTTCAGGTATCCCGGGCCGCCTGGCGCTCATCCGAACTGACGCCCGCTTCGGGGATTGCGCTTGGTGTCACCCCGAGCACCGCAGCCCAGATCCGAGGCCGGTCTACCCCGGTGGGGCGCTGGCCTTCCAGGCTCCGCCTCCAGGCCGAGTGCACCGCCCGGCAGGCCCCGCGGAGGGTGGCACCCGTCGTCGTCACGTCATCCACCACGATCACGACTTTGCCCGCCAAAGCGGGCATCCCCCAGGGCATCACCCGCCCGGGACGGAACGCGCGGGCCATGTTTGCCTCACGCTCGCTCGGGTTCACTTCGAGCTGGCTCGGGCGGTGCCGTTTGGAGATGGGCCGGCAGATCCGCCCGCCGGTGACTGCTCGTACCGCTCGGGCCAGCACCAGCGCGTGATCGATCCCGCGCCACGTGCGCCGGAGAAACGTGGTGGGCATGGGCACGATCACCACCGAATCGGGGCTCACGCGGGCTCGCTCGAGTTCCTGCTGCACCGCGACCCCCAAGAGCTTGCCGAGCTGCGCGCCGAGTGTGCGGCGTTTGTCGAACTTCACCTCGTGCACCATGTCGCGCAGCAGATCCTCATACGAGCCCAGGCGGATGAGCTTCTCAAAGGGCAGTCTGCGCGAGGTGCACGCGGGGCAGCCCAGCGCATCGACCTGGCCCCGACGTGCGCTGCGCCCGCAACGCGGGCAGTAGTCCCCCGGCAGATCGGGCTGCCAGCCATGGTCCCGGGCCCGACGGGGCAATGGCGCGATGGTCAGGTCCAGGAACTCGAGCTCGCACGCCTCCAGCACCCGTGCTGCAACCGATTCGCGCGTGCGCAGCAGTGATCCGAAGCGATTTTGAAGGACGCCGCGATCGTCGGTTGTTGGGAGGCCCGATCCGCTGTCCGATTCATCCGCGGCCGGGCGCGCATCGTCCGAGGGCGTCGCGGTGGGGGCCTTGGGAGGCCAGACGAACCCGCTGGACTCGCGCCGCTGCGCACCCGGTCGTGCAAACCCCCGCGGCTCGCGTTCGGGCAGATCAGGATGGTCTGGTTGATCCGGTCGCGGCACACCCGATCTCCTGTTGGGAGTCCAGTGCGAACGTGCGATGCGGGCCTCGGACGCCCGTGGTTACGAGCCGCGGGCGAGCCTGGCCCGCATGAGCTGGGCGCGGGCGGCGCGGCGTTGATCCTGGTCCAGATCGCGTCCCATGGCGCGTTGCACATGCCCTGGCTGGCAGAGCAGCGAGAGGTGATTCACGAGCCTGAGGTCCGCGCTGGTGATCAGACCGGCCACCACGCCGAGCCTCACATGGCTCAGGTTCTGCATCGCTTCTTCGGCGGTGAGCAGGCGGGCGCTGGTGAGCAGTCCCCAGGCGCGATGGACGATGTCCTCGAGCTGGACTTTGCGTTTGGAGAGCAGCGTGCCCCGCGCGACGCGTTCGTACTCGATGACGCGGGGGATGATCTCGGACTGGAGCTCATGCAGGACGACCGCTTCGGGCTTCCCGAGCGCGCCCTGATTTGAGAACTGGTAGAAGTCGCCCGAGGCGTCGGAGCCCTCGCCGTAGAACCCGCGGACCGCCAGGTTCATGTCGTGGGCCGCCCGCTTGACCTTCTCGATGTCGCCCGTGAGTTTGAGGGCGGGAAGGTGCATCATGACGCTCATGCGCATCCCGGAGCCGAGGTTGGTGGGGCACGCGGTGAGATACCCAAAGTGCGGGGAATAGGCCAGATCCAGGCCCGATTCGATGGCGTCGTCGACCGCGTCGACCTGGTGCCAGGCCTCATCGAGGGCCAGCCCGCTGCGGACCGCCTGGATGCGGAGGTGATCCTCCTCGTTGATCATGATCGCCAGACGCTCGTCGGGGATGGAGACCGCGACGCCGCGGGGATCATCGGCGCCCACGCCCAGGGCGGGATTGACTTCCTTGGCGCCCTGAAGCTTGGACCCCCGCGCGTGCTGCCGGGAGATCAGGTGACGCTCGACCAGCAGCGTGCGCTCCAGCGCGTTGGACTCGTGGAGGTCCACCCACATGATGCGCTCGCAGATGGGCGCACTGAGGATCTGAGACCGGCAGGCGTCCAGGATCTCAAAGCGTTCCTCGCGATCCGCCTTGTTCACGAAGCGATGGCCCGCGAGGTTCCGCGCGTAGCGCACCCGCGAGGAGACCACGACGTCGCATGCACGGCCCTCACCCCTGAGCCATTCGGTCGACTGCTCGAAGGCGGGTGAAGGCGAAGGTTGGTCCGGAAGTTCGGGCATGGCCTGGCGGTCTCGCTGGCGTGTCTGGCTTCTGTCGAGGCACGAATCGGTTCAGGGCTGGATGTTCGGGGAGACGCCCGGATTCATCCCCGGGCTGGACCCTTGCGGCACGCCCGGCCCGCTTGCGTTCGCGTTGTTGGGCGCGGTCTGGAGCTTGCGGAGCTCGTCCCGAAGCTTGGCGGCCCGCTCGTACTGCTCGGTCTGGACCGCTTCGTCGAGCTGCTGACGCACAGCACGCAGACGCTTGGCTCGCTCCTCGGCGGTCCCCAGCACCGCGTCGACGCTCGTTCGCCCGGCGGCCGCGGTGGAGAGCAGACGCTTGGGCTGCTTGCCTACGTGCTGGGACGTCCCCGAGTGGGCCCGCTCGATGAGGGGTGTGAGCTGGGACTCGAACGTGCGGTAGCACTCGGGGCAACCGAGCAGACCGCTCTGCTTGAACTGGTTGAAGGTCTGTTCGCAGCCCGGGCAGCAATCGGGCTCGGCCGGCGGCGCGGGCTTGGCGAGCGCGGGGGTGTTTCCGCTGATGATGTATTTGCTGATGAGCTCGTTGATGGGCTGGGTGGCCAGGCCGTGCTTCTGGGCGCAGGCCTCGCAGAGGTGCCGCTCCATGCGCACGCCGTTCTTGACCATCACCTCGTGGACGGTCGCCTCGTTGTCACAGAGTTGGCAGGTCACCCGGCTCATACCGGGAGAGTGTACCCGAACCATCCCAAAGGACAGCGGGAAACTCCCGATGAGCGACATCGACGGAGATCATCGGGTCGAACGCGGCCCGCAGCGATCCGCTCAGGGGCGAACGCTTACCGGGACGCCAGTCCTGAGATGGCTTGGGCCGCGTTGGCGGGGAACTGGTCGGCGCGGACGACCCACGCGAAGTCCGCGGGCGCCGGTTCGGTCGAGATCGATGAGTACTCGCGGATCCGCAGAACCCTCGGGTCGCTGCCGTTCTGCTGGAAGGTCTCCCAGCGCAGCACCATATTGGTCGCGGGATCCACGTAGTAGGAATGTCCGACGGTGGCGCGGTTGTCGCCGGTCCCGACGGTGACCTCCAGGTGCGAGAAGTACGCCTCCCGGCCGTCCTCGAGTATGACCAGTTCGGGCTGGCTCGCCTTGGCGATGCTGTCCTCGAACCGCTTGGGCGTGGTGCTTTGCGGCCCGATCCAGGTCGTGAGGTTGCTGCCGATCATGCACCCGAAGTCGCGGTTGCAGGCGTTGGCGTTGTCGATGCTCACCGGTGAGGAGGCGGGGTAGCGATACACCATGCTCTGGCTGGGCGTGCCGTCGACGCCCGGTCCACCCGCAGCCAGGTATTCATTGACCTCTCCATCCACGATGGAGACCGCGTACACCTTGCGGCTGAGCATCGAGGCTTCGAGCCTCAGCGCGTCCGGACGCATCCACGAATGCACCTCGACGACCTTCCCAAGATGCGTGACTCGTGATGTGAACTGGAGGCTGGTGGCCTTTCGCAGCGCATCGCCGACGCGCTTGCCAAGCTCGGCAGCGGTGGGGGTGGGGGCCGATGTCGAGCGTGGGCTGATCGCCTTGCCCTGGGCTTGCTGTGCGTCGGTCGGAGGCTCCCACTTGGCGGTCGCAATCCCCGCGGTCATGATCACGAGGACGCCCCAGGTGATCGCGGCGCGGGCGCCGGCGCCCGATCCGGAGGCGGATCGTCCCGGCTTGGATACTCCGCCCGCCTTGGATACTCCGTGAGATCCCGCGTTCATGGTCCACCCCTGGCAACGAGTTGCAGATCGCATCTGGGCACGCTCCAAGTCGCAGCGTCGTTCGAGAACGACGGCGGATGTCTCTTGCTTGCGGTCTTGATCACCCCGAGATGCTCATCTGGGGGACCAAGCTTCTGATTGGTGCTGGTTCTGGTGTTGCGAAGTTCTGATGGTGCGAACGAGTTTCAGCAAAGCCGCCGAGCGTGCCTGGGTCGGGAAAGCTGGTCCGACCGGGATACCTGCCTACATCCGGAGATCCCACCCGAAATGCCGCGTCGCAGTCATCGACGCGGTTTCGAGCATAGCTGATATCCACCCGCCGATTTGAATGAAATCCGTTCGAATCTTCTGATGGCGAGCGGAAAGACCCAAATCTCAACCCAACAAAGGGCCTTTCCCGCGGTCCTCAGGGGTCAATTTCATCATCGACGATGATGGGAAGTTCGGGCGTGAGGTCGCAGAAGGTGGCCGAGTACTTCCATTGACACCAGGCGCTCTCGGTGTCCTGGGTCTTCTTACACACATCCACGTTGTCGCAGTTGGCGTCCGAGCAGGACTCCAGGACCGTGGTGGAGCCGGGACCGACGCACTTGCACTTGACCATGGCGCAGAGGCGCAGGGCGTTGTCGGGTGCGATCAGAACCGTTCCCAGTCCGGTCCGCGAGACGGAGAAGACCATCCAGGGGGCGTCGAGCGGATAGTCGATGGCGACCGCGAAGGAAGGGGTGCTTCCCCCGCCAAAATTGCACGCGGCGCACAGCCTTCCGTCTACATCGATGGAGGTCACGGTGTCCGTGGAGAGGGTGCCGTCGACCTGCACGATGAAGTCCGTGCCGTTCCACCACACCGCGGCGGTGTGGCCATCGCCCTGCATGGAGAAGACGAACGGGCCGCTGGTGTCGAGCGCATCCAGCACGCGTGCCGAGGTCTCTTCGGGCGTTGCCTGCGCTGTGCACGCATGGAATGCCAAGAGCGATCCAAGAAGCGTGCGCACGATCCGGCCTGCCATGCTGAACATGGTTGCTCCAATGTCATATGTTAGAAATCAGCCACGAGCGCGCAGTTTAAATGTCCGGGGAAGTGCCAAGCAAGCAAGACGAAGAAAAGAAGTTGCGTGCGCACGGGGCGGCTTGCGGCGCGTGCCTCATTCCTGAGGCGAAATGGGTGTCGTGACCCTCGTTGTGCAACAGAACTGAGTCGAAAGTCGGTGAATCGCAGCAGCTCTGGGTCCGTCCTGAATTTGACGAAAGTTATCCACACCAGAAAAAACAACGCAAGCACCTGCGGAACCGCGGGCGCTTGCGTTCATGTTCGAGCGACGGGCGTTGACCCGGTGCCAGGGAGGCACGCGGGCTCAGGCCGGCGAGCTTTAGGCCTTGGCGGCCTTCTGCTGGCGGGTGTAGCCGTACTTCCGCTTGAGGGCCTTGGTCACCAGACCCTGGCGGATCGCGCGGGCCGAGGCCTTCACGCGGGTGGGCTTGCCGTCAACGACCGCGACGACTTCCTGCAGGTTGGGGAAGAAGACGCGCGGCGTGATGCCGGTGGGCTTCAGACCGAAGCCGCCCTTCTTGATGGCCTGACCGCGCCAAGTGCGCTTCTTGCCGACCGAAGGCTTCTTACCGGTGAACTGGCAAACTCTGGACATGGTGTAACCCTTCCGATTCCCGAATGAGTGGAGAGAAGCCTAGACCGCTCCCCCCATGGGTTCAAGTGTGCGGCGTTCGAAGCAGAAGCGTACGCAAAGACAGGCCCCGGATCGATCGCCCCCGACTGTCTCTGGGCCTCACCGGCTGGCGGTTTTGGCGGTGGGAGCGTCTTGGGTGAGGCTCCGCTGCAGGGTCTGAGGGGTTGGCAGCCAGGCGAACGTGTCAGGGATTGGTTCGGTGGAGAACTTGCGGAAGGTTCGGCGGCGGGTCAGGGGATCGCGGCCGTCCTGCTGCTGGGTGCTGTCCCACTGACGGAGCTCTCCGGTCTGGGGATCGACGAAGAACTGGTTGGAGAAGCTCCGGGGCTTGCCGTTGCCGTCGTCGGGCACGGTGTCGGAGAAGGACGCGAGATAGCAGAGCTTGCCTTCGACGAGGGTGCGCTCGATCGACTGGCATCCGGAGATCATCGCGAGCAGATCATCGGGGCGAGCAGCATGCGGGCCGATCCAGGTCGCCAGGCACGAGCGGATGCTGAAGGCCAGATCGGGATGGCAGAGCTGGCTGTTCCGGCATCCATCGGGCGCGGGGGCGTCATAGGTCATCCACAGGTCGGCGGGCGCCGGGCCTTCATCGGCGGGTGCGCCCTTGGCCAGAAACTCGGTGACCTTTCCCTTCTCCATGCCGATCGCGTAGATGAGCTGGCCTCGGTCGTAGACCTCGCTGCGGAAGGCTTCGGGCGTCATCTGCCTGAGGATGACGTACTCCACGCCGCGGGAGGCGATCCGCTGTTCGAATCGCAGGGCGGTCAAGCTCCTGAGCCGGTCGCGGACCAGCGTGCCGATCTGTGCCGGGGTCATGGTGTCGGCGGGAGATTGCGCGAGCACGACCGGCGGGTCGTTCGACAATCGCCCGAGCGAAGGGACGAGGGTGGCAACCATCAGGCAAAGCGCACCGTGGAGCATGCTGTTTTTCCGAGGGTGAACGCGGGGAGCGGGGCGGGTCCGAGCCGCGAACGCCGGGCGCTCGCGGAGGTCGCTACAGAAGCTCATGGCGAGCTCTGGGCATGCACGTTAATGCTCGCTCAGGCCGCTTGCAACATGCGTCGTGCAACTTTGGAGTGCGCGATGAGGCGAGATATTCGTGGGTGCGCACATTTGAGTCAGTATGGTGCTTCTTGACCCAGAATCGCAGCGTATCGCCGCTTGGCAGGCGCGAGTTGCCGCAAGGTTGCGGCAATGGCCGTTTGTGTCGCACGCGGGACTTCTGGGCCCGCGGGAACCCCGCGCGATCCAAGGCGACGGAGGCCAGTCCGAGCGAAGGCAAGCGGTGCGCGGATTCCCTCGCTGACGGGTGCGTCCGTGAGGGCGAGTCAGTTCCGCCTCAGGTTTTCCCGCTTGATCATGAGCTCGAGCGTGGCGCAGACGTGCTCGGCGTCCTCGGGCGAGAGGTCGTTGTAGAACGGCAGCGCGATGGTGCGCTGGCTCACGCTCTCGGCGATGGGGAACATCCCGGGGCGGAAGCCGAACTGCTCGCGGTAGAAGGGCTGGAGGTGGATGCAGGGGAAGTAGTCGCCCGCGCCCACGTCGTGGTTGCGCATCGACTTGATGATGCGGTCGCGATCGTCCTGCGTGTAGGTTGTCGAGAGCCTGACGACGAACACGAACCACGACATCGCGGTGTCTTCCGAGAGCGTGGGCATGATCAGGTGGGGGTTGCCCGCCAGGCGGCTGATGTAGCGCTGGGCCACGTCGTTGCGCCGCTGCACGATTGAGTCCAGGCGGCGCATCTGGGCCACGCCCAGTGCGGCGTTCACTTCGCTCAGGCGGTAGTTGTAACCCAGGCGCTCGTGACGGAGCCAGGAGCCCGCGGCGACGCCCCCGACGGATTCGCCGTTGCGTGTGTTCGCAGCCGCATCGCGCGACGACATGGGCGGGGGCTGCCAACCGAGCGGGCGGCCCTGGTTGCGCATCGAGCGGCAAAGCTCGGCCAGGCGGTGGTCGTCGGTGACGATCATCCCGCCTTCGCCGGTCGTGATCTGCTTGTTCGGATAGAAGCCGAAGACGCCGATGCGTCCGAAGGACCCGCAAGGGCGGCCCTTGTGGCTCGTGCCCAGCGCTTCGCAGCAATCTTCGATCAGGGGGACTTCATGGCGGGCGGCGATCTGCTCGTACTGGTCCATGTACCAGGGATTGCCGAAGGTCTCGACCGCGATGATCGCCTTGGTGCGCGGACCGATGGCGGCCTCGAGCTTGGCGGGGTCCATGTTGAGCGTCTTGGGACAGATGTCCACGAAGACCGGGGTCGCGCCCGCGTAGAGGATGCAGTTGGCCGAGGCGATGAAGCTGAAGGGCGTGGTGATGACCTCGTCGCCCGGGCCGATGCCCAGGGCGTTCACGATCAGGTGCAGGCCGCTGGTCCCGCTGTTGACCGCGACCGCATGGCTCCGCCCGACCCGGGCGGCGACGGAGCGCTCGAACTGCTCGGTCATGGGCCCGATGGAGAGCCTTCCGGAGCGGAGTGTCTGGATGACCAGGGACTCCTCGACCTCGGAGATGTCGGGGCGGGAGAGCGGGATCTCGTGAGAGGGCATGGGCTAATGATCGGACGTTGGGGGTGGGGAGTCCAAAAGGACCGCCTCCGGCCCCGCCAGGGCCCCCCCGGAGTGCACCTCAGGTCTGCGATCGGGCGTTGGCGACGCTGAACGTTTGAACAACGTCGGTCGGCGTGCGCTGTCGGTGACCCTGACCTTCGGCGGGCCTCAGGTCAGGCTTCGGCCAGCGCATGGTGCTCAGCCGGCGACCGCCCGCTGGACCCGGGCGGAGAGGTTGTCGCAGAGTTCGGAGAGCGTCAGGCCCGCCAGTTCGGCGCCGAGTTCGAGGGTCGGGCTGGGGCGTTCCTGGCGCTCCATGGCCCCCGCCAGACGCTTGCAGGCGGTGATGACCGTCGAGTGGTTCGGCCGGTTCATGGCGCGGGCGATCTCCGGATAGCTCATGGTCGTGAGCCGGCGGCTCAGGTGGGCGGTGATCGACCGCGCCAGGACCACGCGCGGGTGACGACCGCGGCCCATGAGTTCCGACACATCGACGCGCAGCGCCTTGCACACCTCGTTGAGCACCTGCTCGGCGTGGATCGGGCGACGCACGCGGGGCACGCCCACGTTTTCGGAAGCAGCGGGGGAGTTGTCGGAGAGTCCCAGCGCCTTGCGGACCAGGACCAGGCCGATCATGCCGTCGGTGGAGGCGTACTCGGGGAGCAGGCGGTGCACCGCTTCGACCTGAGTGACCAGGCCTTCGATCTCGCGGACCGAGCCGCAGAATCCGCCCAGGGAACCGACCGAGCGGCCCGAGCGTTCGGCGATGAGGCGGACCGCGGGCTCGTCAAGGTGCAGACCCTTGCGGGCGCCGATGTGGCGCACGAGCTTCACGCGCGTCTCGGGATCGGGAGGCTCGAGCTTCACGACCGCGCCGGCGAGGAAGCGGCTGGTGAGCTGTTCGGAGAGCTTGCGGATCTCGCGCGGATGCTCATCGGACGCAAGCACGAGGCGGGCGCCGTCGAGGTCGAGGGCGTCGAAAGAGTGCAGCAGCTCGGCCTGGGTCGCTTCCTTGTTGGCCAGGAAGTGGACATCGTCGAGGCAGAGCAGATCGACGCGGCGCAGCGACTTGCGGAAGGCGTCGACGGTTCCCGACTTCATCGAGGTGATGAACTCGTTGGTGAACGCTTCCGCGGTGGTGTAGCGGATGACCGCGCCGGGGTTGAGCTGCGCGAAGCGGCGGGCAAGGCCCTGAAGGAGATGCGTCTTTCCGAGGCCGCAGGTGCCATGGATGAAGAGGGAGGAGAAGGAACGCGAGCCCTTCTCTTCCGCGACGCGGACCGCCGCGGCGTACGCGAGGCGATTGCACGCGCCCACGACGAAGTCGTCGAGCGAGTGGCGCAGCTGGCTGGTGTTGCGAGCTGCAGCCGCGGGGCCGGTGCGGCGCGTGCGGAGTTCGGGAGCGCGGGGCGCCGGCAGGGTGCGGGGCGACTGGTCCGCCTCGGCCTGACGCGGGGCGCCGTCGGAGAAGGCGTCGCGGTCAACGCGAAAGCGGATCGGGAGCGTGTCGCCCGAGGGCGCGTGGCGCAGGGCCTCGCGAATCTGCTGCCCGAAGCGGCGGTCGAGCAATCCGGCGACGAACTCGCTCTGCACCGTGAGCTCGAGGGCGTCCTCGCGGAGTTCGATCTTGGCCTGACGCGCGAAGTAGCGCTCGTAGGAACCCGGGCCGATGGCGTCGGCCAGGCGGGTCACGAGGCGCGAGATGCGTTCGTTGGAGGGGCGCGGCGCGTCGGTCTCGCGGCCCGGGGTGCGGGCCTCGGGAGCGCGGAGCTCGGAGCCAGGAGCGCGCAGCTCTGGGCTGGGAGCGCGGAACTCGGTGTTGGGAGCGCGGAGCGTGGCGGGAGAGAACTCGTACGGAGCGCGCGAGTCCTGCGATGCGTGATCCACCGTGATCGGAGCGGGATCGGCGGCGTTCCTGCCGCGAGTCCCCGGCCTGTCCAGCCTGTCATTCTCGACCGCCACGTTCCGCCTGTTCACGTCAGCCGCCCCTTCGCGACCTTGCGTGCCGGGCATCTTGCCCGGACCGGTCGCCGACGCGAAGCCTCGATGGTCGAACCTGCCCGCTGCGGAAGAATCAAACCCCACGAGCGTGTCAGCATCCGACATGAAGCGAGTCCTTTCCCCGCGCGGAGCGCGTCAATCCGCCGAGCCAGCGCGCACCGGGAGCGGGCGTGACGCAGGAGTGCGTCGCGCGGGGACAGCCCGGAACGGGTGGATGGTGGACTTTTGGAGCCTTCAAAGCCCCTGACGCGAGAGCCGCGTGGTCGAGTCCTTGACCGAACATGAACGTAGTGCACCGACTCGGATCGAGCAACGCGGGAACGATTTCGATCTCGGGCGTGCGCGCTGGAAAGCACTGAAATCCAAGCCAAAACGCGCCGGAAAAAATCTTGTCCACGCGGGCGTCGCGCGGTGCGGATTCGGTGTGCAAAACTCCACGCATCCGACACCAACCGCGCGCAAAGGACGAGTCTGTCACTTCTTGCGTCGTGGAAAGATCAGCGCGGGCATTTTTGAGTTGCCGATCCGCTCGCCAGCGCGCCGACCGGCGCGATCGGGCTCAGGGCTTGCGCACCAGCGCGACGCGATCGGAGAAGGCGTTGAGCCCGAAGGACTTGTAGAGCGCCAGCGCGGGCGCATTGCGCTTGTCGACCGCGCAGGCCAGTTCCGTCTCAGGCAGACCCGAGAGGCGCTGCATCGCCAGACGCATCAAGAGTTTGCCGAGTCCCTTGCCTCGCACTTTGGGGCTCAGGCCCAGGTAGACCAGCTCGACCGAACGCTGATCGGGGCAGCGCGAGAGGAGCATGCATCCCTCGGGCGAGCCCTGGTCCATGACGAGGAACCAGAGCCTGGGGTCGTACTGACCGGTGGCGCGGTGCGAGGCGATGATGTCGGCGGTGTCGCGCAAGCCGCAAAGCTCGGGGCAGTCGAGGGTTTGCGCGTACGAACGCTCCAGCGCCTGGGCCAGCATCGCGTCCAGTTCGGCCCGTTGGGAGGCGGGTGAGCTGCCCGAGGCGATCTGCGAGGCTTGCACGATGCGGATCCCCTCCGGCCAGGTGAGGGCTTCGGAGGGGACCGAGTGGAGCTGGGCGCGGAGATAGGCCAGGTCGCCGGCGTGTGTGAATCCCGCGTCTCGATATGCACCGATGGCCCACGCGTCGTCGGGCCCGGGGAGTGCCTGGGCCAGGCGGACGCGCTGGCTGAGGAACGTGCGCAGGTGTTCGAGGGCAGCGTTGATGCACGCCACGCGGTCCTGGCGGGCCTGCTGCGCGATCGCGGGGTCGGCGTGTTCGGTTGGTCCCCCGGCTGCGGGCTCGGAGAGGAAGAACATCCCCGTCCGGCCATGGCCCGGGACGAGCAGCGCGACCTGGCGGAGGGACATGGGAGCACCGGGCACACCGGGGGCCAGGACGCCAAAGAGCAGGGAGAGGTCGATGCCGTGGTTCGGGGCCGAGGCGATGAAACGGCGGGCCGCGATTTCCCGGTTGGGGAGCTGCTGGGAGACCAGACGCATGGCCGCGGCCAGGGTCAGGTCCGACCCGAGGCGGCGGGCGGCGACAGGGGAGGAGGAGTTGGGAGCCGTCTGGGTCACCGGGGGGAGTTTACGGGTGCTGGGGGGTGTCGGGTGTGCGCAAAGGCGGGTCGGTTTGCTCGCGGGCGTGTTGTCCGTAAACTAACGCCCCTCACACCGAGGTCGGCGAAGCTGGCCGGTTTGGGGCGGGTTGATCGGAGTGGTCCATGACGAATCGCACGGCACGCGTGCTCACGGGTCTGTTCGGGATGGCGGCGCTGGGCGCGGGAGGGCTTTCCTCCGGCGTGGCCGCGGGTGTTGCGGTGGGCGCTCTGGCGAGCGTCGCGATCGCGGTTCCTCCCGAACCTGACGCGGTTCCGAAGCGCTGGCAGCTGGACTGCGAGGTCGGCGAGCTGCGGATCACGACGTTCGAGACCAAGGACGCGGGCGCCAAGGCGTACTTCTACCTGACGTATCGCGTGGTCAACAACTCGAGCGCGGACCAGCTCTTTGCGCCCGCGTTCGACCTGATGACCGACGATGGTCGCGTGATCCGCTCGGGCCGCGATATTCCCGCGGAAGTGACCAAGCACGTGCTGGCGACGCTGGATGAGCCCCTGATCGAGGATCAGATCGGGATCATCGGGCCGATTCTCCAGGGCAAGGAGAACAGCAAGCGCGGCGTGGTGATCTGGCCCGCCGATCAGCTGCGCACCGAGGACCTGACGATCTTCGCCGCGGGGTTCTCAGGCGAGACCCGCGCCGTGAGCACCATCGACGCCAAGACCGGCAAGGAACTCAAGAGCCTGCTGCGCAAGACGCTCATGCTCAAGTACAAGGTCGCGGGGGACTTCGACAAGCGTGGCAACACGCCTTACCCGCTCCTGGAGCAGCGCTGGATTCTGCGCTGATTTGAGGCGTTGGCGAAGGGCGAAAATCGACGGTTTGGAGGGAGTTGGAATGCTCCGGGTGGAGCGCCTAACCTTCCCTCCCGGCCTGTGCGGCGACCCGCAAGGGCGTCGGATTGGTGATCGGGTTTTGTCAGGTCTATTCCGGCCGACACGCCGGTTGAGCAACGCGAGGAACTGGTCATGGCACATAAAAAGGGACAGGGCTCGACCAAGAACGGTCGCGACTCCAATCCGCAGTACCGCGGGATCAAGCTCTACGGCGGCGAGATTGCCAAGGCCGGCTCGATCATCGTTCGCCAGGTGGGCACGCCGTTCATGGCGGGCTTCAACGTTCGCGAAGGCAGCGACAACACGCTGTACTCCGTGGCCGAAGGCACGGTGATCTTCCGCGGCCGCAAGGTGCACGTTGAGCCTTCGGACCCGAAGGCCCCGCGTCCGTCGTGGCTGAGCTCGGCCAAGCAGGCCTGAGTCAGGACCAGGCGCAATCCGGGCCGGGGCGCAAGCCGGGCCGACAACACAGATTTCTCAGGCACGGGGCGGTGTTCCGCCCCGTGTTTGTTTTTGGCTGTGATTCGGAGCAAGGCGTGCGTGCGTCGCGGCTGCTGGCGCAGAAGAAAGGCCGGCCCGAAGATCGGGGCCGGCCTTGCAAGGGGCACTCCTCTGGCGGAGAGAGGTCGGTCGGCGCGGTTACTGCCAGGAGGCCTGAACGAGGGCTTCGGCGGCCTGGACGTCGGCAGCGGTGACGGAGCTGGCGTTGGTGCCGCCCGGGCCGTCGGTGGTGTTCATGTTCATCATGGCGACGATCCCGTTGAACTTGCGGGACTGCCACTTCCAGCCCGTGTAGGTGAAGTCGTCGAGGGGATCGGCGGTGCCGTTGTCGTCGGTGACGAGCGTGGTGTCGTTGAGCGTCGCGCCGACCGCCTGGTTGATGAGGTAGAGGTCTTCGATGTCGACGAGTCCGTCGAAGTTGAAGTCACCGGCCTTGAAGCGGAACTGGGTGATGTTGATGCCGCCGTTGGCGGCAGCGTTGACGTCGTTGAAGGTGCCCGGCGTGATGCGGAAGCCGGTGGTGTTGATGTCGGTGAAGGCGTACTTGCCTCCGGAGACGGGCGAGCATCCGCCGCCGGCGTCGGGGTTGCATGAGCCGTTGTAGCGCGGGGCCTTCACGTCGGTGGGGCCTTTGGAGGTGATGTAGGTGAGGGAGGGGTCAACGGTGCCTGCGCCGTCATCCTTGAGTTCGCCGTAGATGAACTCTTCGTCGGCGATGCGGGTGTTGACCAGCGCGTTGGAGGCGTTGAAGCGATGGCCGCGGCGGGGATTGGAGCCAAAGTAGTTCACGCGCGAGACGGCGTCGGGATTGAAGCCCGGAGTGTCGGAGATTTGGTACTGCTCGGAGGTGGTGTACTCGTGTCCGCCCTCATTGGACCAGGCGAACTCATCGACGACTTGCAGCGGCTGCCAGACCTGAACGGGGTCGGGCGTGGGGGGAACCGGGATCTCGGTGCCGCGATCGAGACGGGAGTTGAAGTCAACGTCGGGGTTGGTGTCCTTGCGGAAGGCGTACCGAGAGCCCGCGAAGTAGTTGGGCTGGCCGTCGTAGAGCGACTGGGCGCCGGTCCACTGGTAGTAGGGGCGGTTGTGTACCAGAAGGAGGGTCATGGAGCCATCGTTCTTGATGCGGCCGGCGACATCGGAAGAGGGGATGTGGGCCGCGATGAAGGTCTTGCGCGAGGTAGCGGTGGGGAGCAGCGGGAGAATGGAGGAGGAGCCGCCGCTGGTGACGTTGTAGAGGACGAGGAATCCGTTGGAGCCGATGGAGAGACCATCGAGGGAGAAGCACTCGTCCATCTCGGGGAACTCATCGCCCGGATCGCCGATGAGGGGGTCGCGGCTGGGGATGCCGTCGCCGTCGTTGTCCATGCCGCCTGAGGCGAAGCCGATGGCGTAGCCATTGAGGCTCATGCCCGGGGTGCCGTAGAGCTCGATGAACTCCCAGCGGTTGTCGACGGAGCCCGAGCCCGGCGGGTTGGTGATGACTTCGTTGATGACGACCTGGGCGTTGGCGACGCCGGCGACGAGGGCCAGCGCGAGGGCGGGGAGGGTTCTCATCTCTTGAACTCCGTTCGAGGGACAGGGGAACGAGCGGCGGATTTGATTGGGGGATCAGTTGCCGCCTTCGGAGGCGGGGGGATTCCAGTACTTGCCCGAGGAGAGGATTCCTCCGAAGACTTTGCCTTCGAGGTCGGGGTAGGGCGCGAGCGGATCGCGGTTCTCGGTGGCGAGCCAACCGAACTCGCCGTCGCGGTTGAGGTCCTTGAAGAGCGCGACGTGGCCGTCGGCGAAGAGGAAGTTTCCGTCGATGGCGTCGATCTGCTTGTCGTTGCCCTGGCCGAAGATGGCGGAGGCGATCTTGGTGGACTTGCCGTGGGCGGGGCCGAAGTCGTCGAAGTCCTGACGGCCCCACTGGTCCATGACATCTTCGGGCCCGTCGGAGACCGAGCGGGTGATGCGGGTGGAGACGCCGTCGACCATCTCGGCGCCGCCTTCTTCGTAGACGCGGGCGTCGCCCATGAGCGGGACGATGGAAGGCGGGACGGTGGAGAGGTATTTGTCGTTGAGGGGGCCGACGACGGAGTTGATGTTCTGGCGGTCACCGACGGAGGAGTCGGGGGACTTCATCTCGGTGTAGCCGAGGTACCAGGAGATGCAGTAGTTGGAGTTGAGGCCTGTCTTGAGGAGGGCGTCGCGGTCGGAGAGGGTCTTGGCGACGGTCTTGGCGGGCTTGTCGTTGAGGCGGGAGAGCATCATGTTCTGCGTGAGCTTGGCGACGTTGCTCGGGCAGAGCATGTCGCCAGGCTTGGCGTAGGACCCGTTGATCTGGTCGGCCATCCAGCCCGCTTCGGTGATGGCGCCCCAGGAGCGGAACTTGCGGTTGTCGGAGGGCCCGGAGCAATAGAAGCCCTGGTTGGCGTTGGCGTACGTGAGGAAGGCGACGCCGAACATGCGCTGGTTGGACTTGCACTTGAGCGTGCGGGCGGACTCCCGAGCGCCGGCCAGACTGGGGAGCAGGATGCTGATGAGCACCGCGATGACCGCGATGACGACCAGCAGTTCGATGAGTGTGAAGGCGCGGGCGCGGTTCATGCGTCGTCCCCTTTGCGAGCGATTCGGGCGGGAACATAGACGCGGGTGGTGAAGACTGCGCGAGCGCTTGGTGAGGGCTGTTTCAAGACTTGGTTCAGACGTCAGGATTCGGTGAGGATTTCACACGGCGCTCGCGCGGGCTGAACAATTCGCGAGGCGGGGCGAGGCTTTGCGCAAGTTGAATCGAACTCTTGCGCCTTGGCGACGCGGGAGTTTTGCACGGGTTCTACTTTCCTCCGCGGTCGTGGCGCGTGGCGCTGCGGACGTTCACAGGAGGAGAGACAAGATGAAGACGTTTCTGACCATCGGCGTGGTTGGCTTGGCTGCCGGGCAAGCGCTCGCGGGCGTGGCGATCACCGAGTTCATGTACCAGGGCCTCAACGGCTCGACGCAGGTCAACTTCGAGTTCGTCGAGCTGACCAATCTCGGCGCAACGCCGGTGGACCTGACGGGCTGGAGCTTCGACGATGATTCGCGCACCGCTGGGAGCTTCAGCCTCTCGGCGCTGGGCGTGATCGCGCCGGGGCAGAGCGTGATCGTGACCGAGGCCAGCGAGAGTGCGTTCCGCGCCCGCTGGAACCTGTCGGCCAGCGTCGTGATCCTGGGCGGGAACACCAACAACCTCGGGCGCAACGACGAGATCAACATCTACGACGCGTCCAGCAATCTCGTGGATCGTCTGACTTATGGCGATCAGAACTTCGCGGGCACGGTGCGGACCAACGGCTTCAGCGCCTGGGCGCCCCGCGTCGATGGCTCGGGGCTGTTCGGCAACATCGACACCACCTGGGTGAAGTCGGTGGTGGGCGATGCCCAGAACTCGTTTGCCGCGGTCTCGCCCGCGACGGACGTGGGCAGCCCCGGGACCTACGTCCCGACCCCCGGCGCTGCGGCGCTGATGGTTGCGGCGGGCCTGGTGGCCCGTCGTCGTCGCGCGTGAGCGAAGCTGCGATGGCCTCGACAGTCTTCGGACTCAACCAGATGCAAACCAGGCGCCCGGCCCCGCTTCACTCGGCGGGGCCGGGGTGTTTTTGGTGGTTGCGGGCGGCCGAAGGCGGACGGTCGACGGCGCGCGGAAGAACAGGGATGCCCGAGCCGCAATTGTCTGTAAGTCCTTGCAGGACAAAGAGCCACCTCGGGGGATTGAACCCCGGACCTATGCTTTACGAAAGCATCGCTCTACCGCTGAGCTAAGGTGGCTTGGGCGGGCCTTGCGGGCTCGCCAAGGACCCCAAGTATCGGCCGGTTGGGGGCGGTTTTCCACTCCCGATCGGAATCCGGGGCTCGACCCGGATCGGGGCGGGCTGGAGTGGGGGCGGAGTGGGGGCAGAGCGGGGTGGACCGGGCGGGTTGGCGGTAGTCTGGGCGGCATGAAGACCTTCCGCAATCGGGCCCTGTTGGGCGTTCTCGGCGTGGCGATGGCGTGGACCGGCGGGGCGATGGCCCAGGCGGGCGTGGTGAACCACGAGCCTTCGAAGGTGGACATGGCGCCCAAGATGCGCGAGCCGAGCACGGTGGTCCCTGTGCCGCGGAACGGCGAGAAGGACAAGTGGTGGATGGATCGCAACGCGTCGTTCAACGCGCGGGTGAAGCAGGGCGCGGAGAAGGGCGACATCGGGATGCTGTTCATCGGCGACTCGATCACGCAGGGCTGGGAGGGTGAGGGCAAGGCGGTGTGGGCCAAGTACTACGGCCCGCGCAACGCGGTGAACCTGGGCATCGGCGGCGATCGCACCCAGCACGTGCTCTGGAGATTGCAGAACGGGAATCTGGAGGGGCTCGAGAAGCCCAAGGCGGGCGCGGCGCCCAAGCTCGCGGTGGTGATGATCGGGACCAACAACTCCAACGGGAACGACAACAGCGCCGACGAGATCGCGCAGGGCGTGAAGGCGATCGTGCACGAGCTCAACACCAGGCTCCCCGAGACCAAGGTGCTCTTGCTTGCGATCTTCCCGCGCGGCGAAAAGCCCAATCCGCAGCGTGAAAAGCTCGCGGCGGTGAACGCGGAGATCGCCAAGCTCGACGACCACAAGCGTGTTTTCTTCATGGACATCGGCGCGTCGTTCCTGGCGGCCGACGGCACGCTTCCCAAGGCGATCATGCCCGACTTCCTGCACCTGTCTCCGGACGGGTACACCAAGTGGGCCGAGGCGATCGAGCCCCGCGTGAAGGAACTGCTCGGCGAGAAGTGATCCCGGAGGAACAGGGCCTTGGAGCGCGGAGCGCCAAAGGCGGAGCGGTCCAACACGCGCAGCGGCGCGTGCATGGACGGCGTTCCTGAACACTGCGTGAAGCGGAGCATCCGCACGCCCGGCGGCGAGGTGGTCGCGATCGCGTGCGATGATGGATTGCTTGGCGTGTGGCTCGGGCGCGTGAGGGACGCGGAGCTTTCGCGCGATTGGGCGGCGCTGGAAGCGGCGGCGATGGACGTGGAGCATCGCGTGCTCGACCAGTTCGAACGCGAGCTTGGTGCGTACTTCCGCGGCGAGCTTCGAGCGTTTGACGTGCCGCGGGTGATTCGCGGAACGGCGTACCAGGAGCGGGTGTGGGAGGAACTCGTGCGCGTTCCGCTGGGCGCGACGATCTCGTATGGCGAGCTGGCGCGGCGCGTGGGGGATGCGGACGGAGCCAGGTCGGCTGCGGCGGCGTGCGGGGCCAACCGATTGCCGATCGTGATCCCATGCCATCGGGTGGTGGCGGCCGACGGAAGTTTGTGGGGGTTCAGTGCTGGATTGGAGTGGAAGCGGGCGCTGCTCGATCATGAAGCCAAGGTGACGGGTCGGTACGAGCCGACCCTGTTTGAGGGCTGATGGTCCCCTCATAAGGGGCCCGTGTGCCGAAGGTCGAAATTTGAGAACCCCCCGGGGGTATTGGGCGATAGAGTTCTGCCGTGCGAGTCGACCGTGTCATCCCGATGGTGGTGCTGAGCCTGCTGATGCTGCTCGGGCAGTCGCTCGGGCTGCGCGGCGTTCTGGGCGGCCTGTCGGGCGTTGTGGTGGGGTCGGCGGCGGAGTCGTGTGCGGAGGATGCGGAGACGGCTGGGGAGGCCGACGCGAGTGTCGAGAGCTGCCCTTGCTGCACGCCGTTTGATTCGTGCGGGTGCGGGATGGGACAAGCGCCGGTGCAGCCGCGGCCGACGCCGGAGCCGGCGCGGGTGGCGTCGGGTCAGCTTGAGATCAAGGCGTTGAATCCCGAGACCACGGGCGTGCCGGCGCGGTTCGGCGCGGCGTCGCCTCGCTTTGGTGGGCATGGTGCGGAGCGTGGCGCGATCGACGCGTTGACGCCGACGCGGGCGCGCCTGTGCGTGCGACAGACCTAGCGGAGGCCTGAACTGGGCGGGACTGCGCGCACAGCGCGTGGTCGATCTCCGGCGGTCGTTTCAAGCTCACATCAAATCCAGGCACATTTCAATCACAGGAACCCGGCGCGGCCGGGGGATGGTCTGCGCGCGAACGTCGCGGCATGGGCTGCGGGCGGGTGCGCGGACCGGGAGTTTCACCATGAAGCGCGAGATTTCTGGGCTGTTCGCTGGCGTGTTGGTTTGGGGCTTGTCGCTCTTGATCGGGAGCGTCGTTCTGGCGGGTTGTGCGTCGTCCGGCGGGGGCTCGGGTGGGGGAGCCGCGATGAAGACGCGGGACGAGGCGGGAGAGTTGACGTCGGAAGAGGCCCGCGCTGCGGCGGAGCTTGCGACCTCGACGGAGCCTCTGACCGGCACGTCGGCGACGTTGTGGGTGCACGGGCTTTCGTGCCCCTTGTGCTCATCGAACATCGACTCGGTGCTGAGCCGGGTGGAGGGCGTGAAGGGCGTGCACGTGGACCTGGAGAAGGGTGTGGTGCACGTGGGGCTCACGGGCGATGCCAAGCCGAGCCGGAAGGACCTGTGGAAGGCGGTGGACTCCAGCGGGTTCACGCTCGTGAAGGTTGAGTCCAAGTAAGCCGGTGAGGTTCAAGGAAGAAGGCTGGTTCCAAGGAACAAGGCTGAGTTGAAGGAAGAGCACGCTCCCGTGCGGGATCGCTGCGCGGGAGCGATTGGAGGTCGATCGATGAAGACCAGGTTGCGCAGGACGATGATCGGAACGGGTCTGGGCGGGATGCTCGCGATGCTGGCGTCGGGGCAGGAGGCGACCAACACGCCGGCGGCGACCCAGCCTGGCGTGGGCGCGTGGACGGTGAATCAGAAGCTCCGCATCGAACGCCTCGATGATGATCCGACGAGCATGCGGCGCGAGGCCAACGTGATGACGTGGGAGACCAGCGTCACCTACGGCGTGACGGGGAACTTCTCGCTGCGGGCGGATGTGCCGGTGCGGTTCGAGACGGTCCAGCATCATGCGGGGTCGGCGTCGGAACAGAGCGACCACGACTCGGGATTTGCGGATCCGACGTTTCTGGCGAGGCTCCGGGTGTGGAAGTCCGATCGCGGGCCGATCGACACGACGCGGGTCATGGTGTTCGGCGGCGTGCAGGCGCCGCTGGGCTCTGATCAGTTCTCGTCCGACTCGGTGGATCCGATCTTCGGCGCGGTGATGACGACGATCTCGGGGCGGCACGGCGTGAGCGTATCGGCGCAGTACCTGCTGACGACCGGATCGGTGTCCGAGCCGCTCATGTTCGGTGATCAGCTCGCGGACGCGCTGCGCGCGGATGCGGCGTATCTCTACAGAATCGAGCCCGCGGCGTGGGAGGCGGACACGCCCGGGGCGTGGTATGCGCAGCTCGAGCTGAACGGTCGCTACGAAACCAACGCGGACTGGGAGATGTTCGTCTCGCCCGGGATCCTTTATGAAGGAAGGCGCTGGGCGGCGGAGGCGTCGGTGTCGATCCCGCTGGCCCGGGACCTGGACCACAGGCCGGAGACAGCGCTGGCGGTGACGCTGGGGTTCCGGTTGCTGTTTTGAGGGGTGGGGGCTTGGGGGGACTGGCCTCGCGGGTGTCGATGGGGGAGGCGGCGGGCGGGCGGATGTTCTACGCTGTCCTCCCCATGGCCGACCCCCGCGAAACGCCTGCGATGCAGCAGTACTACCGCTTCAAGCGGCAGTACCCCGATTGCGTGCTGATGTTCCGCATCGGGGACTTCTATGAGATGTTCGACGACGACGCGGTGAACGTGTCGAAGGCGATCGGGCTGACGCTGACGCAGAGGCAGGGCGGCGTGCCGCTGGCGGGGGTGCCTTTTCATCAGCTCGAGACGTACCTGCGCCGGATGATCGCTCTGGGGATGCGGGTGGCGGTGTGCGAGCAGGTCGAGGAGGCCAGCAAGGCCAAGGGGCTGGTGGCGCGGGCGGTGACGCGGGTGCTTACGCCCGGCACGCTGGTGGATGAGCAGCTTCTTGAGCACGATGCGCCGAGCACGCTGGCGGCGGTGTGTTTCACGGGTGAGGGCGAGCTTTCGCCTGCGGCGCTGGCGGTGGTGGAGGTGTCCACCGGTTCGTTCGTGCTGGTGCAGGCTTCGGGCGCGGGGCTTGTGGATGAGCTGGCGCGGCGCGGCGTGCGCGAGGTGCTGTACGCGGTGAACGCGGACGGGAAGACGCCGGCGCGGATCGAGCGCGTCCTCAAGGCGCTGGGGCTCTCGGGGACGCCCAGGCCCGCGTGGCATTTCCGGCATGATGAGGCGTTGCGGGCGCTCAAGGGCCAGTTCGGGGTTGCGACCCTGGCGGGCTTCGGGCTTCGCGACGACGATGCGCTGGTCGCGCCCGCGGGGGCGGTGATCGCGTATCTGAAGGACACGCAGACGGCTGCGGGAGAGGCCGAAGGCGCCAAGGCGGGGGGGATGATCCCGCGGGCGACGCTGGCACATCTGCGGCCGCCGCGGCGCGAGGATCCGGCCCGCGGCTGCGTCGTTGATGCGGTGAGCCTGCGGGCGCTGGAAGTGGAAGGGACGATCCGAGGGCAGGGTCCCGGGTCGCCTTCGGGTGGGATCGAGGGGTCGCTGCTTGGCGTGTTCCTGACAGGAGCATCTTCGTGCCGGACGGCGATGGGCAAGCGGCTGCTGCGTGAGTGGCTTGTGCGGCCTCTGGGCGAGCAGGCGGCGATCGAGGCGCGGCACGACGCGGTGGGGATGCTCGTGGAGGCGCGGCAGACCGCCGATCAGCTCGGCGCGGCGCTGTCGGAAGTGCAGGACGTGGCCCGCATCGGCGGGCGCATCGCGCTGGCGCGGGCGACGCCTCGCGATCTGACGGCGCTGGGCAAGTCGCTGACGCAGATCGACGCGTTGACCGCGGTGATCGGCAATGCGCCGGCGCTGGCGGGGTACAGGGCGACGCTGGAAGAGTTGCGCGAGGCGCTGGCGCCTTTGGCGGCGGAGATTCTGAGGTTTTGCGTGGACGCGCCGCCGCCGCATTTGCGCGAGGGGGGCTTGATCCGCGACGGCGTGGACGCGGCGCTGGATGAGGCGCGGACGTTGCAGCGTGACGCGGGGTCGTGGCTTGCCAAGTACCAGCAGGAGCTGGCGGAGCGGCACAACCTGCCCGGGATCAAGGTGGGGTTCAACAAGATCTTCGGGTACTACATCGAGCTCCCTGCGGCGCAGTCCAAGCGAGCGCCCGCGGAGCTCTCGCGGAAGCAGACGCTCAAGAACGCGGAGCGGTACACGACGCCCGAGCTTCAGGACTTTGAGGCGAAGGTGACGACCGCGGAGTCGCGCGCGGTGGAGCGGGAGCGGGTGCTCTTCGACGGGTTCTGCGTGCAGGCGCGGGAGCTTCTGCCTCAGTGCCAGGAGTTCGCGCAGGCGGTCGCGGAGCTTGACGTGCTCCTGGGGTTTGCCGAGAGGGCCCACCGGCGCGGGTGGGTCAGGCCTGTGATGTGCGCGGAGGCGGTGCTCGAGGTCACGCAAGGAAGGCACCCGGTGCTCGAGCAGACGCTCGGGACCAACTTCGTGCCCAACGACGTGAGGCTCGGCGCGGGCGAGGCGGCGGCGCCGGTGGCGCTGATCACCGGCCCGAACATGGCGGGCAAGAGCACGTTCATCAGGCAAACGGCGCTGCTGGTGCTGCTGGCGCACGCGGGGAGCTTCGTTCCCGCGCAGGCGGCGCGGATCGGCGTGACGGATCGGATCTTCACGCGGATCGGCGCCGACGATGCGCTGCACTCGGGCCAGTCCACGTTCATGGTGGAGATGATCGAGACGGCCAACATTCTGCACCACGCGACGGGGAAGAGTCTGGTCGTGCTCGATGAGATCGGACGCGGCACGAGCACGCTCGATGGCCTGTCGCTGGCGTGGGGGATCGCGGAGTATCTGGCCAGAGCGGGCGAGCAAGCGACCGAGCGATGGAGCGAAGACGGGGGAAGAGATTCCGAGAGCGCGGACGCGAGCTCGGCCGGTGTGCGGTCGCGTGCCCGGTCAGCGGCGCCTCCGCGCACACTCTTTGCGACGCACTATCACGAGCTGACGGAGCTTGCGGATCTGTATCCGGGCAAGGTGCAGAACCTGCACGTCGAGGTGCGGGAGTGGCCTCCGGGGGATCCGGCGGCCCAGATCGTGTTCCTGCATCGAATCAGTCCGGGGCGGACCGATCAGTCCTACGGCATCCATGTCGCGCGGTTGGCGGGTCTGCCCGCGGGTGTGATCGAGCGGGCGCGGGAGGTGCTCAAGTCCCTCGCGGTGGAGCACACCGGCGCGGAGCTGCGGGCGGTGCGGGGCGAGGCGGCCCGGGTCGAATCGGGGCGCGAGGAGCGGAAGGGCAAGGCCAAGCCTGAGCCCGCGCCCCAGATGTCGCTCTTTACCGAGTACATGAGGCATCCGGCGCTGGATCGGCTGGCGGAAGTGAAGATCGAGCAGCTCTCGCCGATGCAGGCGTTCGATGAGCTGCGTGAGCTGCGGCGGATGCTGGATGAAGATTAAGCGCTGGGCCGGCACGCCCGGGGGGCGGAATTCGCAGGCTGCCCGGGCTTTGGGCCGATTCTGAACGGCATGGAAACGACGGAACGATCGGGAATGGGCGGCGGGGCGGGCGGGCCCTTGTCGTTGCGGTCGGTGGTGGTGGTGCGGACGCCTCGCAACAAGATCACGTTCATCAAGCAGATCCGGTTCCTGGGGAAGCTTGGTCTGAAGGAGGCCAAGGACGTCGCGGAGACGCCGCCGCCGTTCGTGTTGATGTGGGCGGATCAGGACGGGCTGATTGTGCTGGAGACGATGAAGAAGCAGCTCGGGGAGTCGGATGTGTTTGAGGTGTACGACGCGTCGGAGCAGGACCGGCCCTTGATTCCGCGGGTGATCAACGCGGAGGCGGTGCTTGGGGCGGCGGGTTCGGGGTGTCTGGCGCAGTCGGCGGCGGTGGTCGCGGTGGGGGGTGGGACACTCTTGTATTTGCTTGGGTGAGCGCGGGTTCGGACGTGGGCCTAGCGTTGGAACATGGTGACCACGGAGATGCTGCGTGCGAAGTTCCAGGCGGGTCTTGCGTATGACCAGTACGTGAAGACGGGGAGTCCTGATCAGCAGGACAACTGGAAGCGGATGCACGAGCGGGTGAAGCTGACGCCGGCGCAGACGGAGCTGCTCAGGGGTTTCACGCGGCACATGCCGGTGCTGGTGATTTCGGGGATGTGGTGCGGGGACTGCGTGCAGCAGTGTCCTTTCTTCGACCACTTCGCCAAGGCGGCGTCGACGGTGCACGTGCGCTTCGTGGACCGGGATCAGCACAGGGACCTGTCAGACCTGGTGAAGATCTGCGGCGGGAACCGCGTGCCCACGGTGCTGTTCCTGAATGAGGATCACGAGTTCGTGGGTCTGGCGGGTGACAAGCTGCTCGCGCGGTTCCGTTACGCGGCGGCGACGCAGCTCGGGCCGGCGTGCCCGTTGCCCGGCGCGGAGTTGCCCGCGGACCAGATTGCGGCGTCGCTGCAGGACTGGCTCAACGAGTTTGAGCGGGTGCACCTGCTTCTGCGGCTTTCGGCCAAGCTGCGGCAGCGGCACGGGGACTGAGCGGGCTCGGATTGGGGCGCCGCGGACCGTCGAAATCTGTTTGGGCCGGCTCCCGAAAGGGGGAATCCCTGGCAAAACCGGGCTCCGAGAACGCCGAAAGTACCGAACAAAGTACAAAAACAGATGTTGGCAAGGAAAATGACGGCAAAACTTGCTTGACCCCCCCTGAGGGTTCGGTTAAACCTGCTCTTGAGAGACAGACCGGACTGAGAGAGGGTTTGATTTCGCGGTTGACCGGTGTTTTGTGCCGCGGCGTGTTTTCCGACATGCCGAGACCTCGTGCGTGTGCATCGGGTCGGAAACTGCGAGAGAACCACCTCCTCAGCCCGCACTTGCATCGGGGACCTGGCCACGCGCACGAAGCGCACCGCGCGCGGGTCCCTGGGGCATAGGAGGACAGACGTGAAGAAGGCTCTTGCTATGTTTGTGGTCGCCGGCGTGGCTTCGGCTGCTTCGGCTGAGTTCGGTCAGTTCGGTGGGCACATCTACATCGACGCCCGCACCGGCGTGCAGACGAACCACTCGACCAGCTTCGAGGCTGGCACGACCGTGTTCGACAACAGCGCGGGCGGCACGCTCCTGGCGTTCTCCAGCACGAACCTTTCGAACACCTGGGGCGACGACTTCGTCTCGACCGGCACGGGCACGGTCGACGAGTTCAGCTTCGCGGTGTTCAACAGCGGCTCCTCCGCGGGCTCGCTCCTGACGGCGACTGTGGCGATCCGTTTCTACGACGACACCTCGGCCACCTCGCCCTTCGGCCCCCTCGGCCTCCAGGGTGGGTTCAACGGCAACGTCAACTTCGGCGCTGGCCTGAACGCCGGTTTCTTCTCGATCGTGACCTTCACGGGTCTCTCGGGCCTGGGCATCAACCTGCTCGACACCTACAACGTCGTCACGCAGCAGGTCACCGCCAAGACGGGTACCGCCAATCGTCTGGGCGTCGTCAGCGCCAACCCGATCGCGATCGGCTCTGGCTTCTCTGACTTCTACCAGAACCCCGGCTCCGCGGGCGAGGGTTGGTACACCTCCGCCTCGGGCGCGGTGAACCTGGTCAACAAGACCGTGGTCATCCCGGCCCCCGGCGCGATGGCCGTCCTCGGCCTCGGCGGCCTGGTCGCTGGTCGTCGCCGTCGGTAAGTCTCCTCCCGCGCGATGCGCGGGCTTGAGATACCGCTGGGACTCCTTGCTGTGACGAATCCTTCTCGGGACGGAATGTAACGGTCCCCGGCCCGAAGAAGCTCGAATGCAAATAGCCCGCCCCGCACTTCCTCCGCGGGGCGGGTTGTTTTTTGGTCCGAAGGCACTGGGCACTGGGCGTGATGGGGTTGATAACTGGGGGCTGGGGGGCCGGGGCGTTACAGGTGGTACGGGTTCACCGGGGCTTTGCTGGGAGCGGCGGATGATTGATGGTGGATGGGAGGAAGGTGAGGCATAGCTCTCTCTGCAACACATGCCGGTTTGAGCTGGCGCGGTTTGGCCCTTGTGGGGTTGAGCGTGTCGGGCTCGGAGCGGCCCAGAGAAGGAGAGAGCAACATGAAGATCGCGATTGGGCTTCTGGCGGCGGCGGGCGCGGCGTGCACCGCGATGGCGGACGTCACCATCGATGCGCACCTGGTTGGCTCGGCTCCGATCGGCATGGCGGCGAACCTGGGCGGGGCGACGGAGAACCTGCCGCGGTACAGCAACATCGCCAACTTCTCGGGTCAGGCGTTCTCCAACGGCGGGGCGGCGGGCGGGATTACGCGTCTGGTCGCCGACGACATCACGCGTGAAGGCAGCGCGGGCGAGGCCCTCACCGAGTTCACGTTCTCAGTCTCCAACCTCAATACGGCCAACGTGTCGGCTCGTGCCCGCGTCCGCTTCTATGCGGCCGACGGCGCCGGCGGCGGGCCCGGCACGTACATCACCGGGTATTCGTTCAATCCGATCACGTTCAACGCGGGTTCGGTGAACACGTATACGACCGGGCTGTTGGTGGGTGGCGCGGCGATGCCGCTGCACTTCTGGGCGGGCATCACCTTTGACAACGTCGGCACCGGCGTGTCCGACTCCCTGCTCAACGGCCTGGGTCAGGGCGTCTTCGGGCCCCCGACGCAGGGCTCGAGCCTTGACACCGCGTTCCAGACCAACGCTGCGGGTTCGTTCCTGGTCAGCAATCCGGCCGGCGCTGCGTTCAACTTCAACGGTCAGCCGGTGGCGAACTTCGGCTGGCGCGTGAGCACCGTCCCGACCCCGGGCGCGATGGCGCTGCTCGGTGTGGGCGGGCTGGTTGCGGGCCGTCGTCGTCGGTAAGTCACGGTGTTGTGTTGGGTGTCTCCTGGACCCGCTGCGTGAACAACGCGGCGGGTCTTTTCGTTTGTGCGAAGGATTCCGCGTGATCCCGATCGGCACAAGCCGGCCCCCGGAGTTCCTGATCCTCCGGAGCGCGTACCGATCGGAGGCGTCGGCGACTCTCCCCGCGCATGCGCCGGCGCGGGACCGGGCCGATCGGTTGGAGGGATTCGGTCCCGTGCGCGAACGCGTCTTGGCATCCCCTCAACGAAGCGCGTGAAGCTTGCGGGCGGCGCGGTCGCGGTTGAGGGCGGCCAGCGCGTGCGGATGGTCCTTGATGAGCTTGGTGAGCTGCGAGACGGTGCAGCAGAGCCTGAGCGCGGCGGACTTCATGTCCAGGTTGGCGGCGTGGATGACGTTGAGCGCCTCGGCGAGCAGTGCGGGATAGTCGCGGTGCGACGGGTTGCACGCGATCTGGCCTGCGTCGTTGCATCGCGAGCGCCAGAGGTCCGAGCGGATGTCTCCCCAGTTGTCGCGGGGGACCAGCGCGGAACGCACGCGGATGGCCAGCTCGAGCCTGAGACGGAAGAGGGCCTCGCGGCGGTTGGTTTCGGCGCTGCGGCTTTCGGCGGCCTGGGCCTCCACTCCGGTCGGCTCGTGCACGATGACGATCGCGGTGCTCACCTTGTTGCGATGCTGTCCGCCTGGGCCTGAAGAGCGGCCTCGGGTGAGGCGGCACTGGGCCAGGAGTTCCTCGTCGGTGAGGGCAGCGGGGTGCATGGATCAGCGCTGGGGTCTGAGGGCTTTGGGGGTGGTTTCGATGCGCAGGTCTTCCGCGGAGAGGTTCCAGAGCTTCTCGACGACGGCGTAGCCCCGGGGGTCGTGGGCCTTGAGATCGGTGCGTGTGAAGGGGAAGTAGTCATTGCGGCCGTAGTAGGCCTCGGTGAGCTCCGCGAAGTACTCGGTCGCGTTGGTGATGGCGTAGGCCTGCTTGGTTTTGCTGGGCTCAAGCAGCACGTAGGGGACCTGGTCGTAGAGCTTGTCGGCTCTGGCGAGCGTGAGGGCCTGCTGAACGTCGGCGCGGGCGACGTCGAGGCGGTGGTGGTAGGCGTGCGCGAGCTCGTGGAGGAGCATCATGGGTTGTTCGGCGCGCCACTGGAGGAAGTCGTCGGCGTTGAGGATTTCCACGACGCCTTCGCGGGCCGCGTCGTAGTTGTTGGAGGTGAGCCAGCCCGCGGAAGCGTGGTAGCAGCACCCGCGCCCCTTCCAGGTGTCGGTCGGTTCGGTGAAGGCGGTCAGGACGATGGGCGTCTGGCGGAGCAGGTCCAGCGCGGGCGCCGGGATGCGCTGGACGATGAGATCAAGATCGAAGCTGAGCGCGGCGAGCACGCGACGGTGCCGCAGGGCGTCCGACTTCTGGCTGGCGGGGTCTAGGAGGATGGTGAATCCATCGATGGTGGTGCGCTCGTAGGTGGAGAGCGGGGGGTGTTGGGGCGGGGCTTTGGGGCTGACGCCGGCGCTGAACAGGAACAGCGCCAGCAGCAGCGGCATGGCCAGAGCGCGTGCGGCGAGCGGGTGGAGCGCGGTGATGCGGTTCAGCATGCGGTGGTGGGGGTGGCGGGGAGCGAGAGGGGGGAGCGGTGGCCCAGGCTCAGGAGTCTGGAACCAAGGCCCGCGATCATGGCGGCGTTGTCGACGCAGTACGGCATCGGAGGCAGGAGCACGCGGAGATGGCGGCGTGCGCCCAGCTCCAGGAGTTCGGCGCGGAGGCGGGAGTTGGCGGTGACCCCGCCGCCGGTGTAGAGGGTGGAGCAGCGGACGCCCTGGGAGGCGAGTTGATCCAGGGCGCGTTCGAGCTTGAGGATGATGGCGGCGCAGGCTGCACGCTGGAAGCCGGCGGCGATATCGCGCTTGTCGGCAGCGGGGAGGCTCGCGTGTTCGCGCGGGAACGAGCCATCGGACTGGGGCACGCCTCGGGTTGCGTAGAGCACGGAGGTCTTGAGGCCTGAGAAGCTGAAGTCGAGCGACTCGCGGCCCAGTCGCGAGATCGGGAACTCAAAGCGCTTGGGATCGGCTTCCGGCGAACGCGCCAGCGCGTCGAGGTTGGGGCCCCCCGGGTGAGGAAGGCCGAGCATGACCGCGGCTTTGTCGTACGCCTCGCCCATGGCGTCATCGATCGTGGCGCCGAGACGCGTGAGCTGATCCCAGGCGTTGATGCGGTAGATGGAGGTGTGGCCTCCGGAGACGACCAGCCCGAGCGCGGGGGAGGTGGGGGAGGGGGAGGAAGAGGGGGAAGAGAGAGGGAGAGCGCCACGACTCGCGGACTCGTCGAGGGCGTGGGGAGTGTCGTGGGCGTGTGAATCCTCGCTCGGGATCAGGAGGCCGGCGTAGAGGTGGGCGTGGACGTGGTCGACGCCGATGAGCGGGAGGTTGAGGGACCAGGCGAGGGCTTTGGCGGCCGAGACGCCGACCAGGAGCGAGCCGATCAGGCCCGGGCGGCAGCCGACCGCGATGCCCACGAGGTCTGATCTGGAGACGCCCGCGGCGCGGAGGGCTTCGCGGACGACGGGCGTGATGCGTTCGACGTGGGCGCGGCTGGCGATTTCGGGGACGACCCCGCCGTATTCGGCGTGGAGCTCGTATTGGCTCGCGACGACGGAGGAGAGGACTCGATCCGCCGGCGCGACGATCGCAGCGGCGGTTTCGTCACAGGAGGATTCGATGCCCAGGATGGGGCCTGAGGGCGCGAGCGGGCCAGCGTGAAGGACGTCGGAGCGGGATGGAGAAGGAGCCCCAGGCGGGAGGCCTGTTCCATGAGAATGGGGAGGGCCCGAATCTGTCATTCCTTCTTCTCGGCCGGCTTCTTGTCTTCGGCCTTCTTGTCGTCGGCCTTCTTCACATCGGCGTCGACGAGCCAGCGCTCGAGGTTGTTGCCGGTGATCTGGAGGGTCGCGACGACCTTGCCAGACTTGTCGCGGACTTCGAGCGAGCCGCCGGTGAGGTCGAGATCGTCGGCCCAGAAGTCGGCGTTGCCCTTCACTTCGCCGACGCCGGTTTCGACGGCGTTGATGCGGCGGTCGAGGCGGAGCAGTTCGCGTTCGAGGCGATCGCGGGCGACGATGAGGCGCTGGGCCTCGCCGATCTGCACGCCCTTGTCGGAGATGCCGTCGAGGCCGGTGGGCTTCCACTCGCCGGTGTCGATCTTGCCTTGGACGGCGCGGACCGCGGCGGCGAGCTGCTTGTCCTTCAGGGTCGAGAGGATCCAGTCGGCGTCGGACCAGCGCTGTTCGCCAGACTGCTGATCGGGCTTGATGACTTCCAGTTCGCGGCGGACGCGGAGCATCTCGATGAGTTCGTCATCGGTGAGCGGGACATAGAACCCGCGGGTGGGGTCGACGCCCCACTGGGCCTTGTCGTCCTTGCGGGTGATGGAGCGGCCCGAGGGGAGGTAATAGCCCTGCTCGGTGAACTTCAGTTCAGCGCCGTCGGCGGAGGGAATGTTGATGACGCCCTGGACGGTGCCCTTGCCGAAGGAACGCGTGCCCACGACGATGGCGCGGTTGTTCTCGACCAGTGCGCCGGAGAGGACTTCGGAGGCGGAGGCGCTGGAGTTGTTGACCAGGACCGCGATGGGGAAGTTGGGGAAGGTGCCTTCCTTGCGGGCGCGTTCGATGGATTCGGGGACGGAGCGGCCGCGGGTGGAGACGATGACGCCGTCTTCGAGGAAGAAGTCGGCGATGGAGACCGCTTCGTTGAGCAGGCCGCCCGGGTTCCAGCGGAGATCGAGCACGAGGCCCTTGAGTTCACCCTTGGAGGCGTTGACGGACTCGAGGGCTTCGTAGATGAGCTTGGCGCACTGGGGCGTGAACTGCGTCAGGCGGATGTAGGCGATCTGGCGCTGCGGATCGATGATGAACTGCCACTTGTTGGGGTCGGTGGGATCGCGGTGGAAGCCCTTGACGGAGAGGGTCTTGATGCGATCGCGGACGACGGTGATGGACTGCTTGGCGCCGGCGCGTTCGATGGTGAGTTTGACGGGGGTGCCTGGCTGGCCCTGGAGGGTCTCGATGCACTTGTCGATGGAGAGGCCCTGGGTGGACTTGCCATCGATTTCGAGGACCTTGTCGTTGGCCATGAGGCCGGCCTTGTAGGCGGGGGAGTCTTCGAGGGGGCTGACGATGAGGAGCCAGCCGTCCTTCTGATCGACCTGCGCGCCGATGCCGACGTACTCGCCGGTGAGCTCCTTGTCGAAGCCGGCCTTTTCTTCGGAGGGGACGTAGATGGTGTACGGGTCGTTGAGGGTTTCGAGCATGCCCTGGATGGCGCCGTTCTGCAGGGCCTTCTCGTCGACCTTGTCGACGTAGCGCTCGGAGATGATGTGTTTGACGTCGATGACGGGTTCGAAGAACTTGTAGTCCGACCCGCGGCGGGCGACCGCCAGGGTGGAGCCGACGACGGCGATCCCGAGGATGCCGACCAGGGAGAGCTCATAGAGCGAACGCGACTGCCTCAATGGACACCTCCGACGGACGTCAGGACGCCCGCGATATGCATCAGAGTGTAGGGGATTGGTCGGGGTTTGGTTCCCGAAAAGCGGTTCGGAGGCTCTGGGAGGGGTGGGTGGAGGGCGCTTCGGGCGTTTGGGGCCCGTACGCTTGGGCGTGCCAAAGCCGATCGAGCGGAGTGGGATTGCGGTTCAGTCGGAGCGTGCGGTGGTTGCCGCGGTCCGTTTGCCGGATTCGTCGTATGACAAGATGGATCCGTTCGGGGAGCTTCGCGCCCTGGCGGAGCAGGCGGGCGCGGTGATCGTCGGCGAGCTGACGCAGAACCTGGAGCGTCCGGTCGCGGGGACGTATATGGGCAAGGGGAAGGTCGAGGAGCTCAAGAGGCTCTGCGACACCCTGGGCGCGACGACGATCATTTTCGATCACGACCTGTCGCCCAAGCAGATCGCCAACATCGAGCAGGTGACCGAGCGGAAGGTGATCGACCGATCGGAGTTGATCCTCGACATCTTCGCGAGCCGTGCGACGACGCACGAGGCGAAGCTGCAGGTGGAGCTGGCGCAGCTCGAGTACACGTATCCGAGGCTTCGCGCGATGTGGAGCCACCTGGAGCGCATCGTGGGCGCGGGCGGGATCGCGGGCATCGGGACGCGCGGCCCGGGCGAGCAGCAGCTGGAGATCGACCGGCGTCTGGTGCAGAGCCGTCGCGATGACCTGCGGGCCAGGCTCGAGGAGATCCAGGCGCGCAAGCGCCGCGAGGTCTTCGCCAGGCGTCAGGAGCATTTCACGGTCGGCATCGTCGGGTACACCAACGCGGGCAAGAGCACGCTCTTCAACACGCTGACCTCGGGCGGCGCATACGCGGATGACCGTCTGTTCGCGACGCTCATGACCCGCACGCGCGACTGGGATCTGGGCGGCGGACTCTCGGTGATGCTGTCGGACACCGTCGGGTTCGTGCGCGATCTGCCTCACAATCTGGTCGCGTCGTTCAAGGCGACCCTGGAAGAGGCGACGCACGCGGATGTGCTCCTGATCGTGCTCGATGTGTCCGATCCCGCAGCGGAGATGCACCTTGGGACGGTGAACCGCACGCTAGACGAGCTCTTTGACGAGATCCGCAAGAGCGGGCACGAAGAAGACGCGGGCTGGATCGAGCCCAAGCGGATTCTGCTCTTGAACAAGGCGGACCGCCTCAAGGACAACCGCGAGGTGCTGGTCTGGAAGCAAAGGGCGGCCAGCGTCGCGGCGGCGGCGATCCCGCTCTGTGCGCTGCCTGGGAAGCCATCTGGGCCGACGCCGATCGGGCAGGCCGAGATTCGCGATCTGATCCGCGAGTTGGCGCAGGGACTGCACCTCGAGCTCGGCGTGAAGGTGCCGATCCGGGAGTCCAAGCTCATCCATCTGCTCGAGAACCGGGGCGAGGTGCTCGAGCGCGTGTACGAAGGCGATCTGGTCACGCTGAAAATGAAGATCGGGCGTCGACAGCTCGACATCATCCGCACCGGCAGCGGCGGGAAGCTCGGGTTTGTTTCGACAGGAACGCCCTTGCCCGCGGATCTGATCCCCAAGCCTCCCAAGAGCCAGACGGGTTGGACCGCGGTGAAGGGATGAGGCGCTGAGGAGGGCGGGCCGGTCGCTTGCGCGACTCGGCTCTGACTGATGCGCAGAACGTACTGAGTGCGCGAAACTCAGTTGGTCAGGCCGAGGAGCTTGCGCCGGATCTTGGCGAATGGGCGTTCGAGCAGATAGCGGATCGAGCCTTCGCGGAAGAGGCGTGTCAGTCCCTGCTGGCGGGTCGCCTTCTCGCGGAGTTCGTCCAGCGCGATCAGGGTTTTGTGGATCTGCACGCGGCGTTTGAAGACCCGGGGAGGGAGCGCGGACTTCCAGGGCTCCACGATCGCGATGATCTCGTGGTTGATCCGCATGCGGTGGACCACCGACATGTTCTTGTCGTGGATCCGGTACTTGCAGAGCTGCTCGGGCACCGCGCACGCGCGGCGGGTGCGGCTGATGGCGATGTAGAGGAAATAGTCCGGGCAGAACTTCACGAAATCGGGCATCGGCAAGGCTGCGAGCACCGCCTCGCGTTCGAGCGCCACCGCGCTCATGCAGATGAAGCACGAGTGCGTGAAGAGCCTCTGGAAGACGTCGCCCTCGGGGGAGTCTTTGGGCAGGTGGTGGTGATCAAAGTCGCCCAGGGGGCCCTGGGAGTTGAAGCGGAGGGCCCGCGTGTAGCAGATGCCCAGCGGCGGGCCTGGCTCGGACTGGGCGGCGTGAATCCGGTCGTGCTGCGCCTGGAGCTTGGATGGTTCCCAGAGATCATCTTGATCGAGGAAGGCGAGCCAGCGGCCTTTGGTCACTCGGACCGCTTTCTCACGAGCCTTGGCCAGACCGGCGCGGTCGGTGGTGGGGACGACGCGGATGCGCGGGTCGGTGTACGAGGCGGCGATGGCGGGCGTCTGATCGGTCGAGCCATCGTCCCAGATGATGAGTTCCCAGTCGGTGAAGGACTGGGCGAGGACCGAGTCGATGGCCTGGCGGATCCAGGGCGCGCCGTTGTAGGTGTTCATGATCACGCTGAAGAAGGGCGTGGTCATGAAGGGCCTTTCGCGGGCGGGGCGCTGCCGTTCTCGGGGTTGAGGAGCGGCGCGACGCGGGCGACGGGGAGGGGCGGGAGGACGCGGCGATAAAGCCCCGGCGCGAGGATGGCCAGCGGCGCCGCGGCCAGCGTGCGCGGCGAGAGCGGGCACGTGCGAAGTGCGCGGATGGCATCGCGGCGGCAGCCTTGGGGATCGCCTTGACGGGTGAGAATCGCGGCATTGGCGCGGTAGAGGCGCCCCAGGATGATGCGGCGACGACGCTCGGGCATGCCCGAGTACTTGCGGCGGGCCAGGAGCTTGATCATGGTGGACACCACGTGCGGGTTGTCCATCAGGTGCAGGTAGTTGGAGAGTGCTTCGGAGTGGAAGCGGAAGCGGAGGAGCTCGCGCGGGCAGAACCAGCCTTTGGCGGAGATGTCCGCGAGGCGCAGGAAGATGTTCATCTCGAAGGGGAAGTTGCCGTGACAGTCGGGATCGACAAAGCCCGAGTCGCGGAGTGCCTGAGCGCGGAAGACGGTGCCGCAGATCGGCGTGAACCCGCAGGCCATGTGCGTGGTGCGGACGTCGATGAGGCCTTCGGGCGTGCCGGTCCGGCCGTAGTAGGTGCGTTGCCAGGCGGTCTTTTCGGCGGAGTCGACGCCTTTGGCGTCCATCATGACCGGGTTGGCGACGAAGAAGGCGGCGTCGGGATGGGCGTCGAGCGTCTCGACCGCGGTCTGGAGATAGTCGGGGTGCAGGGTGTCGTCGTCGTGGAGGATGATGAAGAAGTCTTCATCGCGGAGGGACCGGAAGAAGAACCAGCCCTGGCCGTATTCGCCGACGTTCTGGGGCTGCTGGTGGAAGCTGACGCGCGGGTCGTTGAGCTCGCGGATGAAGGACGCGACGGATTCGGCGACGCCAGGCTCGGAGACGTTGTCGGAGACGACGATGCGGAAGTCGGAGAAGGACTGCGCGAGCACGCTGCGCAGCGTCTCACGGACGTACTGCGGCCGGTTGAGCGTGGGGATGCCGATGAAGATGCGAGACAAGGATCACCCCAGAGAAGAGACCGGTCGACGAGAGCGTCACGAGCGGGACGCCTGCGCCGCGAGGCTTGGTCGAGGAAGCGTGCTTAGTACTTGGAAGCATCGGTGGTGGCGTAGCCGATGCCGAACTGGTTGCCCTTCCAGCCCGAGAGCGGGAGGGAGCCGAAGTCGGATTGGTTGACGTGTCCGGCGAACCACATCTTGCACTTGCCGTCCTCGAAGAGGACGCTGGGGCCGATGATGCCGCCGGCGGTCCACTTGAAGCTCGAGCGGGAGTAGATGGGCGTCTTGTCCTGGGTCCAGTTGGTTTCGCCGTCGTCGCTGACCGCGTGGGAGAGGGCGACCTGGTACCAGTCGGGATTGGCCTTGGGCACCGAGAGCGCGACGTTGTGGAACAGGTGCATCTTGTTGTCCTTCACGACCGCGAAGACGCACGAGTAGCCCGTGTAGCCCTTGCTCGGGGGCCAGATGGATTCATCCTGGGTCATGACGACGCGCGGGGCGTCGAAGTTGCGGCCGTCGGCGGAGACCGCAAGGCCGACCTGCTGGAGCTGCTGGGGCTTGCCCGACGGACGTGCGCCGGTCGCGATGAAGTAGAGGTAGATGCGGTTCTTGTAGACGACCGCGGCGGGCTCGCCGACCAGGAAGCCATTCCAGTCAAGCACGTTGCCCGTGGCCTTGATGAGCGGCTGGCCCATGGGGTCGAGCTTCCACGAGCGGCCGTCGTCGCTGGTGGCGTGGCCGATCTCCATCATGGGGACCTTGCCCGGCTGATTGATGAGGCTGTAGTACATGTGGTACTTGCCGTTGAACTTGACGACCGAAGGCGTCTCCATCCCGACGTAGCTCGTGCTCTCGGGGGAGATGAGCGGTTCCTTGGGATCGAGGGTCCACTTGACGCCATCGTCGGAGACGGCGCGGAAAGGAAGGACGGGGGCCTTGAAGGGCTCCTTCACGCTGGTCGTCAGGTACATGACGTATTGACTGCCTTCCTTGATCACGCACGGGTCGTTCCAGATCCCGCGGTCGCGGAGGTCGCCGACCTTGATGATGGGGTCGGGGGAGTAGGCCTTCCAGCTCGCCGCCTGGGTCTCAAGCGTGTCGTCCGCGCGGGACTGGTCCTTGGGGGGCGGGCCTCCCGCGGTGCCCACGGTCGGGGGCTTCTCGCCATTGCCCTGGTTGAGGATCTCGGTGACCTTGGCGTTGAACTCGGCGCACGCGGAGATCGCGAAGATGGAGCCGACGATCGCGGAGAGTGAGGCGAGCTTGAGCATGATGGACTTCTGCGTGATCATGGGCGGAGGCTCCGTCAGGCGCCGTCGGGACGATTTGTCCCGCTGGGGCTCTGGCGGTGAGGGTAGGGGGCGGCGGGCTTACGCGCCCTGCGCCGGGAGGTGTTCGGGAGCCTGCACGACCGGTCGGCCGGCCGCGACGCATCGGTAGAGCTCGAGGTAGTCCTCAGCCAAGGAATCCCAAGAGAATCGACGTCGCACGCGCGCCGGGTCAACCCAGGAGGCGGGTCCCTCGGGCGACTCGATTATCCGACGTACATGGGCCGCAAGAGCCCCCTTTTCCGCGAGGTTGGTGAGCAGTCTGGGATCGCCTGTGAGCCACCGGAAGTGGGGCGTGTCGTTCACCACGACGGGCAAGCCGCAGGCCATCGCTTCGACGACCGCCAGGCCGAAGGCTTCGTGCAGGGAGCCGAGCACCTTGATGTCCGCGAGGCGGAAGAGTTCGCCGAGCTTTCCCGAGGGCACGTGCGTGAATCGGCAGCGATCTCCAAGCTTCTCGCGGGCCAGATCGATGAGCGTGCGATCGCCATCCGGGTCGAAGCTTCCGTCGAGCCAGAGGTGGTAGCTCTCGGGGAGCAGGGCGATCTCTTCGATGACCGCGTCGACGCGCTTGGCGTGACGGTTCAGGGCCGCGACCGAGAGCACGACCTTGGCGTCCAGCGGGATGTTGTGCTCGGCGCGGAGCGAGGCCCGCGTGCGGTCGGTGGCAAAGCGTGAGAGATCGACGCCGAGCGGGATGAGCACGTGCCGATCGCGCGGATGTCCCGCGGCCAGATCCGCGAGGTAGGCGTCGGGCCCGATGTGGTGCACGTAGTCCGCGTAGGGGTGATATCCGAAGGGCAAGGTTCCGGCGTGCGAGAACAGGATCTTGAACTTTCCCCCGAGTTTGCGGCGGAAGAGGTGCACGACCTTGATTAGGGGCGGATCGACGATGTGCAGGATGTCCGTCTGGTCGGCGATGCACCGGCGGACGACCGCCAGTCCGAAGGTGAGCGACTCGAAGTGGTAACGCGAGCGTCCGATCGCCCAGTGCAGGGGAATGAGTTTCCCCAGCGTCCCGGTGCGGCTGACGAACGTTGGGATGATCTCGCGGGAAGAGGTCGCGCCGCCTCCTTTGTAGAGGGTGATGTCGGCGCGGTCGCGGGTGAAGCGGAAGAGGTCGGCGAAGAAGCGCTCGTAGCCGCGCTGGATCTGCCCGACGCCGGCGCATGCAAGGGCGATCTTCATGGCTGTTGCGCCGCCCGTTTGCGGGCGTCCAGAACGCAGGCGCTGATGCCCTCATCCAAAGGCGTGGAGGGCTTCCAGCCCGTCAGCCCGGTGATACGGGAGATATCCGCGACGAAATCGCCCGTTTCGACCTGCTTGGCGTGGGTGGGCCAGGGCGTTTCGACGATCGATCCCTTCCCCGCGGCGCGAACGACCGCCTCGGCGAGGGCGCGGAGTGTGATCGCGGCGCCCGAGCCGACATTGAGCACGTGGCCGACGGTGCGGTCATCGGCGCCGACGATGAGCATGGCGCGGACGAGGTCATCGACGTAGAGGAAATCTCGCAGCTGCGCGCCGCCTCCGAAGAGCGTGATGGGGCGGTCGGCCAGCGCGTGGTCGATGAAGTGGCGCACGACGCCGTGGTTGGTGGAGTTGCGCGGAGCGCCGGGGCCATAGGCGACGGGGATGCGCAGCGCGGTGGAGCGGACGTTGTGCAGTTCGTGGTAGAGGCGGTGGTACTTCTCGGCGGCGAGCTTGTTGATGCCGTAGGCGCTGGTGGGGTGGGTGGGATGGTCCTCGTCGACCGGGTTGCGGATGGGGCGGCCGTAGACCAGTCGGGTGCTCCCGACGACGAGTCGAGCGGTGCAGGCGGCCGCACGCCAGGTCTCGAGCAGATTGACGTGTCCGACCAGATTGGTGCGGATGTCATCGAGCGGCGCGGCGGTGCTCTCGATGGCGCCGGTGGAGCCGGCGAGCATGAACACGGTGTCGGCCTGTTCAAGGAGCGGGCGCAGCGCGTCGCGATCGGCCAGGTCCGCGGTCGCGACCTGCACGCCCGGCGGGGGCGGGATGGCGGGCTTGGTGAGCCCGCGGGACGCGATGGTGACTGAGGCGCCCGTTGGGGCCAGAGCGCGGGCGATCGCGAAGCCCAGGAAGCCCGTGCCGCCAAGGACCAGCACGCGCCGGGTCGCATAGGCGTTGGCAAGCTCGACGGGGATGGAGGCGGTGGATGGCATCAGTCAGGGGCGGTCAAGGGATGAGGCAAGGCGGGCTCCGTCGGGTGATGCCGACGTGCGGGGAGGAAGCTGAGATGCAAAGGGCCCTGGGGTCAAGCTAACGGCGTGACCGGGCGGGGTCAACGCCGAAGGCGCCGTGAAACCTGCAGTGATTGCATTTTGTTTGGGTTCTCGCGGGAAAGTCGCAAGTCTTGCGCGGTCCGAGAGTTCGGCGCGGGTCGGTCCATGCCGGTGGTGAGGATTTCGGCCTTTGGATTCCAACAGTCAGGTCTTGCGGATTGCGGTGGTCTGGGTTAGGTTTGAATGTGAAGACGTTCGGAGGCTGTTCGAGCGTCCCAACGTGGAACTGAGTGACCGGGGCTTCGGGGGTATCAGTGCGCCTCTGAGCGGCGGTTGCTTTGTGCCCTGCTGTGGAGGTCGTGGGTGGGCGAAAGGTCGGTCCAGACTGGTGTTTCGACGTCGGCGCTTCCCGCGATTGCGGGGGGCGTGCCGGTGCGCGATCCGTCGGCCATGGTCGTCTTCGGCGTGCCCGCGATCGGTGAAGAGGAGATCGCGGCGGTCGTCGACTGTCTGCGGCGGCGCTGGATCAGCACCGGGCCGATGGTCCGCCAGCTCGAAGTCGACTTCGAGGCGTACAAGGGCGGGGGCACGGCGGTTGCGGTCAGTTCGTGCACCGCGGCGCTGCATCTGGCGCTGGTGGCGCTGGGCATCGGTCCGGGCGACGAGGTCATCACGACGCCCATGACGTTCTGTTCGACGGTGAACGCGATTATCCACGCGGGGGCGACCCCGGTGCTGGCGGATTGCGATCCGCAGACGATGAACATCGATCCGGCGCGGATCCGGGAGCGGATCACGCCCAAGACGCGGGCGCTGATGCCGGTGCACATGTGCGGGCGCGCGTGCGACATGGACGCGATCATGGCGATCGCGCGGGAGCACAAGCTGCAGGTCGTGGAGGACTGTGCGCACGCGATCGAGACGACGCACAACGGCAAGCCCGCGGGCCTGATCGGGGATGTGGGCTGTTTCAGCTTCTACGCGACCAAGAACGTCACGACCGCCGAGGGCGGGATTCTGCTCGCGAAGGATCCGGATGTCGCCAAGCTGGCGCGGGAGCTCTGTCTTCACGGCATGAGCGCCGACGCGTGGTCGCGGTTCAGCCGTCCGGGGTACCGCCACTACGAGGTGGTGCGTTTTGGCTTCAAGTACAACCTGCCTGACATGAACGCGGCCATGGGCGTCGTGCAGCTCCGCAAGATTGAGGAGCGGGCGGCGCGGCGGGAAGAGATCTGGCGCCGGTACAGCCGGGCGTTTGCGGGGCTTCCCTGCGTCACGCCTCCGGATCCGCCCGCGGGTTCGAGGCACGCCTGGCATCTCTATACGCCACTGCTGGCGCTGGAGCGGCTCAGCGTCACGCGTGACCGCGTGCTCGAGGCGCTCAAGGCCGAGAACATCGGTTGCGGCGTGCACTACATGCCGGTGCATGCGCACCAGTATTACCGCGAGACGTGGGGCTGGAAGCGCGGGGACTTCCCGGGGGCCGAGCATGTGGGCGATCGGACGCTCTCGCTTCCCCTGACGGCGGAAATGGATGATCGGGCCATCGCGGATGTGATTACGGCGTTCACTCGGATCCTGGAGTACTACAAGCGGTGAGTTCGTCGGCGGGTCGTTCATGCTGTACCAGAACGTGCACATCTTCGCGCACTACCTCAGGCTGATCGACGCGGCGATCGCGGGGATCTCCACAGCGGCGGTGTGGGCGGTGGGCGTGCGTCTGGGGCTCTGGCCCGAGAGCACCGGGTACCACATGTTCGTGTTCGCGTCCGCGATGGTGGTCGCGTTTGTGACCATCGCCAATCGGATGCGGATTTACCACGCGCGGCGCACGGAACGGATCGGTCGCGAGATGGCGGCGCTCATCGAGGTGCTCACGCTCTCAACGGGCATCGCGTGCCTGTTCACCGAGCTGTTCGGGCAGGGCCTGGATGGGCGTGTCTACGGCCTGACAGCGATGGCGGCGGGCGCGATCCTGCTGAGCGTGAGGCTCGCGGTGCGTCTGGTGATCCGGCGGCTGCGCCGGCGCGGCAAGGACAATCGCGCGTGGATCGTCGTCGGGCGGAACGAGCGGGCGGCGCGAATCGCGGAGGAAGTGATCGCCAGGCCTCACTACGGGATCCAGGTGGTCCAGTTCGTGGACATCCGCGAAGCCCACGACGCGGAGTCGCCCCAGCGGATGGACCGCTTTGTTTCGGGGCCATTGTCGGGGATCGCGCAGCAGGTGCTTGATTCGCCCGAGGGATTGCGCGAGATCCTGGCGGCGAGGGTCGTGGATGAGGTGGTGATCGCGCTGCCTGTGCGGAGTCGCTACGACGACATCGGACGCGTGGTCAGGCTCTGCGTGGAGGCGGGCATCAGCGCCAAGTTCCCGGCGGACGCGATTGATCGCGTGGATGAGAAGCTCGAGGTGGTGACGGTGGGGGGGATTCCCCTGATGACGCACTACAACGGGCCGGCGAGCTATGGCCCGCTCCTGGTGAAGCGCGTGATCGATTTCGTGGGAGCGCTCTGCGGGCTCCTGGTCACGCTTCCCCTGTTCATCGTGATCCCGCTGGCGATCAAGCTCAACAGCCGGGGGCCGGTGTTCTTCGGGCAGGAGCGTTCGGGTTTCCACGGGCGCCGGTTCAAGATGCTCAAGTTCCGGACGATGGTGAAGGACGCGCCGAAGTTGCGCGAGGAGCTCGAGCAGCACAACGAGACGGACGGGGCGGCGTTCAAGATCAAGAATGATCCGAGGATCACGGCGGTGGGGCGCGTGCTGCGCAAGTATCATCTTGACGAGCTGCCGCAGCTCTGGAACGTCCTGGTCGGGGACATGAGCCTGGTCGGGCCGAGGCCTTTGCCTCCGAAGGAGGCGCAGGGGAACGAGTGGTGGCAGAAGCGTCGCCTGACGATGCCTCCGGGTCTGACGTGCTTCTGGCAGGCCGAGGGGGACCACAAGATCCCGTTCAAGAAGTGGATGGAGATGGATCTGGAGTACATCGATCGGTGGTCGCTCATGCTCGACTTCCGGATCATGCTTTCGACTGTGGGAACGTTGATCCGGGGAACGGGTTGGTGAGGGGTGGCTGCGGCGGGGGTGCGCCGCGGCCTGAGGAGCTCGGTTATGAAGGTCGTCATTCTGTGCGGCGGCAAGGGGATCCGGGCGTTCCCCTTTACGGAGTATCTGCCTAAGCCCATGCTTCCCGTGGGTGGATCGCCCATCCTGGTGCAGATCCTGCGGAGCTTCATGGATCAGGGATTCGACGACTTCGTGCTGGCGGCGGGTCATCGCAAGGAGACCCTCGACGACTACTTCGAGGGCAAGAACCTGGGCTGCAAGGTCACGATCGTCGACACCGGGGAGGACGCGGACACGGGCGAGCGCATCAAGCGCTGCGCGCACCTGGTGGGCGATGAGTTCATGGCGACCTACGGCGATGGGCTCTCGGACGTGCCCTTGCAGAAGCTCGTGGCGTTCCACCGGTCGCACGGCGGGATCGCGACGGTGACGAGCGTTCCCATGTTCACGCAATACGGCGTGCTGGACTGCGATACGTCGGGCAAGGTCGTGCAGATGCGCGAGAAGCCCGTGCTCCACGACCACCGGATCAACATCGGATTCTTCGTGATGAAGAAGAAGATCTTCGACCACTGGAAGGGCTCGAATCTGGAGAAGCACGTGCTGCCCGAGCTGACGCGGATGGGCGAGCTTTACAGCTACCGGCACGACGGGTTCTTCAAGTCGGTGGACAGCTACAAGGATCAGCAGGAGTTCGATGAGATCGTCCGCTCGGGGAACATTCCCTGGCGCGTGAAGTCGGGGAGCAATCCCGGGAGCAGGCCATGAGTTTCTGGAAGGGTCGCAACGTCTTTGTCACGGGCTGCACGGGGTTCCTGGGCCTCTGGATGACCGATGAGCTGGTGCGTCGCGGCGCCAACGTCACGGGGCTGATCCGGGATCTGGTGCCCACGGCGCCGTTCTTCCTGGATGGCCTGGACCGCAAGATCAGCACGGTGCGCGGCGGTGTCGAGGAGTACAACGTTCTGGAGCGAGCGATCAACGAGTACGAGATCGACACGGTCCTGCACCTGGCGGCCCAGGCGATCGTGGGCGTCGCCAACCGTAATCCGATGGGGACGTTCGAGGCGAACATCAAGGGAACCTGGTGCCTGCTGGAGGCGTGCCGGCGGAACTCGAAGGTGACGCGGGTGGTCATCGCGTCGAGCGACAAGGCGTACGGGGATCACGAGAAGCTGCCGTACAACGAGGACGCGGCGCTGCAAGGCAAGCACCCCTACGACGTCTCCAAGAGCTGTGCGGACCTGATCGCGCACACGTACCACAACACGTACAAGACGCCGGTGTGCATCACGCGTTGCGGCAACCTGTTCGGGCCGGGCGATCTGAACTTCAGCCGGATCATTCCGGGCACGATCCAGTCGGTGATCCGCAACGAGCGGCCGGTGATCCGGAGCGATGGATCGCCGATGCGCGACTACGTGTTCGTGAAGGACATCGTGTCGGCGTACCTGATCCTGGCGGAGAAGATGAACGATCCGTCGATCCACGGCCGCGGGTTCAACTTCGGGACGGGGGAGCCTTTGTCGGTGCTCAACCTGACCAAGGCGATTCTCAAGGCGGCCAAGCGCGAGGATCTGGAGCCTTTGATCCTCAACGAGGCCAAGGGCGAGATCAAGCACCAGTACCTCTCATCGGAGCAGGCGCGGACGGTGCTGGGATGGACGTGCGGCAAGCCGGTCGGTGAGCGGCTCGCGGAGACCATCGACTGGTACAAGGACTACTTCCGTCGTGTGGAGGCGGGGGGCTGAGCCGATCGGATCGGCACGACTTGCGCGTTCCGGGATGAGGCGCGGTCGTCGGACTGGATTCCGGGTCCGAACTGGATTATGGGTCCGGGATGACGGAGCATGCGGGCCTTATGGGGCCGTCATGTCCGCGTGTGCGGGCGCGACGTCGAAGTCCGACGGGACGTTCCCGTGATTGGTCGGATGATCCACAAGCTGGGAGTAGACTGACGACAATGGCGTGCGCAGCAAAGAGATCAGGTTCTGGGACGCGCCGGGCGAGCGTGCTCGCGGCGGGTTTGGCGCTGGTGTGCGCGGGCTGCGTGAGCCCCAAGGCGTCGGGCCCGGTCCGCGCGCCCGAGCAGGTCGTGCAATCGTCGGCGCGCTTCAAGAAGGAATACGTGCTGGCGGCGGGCGATCAGATCGAGATCGTGCTGGTGCGTACACCCACGCTCTCGCGGCCTTGCGTGATCAGGCCTGACGGGTTCATTTCGCTTCCCATGGTGGGCGAGGTGAAGGCGGCGGGATACACGATCCCGGATCTGGGCGAGGAGCTGACCAAGCGGTACAGCGCCAGGCTGGTGGACCCCGAGGTGACGGTGGTGGCGCAGTCGGTGCGGCAGCCCGTCGTGTTCGTGCTCGGGGAAGTGGGGGCGCCGACGCCGGTGGCGTTGCGTGATGCTCCGACCGCGGCGCAGGCGCTGGCCCGGGCCGGGGGGCTGAAGCATTCGGCCGATGCGCGGAAGGTCGCGATCATCAGGCTGGACGAGGACGGCGTGATCCGCGCTCGGGTGATCGAGCCCCGGATCACCGGGCAGCCCGCGGTGTACATGGCGCTGGCGGCGGAGGCGCTCCAGCCTGATGACATCATCTTCGCGCCCGAGAACGATGTGGCGCAGTTTGGTCGTTACGTGGACGACCTGGTCAACAAACCTCTGTCGGGAATCAACTCGGCGTTTACGCCGTATTTCCAGCTCAAGACGATCCAGCTGCTCGATCAGAACAACAACTGAGGACCGCATGAACCTGCCCGAAGTCATCCAACACCGACCCGAGGCCGACAGTTTCGACCTGCGTCGCGCGGTGCGTCAAGTCGTTCACGCGACGTTGGCGTATCGGTGGGTGGTGGTGCTCACCGCCGCGATGACCGTCGGGCTGGCGGGGCTCTATGTGTGGATCTGGCCTCCGATCTACAAGGCCGACGTGCTGATCGTCGCGGACGCCAAGGAGGACGCGAGCCGAGACAGCTTCTATCAGATCTGGAGCGTGTTCCGAAAGGACAGCCTGTCGGCGGAGGTCGAGATGATGACCTCGCGCGGCGTGCTCGGGAAGGTCGTGAAGGATCTGGATCTGAAGTTCGACGACGTGTACCACCCGTTTCTGCTGCACGCGGCGTATCTGTGGACCGAGTCGTGGGTGGGCAAGCGGTACAAGGGCCTGAAGGAAACGATCTTCCCGCCCGCCAAGTCGCCTTACACGCCCACCAAGGAAGAAGAGGAGTTCGCCAAGACCGTCGAGGCGTTCAAGAGCGGCGTCGGGCTGCAGGCGGTGGCCGAGTCCACCGCGGGCTACCTGCGCGTGCGCGGGCCTTCGCCCCGGGTCGCCGAGGTGGCCAACAAGCTGATCGATGTGTACCTGGCGGAGCGTCGCCGGCGGCATCTCGAGGAAGCGACCAAGGCGCATGATGCGCTGGCGGCGGAGGTCGATCGGGCCAAGATCGCGCTGGACGACATCGAGGCGCGCAAGAAGAAGTACGCCGACGAGAACGGGATGCTCCTGGACTTCGAGAAGGACAAGGTCGAGGTCTCCCGCGCCATCGAGATCGAATCGGGCGTGACGGAGCTCAAGGCCCTGATCGCGAGCACGGAGAAGAACCGTGCGGAGGTCACGGCGCAGCTCGAGAAGGAAGATCGCGAGAACACGAGCATGCGGACGTATCAGCAGAACGCCCTCCGCGAGTCGCTCAAGGCGACCCGGATCGGCCTGCTGACGGCGCTCGACCAGTCCAAGCTTCACTTCAGGCCCGACTCGCCCGAGGTGAAGGACATCGAGGCGCAGATCGCGTCGGTGGAGCAGAAGATCGCCGCTCAGGAAGAGAAGGTCGAGGTCTCCAGCACCGTCGTGCTCAGCACGACGCACGAGGAGATGCGGTCGAGGCTCAATCGTCTGGATGCCGAGCTCGCCGGCGCCAGGGCCAATCTGGCGGTGAAGCAGAAGGCTCTGGATGAGATCCAGGACCGGGTGAACCGGTTGCCCGAGAAGATGGCGACGATGCACGCGCTGAGCCGTGAGCATCAGATGTGCGAGCAGAAGTACGGCATCCTGCACGAGCGTCTGATGATGGCGGAAGTGTCGATGGCGACGATCGCGTCGGCGCCGGCGTCGATGCGCGTGGCGGACTACGCGAGCCCGCCTTCGAAGAAGGCCTGGCCCAACACCAAGGTGGTGCTCGGCGCCGCGGTGGTCGTGGGTCTGGGCGCGGGCATCGGCCTGGCGTTCCTTTTGGACATGCTCCGCGGGCGTGTGACGCGTGAGAAGCTTGCGATCGCGGGCGTGGACTTCCCGGTGTACGCGGTGCTCGACCTTCCCCGCGCCGAGGAGATCCGGGCGCTGCCTCCCGCAACGGCGGCGCTGACCGGAGGGAGGGGCGCTGATGGGCTCCGGTGAGCAGACGCGTTCGGCGCCCGGGCTGATCGGAAGGCTCCTTGGCCTCCGTGGGAACAAGCCCTCGGCGGTGGAGACGTTCCGCAGGCTGGCGGTGCAGCTCGATCAGGATCTCTCGGGCGCGGGGTCGCAGCCCGGAAAGATCGTGCTCCTGGTTTCGCCTGATCAAGACGGCGTGGCGGAGGTCGCCTGCGAACATCTGGGCGCGGTTCTGGCGCTGGAGATGGGCCGCCGCGTGCTGGTCATTTCCGCGGAAACCAGCGCGGCCGACGACGCGGGCGGTCCCGGGCTTGCGGATGTTCTGCGTGAAGGCGTCGGCGCGATGGGCAAGGCCGTTCGTGCGGAGTCGGGCGGAAGGCTCTCGAAGCTCGGGACGGGCGCGGGGCTCTCGCCGGCGCTGCTTCTGGGCTCCGAGCATCGCGCCGCGATGGTGGCCGAGGCGGCGCGGGGCTTTGACTTTGTGCTGATTCACGCGGCGCCCGTGCTACGGGATACGACCGGGCTGGCGCTCGGGCCGGCGTCGGACTGCGTGCTGCTGCTGGCGCTGGAGGGCCGGACGCTTCTCGAGGATCTGGACGCGGCCCGCAAGCTTGTGGCGAGCCGGACAGCGGCGAAGGTCGGTGTGCTGCTGGTGGCGCCGCCGCGGTCCGGGCGTGGGATCGTCTGACCGTCGTCGTGAGGTGACCGCATGCTCCCGGCGTACGAAAAGCTCCGCGAAGATCCGGTGGTCCGCATGGGGCGGATGGGTCGCTATGCGGCGCTGGCGGGCGCGGCGGCGCTGGGTTCCATCGGGCTGATCATCACCGGGTTCACGGGGGAGCCGATCTACGCCTTCGCGGTGCTCGGGCTACTGGCGCTGGCGGCGGGTCTGGTCCTCTCGGGCAATCCGCGGCTTTTCTGTCTTTGGGGTCTTCTGCTCACGGCTCCGATCGACATGAGCAAGAAGTTCATGCCGGTGCCGCACATGGGCGGGGCCTCGGCGTTCCGCATCGAGCTCGTGGACATCTTCATTGCGGCGCTGCTGGGCTTCATCCTGCGCGATGTGTGGATGGGTCGGGTGCGGGGCGTGCGGATTCCCGCGTGCTTCTGGTGGTGGGTGGGGATGATGCTGCTCGGCGGCGTCTCGATGCTGATCAGCCCCTACAAGATCAGCGCGGCCCAGGAAGTCTTCCGGATGGGCAAGTGCCTGATCCTGGCGCTGGTGGTGGTGAACGAGATCGTCCGGGTGAAGCAGTTCCAGCACGCATTGCTGGCGCTGATGCTCGGCGTGCTCATGCAGTGCGTGATCGGGTTCCTGCAATACACCCTGGACCGGCAGCTCGGGCTTCAGGTGATCGGCGAGGCGACCGAGGAAGGCGTGGAGCTGCTCTCCAAGGCGACGCTCCAGGGAGGCGAGCGCGTCAACCGCGTCGGCGCGCTCATCGGGCACGCCAACCTGCTGGCGGCGTATCTGGCGATGCTGCTCCCGATCGCGATCGCGACGCTCTTTGCGCGGGTGGACATCCGGATCAAGGCGGTGTGCGTCGCGGTGGCGGTCTTTGGCGAAGGCATTCTGGTCGCGACGCTCTCGCGCACGGGCTGGGTGGAGTTCGGCGTGGCGCTGCTTCTGGTGCTCACGCTGAGCCATTTCCATCGGCGCATGAGGCTGCGGTACATGCTCGTGCGCCTGCTCATCATCGCGGCGATGGCGATGGTGGGGCTGGCCTTCTCGGGGCCGATTCTGGATCGTCTGACGCGAAGCGATCCCGGCGCGTGGAGCTTCCGCCTCGAGTGGATCGAGGTGGCGTTCAAGATGGTGCAGGCCTACCCGGTCTTCGGTTGCGGCCTGAACTCCTTCGTGTTCCAGATGGTGCCTTTCACGCCTCAGGGCTCTCCCGAGCAGCTCAACCTGAAGTTCGGTGATCTCTGGCCTGTCGTGCACAACATCTACATGGTGACATGGGCCGAGCAGGGCACCCTCGGGCTGCTGTGCTTCCTCGGCCTGCACGCGCATCTGGGGCTGGTCGCGATCCGGAATCTGCGGATCCGCAACGACATCATGTTCGCGATCGGATCGGGTGCGATCTGCGGCTTTGTCGCGATGATGATCGACGGCATGGGGAGCTTCGCCCTCCGCATGGACCACGTCGCGCGGGTCTTCTGGGTGCTGGTGGGGTTGATCGTCGCGATCGACTGCTGGAGACGCGCCAACGAGGACCCGGTGTATCGCGCCGGGCGCGCGGGGTCCGGCCTCTCGCTCGAACAGGGCCGGCTTGAAAGCGGAAGGGCGGCGTGACAGTTCCAACGCGCCATCTCGGCTGGAGCATCGTCAAGAACATCGGCGGCCAGAGCATCGGCCGCCTGCTGATGACCGTCCTGCGCTTTGTGGTGGCCGCGATCATCATCAAAGTCGCGGGGAAGGACTCGTTCGGCGAGTACACGCTTGTGCTGAGCATTCTGCTCATCGGCGAGTGGCTCGTGGATTTCGGTCTCACGGACATCTGCGTGCGAGAGGTCTGCCGGGATGCGAGCCGGGAGCGTGTGTGGCTCGGCGCGCTGGCGACAGCAAAGCTCGTGCAGTTCGTGATCGCATGCGGATTGCTCGGCGGGGCGGTGCTCGTGCTCGGGTATCGCGCCGAGATCGCGCAGGCGGTGGTTGTCGGGTGCGTCGGGGTGGGCGCGTATGCGATCGGACAGTTGTACAAGGCCCATTTCAAGTGCCGGATGCAGATGGAGCGGGACGTCGCGGCGGAAGTCCTGAGCGTTGTGGTGCTTGCGGGGCTGGTGTTTCTGGCGTGCCGGGAGAATCTGGGCATCGTCGGGCTGGTGGCGTGTCAATCGGTGTCGCGGGTGGTGTACCTGCTGACGATGTGGGCGCTGGGGCGGGGGGCGGTTCGTCTGGCGGGGCTTGTCGCGCCCGGTCCTGAGGCGTGGAGCATGTTCCGATGGGCCTGGCCTCTGGGGCTGTCGGGATTGTGTGCGGCGGTCTTTGATCAGCTCGACACGCTCATGCTTTACAGGCTCAGCGGGCCCGGAGAAGTGGCGCACTACTCGGGCGCGATGCGTTTTGTGTGGCCCGTGACGGTGATCGTGCAGGCGATCGCGGGCTCGGTCTTCCCCATCCTCGCGACGAGCTGGGGGCAGGATCAGGCGAGGTTCAGGCTCGTCTTCCAGCGGAGCATCGATCTGAGCGTGTTCATCGCGGCGGGGGCGGTCGCGTCGGTGCATTGCGGATCCGACGCTCTGATCGGGCTCTTCGGGCAGCAGATGTCGGAGGCGGCCCTGGTGCTGCGGATCGTCGTGTGGGCGGTCTTTGCCCGGGCGATCAACAACGCGCTGGTCGTGTCGTTCGTGATCGCGGGGGGTGTGCGCTACGCGTTCATCGTCGCGATCCTTGGTCTGGCGGCCAAGGCCCTGGCGCTCACGGTTGCGATCCCGAAGGGCGGCGCGGTGGGCGCTGCGTACGCCGATGTGATCTGCGAGTGGCTCACGGGCGTCGTGCCGATGCTTCTGATCACCCAGCATCTGGTCAAGTCGCGTGTCGACTGGATGATCCTGGTCAAGACCGGCGCCGCGGTGGGGCTGGTTGTCGGGATCGCCGAGCTCTGCGGCGTTCGAGGAACGTGGATCGGCCTGGGGATCGGCGTTGTCGGGTTCCCGGTGCTTGCGCTGGCGTTCCGCTCGCTTTCCATCAGCGAACTAAAGATGCTCTCCGGATCAGTGAAAGGGCGATTTGCGCCCAAGGCGCAGGCTGAACCCGCGTCCGAGCCTCCCTCGGCTCCGGAGGTGGGGGCATGAAGCGGCGCGGTGTCCGTGATTCTCGTCGGATGAGAGACGATGCGGTCGGCTCAGAGCCAGACCAGGCCGGTCTTGTCGGCGACATCGACCACGGGGCGGTGCCCGCCTCCCGGCGCGGCGGAGGCTTGCTCGAGCCCTTGAGCGGTCACGACGCCGACCACAGTGCCTCGGGCGCTCACCAGGGCGCTGGAGCGTCCCAGGGCTTTGAGCGTGGTTCGGCACATGCTCGCGGTGATCGCGGCGTTCAGCACTGGAAGCTGGCGGCTTGTGGTCGTGGCGTGCGGCTCGGGCATGCCTTGGTGATCGGCCAATCCGGAAGCGGTCTTGCCCCGCGGCTGCGGAACTTGCGGCCGTGTCAGGCTCGTGTTCGTTTCTCTGCGTCCGATAGCCTGTCGTGTGGCTCAGGGCCAGTGGGGGAGAAGGCATGAAGAGGTTTCAGGCAATCCGGGTGCTCAGGCAGGCTGGTCTGTTGAAGATGGCCGACTCGGCGCGGTTCATGCTCCGGCGCTGGCGATCGGCGGGGCGCAACCGCCGGTTCATCAAGGCGCATCCGGGCTACGCGGTGCCTCCGGCGGAGATCGCGTTCGACGCGCTGAACCACGTCGACTGGGAGATCTACCACGAGAGCGGTCACCGGCACGCGTCGGTCTTCGCACGCGTAATCGGTGCGGCGTTCCCATCCGGACCGATCGAGGTCCTCGAGTGGGGATGCGGGCCATCGCGGCTCATCCGCCATCTCCCGGAGCTGCTCGGTGCGCAGCGGGTGTCACTCACGGGGTCGGACTACAACCCGCGCACGATCGAGTGGTGCTCGAAGAATCTCCCGGGGATTCGGTTCATCCTCAATCAACTCAGGCCGCCCTTGTCGCTCGAGGCGGACCGGTTTGACGCGGTGTACAACTTCTCGGTGTTCACGCACCTGTCGGAGGATGTGCAGCTCGCGTGGGCTGCGGAGCTCACCCGGGTGCTCAAGCCCGGTGGGCTGCTCATCTGCACGACGCACGGCACGAACTATCTGCACCTGCTCGCGACGGATGAGGAACGACGCCGGTTCGATGCGGGCGATGTGGTGGTGCAAGGGAACTATGTCGAAGGCCGGAAGTGGTTCTTCGCGATCCATCCCGACAAGTTCGTGAAGGAGAAGCTCCTTGGCGGGCTCGTGGGCGTCCAGCGGATCCCGACGCGGAGCAGCGATGGGATGCTCCAGGACGTGTGGATCGGCTGGAAGGGGCACGTGCCGCCCGGGGCAGCGGAAGCGATGCGGGCGATCGGCGGGTCCTGAGCGGGCGAGGGGCGCAGCGTGCGACCGACGGCAGAGTTCGGGCCGGGGCAGGACGCAAACGCGTCCCCGCGGTCACTTGGCGAAGGTCTCGGGCTTGTAGGCTTCCTGGGCCAGAAGGCTGCGATTGCCTGTCAGGCGGGCCTCGACCATGCGGCGGAAGACCTCGAAGTACCCGGCGGCGACCGCGTCCCAGCGGTAGAGCGTGTCGGAGCGGCGCAGCGCCAGCGTGCGAAGCCTCTCCAGTTCGGGCTGATTGCCCGCCAGCTTCTTGAGCTCGCTGGCGAGCGATTCCTCGCTCTTGTCGAAGTAGGGATTCTCAGGCCCGAGGACTTCCGTGTGGAAGGGGACGCGCAGCGGCAGGCACGCGGCTCCTGCGCCCATGGCGCGGAGCAGGCTCGGGTTGGTGCCTCCCACCTCGTGGGCGTGCAGGTACACGCAGCAGTTGCGGTAAAGCCCGTTGAGCGCATCGGGCTCGTAAACGCCTCCGACGCAGCGGACCTTGTCGTCGTTCTCCGCGAAGATCTTGCGGGAGAACTCCGACTCGTACTGGGCGCCGCCCACGACCACGAGCGGCATGTCGAGGCCCGCCTTGCGATAACCCCTGATCGCCAGATCGGTGTTGTTCTCAGGCTCGAGGCGTGCGACGACGAGCATGTATCCGCCTTTGGTCAGCCCGAACTTCTGGAGGGCCGAGTCGGAGTATCCGCCGCCGACTTCCGAGCCGTAGGGGATGAAGGTGCTGTCGGCGCGGTACTCATCGCGGTAGTAGCGCTGCATCTCGCGCGAGTCGGTGACGAGCCATGTGCTGAGCGAGGCACACACCTTCTCAGACCATTTGTAGTAGCGCCGCTGGAGCGGGCTCCACTTGGTGCGTTTCCAACCCAGCCCATCGGTGTGGAACAGGGTCGGGTACATGCGGAGCTTGAGGGGAAGGCAATAGGGGGCGTTGCCCGGGTCGACGACAAAGACGACGTCGAAGCGGCGGAAAAGGGCTGCGTGGGCCATGGCGCTGAACGAGTGCACGATGCTCTCGAAGCTCTTGCCCCCGGGCGCGGGGAGGTACACGCACTTGACGCCCTTGAAGGTCTTGGGGCGTTCCTTGTAGTAGTGGTTCCGGCAGTAGACAGTGACATCCGCGCCGTGATCGGCGACCAGCCTGGTCGCGATCTCTTCGACGAGGGTGCTGAACCCGCTGTAGCGGGCCGGGATTCCCCGATCTCCGATGATGGCGACCTTCATGTGCAGCCCGTAAACGTGGTGCGTGTGGGGGCGGGCCAGACGCCCAATCCCCCGGGACGCAAGCGTACTCGATCCACGCGTCGGTCGTCGTGCTGGAGGGCGGCCGCATGAGAATTCTGCACGCGGTCAACTACCACCGAAAGGGCGGCGGGTCCGATCACGCGGCGGACGCGACGATCCGCATCTCGCGCGAGCATGGCCTGGAGGTTCGTGTCTTCTCCCGCGACAGCAAGACCATCGCGCCCACCCTCGGGGGCAAGGTTTCGACGCTGATCAGCGGCGTGTACGCCCGGGAGGCGGTCGCGGGCTTCCGCCGGGAGCTGGGGGAGTTCAGGCCCGACGTCGTGCATGTGCACGAGCTCTTCCCGCTCATTTCTCCCTGGATCATTCCGGTCTGCAATGACGCGGGCGTGCCTGTGGTGATGACGTGCTATGACTTCAGGCTGACCTGCCCGGTCGCGACGCATTCCTGGCATGGCGAAGTGTGCCTGAAGTGCGAGGGCGGGAATGAGCAGTGGGCGGTGCTCCGCAACTGCCGGGGATCGCTCCCGGAGAGTGTGGCGTTTGCGATGCGAAGTGCGGTGGCGCGCTGCGCGGACCTGTGGTCGGGCGTCTCTCGCTTTGTGGTCCTGACCGCGTTCAGTCAAACCTGGGCGACGAGATCGCTCGGATTGGATGTCTCGCGGGTGGATGTCAACGCGTGTGCCGTGAAGCTCGCAGCGGAGCCTCCGGTGGATCCTGCACAGGGCGGGTACGTTGGATTCGCGGGTCGCTTCGTGCCTGAGAAGGGCGTCGAGGTGCTGCTGGAGGCCGCGAGGCTGGCACGCGTGCCGGTGGTGCTTGCGGGAGATGCGCCCGAGCACCCAGGGATTCGCGAGGGCGACGACGCGCGGTGTGTCCTGACGAGGGGGCGTGCGGAGCTTGATGCGTTTTATCGTGGGTGCAGGGCGCTGGTCGCGCCGAGCCTCTGGTACGAGACCTTCGGACTGGTCGCGGGCGAGGCGATGAGCCATGGCGTGCCGGTGATCGCGTCGGATATCGGCGCCTTGCGGGATGTGGTCGCGAACAACAAGCGTGGCCTGACCTGTCCGCCCGGTGATCCAACTGCTCTGGCTCGGGCGATCCGAGCGCTGTGGGATGATCCGGAGCGGTGTCGAGCACTCGGAGCTGCCGCGAGGTCGTGGGTGCGGGAAGAGTGCTCGGAGCAGGCCCATTTCCAGCGCACCAGGGCGACTTATGAGCGTGCGCTGGGGAGGTCCGGCGCGTGAGTGAGGTCGCCTCCCATCGCGATGGACACGTGCTTCGCGGGCAGGGGATGCTTGCGCTCTCATCGATGGGGCAGCTTGTGATCTCGCTGATCACCATCGGGATGGTGGGGCGATGGCTTACTCCGTCCGGCTTCGCGCTCTTCGGGCTCGTGGGGTCGATCTTCTCGATCTCGCGTGACATGCTCGACCTGGGATCCACGAGCGTCGCGACCAAGCTCCTGGCCAGCCGGCCTGAACGCTCCGGAGCGGTCCTGGGCGTCGTGCTCGCGTGGAGGCTCGTGCTGGCGTTGATCGGCATCGGGCTCGTGCTGGCGTTTGCGTTCACGAGCGTCAAGGCCGAGGAACGCGTGATCGTGTGCGTCGCGGGGCTGGTGCTCGGAACGTCGGTGATGGGCGCGTTCAACGCGATCTTCACCGCGAGGCATCGTCAGACATGGCCCGCGGTCGCGTCGATCGCGGTGCAGGGCGGCGGGCTTCTCGCGCTGGTGTTCCTGAAACAGGCGGGGGCGGACGAGCGGGGGGCGGTGTGGGCGATCATCGCGCGGGAAGCCGTCTGGTGGGTGGTTGTCGCGATGATGGGTGTGCGGCTTCTCGGCGGGCTGCCCGAAAGGCCACGCTCGTTTGAGGCGTGCCGCCCCGTCGTGGGACCGGGTGTCGTGTTGGGCCTTGCGGTGCTGGCGCATCAGGTGCTCGTGCAAGGGGATGTCGTGCTGGCCCGCTGGATCGCGGGCGAGCAGGCTGCGGCGGCGATCGCGGCCAGCGCCAGGCCCATCGGCGCGATGGTCGCGCTCCCCTGGATCGCGGCAACACCGCTCATCGCGGTCGCGGCGGCGCTCGCGAGCCGCCCCTCGGACTTGCACAAACTCATTCGCTCCGCGGTTCCTCTGGCCCTGTCCATGGGGACCGCGGTCGCGCTGCTCGGCGCAGCGTCCGCTCCGGGGATTCTGACGGCGCTCTACGGCACCAAGTACGCGAGCGATCCGGAGGCGGTCCAGGCCTGCCGAGCGTTCTGCGTGGTCCTCGGCGCCGCGGTGGCGGCGTCGGCGCCCGCAATGCTGCTGGTGGGCATGCACCGGGAGCGGCAGATCCTTCTCTGCACCGCGATCCCCGTGCTGCTCGCGAGCGGGATGAAAGTTGCGTTGCTTCCCGGGAAAGGAGCGGGCGCACTGGCGATGACCACCGCTGGTGCGGAGGTCGCGCTGGCGATCTCGCTCTTTGGAGCATGCATGTTCGGAGCGAGCGACAAGATGGCGTCGCCCGCGCCGGCGGACGAGCCGCCAGCACTCCTGGCCGGACAGCTGTTGCCCATGATCGTCGCGGTGGTCTGGACCGGTGGCGTGCTGCTCTTGGGATCCTGGCCTCTGGTGCAACTGGCCTGCGGTCTGTGCGCGGGAATGATCTTCCTGACGCTGCTCGCACGCTCGAGTGCGGCGCGGGCGTACCGCGAAGTGTGCCGGGATGGCGGGGAGGGAGCGAGATGAGCGCCCAATCTCGCTCCGCGTACCGGGCGTGCATCGCGGCCGACCGCGCGAGGTTGGTGGCGCACGTGCGTGCCCAGATGGGTGTGGACCCGCCCTTCCTCTGGAGTCACCCGGGATGGCTTGCGGTGCGCTTGTATCGCGCGGCGAATCGGGCATGGGTGTTGGGACGCCGCAAGCGTGCCCGCGCGATCTATCAGCTTGGGTGCCTCCTGACCGGCGTGGACATCCATCCCAACGCATCGGTCGGGCCGGGGCTTCTGATCGCAGCGCCCTGCGGCGTCAATCTCTCAGGAGTCGCGGGCGCCAACACCACGTTCATGCCTCGCTCGGGCATGGGCATCATCCCGAGCGTACGCGACGTTGGCGCAGGACAGGGCCTGCCGGTGTTGGGAAACGATGTGCTCATGGCCTCGGCGGCTGGACCGTTGGGAGCGGTGAGGCTCGGGAATGGCTCGATGATCGGGCCCAGGTCCTTCCGCCCTCGTGATGTTGGCGAGGGCATCATCGCGGAGCGTGCCTGTGCGTGCGAGATCGTCCCGAGGTCTTCGTGCGCGACCGATCAGAAACTCGCGGCGGTTGATGGGCGCCGCGGCGACAGGTCTTGCCTGCATCGGTCGCTTGGGATGACCTTATCGGCGATCGTCGCGGATCTGGCGCGGCACCACAAGGAACGCACGGGATCGGACACCCTTCCCGGCGCTGGAGCGAAGCTCTCGGCACTGTTGTCGAATGTGTGTCTCGCCCTCGCCTTGCATCGGCTGGCGCACTGGCTTTGGCTCAGGCGACTCACGCCTCTGGCGTCCATCCTCAGCGGCGTGGCACGTGGCCTCTTCAAGTGTTCGATCGATATGCGGTCGTGCCTTGGGGGCGGGTGTTTTCTGCCGCACCCAGCGGGCGTGCTGATCCGCGCCCGCGCAGGAGAACGGCTCACGGTGTACGCCGACGGCGTGATCACGCCTCGCGAGATCGACGGTGGCCGGCCCGAGCTCGGAGACGATGTGATCGTTGGCGGGCAGGCGATGGCGCTCGGGGGCGTGAAGGTGGGGGACCACGCGCGGATTGCCGCGATGGTCACGCTCAACACTGATCTCCCAGCCGGTGCGACCGCCATGAGCGATGTGATCCGCTTTGCGGAACGCCCTCGCAAGCCATTCGCGTCTTCAAGCGCCGGGGAGCGTGCGAAGCTCCTCGCGCCCCGAAGGGCGCTGCGGACCGCGGATCGGCGCCGGTTGGCGGAAGTCATGAACCGCCAGGGGCGACTTCAGTCGGTCCTGCTGCGGCTGTCCGCTGCGAATCTCGCGGTCGGTCTTTTCCGGATGGCGGAAGCGGCGCATGCCGACGGGAGGCCGGCGCGGGCGCAGTTCATCCGGCAGCTCAACGCCCTGCTCACCGGCGCTGACCTCGATCCGAGGTCGCGTGTGGGGCCCGGGCTGGTCATTCCCTATCCCGCGGGCGTGTCGATGTACGCACGGGCGGGTCGCGATCTGACGATCATGGCCATGGCGGGCATCGACGCCGATCCGGAGCGATCTGCGAGCCCCGCGTCGATCGGAGACCGGGTCAAGATCGGTCATCATGCGCTGGTGTGGGGTCCTGTCAAGATTGGAACCGGAGCCCTGATCGAGTCCGGAGCGCTGGCGTCGGCGGATGTGCCTTCAGAGATGTGCGTGCGGGCGCCGGAAGTGCGTGTGCGGGGAGGCGTGCCATGAGCCATCTGGGCACACTGATCCGCTGGCTTCCCGATCTGCCTCGGCGGATGCACACGGTGTTCGCGGGCACCAGCACCTGCGCCGACGGACGGCGGGCGCTCAGGCAATCTCCGACATCGTGCGCCGATCAACGTCCCGAGTTCGCGGCGTTGCTGGGTCAAGCCACCGGTTGTCCGCCCGCAGCACTCTTCGGCGCCGGACGCATGGCCCTGTACGCCTTGCTTGAGGCCTTGGAACTTCGCGAAGGTGATGAGGTCATCCTGCCCGCGTTCACGTGCGCGGTGGTGCCCAACGCGATGATGTATCGCGGGATCAGGCCCGTCTACGTCGATATTGATCCGGGCAGCTTCAACGTCGATCCCACGCGGATCGAGGCGGCCATCACGCCGCGGACGCGGGCGATCTACGCGCAGCACACCTTTGGCGTCGCCTGTGATCTGGACGCGATCGGCGCGATCGCTTCGACCCGCAAGCTCCTGGTCATCGAGGATCTGGCTCATGCGCTGGGAGCGTCGCATCGCGGCCGCCCGGTTGGAAGCGTCGGCGATGCTGGGTTCGGGTCCAGTGATCGCACCAAGGTGATCAACACGCACATCGGCGGGTGGGCCGCCAGCCGGCATGAGAACGTGAATGAGCGCCTGCGGAAGCTCGCGGCGGCGGCCCCCGAGCTTGACGGCGCGGCCCAGCGTCGAGCCCTCCGCGCCTACAGCCTGGAGTGCATCGCGCGGGATCCGGCGCTGTTGTGGATCGGACGTCCGACGCTGGGTGCGCTCCGCAGGCTCGGGCTTGAGTTCGTGTGGCGCGACGAGCAAATGGACTCCAGGCCAACCTCGCCTTCCTATCCGTGCGCGTTCCCAGCGGTCCTGAGCGATGCGGGTGTCCGGCAGATGCAGCGGCTGGCGGCCAATCTGGCGCACCGCCGCCGTATCGCGGCGTGGCTCGAGGAACGCATCGGCTGGAATCGCGGAGATGTGCTGGACCGCGCCCCTGAGCACGCCTGGCTCCGGTACTCGTTCCTGGTGCGCGACCGCGAGCAGTGCGTCAGGCGATTCGGACGCCGGATCGATCTGGGGACGTGGTTCACCGAACCGATCTTCGGCAGACCGAACTCCGCGGACCGCGTGGGCTACCGGTCTGGCTCGTGCCCGAACGCCGAGCGGGTCGCCGCGCAAATCGTCAACTTCCCGACCCACCCGCGGATCGATCTCGAGTTCCTGGAGTCCCGCTTCCGCGAGCATGGCGTCTGGCTTTCCGGCCAGATTCTGCGGGATTGAGGCGAGGGTGTGTTTCAGGCCTTGGCGGACTGGCCGTACTGGCGGTCGTAGTAGTCGCGGTAGGCGCCGGTCTTGACGCGTCGCCACCAGGTCTGGTTGTCGGAGTACCACTTCACGGTGGATTCCAGAGCCGCGGGCCAGGCCGAACGTGTGGGTCTCCAGCCAAGCTCACGCTCGATCTTGGATGCATCGATCGCGTAGCGACGATCGTGTCCAGGGCGGTCCTTCACGTACTCGATGGACGACTCGTTCTTGCCCATGAGCGACAGGATGGAGCGGGTGAGCTCGAGGTTGCTCCGCTCGTTATTGCCTCCGATGTTGTAGACCTCTCCGGACCGGCCGCGTTCGAGCACGGTCAGGATCGCTTCGCAATGGTCCTCGACGTGGAGCCAGTCGCGGACGTTGAGCCCGTCGCCGTAGAGCGGGACCTTCTTGCCTTCGATCAGATTTGTGACGAAGAGCGGGATCACCTTCTCGGGGAACTGGTAGGGCCCGAAGTTGTTGGAGCAGCGCGTGATGACCGCGTCGAGCCCGAACGTGTGGTGGTATGCGCCCACGAGCAGATCGCTGGAGGCTTTGCTCGCGGAGTAGGGGGAGCTGGCCTTCAGAGGCGTCGTTTCGGAGAACTTGAGTTCGGGCTTGTCCAAGGGCAATGAGCCGTAGACCTCATCGGTGGAGACATGCACGAGGCGCTTGCCCCCGGCCTTGCGGAGCGCGTCGAGGATGACCTGCGTGCCGCGGACGTTCGTGCGGACAAAGGGCTCGGAGTCGAGGATCGAGCGGTCCACGTGCGACTCGGCCGCGAAGTGCACGACCGCATCGCAACCGGCGATGAGATCGGTCATGCGGGATGGATCGCAGATGTCGGCTCGTTCAAAGCGGTACCGGGGGTTCGAGGCGATCGAGTCCAGGTTCTCGAGGTTGCCCGAGTACGTGAGCACGTCGGCGTTCACGATCGAGGCGTGCGGGCGGTGCGCCAGCACGAAGCGGATGAAGTTGGAGCCGATGAAGCCCGCGCCGCCCGTCACGAGGATCCGCTGCGCCGTGGTCATGATGGAGCTCCCTTGGGTGTGTTGAGCACGCCGATCACGGCGCGGAGGTTGTCCTGCCAGGCGGGCATGGGTCCGAGGATCGCCTCGGTGCGGTCCAGCGCAAGCACGCTGAAGGACGGCCGCCGCGCGGGGCGGGGCACGTCCGCGGTTGTGCAAGGTTCAACGGGGCACGGCGCGCCGATGAGCCTGACGATCTCGCGGGCCAGCTCGAACCAGGTGCAATGTCCGCTGTCGGTCACGTGAAACGTGCCGGTGTGTCCGAGATCCAGGAGCCTGAGGCTGGCGCTGGCCAGGTGCTGGGCCGAGGTCGGACGGCCGCGCTGATCGTGCACAACCTTGAGCACCGGGACGCTGTTGGCTTTGCCCGCGATTGTGCGGACGAAGTTGACGCCCCAGGGCGCGTAGAGCCAGCTCGTGCGCAAGATCAGGTGGGGCCCGCCGGCCTGCCGGATCATGGCTTCGCCTTCGAGTTTGGTCCGGCCGTAGGCGTTCAAGGGGCCTGTGGCCGCGTCCACGCTGTACGGCGCGGAAGCGTTGCCTTCGAAAACGTAGTCGGTGCTGTAGTGAATCAGGGGCACGCCCGCATCGGCGCAGGCCTTGGCGAGCAGGCCCGGTCCGATCGCGTTCACGAGCCGCGCTTCGGCTTCGTTGGCCTCCGCGTCGTCGACGCGCGTGTAACCCGCGCAGTTCACAACCGCTGCGGGCTTGAGCTTGGCGATGATCGAGAAACTCTCGGGCTTGCCCAGATCGAGCGTGGCCCGGGTCGTCGGCTCGAAGCGTCTGGCCTGCGAAGTCAGGAGATTGGCCCACGCGGTCCCGAGCATGCCGCCTGCGCCCACGATGACGATCGGGCGTGCGTCGGGTTGGGCGGACTCTTGGCTCATCCCCTCACGCCCTCTTGCTCAACGGAACTGCACAGCCCACGGGAAGCCAGGCACAGAGTCAAACGCACGGCGTTCTTCGTCGGGCTGCGCGGGATCGAACGCGCGGGTGACGTAGTACAGCAGGCCTGCGGGCTCATTTCCCACGGTCGCCGCGCCGTGCCAGAGCGTCGGGGGGATGATGACGATCGCGGGCCTCATCTGCCCGATGACGACCATCCACGAGCGAGCATCGCGCTCGCGGTGCACGCCGACCTTGATGTGCCCATGCAGGCAGAGCCAGAGGTCCGTCTGCTTCTGATGGCGGTGCCAGGCCTTGATGACGCCCGGATGCTGCACGGAGAAGTTGATCTGCCCCTCCGGGCCGAGCACGCCCTGGAACTGGTTCATCATCGACCAGCCGCGGTCGTCGGCGTACACCGGCACCGGCACGAGCACGGGCTCGCTGCGCTCATGGGCCAGGTCAAACGCCTTGGCGATGGGGCCTTCAAACGGGGTTGGAGACTCGATGCGGGCCATGGGGAGCATTCTACGCGACCATCACGCGTGGTTGGCCCCTCCCTCAACCACGTAGCGGGTTGCGCGGTAGAGGCTCTCGAACGTCCCCGCGTCGGTCCACCAGCCATCGAGGACCTCGTGCGTGAGTTCTCCCCGATGGAGGTACGCGTTGTTCACGTCGGTGATCTCCAGTTCGCCGCGGCGCGAGGGCTTCAGCGTCCGGCAGATCTCGAAGACCGTCGCGTCGTAGAAGTAGATCCCGGTCACCGCGAAGTTGCTCGGGGGCTGCGCGGGCTTCTCGATGATCTCCTGGATCTTGTTCCCGGCAAGCCGCGCCACGCCGAAGCGGTGGGGGTCCGGGACTTCTTTGAGCAGGAGCTTGGCGCCGCTGGCCTGACCCCGGAAGTCGTCCGCGGCCTTGCGGATGTTCTTCTCGATGATGTTGTCGCCGAGCACGACGCAGATGCGCTCGCCGTCGGAGAAGTCCTCCGCGAGCTTGAGGGCGTCCGCAATGCCTCCCGAGCCTTCCTGGTAGGCGTAGGCGAGGCGATCACAGCCCAGCTCCTTGCCGTTCTTGAGGAGCTTGAGGAAGTCGCCCGCGTGCTCGCCGCCGGTCACGATCATGATGTCCTTGACCCCCGCGTTGACGAGGCAGGTGATCGGGTAGTAGATCATCGGCTTGTCGTACACCGGGAGCAGGTGCTTGTTGGTGACGAGCGTGAGCGGTCGAAGCCGCGACCCCGTGCCGCCCGCAAGAATGACGCCCTTCATGCCTGGCCTCCCACACGCGCGAGCCCCGGTCTGCATCCGCGCCAAACCGGGGTTTGAGTCGACAGCACCGCCCCGGGCGCGCCGCCCGGGCCTGAGTCCACCATCCAGCAACGAACGCGAAGACCTCCCTCCATGGGAGATCCCCTACAGAGGCATAACCTACCAGCCGTTCTGCTGATCCGCCAGCATTTCCCGCCGGGAACTCAGGCCGGAATGCGCGTTGGGACGCAAGGCCCGAGAACATCCCGTCAGCGTCTGCTGCAGGCCTCTCCCGAAAAAATGAGACCCCCGTACAGGCCCGCGGGTCTTGGTCCTACCGGACCTGCTCGCTAGCATCGCTCTGTCGGGTGGGAACCCGACCCTTTGGAGGAAGGAACAAATGACGAATCGTTCTGCTCGTGGTTTCGCTGCGCTCGCAGCGATCGTGGCCGCTCCCCTCGCGTCCGCGGAGACCCTGACGTACAACCCGGGGCTTGGCAGCTTGCCGCAGGCGCAAGGCTGGGATTTCAACGGCACGTTCAACGCTCCGATGGGGGTCACCGGCGGCATCCTGACCTACGGCGTCACCAGCGTCAGCGGTACGACCTTCTGGGGTTTCAACCCTGTTGACGCCCTGAGCTTCGCGTCGCAGACCGCCACGGTCGAGGCCGAACTCAAGCTCTCCGGCGCGGACTTCGGCAACTTCAGCGGCTATCGCCGCGGCGGATTCTCGATGATCCTTGCCGACGACTTCGGACGCTGGATCATCGCCGATCTGGGCGACTCCAAGATCTCCCTGGGCAACGACGACCCGCGCCTCAACGATCCGGTCGCCAACTTCGACCTCACCGATGGCTTCCACCGCGTGAAGCTCGAAGCGGGCCCCGCGGGCGCCAAGCTCTATGTCGACGGCGTGCTCCAGCTCAGCCTTGCGCTCGGCACCGGCCGTTCGGGCGGTGCGAACGTGAGCTGGGGTGAGGCAACCGCCCTCGCCAACGCCAACCAGACGCAGATCCGCGAAGTGGTCTACATCCCCACGCCCGGCGCTCTGGCCTTGGCCCCGATCGGTCTGTTGGGCCTTCGCCGCCGCCGCTGAGCGATCCCGCGACGCGGGTCGCAGCGTGAAGCTCGACGATGATCAATCAAGCCCACGCCCCGCGTGGGCTTTTTCATTTCGTCAGCGCGCCGGGCCCGTGTGGTGGTTCGTCTCCGCGTGCCCGCTGTGCTCCAGAACCCATGGGCGCACGACGCCGGTCCAGACCGCGTACCCCTTGGCGTTCAGGTGAAGCCCGTCGCTTTTAAAGAGCGAGGGGTCGGGCGTGCCGTCGGCTTTGAGCATGGGCGAGGCGATGTCCAGAAACGCGACGCCCTGCGTGCGCTGCGCGTACTCGCGCACCATCTGATTCGCACGGCTCATCGCATCCCAGTTCTTCCATCGCGCCACGCTCGGCTTGATCGCGATGTACGCGATCGGCACCTCAGGCCAGAGCGCCCGCGCCCGCTCCGCAAACGCGATGAAGCCGTCGGCCGCAGCTTTGGCGTCGGTGTTGTCCGTGCCCAGATCGTTGTCGCCGCAGTAATAGACGATCGCACGCGGTGCGTAGGGCTTCACGATGCGGTCGAGGACTTCAAGGACGTCGTGCGTCTTGGAGCCCCCAAAGCCGCGGTTGAGCACCTTCGCGGGCTCCATGTCCGACGCGAGCGACGCCCACAATCGGATGCTGGAACTCCCGACAAACAGCACGCGCCCGGGCTCGGGCGGATGGGCCCGGTCCGCATCCTCAAACGCGCGGATCTCGGGCTCGTACCACGGGGCCGGCTGAGCCTGCGCCTTCGGCTCAGCCGCCGGAGTGGTCTGCTGCGCAAGGCAATCGCCGGCGCCAAAGAGCAGCAACGCGGCTGCAACAGCGAGTGCACCGCCAATCGGGAAGCACCCCTCCGGGCGCGAGCGATGTCGTGAGCTCATGGACGCAGCCTACCGGCCGGAGGCGGCCGCCTTCGCCTTTGTTGCGGGCTGTATGAACGGCGTCCAGGCAGCACGTCGCGTTCCGCGCCACCGCGACGATCCGGTGGCCGGTGGCTGGGACCCGCCCTCCAAAAACGACAAACGGCCCCGGCGATCCGCCAGAGCCGTCATCAAGTGGAGCGGAGGAGAGTCGAACTCCCGACCTCATCATTGCGAACGATGCGCTCTACCAACTGAGCTACCGCCCCAGACTGTCAACCCGGGGCATGGCCCTGGGCTTCGCGATGCCTTTCAGCGGTCGCGGGGGCGAGTATAGGCCTCGTCCGTGCGGGTGGGAAAGGCCCGAGCCCCTTCCCGAACGTGGGTGCCGGAAGTCTGCTGTTCTCATGGCTTTGCGTGAGGCTTGCGGGTTCCTCCCACGGGCTGTGACCGACCGCAATCGACGTTCCAGGCCGCGGGTTCCTGCCCGCTGCCGGCCCCTGTCCTGGCGGGTTGATCCCGCGTCCTCCCGAGTCCCGCTCGTGGGTCGCCCGACATTCCGCTCGGGCCCCGAACCTGCCTCCGGGCCGGGCGTATGCTAATGAGGATTCATTCTCAATAAGATCCGCCGGGCGGCCGATGGGTGTCTGCATGCTCCGGTCTGCCTGACGGCCACCGCCCGCTTCCGCTCTCGCCTCGACCCGCCAACCTCAACGAGCGATTCATGCTCCGACTCCACCGCATCTCCACTGCCACGCTCGTGCTGGTTACGGCTCTTGCTGTGGGTGCCGGTTCGGCGCAGCCCGCACAGGCTGCAGAAGCCAGCGCACCGAGCCAAGCCTCGCAACCCCAACCCGCGCAGGCGAGGCCACTCCGCATCGTGGTGACCGTGCCGCCGCTGGCCGGGATCGTGCGCGAGCTGGCGCCTGAGGGCTCCCAGATCACGACCCTGCTCTCGCCTGGCAAGTCGGAGCATGGATACGAGTTCACCCCCGCCGAGCTCGCGGCACTGGGCCGGGCGGATCTCATCGTGTACGTCGGGCTCGATCTCGAGCCTCAGGTCGATCGATTCCTTTCCCGCAACACCCGCGGGACGCGCGAAGTCGTTCAGCTCGCCCGCGCTCTGGGCATCGCGGCCCCTCAGGAAGCCAAGCTCGACGAGCATGGTCATGCTGTGGACGCGCACGACCACGCGCATGACCATGACAACGAGCATGGGCATCATCACGCGGTCGATCCCCATCTCTGGCTCGACCCCGTGCTCGTGAAGCAGGCCCTTCCCGCGATCGCCAAAGCCATCGAGGAGGCGATTGCCAATGTCTCCAAGTCATCCGCATCAGCGGCGCCCTCCGACGCGGCCGCGATGGCGGCACGCCTCGACGCGCTGACCCGCAAGATCGACGAGCTCGATCAGGCCTACACGTCCCGACTGGCGCCATTCAAGGGACGCGCGATCGTCACCCACCATGCAGCCTTCGGAAGACTTGCCGAGCGTTACGGCCTGACCATCGCCGAGGTGATCCGCCCCATGGAAGCGGTCGAGCCCACACCGGGCCAGATCGCCGAAGTGGTGGGGGCCATCAAGCGTCAGAACGTCAAAGTCATCTTCGTCGAACCTCAGTTCAATCCCATCGCGGCCCAGAGGATCGCCCAGTCCGCGGGCGTCAAGCTCGGCACGCTCGATCCCTTGGGTGACGGCGACTGGTTCAAGATGATGCACGCCAACCTCGACGAACTGGTTGCTAAGCTCGGAGACTCGTGAGCGGCACCGATCCCATCTCCGCCAACCCTTCCGCAAACGCACCAGGCACGGTCATCGCCTACCGGAACGTGAGCTTCCGGTACGCCTCGACCAAGGCCGACGAAGGTCCCCTCACACTCTCCGACATCACCTTCAACGTGCGTGCGGGCGAACGCCTGGGCGTGCTCGGCCCCAACGGCGGCGGCAAATCCACGCTGCTCAAACTCACCCTGGGCCTGCTCAAAGGCCACACCGGGGAGATCGAGATCGCGGGTTTGCCGCCCCGCGAAGCGTGCCGCCGCGGTCTGGTGGGGTACGTGCCTCAGAAGATCGAGGCCGAGCTTCGTTTTCCGCTTTCGGTGGCGCAGGTCGTCGCGATGCCGCTCATGCGGGATCTGCCGCCTTGGAAAGGTCGCGGCCCGGACATTGACGCCCGCGTGCGCGAAGCGCTGGCGGTGGTGGGGGCCTCGGATCTGATCGACCGGCCCATCGGCGCGCTCTCGGGAGGCCAGCTCCAGCGCGTCATGATCGCACGCGCCATCGCCCCCAAGCCCGCGGTCCTGCTGCTGGACGAGCCCACCGTCGGCATCGACGTGGTCGGGCAACAGCAGTTCTCAGAGCTCATGCGGCGGATCAGCACCGAGTTCAAGCTCACCGTCGTGGTCGTGAGCCATGACCTCAGGACGATCGCGGCCGGCTGTGATCGCGTCGCGTGCCTGAGCAGGACCTTGCACTTCCATGATGCGCCGGGCGGCCTGACGCCCGCGCTGCTCGCGGAGCTCTTCCGCCACGACGTCGCGGCGATCTTCGGAGGCAACGATCGGGCCTGGCACATCGACGCCCACAAGGCCGACGCGTGCCCGCATCCCGAACATCGCCATCCGCACGAGCACGCCGGCCCCTGCACGGACGATCACACGCACGAGACGCCTCATGCGAGCGGACCGGCGACTCTGTCGATCTCCGCGCCGCGAAGCAAACCCTCGGAGGGCCCGCGATGAACACCATCGAATGGCTCACCGATCCCGCGGTGCGCGGGTTGTACTGGCCGGGCGTCATCGCGGGCATCGCGGTCGCGATCCTCTGCGCGGTCCTCAGCGTGCTGGTCGTGCTCAAGAGGCTCGCGTTCATCGGTCAGGGCGTGAGCCACGCGGCCTTCGGAGGCATCGGCGTGGCGGCGGTGCTCGGTCTGGTCGGTCAGTCGGCCGCGGAGGCCTCGGGGCTGGCGTCGGTGGGCCAGTTCGGGGTGGTCGTCAGCTTCTGTCTGGCCTCGGCGCTGCTGATCGCCTGGCTTTCGGAGAAGGGGAAGACCGAAGCGGACACGGTGATCGGCATCATCCTCGTCGGCGCAATGGCCGCGGGCGCAATCCTGATTCAGGTCGCCTCCCGCATGGGCCGCAGCGGAAACGTCGCGTGGGAGTCCCTGCTCTTTGGGTCGATCCTGAACGTGGGCATGACCGACGCGATCGTCGGATGGGGCGTCACCCTCGCGGTCCTGCTGACGCTCTGGTGGTTCCGGCGGCGCATGCTCTTCTGGGCGTTCGATGAGCCGGTGGCGCTGGCCTCGGGCGTGCCCGGTCGGGCGATGAAGATCATGCTCATGACGCTGCTGGCGCTGGCGACCGTGACCGCGATGAAGCTCGCGGGCGTGGTGCTCGCGACCGCCTTGCTCGTGCTGCCCGGCGCCGCAGCCTTGCTCCTGAGCGCCAGGCTTTCGCGCGTGGTGGTGCTTTCGGTGATCATCGGCCTGCTGGGCGTGTGCGCCGGGCTGGTCGCGAGCTTCGAGCTCGACTGGCCCGCGGGCCCTTGCATCGTCGGGGTGCTGTGCGTGATCTTCGCGATCGCGCGGGGCGCGGGCGGGGCGGTCCGCCGGACCGCCTGAGCGGGGGAATACGATCAGCGCATCGCACGCATATCGGAGCTGCTCTATGAAAGCCGAGACGATCCTGGCCGCGTTGAACAAGATGCGCAAAGACATGGGTGAGGACAAGAGCGACATCGAGTGGCTCGCGATCCACCACGCGTTCGTGTTCCTTTCGTACAAGATGTCGGACTTCCAGAAATACGTCGACGACGCCGCCAAGAAAGGCGAGTTCGACGAGCTTGAGGACTGAGCGGTCAAGGTCGTGCGCCGGGTTATCCACCGGCACAAATTCTCTTGCATTCCGGGCTCGATCGGACGATACTGATTTCATCGGGACACCGGCCCGGCGCGGAGTGTGAAAACACGCGAAGCGCAGGGCAAAGGCCCCGACGACCGACCGGGACGCGACGCCCCTGGCAAAGCCGAAAAGGGCAACGCCGGCCCGGTCCGGGCGATGTGCCGCACGCGACGGCGTGCGGAGAAAGAGCCCGGCGGTGGGTCTTACCCCACGTCGGCCGGGAAGGCTCTTTCGTGAAGGAGGTGATCCAGTGATCAACAGTAAGCAGGGGCTGCGCCACTAAAGGCAGGCTCGACGGAGCTGCTCGAGCGCAGCCTGTCCTACGAATCACGTAGAACCCGCGAGGCCGACAAAGCCTCGCGGGTTTTTTCTGAGCCTCTGGCGCAAGCCAGAGGAACCGGCAATCAATCAGTTGTGCTGAATCACGTCACGAGCCGCGTGTGCGGTTCGGTTTGCTCGACGGACGTGTGGATCGTCCCCTTCATCAGGCCCGCGCGGCGGGCCGGCGGACGATTCCTCTGGCTTGCGCCAGAGGCTCGGACGGAGCGTTCCACTCAGGCGTTCGAAGGCTTCTCGTGCAACGTCCGGAGCCGCCTGAGTTCGGGCACCGCCAGCGCCAGGGCCGCGACCACCACGATCGTCCCGATCCCACCGCTCACCACGCTCACGACGGGTCCGAAGGCCTTGGCGACCGCGCCCGACTCGAACGCGCCGACCTCGTTGGAGCACTCGATGAAGACCGAGTTCACCGCACCCACCCGGCCGCGCAGATGGTCGGGCGTGTGGTATTGCACGAGCACGTGCCGGATGACCACGGAGATGTTGTCCAGCGCGCCCAGGGTGAAGAGCATCACCATCGAGAGCCAGAAGCTCTTGGAGAGCCCGAAGACGATCGTGCACACCCCGAACCCCACCACCGACCAGAGCAGCGCCGGCCCCGCCCGCTTGAACGGCGGCCGGTGCGCCAGGTACAGACTCATTCCCAGCGCGCCCACGAACGGCGCCGCCCGCAGCATCCCCAGCACATCCGGGCCTTCCTTCAGGATGTCCTTGGTGTACATCGGCAAGAGCGCCGTGGCGCCGCCGAGCAGCACCGCGAACAGATCCAGCGCCAGCGCGCCGAAGATCGTCCGCTCCTTCCAGACATGGCTCATCCCCGCCATCATGGACTCGAACGTGAACTTGCCCGATGGCTTCTGCTGCTCGCGAGGTTCGACCGCTGCAATCGAGACCGCGTTCACCGCAGTCCCCAGCGCCGTCAGGATGTAGACAGGCCAGGCCAGGTTGAACTCGTTCAGGAGCGTGCCTGCTGCCAACGGGCCCACGATTGCCGAGAACTGGAAGACCCCGCTGTTCCACGTCACGGCGTTCTGGAACGTCTCGCGCGGGACGATCAGAGGCAGCAGGCTCTGCCGCGAGGGGCCGTTGAACGAGCGGGCACACCCCATCAGGGTGAGCAGCACGTAGAACACCCAGATCGGGGCTTCGAACTTCGACGCCACCGCCAAGCCGAGCGTCAGAATCGCGAAGGCCATCTGCGTGCAGCAGAGGACCCACTTGCGGTTGAAGACGTCCGCCGCGTGCCCCGCGGGCATCGAGAGCAGCACCACCGGAAGCGCCCGGAAAAGGCCGATCAGCCCCAGCGCCATCGGGTCGTGCGTGCGCTCGTACACCTCCCAGCTCACCGCGGTCGCCAGCATCTGCAGCCCCGTGCTGGAGAGCACGAAGCCCGCGGCGAACTTGCGGTAGTTGTCGATGCGGAGAGCAGCGTACGGATCATGTCTGATCGCGCTGCGTTCCCCGGGCTGGTCGGACATGGCCGAGCATAGGACGTTCCGCGCCGCTCCGGGTTCCGAGCGCGTGTCTCAGATTCTCGCCAGTTGCACGGTTCGGCCCAGCGTCCACCGATAATCCACGGGCTCCACCCACGTCGCAAGCTCGAGCGCCGCCCCCGGAAGCTTCTGCGACACCAGCCCAAGCTCCGCCCCGGTGATCACCACCGCCCGCTCCCGCCAGGTCGCTTCGTCGCGGTGGACTTCCGCAAGCCGGAGTGAACGGCCGTCCGACGTCGGCGCGAGCCCGAGCGGGTGGTACTTCAGGAACAGCCGGGCTTCTTCAAGGCTTGCAAAGACCGAGCCCTCACGCAAGCTCGGGCTTCCCGCCAGGTCCGCATCGACCACCGCCTTGGCCTCGGGGTCCGGTCCGTCGACGTGAATCTGGAACCGCGCCGCGGTCAGCTCGCTGGAGATCGTCGCCTTGTGGAAGCGGAAATCCGAGACCAGCTCGCCGCCCAGCGCGACCATGCCGTCGTCGACAT
>CAZHFW010000021.1:51211-71660 GCA_964531675.1 uncultured Phycisphaeraceae bacterium | reverse complement strand
GCTTTGCTGCTTTGCTGCTTTGCTGCTTTGCTGCTTTGCTGCTTTGCTGCTTTGCCGCTTTGCCGCTCTGCCGCTCTGCTCCCTCACTTCCCCTCCGCCTTCTTCATCCACTCCGCCGCCTTCTCTTTCTCACCGAGCAGCCCGAGCGACTCTGCGATGAGCTTGGCGATTGCGGGCTGGTTCTTGTCCGCGTCGCTGAGGCCGATGAGCAGGTCCAGCGCCTGCTTGGGCTGGCCCTGGCGGTTGAGCGCCCGCGCCTCGATGACCCTCCACACTGTGGAATCAGGCTCAAGCTCGCGTGCCTTCTTGATGTGTTGGAGCGCGATGTCCGTCTGATTCTCGCGGACTGCGATGTCCGCGAGCGAGCCCCACGCGATCGCACGCCCCGGATCGAGCTTGGCCGCCCTCAGCAGGCTGATCTTGGCCTCGTCGGTCTTGCCGAGCTTGTTCTGAACCTGTCCGAGGTAGAGCGGGTATTCGGCGTTCTTGGGGTCGGCGGTCTGGGCCGCGGCGTAGTGCTCCAGGGCTCGCTCGGTCTTGCCGAGCTTGCTCGCGATCGTGCCCGCGGTGAACTCCACCGCTGCATCTTTGGCGCCGCTGGCGATGGCCGCCTGATACTGCCCATACGCGTCCTCGAACTTGCGCTGGGTCACGAGCAGATCACCGAACGCGATATGCAGCCTGGGCTCCTCGACGTACGTCTCCACGCCCGAGCGGAGGATCGCTTCGGCCTTGGCGGTCTCGTCCTTCTTCAGGTACAGAGCCGCCGACTCCAGGATCTGATCGACCTTGGCCGGATCCGCAGCCCTTGCCGTGGGCTTTGCGCCACCCGCATCCCCAGCGCCCTTGGTCTGGTCGGTGCCGGTCTGCTCGGTCCCGGGCGCGGGCGTGCTCGATGCGCCCGCTGGCGTCGGGCCAAGCTGCTGCACGACCCCCTGCCGCTTGGTCTGGGCCGCGGACATCGCCTGGAAGATGATCCAGCACCCGACGATCACCGAGGCCAGGCCCAGGCCGATCATCCACTTGTTGGCGCTGGCGCGAGGAGACGAGTTCTTGGGTGCGTCGCTCATGGTTTGCTGAACCGTACGGGGCTTGGGAGGGCGTGGATCGTCCGCAGCGTCCACACATCGGCACGCCGCCCCCGATGCGTGCATTGCATCCTGCTCCGGACCGCCTCCACCCCCCACAAACACCTACACTCGTCCCGTCATGTCCAACACGCCACGCCCCGAACTTCCCAAGGCCTACAAGCCCAGCGAGCACGAGTCCCGGATCTGGGACAAGTGGATCGACGCCAAGGCCTTCCACGCCAACCCCGCCAACGTCCTCAGCGGCGCGAAGAAGAAGCCCTACGCCGTCCTCATCCCGCCCCCCAACGTCACCGACCGCCTCCACCTCGGGCACGGGCTCAACAACACCCTCCAGGACATCCTGGTCCGCTGGCATCGCATGCGCGGCGACGAGACGCTCTGGATGCCCGGCACCGACCACGCCGGCATCGCGACCCAGGCCGTCGTCGAAAAACGCGTGATGAAGGACGAGAAGAAGCGCCGCACCGACTTCTCGCGCGAGGAGTTCGTCAAGAAGATCCAGGCCTTCAAGGACGAGTACGAAGCCACCATCACGGGCCAGCTCAAGAAGATGGGCTGTTCCTGCGACTGGGACCGCCAGCGCTTCACCATGGACCCCATGTGCGCGACCGCGGTCCGCGAAGCCTTCTTCCGCCTCTTCAAAGACGGCCTCATCTACCGCGGCAAGCGCCTCGTGAACTGGGACCCCGCGCTCCAGACCGCTGTCGCCGATGACGAGTGCTACGACGAAGAGGTTGACACCTCGTTCTGGTACCTGCGCTATCCGCTCGTGCACGCCAGCAGTCAGGACCCCGCGATCCGGACCGGCGGCCGCACCAACGTCGACGCCGTCCCCGTCACCTGGTCCGAGCTTGCCCGCCGTGGGTATCCGGGCGCCAACCAGCACGACCCCGACGCCCGCGCCTGGATCACCGTCGCGACCACGCGCCCCGAGACCTATCTGGGCGACACCGCGGTCGCGGTCAACCCCCACGACCCCCGCGCCAAGTCCCTGCGCGGCTTCTTCGTGGAGCTCCCGCTGGTCGGGCGCATCATCCCCATCGTCGAGGACAGCTACGTGGTCCTCCCGAAGCACTACGCCCGCACCGAAGAAGAGGCTGCGGACCCGAAGGCCGAGTTCGCCACGGGCTTCCTCAAGGTCACGCCCGCGCACGACACCAACGACTACGAGCTCGGCCGTCGTCACAACCTCGACATCATCAACATCATGGCGCCCGATGGCTCCGTCTCCGACAAGCACGGCTGGACCGACATCGGAAACGCCCACATCTTCGTGGGCAAGAAGCGCGATGAGGCCCGCAAGCTCGTCGTCCAGGAGTTCAAGAACCGCGGCCTGCTCGAAGAGGTCAAGCCCTACCGCCACAGCGTGAAGCACTCGGACCGCTCCAAGGCAATCATCGAGCCCTACCTCTCCGACCAGTGGTACGTGAAGGTCACCGACCCGCGCCTCGCCCAGGCCGCCAACGCGGCGTTGGTCCCCGAACAGCGCACGTCATCAAGCCCAACGCCAACGAGCCCCACGCGCGAGCGTGGGTCCCAGTCCGAAGCGTCAGGCTCCCCCCACGCCTCCGGTTCCCCCTCCGCCCCGGGCGCACCCTCCGCTCGCGCGGAGGGCTCGTTGCCGCTCGCGAGCACCGACCACGCCCTCCAGTTCTACCCCGCGCGCTACGCCAAGACCTTCGAGCAATGGCACGACGGCATCCGCGACTGGTGCATCTCCCGCCAGCTCTGGTGGGGACATCGGATTCCGGTGTGGGCACTCGGGCGAAAGGCGATTTGGACCGACGGGACTGGCAGAATCCACAAGTATGAGTTAGATCAGTTCGCAGAAGACGTGAGGCGTTGGTGCAAGTCAGCACAAATCGAGAGCGACACGAGTGTTGCGGTCTTTGGCGAATGGGTGTACGTTTGCGCTCGGACGAAGCACGCAGAGCAAGTACTTTCCGACTTAAAGCCCATGCCCGGCGTCCCTGGGACCGGCGACCTCGCGGAGTCCCTGCTTTCTATTGAGCAAGACTCCGACGTCCTCGACACCTGGTTCTCGTCGGCGCTCTGGCCGCTCTCCACCATGGGCTGGCCCAATCCCGACGCGTTCCCCGAAACCAAGGGACTGCTCGACGCCTTCAACCGCAACGACCTGTACGTGACCGACCGTGAGATCAACGAGCCCGGCCGCAGCACGCTCTGCACCGCCCGCGAGATCATCACCCTGTGGGTCTCCCGCATGGTCATGTTCAACCGCTACTTCCGAGGCGAGGACCTGGGCATGGGCCAGGGCCGTGGCCCCGTGCCCTTCCAGGACGTCTTCATCCACGCGGTCGTGCAGGACGGCGAAGGCCGCAAGATGTCCAAGTCCCTGGGCAACGGCGTCGACCCGCTCGACATCATCGCCTCCCACGGCGCCGACGCGATGCGCTACACCCTCTGCAAGATGAGCACGCAGACGCAGGACGTCCGCATGCCCATCCAGAAGGACAGCACCACAGGCCGCAACACCAGCCCGAAGTTCGACGAAGGCCGCAACTTCTGCAACAAGCTCTGGAACGCCGCCCGCTTTGCGATGTCCCAGGTCTCCGCCCCGGGTACCCCCACGCTCCGCGTGGGCTCTTCCCCCTCTTCCCTCATCGACCGCTGGATGCTCTCGCGTCTGGCCTCGTCGATCACCGAAATCGACCAGAATCTCGCGGGCTATCACTACGCCGAGTACGCCCAGAGCATCTACGACCTGCTCTGGCGCGACTTCTGCGACTGGTACCTCGAAGGCGTCAAGGGCACCATCGCGTCGAATCCCGAGCAGCAGGCCGTCCTCATCCGCACGCTCGACGCGATCCTCCGCCTCCTGCACCCCATCGCGCCCTTCGTCACCGAAGCGATCTACGAGAACTTCGCGCAGATCCAGGCTGGGCACGTCGAAGGTCTGCACCTGGCTCCTCCCTCCAAGGGCGGCACGCTCTGCTCGGCCGGATGGCCCCGCGCCGACGCCTCGCTGACCGACAAGGCCGCCGAGGAGACCTTCGAGCAGATGCGCACGCTCGTCACCGCGATCCGCGAGACGCGCGCCCAGCTCAACGTCCAGCCCAAGCGCCGCATCACGCTTCACGCGCCCAAGGAAGCCCAGGACTTCATCAAGGAAATGGGAGGCCTCGTCGAGTCGCTCGCGGGCATCGAGAAGATCGAAGCCTTCCCCGCGACCAAGCCAGACGGCGTTGCCGAGGTCCGCTTTGCGGGCCAGACGCTCCTGCTCTCGAACCTCGCCGACGCGGTGGACGCCGCTTCCGAGAAGACCAGGCTCGAAAGGCTCGTGGGCGATCTGACCAAGTCGATCGGCACGCTCGAAGGCCGTCTGTCCAACCCGGGTTACGCGGACCGCGCGCCGCCCGCCATGGTCCAGCAGACACGCGACCAGCTGACCAAGGCCAAGGGCGAGCTCGAGGCCGCCCAGGCCGCCTTGGCTCGCCTTGGGTGAACCTGACTCGCCTGGGTTGAACTTGGCCCGCTGGCCAGGTTGGTGAGGCCCGGAAACGCGCAGCGCCCGTCCACGGGGCGTGTGCGCACTGAAATTCCCCTCGAACTCCGGGGGGAGTCTGCTACGCTCGCCCGGCTTCCCTCAAGGCGGAAGCGACATCGGAAAGGGCTCGGATGCTTCGTCGTGGGGTCGCTGGGAATCTGGGAGCCGGTGCCGCGCTGGGGATCGCCCTGCTCGCGGGCGCTTGCGCGTCTTCCCCCACCGCCTCCACGCATGCCGCCCAGCCCCCTTCGCCCTCGGTGACCAGCACCGCGGGCACCAACTCGGGCGTCGTGAAGCCCGCCAGGCCCGGCTCGCTCCCGGCTTTCCCCTCGACCCCCTGGGCCTTCGAGGACAAGACAGGCCAGCTCATCACCACGCCCCACTACCGCCTCTACACCACCACCGACCAGCCCATGATCCTCGAGCGCATGCCCGCCTTCCTCGAGGCGGCCCTGGCGCATTACCGGTCCTCGCTCAGCGACCTCCCCGAGCCTCCCGCAGCACTCGAGTCCTACCTGCTGGCCAACCGCCCGCAGTGGGCCCGCGTCACCCAGCGCCTCATGGGGACCCGCGCCGAGCCCTTCCTCCGCATCCAGCGCGGCGGATTCGCGACCCAGGGCCAGGCGGTCCTCTACGACGTCGGCATCCGCGACACGTTCTCCCTGGCCGCCCACGAAGGCTGGCACCAGTACACCCAGCGCACCTTCCAGGCGCCCCTCCCGACCTGGCTCGAGGAAGGCATTGCCTCGTACATGGAAGGCTTCCGCTGGGATCCCAAGACCTCCGAGGCCATCTTCCAGCCCTGGAACAACCTCGAACGCTTCGAGCAGCTCCGCCAGACCCATGCTGCGGGACAGCTCATGTCCATCCGCGAACTGCTCTCCACATCCCCCCAGCAGCTGCTGGGCGCGGGCCGGTTGAAGCAGTCGGGCGCGGACGCCGCCCTCACGTACTACGCCCAGGTCTGGTCGCTCGTGCACTTCCTCCGCGAAGGCGCCGACGGCAAGTACCGCGAGCGCTTCGCCTCGCTCCTCAACGACGCCGCCAAGGGCACGCTCAATGATCGCCTCACCGCCGCGGGCGCAGCCGACCTGACCCGCTCGTACATGCTCCCCCGCCGGGGCGTGGACTTCCTGCGCGCCACCATGGGCGCGGATATGGCCCAGTTCCAGAGCGAATACGAGGCCTTCGTCGACCGGCTCGTCGCGCCCGGCGCCAAGCAGAAGGTCGTCGCGGGCGAATCGCCCATCGCCAAGTAACCACAGCCGTAAACGACGCGCTCGGCCCGGATGACTGCGCGTGCTCAGGCACGCTCGCGAATGTGTCGCCCCGCGCACCCGCCGGACGAACCGCAAACCGCACGCACCAAAAAAGACACGAGCCCCCGGACCAGAGGGGCTCGTGCGGTGATCACGAAAATCGTGAAGACGATCGCGTCGCCTTAGGCGCGACGACGGCGGAGACCCGCCAGGCCGGCCAGGCCGAGCACGCCAGCGGCGCCCGGGGTCGGGACCGCGACGTTGTAACGGCCGCCCTTGACGTCGAGCATGACGTAGACCGTCTGGTTGGGGAGCGTGGTGGTGAAGCCGATGTCGCCATCCGGGTCACCCATGTTCGCGCCGTAGCTCATGCTCCAGTCGCCGGCCTTGCGGAACTTGAAGGAGTTGCTGCCCGGGACGGGAGCGTTGAAGCTGGCCAGGTACAGGCCGTTGCCGTAGGAGGTCATGGACGCGAGCGGGCTGGACCAGCCGTTGATGCTGCCCATGACGTCAAAGCCCGTGCCGCCCTGATCGCCGTAGCCGACGCGGGGACCGACCGGGCCCCAGCCGTCCGTCGGGGAGGCGTTGCTGTAGAAGTACACATCGAGCGAGCTGGAGGTCGGAACAGCCTTGGTGTTGCCCGAGAGCGGCCAGCTGGAGGACCAGTCGCCGACGTTGACCTTGAACTCGTTGATCCCGCCGACGTTCAGGCCGGAGGTGATCGTGCCCTTGTACACGCCGCCGCCCTGATCAACCATCGGGACGCTCGTGCCGTTGTCCCAGCCGTTGAACGCGCCGATGACCTTGAAGTCGGCCGAGGCCTGGCCCGCGACCGCCGCGACCGCAAGGGCCGCAACCATGGAAATCTTCATGACTGTCTCTCTCTTTCTACGACTGACCAATACCCGGGAGTGCCGGGACACACTGCCCAACCAGCGGGGAGTCCTCTGGTTGGACACTCCTATTTGATCGCAAGAACCAGGCCTGTTCAAGCCTTCCGTGCCGCGGGCGTGGGTACCGGACCCTGGAAATGCGCGACACTTGGGCCAGATGCCAACCACACGATCAAATGATCGTGCGTGTCGCGGCCGCGGGCAGCCAAACAAAATCGTTGTTTACTCCGCGTGCGCGACCTGCTGGGCAGCGCTGGTGGGGTCCGCGTCGGGGGGGACGCCCAAGTATGTCAGAGACCGCTCCACAACCCGCCGCACCACCGGACCGGCTGTGAGGGCGCCGTAGTGCGTCCGCGTACGGACACGCTCCGGGCCCGGGTCATCGATGACGCAAAGTACCACAATGCGAGGCGTATCACCAGGCGCACCCGCAATAAAGGACGAATTGTACTGGTTATCGAAGTACCCCGAAGACCCGGGGGGACGCCGCTTCCCCTCCGGAGCCTTCCCCAGGGGAATCTCCGCTGTCCCCGACTTACCGAACATGGTGTACCGCCAACCCGTCTCATGGCTCTTGCTGGCCGCCAGACGGGTCTCCATGTTCACCGCGACGCCCTTCATGGTCTCCTTGGTAAGACGGGCAACTTCGCTCGGAAGCACCCGGTCCAGGATCCCAAGGTCCGCGTCCTCGGCGCTCGCTGCTGTTAGGCGAAGGTGCGGGATGGTCCCAGCAAGCTCGCCAGGCCTGGCAAAGACGCTGAACGCCCGCACCATCTGGATCGGCGTGACCGCGATCTCGTGCCCGTAGGCCACCGAGGTCTGCGAGTACTTGCTCCAGGACTTCATGGGCGTCACCAGTCCGGTCGCCTCGCCAGGCAGACCCAGACCCGTGACCTTTCCAAATCCGAAGCGCACCGGGACATCGTGCAGCTGCTTGAAGCTCAGCCGCTCGGCGCCCTTGATCATGCCGATGTTCGACGAGTTGATCAGGACCTCGGTCCACTTCATCGTGGCCCGCTTCACGACGTCCTGGATCGGACGCCCGTACGACGTCGCCCAGCGGCCGCCCTCGGTGTCGAACACCTCGTCGGGCCTGGCCAGTCCGAGTTCGGTGATCGTCGACCACACGAAAGGCTTGAACGTCGAGCCCGGCTCGTAGATGTCCTCCACGCACCGGTTGCGTCCCAGCGCCGCGGACTTCTCGCGGTTCTCGTCGGCCTTGAGCGTGACGTACCGCGCCGGCGGCGCGGGCCTGGCGTCGTCCTTGCCGATGAGCTTGCCCTTGCGATCGCGCTTGATCGCGGGCGCCCACGGGAAAGGCACCGCTTCCTTCACCGGCCGCACGATGTCGACCATCGCCAGGATCTCTCCGGTGATGGGATCGAGCATGACCAGCCGCCCGCCCGCAGCATCGCATTCCTGCACGCCGCGCTCGAGCTCCTGATACGCGATGCGCTGCAGTTCAAGGTCGACCGACAGGCGCATGTCCTGCCCCGTCGCGGTGGGCTTGGCCCGCCCGGGCTCAACCCAAAGCGGGCGTCCCCACGCGTCGTGCACGTAGGTCAGTTCGCCGGGCGAGCCTGTGAGCTGCTTGTTGAGCTTCTTCTCCGCGCCCATCAGGCCGACGTTTTCCCAGCCGACCTTTCCGAGCACCGAGGCGACCTCGGTCCCCGCGACGTACTCGCGGATCTGACGCTGCTCCAGGTGCACGCCCGCGAGCTTGCGGCTCTTGAGCTCCTCAACCTGCGCGTCGGTGAGCACATCGGTCACCGCCAGATAGCGCACGAGCTTGGGAGGCTTCTCGCCTTCACCCTTGTCCGCATCCGTGCCCGGATCCTCGATGACGCCATCGGCCTCGGTCGAGGTCTCGGCCGCCCGCTTGGCCGCGGAGGTCTTGGTCTTGCCCGAGAGCATCGCCACCAGGCGTTCGAGCGCGGTGCCCGACGGCGCCTGCGTCGCGTTGTACTCGTCCCAGAGCTTCTTGCGGAGCTGGTTCTTCTCGATCGCGTCCAGGATCTTCTTGGCCACCTGATCCGCGGGCTTCCCGGAGACCTGCGCGATCGACGCGATGACCCGGTCCGGGCCGTCCTTGTCCTCGGCGATCACGATCGGATCAACGACGACGCGGTACCCGAAGCGTGTGGCGCTGAGCACGCGTCCGCGACGGTCCAGGAGATCGCCTCGGATCCCGGGCTCCACGCGGGTGGTGAGCCTGGGATCAAGCTGCTCGCGGAGCTGATCGCTCGGCCTGGTCTGGAGCTGCACCACGCGTCCGACCATGACCGTCAGGGCCAAAGTGATGCCCGCCGCGGCGCTGATCGCGATCACGCGGGTCCGCTTGAGGGTGTCGGGCGTGGCGCCCATGGTGCGCATCAGCGGGGCGCTCCCGAGTTCTGCGCCTTGGGCTTGAGCTTGTCGGGCGTCCCGGCCGCGAGCTTCTGCTCGGGCGCCAGGCTCTCGGGCGTCTTGGGATCCGCGATCATCGGACGGAGCTTGCCGAAGCTGGCCGCCAGATGCTCGATCTTCTGCGGCGTCACTTCCGCCGCGATCCGCGTCCGCATCGTCCAGAGCTGCTCATCCTGCTGACGGATCCGCAGCTGCGCCTGCGTCAACTCATGGGCCGCCTGCAGCCTCTGCTGGCGCAGCGCCAGGAGCCCGCACGCGACGACGCCGACCGAGAGAATGACCGCCGAGAGCTTGACGAACACGGACTTCCGTTCCCTTCCGCGCCGGCCCCGCGTCGATCCCTCGACGCGTCATTGCCGTGTGCGCGAATCCTGAATCACCCGATCAGACCGACGGAATCTTCAGCACCATACCGACCCGCAGCGACTCTTCCTGAAGGTTGTTGAGCTCCAGGATCTCGTCGGCCCGCTTGCTCGTGCCCAGGATCTGCTGGGAGATCTTGCCGGCGGTGTCGCCCGCACGCACGGTGTACGTCGCGGGACGCTTGGCCTTGGGATCGCCCGCAAGCTTGACGTCCTTCTTGGGATCGGGCTTGGCCTCGGGCTTGGTCGCGGGGGCGTCGGCGCCCTTCTTGGCCTTGTCGATCGTGATGCGCGTCTCGCTCGGGACCGGCGCGACGGACTTGGTGCCCGCGGGCTTGGTCTGATCCTTCGCGGGATCCTTGGCCATCGGGTCCTTGATCGCGGGCTTGGACGCCTCGACCTTGGCGGGCGTCTGCGGGATCACCAGCGAAACGCCCTCGCGGACCGCGCCGTTGGCCGCGACGCGACCCGGATTGGCCTCGGCGATCTTCTTCCACTGGGAGCCGTTGCCGTAGTACTTCTTGGCGATGTCGTAGAGACTCTCGCTCTTGGCGACGACGTGCTTGGTCTGCTCGGGGGCCTTGATCTGCTCAGCCCCGGGCTGTGCGCCGGGCTGGGTGCCGCTGGCGAGCTGCTCGGGCTTCACCAGGTCGGTCTTGCCGGGCATCGCGGGGGTGTTGGGCGTCTGCTGCTGATCGATGCGGCCCGTGGAGGGCTTGCCCCCGGCCAGCTCGATCTCGCGGACGCCGCCGCGGTCAACCACGTTGCCGCCCGCCGCCTGGATCTGCCTGGTGAGGTCCTCGTGCGGATCGGCGTGGGTCGCGGTGTTGGCCGCCGCGGGAGCGGCGCCGTTGGCGATGCGGTTCTTGGCCTGATCCAGCGCAGAGACGATGTTCTCGGTGAGCGAGCCGCTGCTGGCGGTGTTGTCCACGACGACCGGCCCGCGGTCGAGCATCTGCTGCTCGCGCTCGGCCTGACGACGGGCCATCTCGTCGGCGACCGGGGTCCGACCCTCGGCCTTGGCCAGGGTCTTCTCCGTCTGGAGCGCCGTGTACTCGGGCGTGCGGATCGGATCCGAGGGGGCGATGCCGGTCAGCGTCGGCGTCGTCGTGCCGGGATCGGCCAGCGCGTTCTTGTGCACCTTCGCGAAGTGGTCGCTCAGCAGGATCGCGACAAAGAGTACCGCGGAGAAGCCGACGATCAGAGCAATCTTCAGTTCACGGGTCACGACTGGTCGTCCTTGCTCACAGCATCCAGACCACGACCCGGCGCTGCAGAACGCAGCCACCGAACCGTCGCCTTACCCCCGGCAGCCGCCGGCCCGCATCCTTGCGTTCCGAAGCGTCCGCCGAACCCACCCGCGGGCGTTCCCGCCCACAAGCGTCCTGCACGTCCGAAGCATACCTCCGACGCGCCCGATGTCACCTGTCTTCAACCCCGAAGCCCATCACCAACCCAAACCTGAACCCCAAACCAGTCCCGAGCCATCAGTCCGCCCGGATCCGAATCACCCGAAGCTTGGCCGACCTGGATCTGGGATTGGCCTGAACCTCTCCCTCGTCCGCGGTCACCGGATCCCTGGTCAGATCCTCCGCCAGCCCCGACTTCACCAGATCGACGAAGCACCGCTTCACCGGCCGGTCCTCGAGCGAGTGGAAGCTGATCACCCCCACTCTGGCGCCGGGCTTCAGCCAGCCCGACCCTTCCTTCGCCTTCTCCGCCCCCCGCCTGACCTTGGCGAGAAACGCTTCGAGCGTCCCGAGCTCGTCGTTGACCGCGATCCGGATCGCCTGAAACGTCCGGGTCGCGGGATCAATCCCGAGCCCCCTGGCCGCCGGCCCGTACGCAGCGCGCACGATCTCGGCCAATCTCGAAGTCGTCGTTATCGGCGACCCCGCGCGCGCCTGAACAAGTTTTCGGGCAATGCGCGGCGCCAGCCGATCCTCGCCGTACTCACGGATCAGATCGGTCAGTTCCCGCTCGCTCATCGCGTTCACCAAGTCTGCAGCCGACGTGGGCAGGCCCGGATCCAGGCGCATATCGAGCGGACCTTCCCGCATAAACGAAAAGCCCCGCACAGGGTCATCCATCTGGCTCGACGAAAAGCCCAGATCCGCGAGCACCAGATCCGCTCTGAGATTCTGCTCCTCGAGCGTCCGGGGAAGGTTCGCAAAGTTGCCGTGGATCGTCCGGACAACGGGCCCCACACCCGCCAGATTGGCGATGGCGCGGGACAGGTTCCCCGGATCCACGTCGTTGAGCACGACCGTTCCCGCTGGGCCCAAGGCCGCGCCGATGATCCGCGCGTGACCCCCAAGCCCTGCTGTGGCATCGACATACGTCTCACCCGCAGCGGGCGCGAGCAACCGGACGATCGGCTCCACCAGCACCGGGATGTGGCCGGGCGCGCCGTGCGACGGCATGCTGGGCTGATCCCCACCCTGACTTGGGATCCCCATCACCGGTCGCCCCTGGCCGGCCGCGGCTCACCCGCTCGGGTGGCGATCGCCACCCGGCCAGGCTGTTCGTCCCAAGGCAGCATCGGACGCGGATACGACCAACGGCGTCCGCGGCGGTCCGACCGGGTCATCGCCAGCCTCAGCGTCCCATCCCCCTCGATCAGTTCTGGGGGCACCTTCATCTGCACCACCCAACGGCCCTTCTCCGAGACCACCGCGACGTTCTTGGCGTAGCCCGCGGGCGAGACCCCGCCGTCGGGCGTGATCGTCACCGCTTCCGACGCCGGACCGATCGGCCCCAGGAAGATGCTCAGGCGATCCTCCGCGGAGACGACGCCGCCGCCGGAGTGGCACTCGACGTACAGCGTCCAATCGCCCGGAGCAGCGCCCGCGCCCGGGGCGCGATAGAGCAGCGCCGCGGTCAGCCCCGACGCTTCCGCGGGAGGCTGCACCCCCGCCAGCAGATCGCCGCAGGTCCAGTCGGGCAGGAACGGTCCAAGCCGCATCCCCGCAGGCGGCGCGGGAACCGGGCGATCGGCGATCGTCCCCGTCCGCTTCCAGTCACCCACGTGGAGCACGATCGGCGTCGGTGCGCCGGGCGTCGGGGCGGCCTCATCACGATCGCGCAGCTGCAACACCGCGGTGCGGCCGGGCGGGATCGCGGTCATCTCCTGCGCCGAGGGCCTTCCCCCCACCGCGACGAATCCCAGCGCGGGATCGCGCGCCAGATTGAGCAGCGCCACCGAGGGCGCCGCCTGACCCGTCGCCAGATCGGGCGCTCCGGCATCGTCCATCACCCACGCGGCAGCCCGCGGGCGTGAACCGATCCACTCGCGGACGCGCGAGACTCTGGTCTTGTCCGCCAGATCGGGATCGAGCAGGGTCTGCACGAGCTCCTCGAGCTCGCCCTGATCGGTGTCCCACATCGGCACCGCGACCTCTCCCGGGAATCGCGCGATCAGGCGCAGCGCGTCCACGAGCTCCTCGGCCAGCGCGGGGTCCAGGGCGCGGAGCTTCTTCAAACCCACGCACCAGCGGTCCTCACGCTGCCTGGCCCACGCTTCCAGCACCGGATCCGGGAACGCATCGACCAGCACTTCCGCGGGCAAGGGCTCGGCCTGTGTCGCGATGCCCAGCGAGCCCTTCACGAGCCGATAGCGCCAGCGGCGCAGCGGGCTGATGCGCTCTGCCTCGATGAGATCGCGCACCGAAGGCTCGCTCGATGTCGACGCGGCCTCGGGCCAGCGGACCGCATCGGCGGTGAGCTTGAGTTCGGCCGCGAGCATCGGGGGCTCGGGGAGCCAGTTCAGCGCCACGCGGTGATTCTCGAGCCACAGGCCCTGACCGACTGCGTCAAAGGGCAGACTCGCGACCACCACGTACACCGAGAACGCCGCCTTCTCCGACGCGGACTTGGAGGCAAGCTCCGACTTCCACACGCCCGGCGCGGGAAGCCAGCCGGGCTCGGAAACGTCGGTCACCGACACGCGGAAAAGTCTCGAGGGGACCGCACGCTTGTCGTCGAGCCTGACCTGCAACGTGTCGGCGAACTCGAACCGGCCGCGCACGCGCACCGGGATCACCAGCGTGCGCCCGAACACCGCGTGGATCCGCGACTCGATCGGCGTGATGGGATCGGCCGACTTCTCGCCCGCCTTGTCGTCGATCTGCTCGGCCTTGGGGAGGCCCGATGCGGCCCGCGCCGATTGCGGCGTCGCGGGGCGCTCCGAGGCGCATCCCGCAACCATGCACGCGGCCACACCCGAGGCCAGCACGAGCGTCCAGCGCGCCCGAATTCCGGCGGGTTCCTTCTTCGCGTTGCGGTTCTGCTCAGGCCGCTTCATGCCGACTGATCCTCCAGGGTTCGCACGCAAGAACGTGCCGAGCGACTCAGACCGCCTCGATGGGAAGCGTTTGAATGAGGTTGGCGATCACCGCGTCGGCGCTCACGCCCTCGGCGGAGGCCTCGAAGTTCATGATGAGGCGGTGACGCAAGGCCGCGGGGGCGACCGCCCGGATGTCGTCGGTCGCAGCCGCCGCCCGGCCGTCGAGCAGCGCCCGGCACTTGGCCCCCAGCACGATCGCCTGAGCTGCACGCGGGGACGCGCCGAGCCTGACGTACTGGTTCACCATGGGCGTCGCGAACTTCTCGCCCACCGATCGCGTCGCGTCGTGCACGCTGTCGGGCGTGGTCGCGAGCACGAGCCTCACCGCGTAGTCCTGCACCGAGGGCGCGATCGCGACCTTGCGCACGATCTGCTGATACGCCAGGATCCGGGCCGCATCGATCACCGGACGCACGTCCTGCTCGCTCCCCTGCGTGGTCCGGCTCAGCACCTCGGCCAGGTCCTTGCGCCCCGGCATGCCCACGAGCAGCTTGAAGAGGAAGCGATCGAGCTGGGCTTCGGGGAGCGGGTAGGTGCCTTCCTGTTCGAGCGGGTTCTGCGTCGCCATCACGAAGAACGGCGCGGGCAGCGCGTGCGTGTGCCCGCCGCTGGTCACGGCACGCTCCTGCATGGCCTCGAGCAGCGCCGACTGGGTCTTGGGCGTGGCGCGGTTGATCTCGTCGGCCAGGACGATCTGCGCGAACACCGGGCCGGGCTGGAACTGGAACTGGCGCGAGCGCCGCCCCGCGGCCTCTTCGATCTCGACGACGACGCTCGTGCCGGTGATATCCGCGGGCATGAGGTCGGGCGTGAACTGGATGCGTCCGAAGGAGAGCGAGAGCGCCCGCGAGAGCGTGCGGATCAGGAGCGTCTTGCCGATGCCGGGAACGCCTTCCAGAAGGACGTGGCCTCCGATGAAGAGCGCGGTGAGCACGCCATCAATGACTTCGCCCTGCCCGACGATGACGCGTCCGATCTGCTCGCGCAGCGCGTTGTAATCCTGCTTGAACGACTCGGCCGCGGCGCGGACTTCTTCGGGTGTGGTCGGGATGGCGATCGGCTGGCTCACGCGGCGCTCCGGGAGATGGTCACTGTTCGGTGGGATGGTACCGGCCCGCCGCCGGTCCGGGAGGATGCCCGGACGCGGGGTTCTCGGGCCGGTTCCTGAACCCGGTAACGCCCCGCCCGAGGCCCCAGACGGCAAAGGGCGACGCAGCGGCGCCGCCCGGGGGACTTGGGGAATCCCGGCGCGAAAGTCCCAAATCCGGCCGTTCGATCTCCCTGACCGGAGTGAATCGAGGGACTCTCGTCAACAAGCAGGTGGCATCCATGAAGCGTGCACGTCGCAACCCGAGCGCCAACATCCGTCCGGCCGATCTCCTCGAGAGGCTCGAGGACCGCCTGGTCCTGGCCAACTTCGCCTGGACCGCGGAAGAGGTGTACATGCTCGAGCTGGTGAACCGCGCCCGCGCCAATCCCGTCGCGGAAGCCGCCAGGCTCGGCGTCGATCTCACTGAGGGGCTCTCCGCGGGCGAACTGGCCAGGCTGGTCCCCTCCGAACCTCTGGCGCTGAACGACAAGCTCACGCTCGCGGCCCGCGCCCACTCCGCGGACATGGCCGCCCGCGCCTTCTTCGATCACGTCAACCCCGATGGCAAGGACCCCACCGATCGCGCCACCGCCCAGGGCTACTCGTACTCCGCGGGCGAGAACATCGCGGCGGGCTACACGAGCATCGACGCCGCCCACAAGGCCTGGCTCATCTCGCTCGGCCACCGCCTCAACGTCTTCTCCCTCCACGAGACCTTCGACGACAACTTCAAGTACACCGAGTTCGGCTTCGGCGTCTTCATCCCGCCCAAGGGATCCAGCGCCGAGTACATCTCCTACTACTCCCAGGAATACGGCTACCAGGGTCTGAACCCCTCGCTCTACGTCCTGGGCGTCGTCTACGACGACCGCGACGCGGACAGCTTCTACACCATGGGCGAAGGCATGGGCAACGTCCGCGTGGAGGTCCGCTCCAAGCTCGCCGGCGAGCCCATCGTCGCCTCGTACACCACCGACGTCGTCGGCAACTACCAGATCGCGGTGGAACCCGGCGAATACAACCTGGTCTTCGTCGATCTGGCGACGGGCCTGACCAAGACCCAGTCGCTCACGGTCTCCAACCAGAACATCAAGGTCGACGCCAAGTCGAGCGAGCTCATCACGCCCGACAGCGTCGATGATCACGTCGGCGAAGGCGCCGTCCTCAATGGGTCATCGCGCCTCGATGGCTCGCTGACCATCGTCACCCTCGACACCAATCAGCGGCCCATCGTCTTCTACCAGAACAACGGGAACTGGCAGGTGCTCAACCTCCAGACCTGGCTCAGCTCGCCCGCGCTCTCGGGGCAGATCGTCACCTACACCGACCCCAAGGACGGCTCCACCTACGCCGCGGCGCCTTCCGATCAGGGACTGCTGCTCTTCCAGCGCGCCCCCTCGGGCCAGTGGACGTATTCCAACCTCACCACCACTGTCCAGGGCGCGCAGATCATCGACAGCGATATCACGCACTTCCGCTCCACCGACGGGCTGGTCAGCATCGCGGGCCTGCTCGCCAATGGCGATCTGGTGCTCTACTCCCAGTCCATGTCGGGCAACACCGTCTCCTGGACCTATCGCAACATCTCCGATGACCTGCGGGCCCAGAGCCTGACCATGCCCAAGTTCGTGGGCGAGTTCATCAGCTACGTCACCGACTGGAACGGCCAGAACATCGCGGGCCTGGACGACACCGGCGCCATCCAGGTCGTCTGGTGGGCCCCGGGCATGACCCAGTGGCGCACCGACAACCTCTCCTCCATCACGGGCGCCGCGCCCCTGGCGGGCGGGCTCAACGCCTACCTCACCAGCTGGGGCGGCATCAACCTCGCCGGCGCCGACGCCGACGGCAAGCTCTCGGTCACCTGGTGGGTCCCCTCCATGGGCGCCGAGTGGTCCACGTCCAACCTCACCGACCAGTTCGCGGGCCCCACGCTCGAACGCGACAGCCTCGCGAGCTACGTCACCCCTTGGGGCGGTCTCAACGTCACGGGCCTGGACGCGTCGGGCGCACTGGTCGTCTACTGGTGGGCCCCGGGCCTCCAGAGCTGGCAGGTCTCCGATCTCTCCAGCATCATCAACCCCGCCAAGAAGCCCATTGGCACCATGCGCGGCGTCGCGTCCCCCACCGGCACCATCAGCCTGCTCGGCGCGGCCACCGATGGCGACGCCCTCCGCTTCTGGTGGCAGCCCGGCTCCGCGTGGGTGTACGAGAACCTGACCTTGGCGGCCTGACCCGAGCCTGAGTTCTCAACGAGCCTGGTCCGCTCAGTGCGAGGCCATCTGCGCCGTCAACCGGCGCGGATCGGTGCGGGCGATGATGTCGCTCACACCCTGCTGGTTGAAGCCCTTGAACCCGTCGTTGCGCTCCAGGTTTTCCAGGTGCGAGCCGATGGCGCCGTGCTGGCGGAACTGGGCCGCCTGCTCGGGCGTGATGAGCTTGCGGGCCAGCAGCGCGTCGATGCGGGTGTGGTCGATCGACCAGCGCTCGCCTTCGGTGAAGGCCTGACGCAGGTAGGGGAAAGTCGTGAAGGGCGCCATGGTCTTGACGCCGCCCTCGCGCTCGAGCTGCTCGACCAGCGCGTGCCAGTCGAACTGGGCTTCGAGGTGGTGCATCCCGGCCTGCAGCACCGCTTCGCCGTGGAGCGCGCACCAGAGACCAACGGTGCCGAGCTTGTCCTGATGCTCGGGGAGCCCGTCGTGCGCAAAGTCGCCCAGGAGCTCTTCGGGAGACATGTCCACGTCGTTGAACGTGGTGATCCCGGTGATCGACTGCTCCATGACCTGCGCGCCCCAGCCCGCCTCGGCGCCCGCGTAGAAACGTTCGCGCGGATGGAAGCCGAGCTTCTCCCAGAGCTGGATCAGGTGCTTGAAGTTCCCGCGCGTGCAGCGGTACGTGTGGTGATCGTGATTGGCCCAGCCCAGACCGAGCTTGTCCTGCCTGGCCTTCTGCACCTTCGCGGCGCGGTTCCGGCTCATCCAGTAATCGCGCTCGGCCGCGAAGAACAGGTCGCACGTCCAGTCTCGCCCCAGATCCTTGATCGCGCCGTCCACGATGCGGTTGGTGACCGCAAAGCCCTCGAGATCCGTGGGCATGAAGCGGTTGCGGGTGCGCAGCGCCTCGAAGTGGCCCTTGGCTTTGAGCCTGGTGGTCGCATCGGACGTATCGGCCGCGAAGCCGACCCAGCCGTGACGCTCGACGACGCAGAGCTCGGCGCCGTTGCCATTGAACACCGTGACATGGCGGAAGCGTGAGAGCGGCTCGCCCTGGACCTTGTCCTGGAGCGCCAGCCCCTGGGCGAAGAGGAAATCGTTGACGAACTCGACCTTGATGCCCACACGGACGACCGGCGCGTCGTGCAGCACGATGGGCGGGAACATGCCCTTGTCGCAGACCCAGCACTCGGGCGCGCCGGGCTGAGGCTTCTTCTCAAAGCCCGCCGCCAGGAGGCTCGCCTCCAGCGCCGCGGACTTGGGGGCCGCGATGTGGTCGATCCAGTCCACGAACCGGGTGCCGGTCTCGGCCTTCATGCGCTGGGCCAGGGTCTCGGCGCCGGGGCACTTGGCCCGGCACTCGCCCGCCAGCTGATTCACGATCGCCTGAGCCTTGGGCTGAGGCTGCCAGTTGAACTTCTCGATGAGGGCGCGGGCGTCGTGGGACATGGGTCGTGGTCCTCCGGAAACCGGGCGTGTCAAAACGCCGAACGCCGCGGGCTCGGCCGACAGGGATGTCGATCAGAGCGGACGCGGCGGAAAGGTCGGGGTGGGATTCGAACCCACGAAGCTTGCGCAACGGATTTGCAATCCGCTCCATTTGACCACTCTGGCACCCGACCGGGGTCCGACCCTCCCGAAAGAGGGCCGGACAGGACGTTACGACCAGCCCGGGCGGGGGTCAACGCCCTCCCCGCTTCTGCAGCCCGCCTTGTGCCCTCAGATGGGCCCCGCCCAACGCCACAAACCCCGGCACGCCATTCCCCGGCACGCGCCAATGCTGGGGGTTAGGATGCCCGGCGTCCGATTGGTGTTTGACAGGAGGCCGGGGCATGAAGGCAGACAGGCAAGTTCACGCGCGCAGCCGTTCCCTCGCCTCCGGGCTGGCCCGGGCCGCCGCGATCATGGCTCTGGCGGGCGCGTCCTGGCCCGCGCTGGCCCTCCAGCCTGAGCAGACGCCGGGCAACGCTCCCAAGCCCGGCGAGCAGCCCCCGATTCAGCCCCCCGCAGCTCCTGGCACCCAACCCGGCGCGCAACCCGGCAATCAGCCTCAGAAGCCGCCGGAGACCAAGCCCGCCGAAGGCCAGCCGAAGGATGCTCCCAAGGCCGAGCCCAAGCCCGAGACGCCTCCCGCGGAAAAGCCTGCCGAGCAGCCCGCCGACAAGCCAACTGAGAAGCCCGCCGACAAGGCCGCGGATCCGACCAAGTCGAAGGCGGTGGATGAAGTCGCCAAGCAGCAGGACGCCGCCAGCAAGGATGCGGCTCCCATTGCTCCCCGGCGGAACAACCCGCCCGTGAACGCGCGCCCCGCGCCGGTCCGCCCCGCGATGCCCGCGCCCAAGATCGGCGTCGATGACATCGGCGTCCCCACCGGCGGCCGCTATGGCGAGGGCAAGTTCCTGCTCCGTCGCACCGGCACACTCATCAAGGCCCCCACCGGCGAGTGGGTCATCTCCTTCAACAAGTCCACCACGAGCAAGCGCGAGCGCCCCGCGATCCTGCTGCCCAACAGCAAGCTCACGCAGCTTGAAGCCCAGCTCGGCGCCAACTCCGCAACAGCCTCCGAACCGACCGACAAGCCGGTCGCGTACCCGGACACGCTCGTGACCATCACAGGCGAGGTGTTCAACTACCTCGGCCGCGAGTACATCCTGGTCAGCCTCTTCTCCGTCGCGCCCAACACGCCCGAGGCCGCCGAGACCAGCGCCGCGCAGCCCGCAAAGAACGCCAAGCCCCAGTCCAAAACGGAACCCCAGGCCGAACCCAAGGCGGAAGCCAAGGTCGAACACAAGACCGCGTCGGCGGTCGAAGCGGCGGATCCGTCGGTTGATGACCTGATCAAGGACCTCCAGCAGCGCCGGGGCATGTCGGAAGCCAGGCCGCTGGCGCCCACCGCGCCGCCGGTCGCCAAGAAGACCCCGCCGGCCGAACCGGTCGTCGCGCCGCCCCCGCGCGGGCTGGTCGCCGAAGGCACCGTCCTGAGCAGCAAGCGCGGGCGGATCGTCCGCCTCCGCGGCGGCGAACTGGCGTTCAGCATCGACAACGATGCCGCGTCACAGTCGCAGCCCTTCGTGCTCCTGCCTTGCAAGACCCTGGAACGTCTGGAGCAGCTCTTCTGGTCCCGCGGCGACAACACGGTCGTCGAACTCTCGGGACGCTCCACGATCTACCAGGGCCGCAACTACGTGCTGCCCACGTCGTTCATCCTGCCCGTGCCCAGCGAACTGCGGCCGATGCAGTGAGGGGGAAGGCACGGAGGCACGGAGGCACGGAGGCACGAAG
>CAZHFW010000021.1:0-51111 GCA_964531675.1 uncultured Phycisphaeraceae bacterium | reverse complement strand
CGATGAAGCGATGAAGCGATGAAGCGATGAAGCGATGAAGCGATGAAGCGATGAAGCGATGAACGGTAAACACGCGGATCGCATCACACGCTGGTGGACACCACGCCTGGATTGACCGCTTCGGTCAATCCAGGATGCGCTCAAAGGCACAAACGCGCGGCGCACTTGCGGGCTCTCCGCACCAGTGCCCAGTCCCCGGTGCCTCTTTTCTCCTGCCTCTGCGATCACCGCACCGGATCGATGGTTCCCTGCACGGGGCGGTCTTCGAGCGCCATGGCGTGGGTCGGGCGGGCGCTGACGAACTCGCCTGGCATGGGGCTGAAGCGTGAGCCGTAGAGCGGGATCCTGCGGTTGGCCTCGGCCTTGGGCATCAGAGGCGTGAGCAGGTAGATGATCGCGATGAGGCCGACGTTCATCAGCACCATCGGGACGATGCCGGTGGCGTTGAAGTACACCATGAAGCTGGTCGCGACGACGATGAGCAGGGAGATCGGGATCACGCCGCCCCAGGCCATTGACATGACCTGATCGAAACGCAGACGCGGGATCGTCCAGCGGACGAGCATGATGAACCCCGCCATCAGGAAGATCTTGACGAAGTAGACGGTGATCTTGGCCAGGACCGCCAGGATGTGCGTGTCGTCAGGCTGCAGGCCCGGGATGCCCGGGAGCTGGTACCCGCCCAGGAACATCAGCGAGAAGAAGGCGGAGGCGTTGAGCACGTGCCCATACTCGGCGAGCATGAACAGGCCGTAGCGCATCGAGGTGTATTCGGTGTGGTAACCGCCGACGAGTTCCTGCTCGCACTCGGGGTTGTCGAAGGGAGCGCGGTTGGCCTCGGCGATGAGGGCGATGAGGAAGATCGCGCCGGCGACGGGCTGGGAGAAGATCAGCCAGCCGTTCTCCACCTGATGGCGGATGATGTCCTGGGGCATGAGCGAGCGCGTCACCAGGAGCGCCGAGAGGAGCATGAGGCCCATGGGGATCTCGTAGGAGATCATCTGGGCGGTGGCGCGAAGGCCGCCGAGGAACGCGTACTTGTTGTTGGACGCCCAGCCGCCGAGGGTGACGCCGTAGACGCCAAGGGCCGCGACCGCGAGCACGTAGAAGACGCCGACGTTGGCGACCAGGCCCTGCACCTGCACCGGTCCGCCCTGGACGGTCCAGTCGAGCACGGGGATCGTGAAGGTCGGGCAGTTCCAGGTGCCGCCGAACGGGATGACCGCAAAGGCCATGAGGGCGGGGATCACGATGATCGCGGGAGCGAGGGTGAAGAGGATCTTGTCCACGCGTTCGGGCGTGTAGTCCTCCTTCACGAAGAGCTTGATGCCGTCGGCGAGCGACTGACCCAGACCCCAGCAGCGCCGGAGGAACTTGGGCATGAAGGGGAGGCCGAAGTCGAAGCCCACGCGGTTGGGGCCGAGGCGGTCCTGGATGTACGCCGCCATCTTGCGCTCGATGTAGATGAAGTACGCGATGCAGATCAGATTCACGTTCAGGATGGCCGCGATCAGCAGGAAGCTGACCAGGTTCTGAGCGGTGACCCACGACGGGGTCTGGGCGAGCGTCAGGGCGGGGTTCATCATGACCCTTCAGGTTAGGCCCTTGGCGGGAAAAAAGAAGGGCCGTCACCGGCCCTGCTGTCCACGACCATGAGTTTGCGCACGACGCGGGCCGCTCAGCCCCGGCTCGTTCGAAGTCAGCCCTGGCCGGCTCGGAGGTTCCGCGGATTGACGCGGAGGATCCAGAGATCACCGACGCGTTCCAGACGACCGGCGGCCTCGATCTGACCGCGCAGGGTGCGGATGACCGCGGGGTCCAGACGCCCGCCGCCTTCGGTGGCGAGCAGGTAGTACCGCACGCCGCCCGCGCCGTCGGGAGCCGCGAGCATGGGGGGATCGCCCGCGTTGACCGCGGAGGCGATCTGACCGGTGACCACGGTGTCGCCGAGCGTCTGACGCTTGGCCGCGGCATTCACCACGGAGTCAAAGCTCTCCGCGGGAGCGATGCTGGAGGCATCGAAGACTTCAATCAGGGGGCGGGGGCTGTCGTTCAGGCGACGGCCCGCGACGCGGACGGTCTCGCCATCGAGCTGCTGCACCTTGCGGGTGGCGTCGCCGGCACCGGAGTCCTTGAGCAGGGTGACCCGGGGAGGGCCCTTGGTGCTCTGTTCGATGACCATCGGGTAGGGCTCGGCCAGCACGACGCCCTGCGCGACCGCGGTCGTGCGGATGGCGGCGGGGGCCGAGGCGCTGTCGCGATCGAGATAGATCGCAAGACCGCCTGCGATGGCAGCCATGCTCAGGCAGCCAGCGGCGAGGACTTTGACCGCAAGTCCCGGGGCGGGCAGGCGCAGCTGATCCTCCGATCGCTCCCGCTTGCCAGCTTTCTTCCGACGGGTCTTCATGACCAGATCTTCCTTCGGCCAAGCATAGGGGTCCTTCCGTAAATCCGTGCGGAAGCCCAAATAGATTCCAAACAAGATCTACACAGAGCGGGCGACCTGCAGGACGGCCTCCAGGATCTCCCGGCCGTTGGAACAGCGGGGACACTTGTGCTGGCCGCCGAGCTTGCCGCGGGACTCCATCCATTTGTGGAAGGTCCCGACCGCGACCGGCGTGATGGTGGGCGGGGCCATGCCCACGCCGTCGGTGCGCTTGGTGGTGTAGTCGACGTTCTGGGCCTTGAGGGCCTCGTCGAAGGCGTGCTGGAACCGGCCGAGCTTGTCCGGGGTGGCCGAGGAGAAGGCTTCGAGTTCGACGACCAGCTCCATGCCCGCCCGGCGACCCTCGGCGGGGTAGACCGGGGAAGCGGTGAACTCCCCCACCGCCAGGCCCGAGGCCTTGGCAGCGGTGACCACCGCATTCTCGATGTGCTCGCCGATCAGGTTCTCGCCGAAGGCGTTCATAAAGTGGCGATGGCGTCCGACGATGCGGAGGCGGCACGGTCCTTCACCACCCCGGCTGTCCAGGTCGGCGGGGAGGGTCTCAAAGACGACCACGTCACCGAGGATGTAGCGCCACAGACCGGCGCAGGTGCTCATGCAGACGACGTACTTCTGGCCCTTCTCGACCTGCTCGCAGGTGAAGGCGGGCGCGTCGGGCTTGTCGATGTCCTCGAGCGGGACGAACTCGTAGAACATGCCCATGTCGACGTTCAGGCGCAGGCCCGGATCGCCCGGCGTGTCCTGGATCGCGACAAAGCCCTCGCTGGCGGGGTAGAGCTCCAGGCGGTGCGGCACGTCGATGTCGCTTCCCGACCAGACCTGCTTCACCTTCTGCTCAAAGGGCGGGTACTTCACGCCGCCGTGGACGAAGAGCTGGAAGTTGGGCCACACATCGCGGAGGCAGCTGGCGCTGCGGCCTCGCTCCTTGGCCAGCGCGACGATCTTTTCGAAGAGCACGATGGCCCACGAGGGAACGCCCGAGACCATGCGGACGTCCTGCTCGACGCACAGACGGGCCATGGCGTCGAGCTTGCTCGGCCAGTGGCTCATCAGCGCGATCTCGGGGCCCGGGAGGTAGATCTCGGTGACCGGCCAGAAGATCAGGCGCGTCACGATGCCCGAGAGATCGCCGGTGCGGATGCCCTTCTCGGAAGTCGAAAGGTTGGTCGAACCGCCGAGGAAGAGGCTCTTGCCTCCCAGGAGTTTGGTGAGGGGGATGCCGAAACGTTCGGCGTTGGCGAAGATGTCGAAGCTCGCCTTGCGATTGGAGGCGAGCATCGCTTCGGAGACGGGGATGTACTTGTCGCCCGCGGTGGTGCCCGAGGTCTGCGCAAAGTCGCGGACCAGCCCCGGCCAGAGCACATCGGCCTCGGCCTCTTCACGCATGCGGGCGATCTGGGTGCGATAGCGGTACCAGTCGGCCAGAGGGATCTCGACGCGGTAGGCGTCGAGCATGGCGCGGTCGTCGAGCTCGGCGATCCGCGCGAAGTTGTGCGTGCGTCCGATCTCGGTGCCGGAGGCCTGGCGGAGCAGCTCGCGGAGCTGGGCGCGCTGGATGCGGGCCGAGTTCTCCTGCCAGTGCTTCAGGTCGGAAAGCAGCCTGCGTCGCTGGGACAGGTAGGTGGAGAGACCGAGGCCAACAAGAGAAGTCCAGCTCATGACAGGGATCGCCTCACGGGAATGCGTTGCCTTGCCCCGATCGGTCGCGGCAAACAGGAACCGAGCGGAAGCAGCGGATCAGAGACCCTTGGACGCCAGCTCGTCGGCGAATCCCAGAAGGGCGTCGGCGAAGGGCTCGGGGCACTCCATCATGGGGGCGTGCCCGCAGGGCTCGAGCCAGACGATCCGCGAATCCGGGATGAGCTTGAGGAACTGCTCGGCCGCCTCCGGGGGCGTGACGATGTCCTGCTTGCCCCAGATCAGGAGCGTGGGACGGGTGATGTTCCCGATCTTCTTGCCCAGGTGATTGCGGCGGGCCGAACGAGAGAGCTTGATCATCGCGCGGGCGCTGCCTCGCTGGGAGAGTTCCGCAAACGCGCGGTCGAGGTCGGCCTCGCGCATCTTGGAGCGGTCATGGAAGAGCTCGCCGATCTTCTCCGAGAGCCACTCACGGCTCGGGCGGATCTGCACCTCGCGGACCATCGACTTCTCGATGAGGCCCGAGGAGCCCGCGAGGACCAGGCCTCGGACAAGCTCGGGGCGGTCCAGCGCGACGCGGAGCGCGACGTGCCCGCCGAAGGAGTTGCCCACCACGATGGGGGGCAAGGTCCCGGGCTTGCGCAGGTACTGCTCGATGAAGCGGATCGTCAGCTCGGTCACGCCCGCGATGGAGCAGTCATCGCCGCGGAGCTGGAGCAACGGGAGCTCGAGCATCACGCAATGCGTGCGGCTGCTGGCCTTGCGCACCACGTCGAGCCAGTGTTCGTTGAGTCCGACCAACCCGTGCAGGAAGAGGAAGGCCGGGCCGGCACCCTGCTCGATCAGCGACGCGCGGACAGGCTCGCCCGCCCAGCCGGTGAGTTCGATGGTGCGAGATGATGCATCGCGGGGGTGTTGGCCCATGACGGGGTCGATGGTCGGTTGGGTCGAGGTCGGCGTCACCATGGTCTCCGAGGATCGGATAGTACCTGCTTACGTCGACTCGGGCGAAGTGTACTGAAAAGTTCCCTGACAGGTGCCCGCCCCGTGGGGAGGGTCCAATCAGTTTATCTGGTTCGGGATTGGAGGGAAGGGATTGCCCGGGCGTTCCTACCTGGATCCGGCCGCCTGGGCCTGCTGCTGGGGGGCGGGCACGTCCGCGACCATCCCGTCCACGAGCCTGACGACCCGGTCGGCCCGGGCGGCGGTCTCGGGGTCGTGGGTCACGATCACCATGGTGCGTTTGGCTCCCCCTCGGAGCTCGGTCAGGGCGTCCAGGATCGAGGCGCCGGTGGTGCGGTCGAGGTTGCCGGTGGGCTCGTCGGCCAGGAGGACCGGGGGGTCGTTGATGAGCGCACGGGCGAGGGCGACGCGCTGGCGCTCGCCGCCGGAGAGCTCGGCGGGGCGGTGCTTGAGGCGGTGTCCCAGTCCGACGCGCTCGATGAGGCTGGTGGCGCGGGTGGTGAGGTCGGTGCGCTGGCGGGCGTAGGACCAGCGGCCGTAGCGGATCATGGACCCGATAAGGACGTTCTCGAGGACCGTGAGCTCGGCGAAGAGGTGGTAGAACTGGAACACGAAGCCAACCTGGCGGGCGCGGAAGCGATCGAGCTCGCGCTGAGAGAGGCTGGTGACCTCGGTGTGGTCGAAACGGATGCTGGGCGCGGGCTCGCGATCGGGGCGGTCCAGGCCTCCCATGAGGTGGAGGAGCGTGGATTTGCCCGAACCGGAGGCGCCGAGGATGGCGACGAACTCGCCCGGCTCAACGGTGAGCGAGACGCCGCGAAGGACCGGGACGCCGACACGTCCGAGGCGGTAGGTCTTGTGGAGGTTCTGGACAGCGATGCGGGTCATGGGGCTCCGGAGCGTTGGGGTGATTTGGAAGAGTCGGTAGGACGCGCGGGAGGCTACTCGAAACGCAAGGCGCGGACGGGGTCCATGCGGGCGGCGCGGAGGGCGGGGATGAGGGCGCCCAGGACGCTGGAGAGCACGCCGGCGATCAGCACGATCGCGGCCTTGTCCCAGTCGACCTCGTTGGGGATCTTGGTGAAGTAGTAGATGCGCGGGTCCCAGATCTGGACGCCGAGCTGTTCACCCATCCACTCGTGGATGGGGTTGATGTTGGTGACGATCAGGTAGGCCGCCAGACCGCCCAGGGCGGCGCCGACGATGCCGATGGCCATGCCGTAGCGCAGCCAGAGCCAGGCGACGCCCATGCGGCTGGCGCCGAGGGAGCGCATGATTCCCACGTCCTTGGTGCGTTCGGAGACCATGCTCCAGAAGATCGCCAGGACCAGGAAGACCGCGGTGAGGGAGATGAAGCTGAACAGGAAGAGGACCAGCGAGGTCTCCTTCTTGACGGCGCTGATCATCGTGCGGTTCTGATCGACCCAGGTCATGATCTGGATCGTGAAGGAGTCGGGGACCTCACCCTTGTGGTCCATTGCGAAGCGGGTGTAGATCTCTTCGCAGCGCTTCTTGAGATCCTGGGCGATCTGCGTGGAGTCGCGGTTCCAGGTGGGCTCATCCTTGGATCGGACGATCACCGTGGTGACGCGGGCGGGCTCGTCGATGAGCTGATCCTCCGCGGCGGTCACGATCTTCTCTTCGCCCGTCTCCGGGTCGGTCACGATGCGGATGCCCGCCTCGTCGGACCTGGCCAGCCTCTTGGCGGCGTTCATCTTCATCGACTTCTGGAGCGCGTCGAGCCTGACGAGTACGGTGCGGCGATCGACCTCGTAAAGCCCGGTCTTGAACTCGTTGGCGACGGGGACCTTGAGGGTCACCATCTCCACCGCACGGCCTTTCTGATCGAGCGGGAGCAGGCTGAGGGTGACCGTGCCCGAGCGTGGAAGCCACATGTCGAGGGTCTGGACCTGGCCATCGGCGCCCTTGATGGTGCGGACCATGGGGTTGTAGAAGCCTTCGGGTTCGCGGTAGTTGAAGCCGCTGACTTCGATGCCGAGGACAGCGGCGGCGAGGGCTTCCTTGGTGAGCGTCTTGCCCGCGTCGTGCATGCGGCCGAGCTCGTCCTTGATGCCGTCGCGGAGCCTGGGGTCTTCCTTCTTGCGGTCCTTGTCAAGGGGGACGGTGATGGGCTTCCACCAGAGGTAGTCGTCGATGCTGGTGACCTTGTTGAAGGACGGGCCATCGATGCCTTTGACGATGACGGTCTCGGTGCGACCGTCGGGAAGGCCGATGAGCCCGAAGCTCTCGATGAGCGGGCTGGCGGCGGCGATGGTCGGATCGGCCTCGAGCCTGCGGACCAGATCGTCGTAGTGCGCAAATCCGGTGTTGGGCCACGCGATCGCGACATCGCCGACGAGGATGCGTCCCGAGTTGACCAGGGTCTTGAGGAACCCCCCCATCACCGACCACGTGACCAGGACCATCGCGGTGCACAGGAGCACCGCCAGCGAAGCGAGCAGAGGCATGACCTTGCTCGTGAGGTACTTGCGGGTCAGGAGGGCCTGGTACATGGGGTGCAGGATAGGTTGGGAGCGGGGACACCGATCGGCGTCGCGGGTCTGTGAGACTTTGGTGCGCGGGGCGCTGGTCGGGCGCGGGCGTCTGAACCCCTAGAATCTCCGCGTGATCGGGGAACCTCTCCAACTCGGGCCGATTCGTCTGGCGACGAACCTGCTGCTGGCGCCCATCGCGGGGTATTGCGATCTGGCGTTCCGCACGGTGTGCCGGGAATGGGGAGGCGTGGGGCTGGCGTGCACGGACCTGTTGAGCCCGCAGGGGCTGCTGCGTGGGACCGCGACGAGCCTGGATCTGGCCAAGACCGACGCGTTCGACAAGCCTGTGGGCATGCAGCTCTACGGGAGCGATCCGGAGATCATGGCCGAGGGCGCCCGCTGGGCGGTGGAGCACGGCGCGACGATCGTGGACATCAACATGGGATGTCCGGTCGACAAGGTGACCAAGAAGGATGGCGGGTCGAAGCTTCTCACGGACCTGAGCCGGGCGGTGGCGATCGCGGCGCGGGTGGTGCAGGAGCTCGACAAGTGCCCGCTGGATGCCGAGGAGTGGTCGCGCCGTCTCGGGGGCGCGGCACTGGTGAATCCTGAAGCGTTGACGCGCAGCGGACGCATGGCGGTGCCTCTGACGTGCAAGATGCGCCTGTGCTGGTCGACCTCTGACTATCTGGCGGGGCAGGCCTGCTCGCCTCAGCTGGCGCGGATGCTCGCGGACGTGGGCGTGGTGGGCGTCACGGTGCACGGGCGCACGACCGAGATGAAGTTCCAGGGCGAAGTCCAGCACGCGGGCATCGCGCGGGTGGTCGAGGAAGTGCAGCGCGGGGCGCAGCGTTCGAGGGCGATCCCGGTCATCGGCAATGGCGACGTGCGCGAGGCGCCCGATGTTGTCGGCATGATCCAGAAGACCGGCTGCGCGGGCGTGATGATCGGGCGCGGGGCGCTCTCCACGCCCTGGATCTTCCGCGATGGATGGGCGATCCAGACCACGGGCGCGACGCCCGCCGAGCCGACGGAAGCCGAGAAGATCGCGACGGTGCGGCGGTTCTTCGAGCTCATGCGGACGCAGCGCGATGATCGCTACGCGCTCTTCCAGATCAACCGGCGCATCAGCTGGTTCGCCAAGCGGCTCATGACGGTCGATCCGAGGAACGGGAAGATCATCGGTGTGCGGCCGCTGAAGGAGCGTGTGCGCGGCGCCAAGACGCCCGAAGCGGTGCACGCGGCGCTGGATGAGTTCCTCGCGGGAGGCCTCCGCGGCGGATGGATGGAGTCCGAACGCGAGGAGGCTGGGGTTTGAGCGACTCCGGGTCATCGGAGTCCGCGCGCGGGGGCTGGCCTGGTCCGGGCGACACCACGCGAAGTTCGGGCTTTCTGCATCGGGTGCGATCACGCCTTGACCCGCGCGTCTACGCGCCGGACCACCGCGGCATGCTCGTTGCGATCGATCCCGAGCTGCCCAAGCGTGCGCCCGAGGAACCGGCGCTGAACCTCAAGGAGGCGCAGATCCGCCCGCCCGAGGACGACGCCGAGTCCTCCGGACTCTGGGGATGGATCAGCGTCGCGCTGGCGCTGGTCGTGATCTTGCTCTTGCTGGTGGGTGCGGTCGTGTGGGTCATCCGATGGATCTACGGCCTGGGATCAGCGCTTTCGATCCCGCCCGCGCTGGCGGCGCTGGTGGCGCTCGCGGTCCTGTTCGGCCTGGGATCGCTCAACTCCATGATCGGGAGCGGCAAAGCGAGACGCCTTGCCGCGCATGCGCGAGACATCCATCTGCTGCTCCGCCGGGAGCGTTGTCCGGCGTGCGGGTACTCGATCGCGAATCTCCAGGCGGAGCACGACGGATGCGTTGTGTGTTCCGAGTGCGGGGCGGCGTGGAACGCACCCGAGTTCCTCGCCGAGTATCCCTACGACAAACCCCCGCCTCTGGTGGACGATCTGCCGGTGATCGTGGACGTTCGGTCGTGGCAGTACGCGCTGCATGCAAGGCAGAAATCCGAGGAGGTCAAGAGGCTGGTCGTGATTTACCGGAAGGAGCGCGTCAGCTTCTGGCCGGAACCTCGGGAGCTCGTGCTGGGCTCGGGGTTGATCTCGTGGTTCATTGGATTGGCGTTAACCGGCGCGCCGGGCAAGGCCTATGTCACCAGCATCTGGGTCGGATTGGCGATCCTCCGATGGTTCTTTCCTGAGTTTGCGTCTGGAGCAAGTGACGCGAAAGCCGCGGCGTTCATCGCGAGCGATGACGTTTTCCGCGGAACGTGCCCTTGTTGTGAAGCGGAGCTGCCCTTGCAAGCCTCCCGGTTCCTGAACGCGAGAATCTGCTCCGCGTGCGGCGGCGCCTGGCCCCCTTCCGGGCTCGTGCGCGTCATGCACTCCGGGGCCCCTCGGGAGTATCGCGAAGCTCGGAAGTCAACGTAGGATTGCAACTCCGCAGATCGCGGGCCGAGCGTTGCTTTCGGTGTTGGGGAAGCAAACGTCCTGTCGCGCTTGAGGTGAGTGTTGGGAACATGACCCTGACCAAACCGGAGACACCATCTCGCGTGACGCGCCAACTCCGCGAACTGCTTTCGCCGGCGGTGTACGGCTCGGATCATCGGGGCCAACGGGTTCTGATTGCGCCGAATCCGGATCAGAAGAAGCTCCCACAGCTCGCGCCGCGGGTTGCAGAGCCTGTCCCGGTGCCCAAGCCCAACTGGCGGTCGTGGGCTCTCGGTTCGCCCGCGTCGAGCGTCTCGTTTGGAGGGCTCGTTTGGATCTTGGGTTGGCAGCTTGTCGAACGCAGCGGGCTTGCGATGCCGGAGTGGCAGCGAGCTCTGCTGTTCTGCTCGGGGATGGTCCTTGCTGCGTATGTGGGCATGCTCCTCGGCCCGGGGAAACGGGCGCGACAGCGTCAGATCCCGACCATCACCCACTGGGCGTTGCGGCGGGGGCTTTGCCCCGGATGCGGGCAATCGCTCGCGGGGCTCAGTGAAGAAGCGGATGGATGCGTGGTGTGTCCGGAGTGTTCCGCAGCGTGGTCGCTGGGAGCGTTCGCGGCGTCGGCGCGATTCGACGAGCCGCCGCGCCCGGACAGCCCGACCAGACCCAAGGTGCATGATGTGCGAAACTGGGCGTATCCGTGCGCGATTCGCATGCCCAAGCGAGCCCTTGAAATGGAGGCGGATAGAACGCCGAGCGATCTGCATCCCGCGCTGAGCTGGGAGCTCTGGATCGGGCCGATCGCGGGGGCAGCGGCCGGAACGCTGGTCTTCCTGCGCGATGGAGAGCTAGGCCCGGCGCTGTTTGCAATCTTCCTGGTCACTTTGGTGCTCCTCGGGGTCGGCGCGTACTTCTTTGGGAAGCGGCTCCGACGTCGCAAACTGGCGCGCTGGTGCAAGACGCAAGTCGGGCGCGGTTCATGCCCATGCTGCGACGGAGCTTTGAAGGCGGCGGACGAGCGGCTCGGTGTCTCGCTTCTGTGTGAGAATTGCGGCGGATGGTGGAGCGCCCGGGTGCTTCCGACCGTCGACATGGCGTCGTCAGTCTGATCGAGCCTGAGCGAACTGTCGATCGTGTCTTGTTAGGGTTCCCCGGCGGGTGGGAGGTGCACCGCGCGGGATGTGATCGGACCTGCGAGGGATTCCCGAGCGCGGCTACCTTTGGCGGCGAAGAACACAGCGGCGGCCCGGTTCGTACGGGCTCGCGAACTCTTTGGAGGAATCACATGCCTGCCTCGCGTGCGTCGAGCCGTGTTTGCGTCAGCGTTGCTGCTTTGGTCGCTCTTGCCGGCGTGACGTCGGCCCAGCTTGTGCAGCCTCCTCCCCCGGCCGCGAAGCCCGCGACGCCGGTGAAGATCGACGAGCTCAAGAAGCAGCAGACGCCGCAGGCGGCCAAGCCCGCCAATCAACCGGCAGCTCAGCCTGCAGCCCAACCCGCAGCCCAGCCCGCTGTGCAGCCCGCGACCGAACAGACCCAGCCTGTCGATCCCGCGAGCATCAAGGACCGTCCGAACATGGTCTTTGAGGAGTCGAGCCACGCGTTCGGGAACATCCCGGACGTCGAGGACGCGGTGCACGTCTTCAAGTTCACCAACAAGGGCAACCAGACCCTCAAGATCGTCGACATGAAGGCGACCTGCGGGTGCACGCTCCCCAATCTCGAGAAGCGCGAGTACGAGCCGGGCGAGAGCGGCGAGATCAAGGTGACCTACAACCCGCGCAACAAGCACGGGCGTCAGAACCAGACCATCACCATCACCACCAACGACCCCGCGATGCAGCGCACGATGCTCACGATCCAGGCCGACGTGCAGCCTGTCGTGTCGGTCGACCCGACGATCGCGCAGGCCGGCGTGGTGCGCAAAACCGAGGAGCGGAAGATCACGGTCACCGTGACGTTCCGCGACCCCGAGGGTGCGGTCACCGACGTGACCAGCTCGGACCCCACGTTCGTGCCGATCAAGGTCATCAAGTCGGAGAAGATCGAGCTTGATGGCAAGCCCGCGGCTCGCGCCACCATTGAGGCCACCGTCTCCGACAAGCACCCCGTGGGCGAGATCCGCGCCTCGGGCACCATCCGCACGACCGACAAGAACAAGCCTCTGATCAGCTTCCAGGTCGTGGGCAGCGTGCAGGGTGACGTGTACATGCAGCCGGCGCGAGTCTCCTTCGGGTCGGTCAGGCCCGGCGATGCGATCAAAGCGACCGCCAAGCTCTCCCACCGCGACAACAAGTCGTTCAAGGTGGTTTCGGTGACGGCCGACACGCCCTCGGGCCAGGCGCTGAACGTCACGTTCACGCCCAACGACCCCGCCAAGCCCACGGAGTACACCGTGGAGGTGACGGGGACCGCGATGGACCGGACCGGGATCGTGCGGGGCGATCTGCTGATCGTCACCGACGTTCCGATGGAAGAGAAGATCCGCCTGCCGTTCTTCGGCACCATCCGCACGTCGCAGTGAGTTGCGGCTGGTTCGTCCTCCGGGGAGTCGGTGCGCCATGAGCGAATCAGCGGTCGGTGAGAAATCCGGCGGGTGCTGCGGCGGCGGAGGCTGCGCTGGCAAAGGTTGCCGCCGAGGATGCGGATCGAGCGGGCTCGTGGGCTTCGTCGCCAAGTGCCTGGCGATCACGCTGCTCGCGGTGGTCGCGGGCAGCGGCCATTCGTGGCGCACGCCGGTGACGTTGAAGCTCGAGGACGCGTCGCCTGGGAACACCAATCCCGCGGCGCCTGGCAAGGCGGCGACCGGAGCAGCACCCAGCACCGGAGCGGCGAGCACGGAACAACCGCTGCCGGTCCACCTCTCGCTCGAACAGGCCAAGGCGCTCTTCGACAAGGGCTCGCCCTTCATCGACGCCCGCGAAGAGCACGAGCGCGAGGAAGGCTGGATCAAGGGGTCGGTGCACCTGACCGCGGGGATGATGTCGGGAGCCAAGCTTCCCGGCGAGCTCGATCTGCTCAATCCCGACGACATCACGGTGATCTACTGCGCCGGCGGCACATGCGACGCGTCGGAGAACCTGGCGATCCTGCTCAAGCAGTTCGGGTTCACCAAGCTCCACATCTTCCACGATGGATTCCCGGCCTGGCAGGCTGCGGGATATCCGATCGAGAAGGGAGCGCCCAAGTGAGCGGGTGCGATTGCAATTCTTCCACCAGCGCGCCGGGACTGATCCGCTCGGTGCTCGCGCTGCTCGCGAGGCTCTTCCTCGGCGGCGTGATGGCGTTCGCGGCGTACAACAAGCTCAACGACCCGCAAGCCTTCGCGTTCTCCGTCAAGGCGTTCAAGATCCTCCCCGATCACCTGGCGATCCTGGCGACGTTCGTCGTTCCCTGGCTCGAGGCGATCTGCGGCGCGATGCTCATCCTGGGCGTCTGGACCCGGGCGGCGGCGTTCATGTCGATCCTTCAGCTCGGCGCGTTCATCGCGGGGATCTGGTCGGTGCTCGACCGGGGCCTGAACGTCACGTGCGGGTGCTTCGGGAAGTACGAGCTCTTCTGCACCGGGCCCCTGGGCACCTGCAACATGATCCAGAACGCCAGCCTGGCGGGGGTGGGCGTCCTGATCCTGCTGACCGGCCCGGGCCGGCTCTCCCTCTGCCGGCGGAGCTAGAGTCGCGCAAATACCAAACAAAATCCGTTCAACCTCGGGTTTGGGAGGGCATGGCGTGGGCCGGCGTCGATCCCGGGGAGGGGCGGGCCTAAGATCTCAACCCACGCCGCCGCCCGGCGCAGTCCCCGCAACGTGCGGGAGTCCGGGCCGAAGTCCACGACGGCGTGAACAGACGGAAGTTCGAGACCCATGAGCAAGTTCCAGCGTTTCGCGAGCGGACCCAAGCCCAAGGTTGCCAAGACCAGCGGGAAGAACGTGGCCTATGTCGATTGGAAGGACGTTGAGACGCTCCGTCGTCTGATGAGCCCCAACGGCAAGATCATGGGCCGCAAGCGCGCCAGCACGACCGCCTCGGAGCAGCGTCTGCTGGGCCAGGCGATCAAGCGGGCCCGTTTCATGGGGCTGCTGCCGTACACCAGCGCGACGCTGTAAGCGATCGCGATCTGGTTCGATGAAGGGACGCACGGTAAGCGTCCCTTTTTCATGCGCGGATCGGGGAGGCTTGGCAAAGGACCGACGATGAGCCATACGCAGACCAAGGAAAAGCTGACGACGCCAAAGTTCGTGCGCGACTATCAGCCGCTGCTCGCCAAGGCACGGGCGCGGGGTCAGAGCGGGACCAGGCTTGATCGCATGGCGCTGTGCTGCGATCTGCTCTGGGACGCGTTCCATGGTCAGGGGCTCTCCTGGATCGGGTTCTACTCGAAGGTGGACGGGACGGACCAGATGGTGCTGGATGTGCGGCGTGACAAGCCCGCGTGCTCGCCGATCGGGTTGCATGGGTGCTGCGGGCGGGGCTGGAAGGAACGCCGTCCGATCCTGGTGGACGACGTCGCGACGCTCGGCCCGAACTACATCGCGTGCGATCCGCGCGACAAGGCGGAGCTGGTGCTCCCGATGCTCAACGCCGACGGCACGTGCTGGGGCGTGCTCGACGCCGACAGCCATGAGACGTTCGCATTCACGGATGCGGACCGGACTGGCATGGCGGCTCTGTGCGAGACGCTCGGGCTCTCGAGCGCGATTCCCGCGGATGTGATCAGGGTCTGACGAGGCGTCCCGCGGGCGAGGTCAGAACGGCGTGTCCGATTGGACTTCGACGCGATCGCCCGAATCGGGATCGTGGAAGGCCAGTTCGCCCGCGTGGAGAAAGAGCCTGGGATGCACGCTGCGCCCGAGCGGGTGGTAGAGCGGATCGCCCAGGATGGGCGCGTTGAGGCCGCACGGATGGGCGGCGTGGATGCGGAGCTGGTGGGTCCGTCCGGTGATGGGCTCGAAGCGGACGCGGGTGCGCGGGCCGGAGCGTTCGAGCACGCGGAAGCGTGAGCGGGCGGGCCTGCCGTAGAGATAGTCGACGATCTGGTAAGGCCGGTTGTCGGGGTCGAGGCGCATGGGAAGGTCGATGACGCCTTCGTCGGGGTTGACGGGGCCATCGAGGACCGCGGTGTAGGCCTTGCTGACGGTGCGGGCCTCGAACTGCTTGGACAGAGCGCTCTGCGCGCCGGGATCCAGGGCGATCAGGAGCAGGCCCGAGGTGTCGGTATCGAGGCGGTGGACCATCATCGGGCCGGTCGCGCCCGGGAACATCGCGCGGACGCGGGCGACGGCGCAGTCTTGCTTGTCGGCGCCGATCCCGGGGACCGAGAGCATCCCCGAGGGCTTGTCGATCACGACAAACCGGGGCCTGGCGAGGACGACGCGAATCGGGGCGGGGACCGGCTCCACTCCCGAGGGTAGGTGCGGTGCGCCGCCTCCCGACCGCTTAGACTGTCGGCATGCTGGAACTGCTGACCATCGGCGCGATCACCCTGACCGGCGCAGCCTGCGCACAGCCCGGAGAAGGGTCGGACTGGCGTGAGCGCGAGATCCATCTGCGTGACGCGCAGCAACTGACGACGCGTGATCGATTCCTCAAGGCGGGCGAGGCGTACTTCTCGCCCGACGGACGCTGGATCATCTTCCAGGCGGTCGTGGCGCCGCCCAAGGGAACCGCGCCGGATCCGAACGCGGGCTATTCGATGTACGTCGCAAGGCTCGAGCGCGATTCGCTTGGCGATGGCAAGTGGGGCGCGGTCCGCGGGCTTGGCACGCCGGTGAAGATCAGCCCCGAGGGCTCGATCAACACCTGCGGGTGGTTCCACCCGACCATCGGGGGCAAGGTCATCTTCGGGTCCACGCTCACCGCGCCCAAGCCGAGCGAAAAGCCGGGCTTCCAGGTGGGCACGAACCGCTACGTCTGGGCGTTCCCGGACGAGATGGAAGTCGTGGAATCGTGGGTGGCGCCCATCTTTGACGAGGCCTTCGCCAAGCAGCAGGAGGCTGCCCGTCGCAACGGCGTGGCGGTCGATCGCGCCGCCAACCTCGACACGGAGCCCAAGGCCAAGTTCGCACGCAATGGCTACGACGCGGAGTGCTCGTACTCGCCCGACGGCCGGTTCCTGCTGTATTCCCACGTGGAGCCTGTGTCGCCCGGGCAGAAGCCCGACGCGGACATCTGGGTGTACGACACGCAGACCCAGTCGCAGACAGTGGTCGTGAAGGCGCCGGGGTACGACGGCGGGCCTTTCTTCTCGCCCGACGCCAAGTGGATCTGCTACCGCTCGGACCGCAAGGGCGATGACAAGCTCCAGCTCTTCGTCGCCGAGCTCAAGTACGAGAACGGCGTGATCACGGGGATCGAGAAGGAATACCAGCTCACCAGCGGCGAGGATGTGAACTGGTGTCCCTACTGGCACCCCTCGGGGAAGTTCCTGGTGTACGCGTCGTCGGCGGTCGGGCACGCCAACTACGAGGTCTTCTCGATCGGCGTGGATACCGAAGCCCTCAAGCGGGGGGAGAAGCCCGCGACGCCCGAGCGTGTGACCTACGCGCCGGGCGCGGATGTGCTCCCGGTGTTCAGCGCGGATGGCAAGCTGATGATGTGGACGAGCCAGCGCGGCCCGAAGCTCGACGAGGAGCAGAAGCCTTCGAGTCAGCTCTGGATCGCCGAGTGGATCGATCCCCGGGACGCCAAGCCGGTGCAATGACACTTTGCCGGGCTTTCAAGGCCGGGTAAGCTGAGGACGCATGCATCTTCCGGACGACTTCGGGCTGACGCCCGTCGGCACATTGGCGCACGTTGCGGACGTGACGCCTTCCCACCTGCACCAGACCTTCTGGAATGGGTGGCAAGCCGCGGTGTTTTCGCATCAGCCCAAGCTCATTGAGCTGGGTATCAAGGAACGCGACCCCTCGGATTCCGGCGCGGAGCTGGTCTTCGAGAGCCTGAACCACGCGCGGATCGGGTGCCGACTGGCGCTCCCGCCCAAGGGCACACGCGTCCGCGGCGGGATCGTCGCGCTGCACGGGTATGAATCTCCGCCCACGCTGGCGGATCAGGCCAAGCTCTTTGAAGGCCTGGTCGCCAAGGGCATGGCGGCGCTGTGCGTCCGCGTGCGGGGCTATCCGGGCTCCCAGCTCGACACGCCGGCCTGGAACAACGATCCGCGAGGCTACATCGCGCAGGGGCTTGAAGCCTTCCAGGGCAAGAGCGACGAGCTGATGGGCTGGTGCCTTCCCCGTGCGGTCGCCGACGTGGTCAATGCGTACCGAGCACTGCGCGAGAAGCTCGGCGCTGCGGCGCCCATCGCGCTGACCGGGCGCAGTTTCGGAGGCGGGCTTGCCGTGATCGCGGCGGCTCATCTGGTCGGCAAGGACGAGCCCGCGAGGCTCTGCGTCTCGCTCCCATCGCTGGGCGACTGGTCGTGGCGGTGGGATCGCGGCGCGGTCCCGGGCAGCGCGGGCAAGCACATGATCGACGCGATCAACACGCTCGCGCGGGGGCACGCCGATCGTGAACAGCAGCTTCACGAGGCGGTGCGCGTGTGCGATTCGGTCGTGCATGCGAGCAAGGTCCGCTGCCCGGCGCTGGTGATGCTCGCGGAGCGGGACGAGGTCGTCCCCGCCCCCACCGCTGCGGCGGTCTACAACGCGCTGGCGGCCGAGCCCGGGCGCAAGTGGCGTTTCCTGACGCCCTTTGGTCATCACGACGGCGGGCTGCGCAACGCCAGGCGGCAGGCGCTGTTCGACCGCTGCGCCGGGGACTTCCTGGACCTGAGCGCCGACGCCAGCACCGCGATGATTCCCTGGGAGCCCTTCCTCAGCGGCGGGGAGCGCGGCCCGGAGAAGGCGGGCGCATGAGCGAGAGTCTCTTCGAGCTCGGACCGGAACGCGATGAGCCATCGCCTGACACCAGGCTGGTGAGCGCGTACATCGAGGCGAATCGCACGCTCGACGATCTGCCGTATACCGCGGAACTCGATGCGATCGTGGAGACGCTGAAGAAGGCGGGCGATGAGCGGAGCGAGCGCGAGGTGCTGCACCGGCTTCAGACGCTGCGCAAGGCGGCCAAGCTCCCGCGGACCGGGAAGGCCGCGACCAATCCCCCGAAGATCAGCGATGACGAGGAGCGCTTGCTGACGGGTCTGGTGGTGGGCGCGGTGGGATCGCTCGGGAAGCGGGACCAGCTGCCGTATTCCGAGGCGTTCGAGAAGCTCCACCACGAGTTCAACACGCGGACGGGGCGTCAGGTGGATCCCCACACGCTGTGGCGGCTGGTGGCCAAACTGGCCAAGTAAAACGCGGGTTTCGGGCTCCTGATCGCACCTTTTGGTCCCGAATCCAAGGGTTCGGGAGGATCCCCCGCCGGGGCGTTATCCTCTGGGCACATGGCGACCGACTCTTCCCAAACTCTTCTGACCGGCCTGATCGATTACGCGGGCCTGTTCCCCCCGGCCAAGCTCGAGATGCAGGCTGCGGTGGAGAACTACGCGCGTTCGCGCATGTCCGGAGACGCGTGGATTCTCGGACGTTTCATCGTTCCGGTGTCGCGTCTGGAGGAGTTCTCCAAGCACGCGTCGGTCATGCTCCCGGGGACCAACGCGACCAGCGGGTACCGCGAATACGACGAGGAGTCGCCCTGGCTTCTGTCGGTCCTCGTCGATCAGGACCTGGCCGACGGGATCGCGCAGATCGATTCGTTCAACGAGTACCACAGCCGGCCGGATAACGGGCTGGCGAAGATCGACACGGTGGAGCTCAAGGCGCCTTCGGTGGATTACATCGATCACGCGCTGGACCGGATCCCGGAGGACATCTTCCCGTTCTTCGAGTTCCCGCCCGAGGTGCACAAGTCAGGGGGCGACTGCCGCGGGTTCATTGCGGCGCTGTCCGGGACCAAAGCGGCGGCCAAGATCCGCACGGGCGGGACGGTGCCCGAAGCCTTCCCGAACTGCGAGGCGCTGGCGATCTTCCTGCACGCGTGCGCCGTCTCCGACGTCGCGTTCAAGGCGACCGCGGGGCTTCACCACTGCGTGCGCGGGACGCATCGCCTGACCTACGAGCCCGGGGCGGCGTCGGGCCTGATGCACGGGTTCCTCAACCTCTTCGTCGCGGCGGCCCTGGTCAAGGCGGCCCGCATCGAGGAAGACACGACGCTCAAAGTCCTCCACGAGACCGAGATCGAGAACTTCCACTTCGGGGAGGGCTCCCTCGGATGGACCGACCGGCTCGTGGACACGATCCAGCTGGCCCGCGTGCGGGAATCGTTTGCGCTCAGCTTCGGGTCCTGCTCGTTTGACGAGCCGACGGGTGAGCTCCGGCACCACAAGGTCATCTGATCGGGACCGAAGGTCCGGGTCCGGAGGCGGGGATTCTCCTATCCTCCGACCATGCCGCTCAACGAGACCCACGATCCCAAGCTCAAGTCCTTCATCGATGCTGCCAATGAGGAGGGCGCGGACTTTCCGATCCAGAACCTCCCGCTGGTGACGTTCACGTTCGCGGGCTCGCACGACGAGCCGACGCGGATGGGCGTCGCGATCGGCGACGAGATCCTGGACCTGATGGCGGCCTGCGAGGACAACTTCCTCCCCGAGGGTCTCCAGCTCAACGGCCCGGACAGTTTCCTGGACATGTTCGAGTCGCTCGAAGCGGGCAACGAGTTCTCCGAACAGCTCCGCGCCTGGGCGTCGCGTGAGCTGCGCGTGGGAAGCCGTCTTTCCAAGGACAAGAAGCTCCGCACTCGGTTCATGCGCCGGATCGACGAGGTAATCCCGCTGCCGCCGCTTCAGGTGCCCAACTACACGGACTTCTACGCGAGCATCCACCACGCGACCAACGTGGGCTCGATGTTCAGGCCCGACAATCCGCTTTTGCCCAACTACAAGCACGTGCCCATCGGGTATCACGGGCGAGCGTCGTCGATTCTGGCCTCGGGCTCGGACATCATCAGGCCCAAGGGGCAGACCAAGGCCGACGACGCTGCGGCGCCGAGCTTTGACCCTTGCAAGATGCTCGATTACGAGATGGAGGTCGGGGCCCTGATCGCGATGGGCAACGATCTGGGCGAGCCCATCACGATGGCGGAGATCGACGACTTCCTGTTCGGGCTCGTGCTCGTGAACGACTGGTCGGCGCGGGACATTCAGAAGTGGGAGTACCAGCCTCTGGGCCCCTTCCTGGCGAAGAACTTCGCGACGACGATCTCGCCCTTTGTGGTCACGCTCGATGCGCTGGAGCCCTTCCGCGTGCCCGGCCCGAGCCGCAGCGCGGGGGACCCGGAGCCTTTGGACTATCTCCGCGATCCGGCGCACGCGGCCCGCGGCGGTTTTGACATCACCCTCGAGGTCTTCCTCCAGTCGGCGGCGATGCGTGAAAAGAACATCGCGCCGGTGCGCCTCTCGCGGGGCTCGTTCCGCGACATGTACTGGACGCTCGGGCAGATGCTCGTGCACCACACGTCCAACGGGTGCAACATGATCCCGGGCGATCTGATCGCCTCGGGCACTGTCTCGGGCCCCAATCCCGAATCCCGCGGCTGCCTGCTCGAACTCACCTGGCAAGGCCACGGCCCGGACGGCAAGCCCCTGCCTCGCAAACCCATCGCGCTCCCGTCGGGCGAGACCCGCACGTTCCTGCAGGACGGCGACGAGCTGATCATGCGGGGCTTCTGCGAGAAGCCCGGACACACCCGCATCGGCTTCGGCGAGTGCCGGGGGTTGGTTGTGCCGGAGTGAGTGGGGGGCGCGAAGGCGCGATCATCACGGCCGCGGCAGATCGGGCCTGAACAGCGCGACCGATGCGGTCTGGCCGTGGAGGAAGCTCTGGCCTCCGACGGGGCCGATCTCACCGGCGGCGAAGAAGCCCGCCATGGGGAGCGGATCGGCGCCGGCGACTTCTTCGCCTGTGGGGTCGATCACGCGGCCTGTCTTGGCGAGTTCCTCGCCCGCGGTCAGGGGGCCGAAGGCGCGGCAGATGGCGGCGGCGTCGTGGTGCGGCGCGTCGAAGAGCTGCGTGCCGCGGCCGTTGCAGGTCACGCAGATCGCGCCCAATGGCCTGGTGTGAAGCTTCTGGGCGTCGAGCAGGAGCGAGAGATCCTCGTCCGCGGTGCGGGCGTCGCGCACGTGGGCGCGGACCGTCTGGCCGACGCGGACCAGGTCCCCCACCGCGATCGCGCCGCTGGACTGATCGACGCCGACGACCGAACGCACGAGGAAGTCGTCGCGCCCGAAGCGTTCCTTGTACTCGTTGATCACGCGCCCGATGAAGAGCCCGCCCTCGAGGAGCTTGCGATCCGAGGGGTCGAGCTCGTCGACGAGCTGGCGGATGACGGTGTACGCCGGGCGGCCGCCAAGCTCGGAGATGATGTTCCCGCGGGCCTTGGTGATGACCATCGTCGGGCCGATGCCCCGGCAACCCTGACTCACGACGGTGTCGATCCGGATCGGACCGTTGAAGGTGACGCCGACGGAGCCCGCGTGCATCAGGCGACGGTCCTGGATCAGCACGTTCCCGCCCGCGGAGCGCGAGGCGGAGGCCATGCCTCCGAACACCGGCACGCGGGGCACGCCCCGGGCCGCGAGCGCCGCGTTCACCGAGGGGAGCAGCCTGACGACCGGGGCGCTGAACGGATCCATGAGGAGCATGACGCCCTTGGTGTCCGCGCCCAAAGCCAGCGCCTCGGCCAGGCGGCCGCTGACGACGGTGGGGTCGGCGTCCAAGGGCGGGAAGTCGTCGGAGGAGAAGGCGTGCATCTGCACGCCGGGCATGCGCGCGACCATGAGCGACACGCCCGCAGCACGTTCGAGCTCGATGGGGCCGGCCAGGACGGACTCGGCCGAAGCGCCCACCAGACACACGGGGCCGAGACGTTCACGCACGATCCGGACCAGATCGTCCGCGCCCGCGACGTGGTGCGGGCTGAAGAACAGGACCGCCAGATCGACCCCGCCTGAGCCCAGGCGCATGCCGGCCTGCTCGCACACCTGCTCGGCGGCGAGTCGCGTATCGGCGTTGCTTGACAACGCGCTGGCAAATCGAAGGTCAGTTCTCAGGCCCGGAAGTCCCATGTCAAAAAGTGTAAGGGCCTTGGAGAATTCTCCAAGGCCCATTGTTGAGATTCAGATTCCCCGGAATCAGTGAGGAGATTGTCTCCTGACACCCGGGAATGTGGGGCTCAGTTCCCGACCTTCACCGGGTTCTTGGCGGCCTGCAGGGGATCAACGCGGACCGCATCGATCACGTTCAGGCGGAGCGAGGCGTCAAACTGGTTCTCGCCGACGACGCCCACGACCACGCCAACCTTGGATTCCAGGTTCAGGGCGGGGGTGGGCTTGAGGTAGCCCAGCGTGCGGGGAGCGCTGCCGCCGACGGACTGGAGGCGGTACATGAGGGGCAGCTGGCTGCCGTCGTAGACGGTGGAAGGCATGAGCAGGCCGACGATGGCGTACTGGCGCTGGAGGTCGTACTCGGCCATCTTGCGCTGGAACTCGTCGTTGGTCTGGCGGGCGGCGGCGTTGGCTTCCTCGACGGCGCGGCGCTTGTCGCGGTAGTCACGCATGAGGCTCAGGAGCTCAACGCGCTGCTCCATCTGCTTGCGACGGCGGTCGCCCGCGGGACGTTCGCTGATGAGGCGCTGGTAGGCCGCGGTGAGCTCATCAAGCTCCGCGGTCATGGGGTCCTCGCGACGGATGCGCTGGAAGGTGGGCTCCAGATCGATCGCATTGGGCTCGCGGGGCGCCGCGGGCGTCGCCTTGACGGGCTCGGTCGGGGCCGGAACAGGCTCAAGGGTGGGCTTGGGCGCGTTGGGATCGGACTTCTGATCGATGGTGGTGGGCGCGTCAGGAGGCGTGCCGGTGGGCTGCGCCGGCGCGGTCAGATCGACCGGCTTGGGCGTCGCGGTGCTCTCGGCGGGCTTGGCATCCGGAGAAGTTGCGTCCGCGGGCTTGGACTCGGCGGGCTTGGCGTCCGCCGGCTTGGTTTCGGCGGGCTTGGTTTCGGCTGGCTTGGCTTCCGCGGGCTTGTGTTCCGCGGGGGCGGGGGCCGCCGCGGGCAGCGTCGTGCCGGCGGCCTTGGCGATCTCCTCGGGGGTCGCCTTGCGGATGGAGGCCTTGGTCAGATACCCGCGGGCGGAATCGGGGGCGGGGACACGATAGCCCTGGACCTTGCCGTCCTTGTTCTTGATCTGCTCGAGGATCTTGAGCTCGGTGCCTGCGGGGAGCTCGCGGGCGAGGAGGCTCTTCCAGCTGCCTTCAAAGCCCGAGGCCAGGTGCGGCGCCTTGAGCTTGGAGGCTTCCTTGAGCTTGCCGGTGGAGCCATTGGCGGCCAGATCGACCTGCTCGGCCGCGACGAACGCGGAGAGGGTCGAGGGATAGGTCACGCGGGCCCAGTCGTTGCTCTCGCCATCGACGGTGACGATGGTCCCCGCTGCCAGCTCGGCGACCTTGTAGAACTTGTCGGAGTTGTCGCAGCGCAGGGGCGTGGCGCTCTGGAGCACCACGGCCTTGTACGCCTCGATGTCGCGGACCTGGGCCAGAGCCAGACCCGGAAGGGCGATCCATGCGGCGCCCGCCAAGAGGGCGGCGCGGGTAAGACGGGAAACTCGCGGCAGATCCATTGCGGCGATCATCGGACAAGCTCCTTGCGCTCGGCGGCCGGGTTGAGGGTGGCGCCGACTGTTATTCGGACGTTGAAGTCAGGATCGTGCCAAGCGGGGCAGCGACCATTCTTCATATCGGGCTGTCGAGGAGTTTGGGTCCGGAAACCCGCCCACCGCGACTGGGAAGTGTAAGCTAGCCTTCGATCCTGAAGCCTGGCGGGCCCCTCCCGCCCGGGCGAGGCCTGGAACGACGCTGACCATGACGACCAAGTCCCGACCGACCCCCCAATCGCAGGGCCAGTGGGTCCTGCGGAGCATCCCCGGATTCACCCTGGCGCTGGCCCTGTCCGCGGGGCTTGCCGGGTGCATGAGCCCGATGGCGGTGGAGACCGAGCGCGACCTGCGCAAGTCGGTCGTGGAGTCCGCCAAGCGAGAGCTCCGGGAGTCGGAGCAATATCCCAATCCGCTGACGACGCAGCGTGAGCCGGGCGTTTCGCGCCTGGGACTCTCCGATCGCGTGCTGCCCGAGCTGCACAAGATGGCGGGCCCGGAGTCCTACGACCCTCGGGCGATCGTGATGGGCGATGACCTGCACGGCATCCCCACCACCTCCGTCGCGGTGAGCCTCGAGCGCGTGGTGCGTACGACGGTCCAGCACAACATCGCGCTGCAGTTCGCCAGGCTCGCGCCGGCGGTGAGCGAAGCGGACGTGGTGGCGGCGGAGGCGGCGTTCGACTGGACGCTCTTCAGCAACTTCAACTGGAACGACGCGGATGAGCCGCGCACGCGCCCGCTGGTCGGAGGCGTCCCGAGCGGAAACCGCTTCGATCAGTTCCAGCTCGTGTCTTCAACGACCGGCCTGAAGCGCCAGCTCGCGACCGGCGGGCAGTTCACGATCCAGCAGGAACTCACGTACACCGACAACCAGACGATCAACGGCGGCGGGCAGACGCCCAACCCCGCGGGATTGCTCGGCGTCACGGTCCAGTACGACCAGCCCCTGCTCCGCAACTTCGGGTCCGAAGTCTCGCAGGCGCAGATCCGCATCAACCGCAACGCCGAGCGCAGCAAGATCGCCGATCTGAAGCGCGAGCTCATCCGGGACGTGACGGAAGCGGAGCGGACCTATTGGAGGCTGACGCAGGCGCACCGCGATCTGCTCATTCTCCAGCGTCTGCTCGAGCGCGGCGAGAAGGTGCGCGATCAGCTCAAGTCGCGCGAGAAGCTCGACGCGACGCCGGCGCAGATCGCCGACGCGGTGGCCCGCGTGGAACGCCGCAAGGCCGACGTGTACCGCGCCCAGACGGTGCTGCGGAATCAGAGCGACAAGCTCAAGTCGCTCATGAACGATCCCTCGATCCCGCTCGGTTCGGAGATCCTTTTGGTCCCCGCGGACTCGGCGATCGACGAGCCTGTGACGTTCAGCATGCTCGATTCGGTCGAGAAGGCGGTGACCAACCGCCCCGAGGTGCAGCAGGCGATCCTGTCGATCGACGACACGAGCATCCGCCAGACGGTCGCGGACCGCGCCAGGCTCCCCCAGCTCGATCTGCGGCTCCAGACCAAGTGGTCGGCGCTGGATGACTACATCGGCAGCACGTACGAGTACGTCTTCGACGGGTCGTACGTGAACTACCTGGTCGGGCTGGTGTTCGAACAGCCCATCGGCAACCGCCGGGCGGAAGCGGACTACCGCAAGCGGCGTCTGGAACGCATGCAGGCGGTGGTGAGCTATCGCAACACGATCCAGCAGGTCCTGCTGGAGGTGAAGAACTCGCTCAACAACGTCACGACCAACTACCGCCTGATCGAGCAGACGCGGACGAGCCGGTTCGCGGCGACCGAAGTGCTCCGCGCGCTGGAGGTCGAGAAGCAGACGATCGGCCGGTACACCGTCGAGCGCCTCGACCTGGAGTTCAACCGCCAGGAGTCTCTGGCCCAGGCCGAGCGCGAAGAGATCCAGGCGCTGGCGGATTACAACACCGCGATCGCGGAGCTTGCCGCGGCGATGGGCTCGACGCTCGAACGCAACCAGATCGAGTTCGTGGTGCCCACGCCGGAGGAAGCGCTCCGCAACGGCGGGGACATCACGACGCGGATCGACGCGGCCAAGATGATCACGCCCGAGCCCGCGCCCGCCTCGACTCCGGCTGCGGGCCCGGCTGCGACTCCGGCCTCCACGCCCGAGTCCACATCTGGAGCAGCGTCGGGAGCGGCGCCAGCTGGGACCCCCGCGGCGAGCCCGGCGGGAACGCCCGCGGCTTCGCCCGCGCCTGCTCCGGGCGGAAAGTAAGCGTCAGGCCCGCGGATCCGCGGGCGGCAACAATCCGGCGTGTCGGCACGACTCCCAGGTTGAGCCATGAACAGCGGCGATCACATCTCGCGGGCGGTTGAGAGGCTCACCCAGGGCCGTCTGGTCGCGTTCCCGACCGAAACGGTGTACGGGCTCGGCGCCGACGCGACGCGGGCCGACGCGGTGGAGCGTGTGTACGCCATCAAGGGAAGGCCTGCGCGGAATCCGCTGATCGTGCACGTGAGCGATACGACGATGGCGCGCCGGTGCGTCTCGGCGTGGACGGATGACGCGGAGAAGCTCGCGCGGGCGTTCTGGCCCGGGCCGCTCTCGATCGTGCTGATGAAGGCGGCGCTCATCCCGGACATCGTGACCGCGGGCGCGGGCACCGTGGCGGTGCGCTGTCCCGACCACAAGCTCACGCTGGAGCTGATCGCGAAGTTCGGAAAGCCACTGGTCGGACCCAGCGCCAATCCCTCGGGCGGGATTTCGCCCACGCGGGCCGAGCACGTGCGGGGCTCGTTCACGGAAGAGGACGTGCTGGTGCTCGACGGCGGCGCGTGCACCGGGGGCATCGAGTCGACGGTCGTGGATCTGACCGACACGATCCCGCGCGTCCTGCGACCCGGCCTGATCAGCGCGGAAGAGCTCGGACGCGTGCTGGGGCGCGAGGTGCTGACGCCTGAAGCGAGCGTGGATCTGGATGCGCCGCTCAAGAGCCCGGGGCTGCTGAGCCGTCATTACGCGCCGAGCACGAGGACGGTGTTGTGCGCGGCGCACGAGATTGACGGCGTGCTGGCGTCGGAGGCGGGCGCCGGACGCCGGGCGGTGGTCCTGACGCACGGCAAGCGGAGCGTGGGCGGGCACGATGCGATCACGATGCCGGTGGATGCACGCGGGTATGCGAAGCTGCTGTATGAGGCGCTGCGCGAGGCGGATGGTCGCGGGGCCGCGGTGATCGTGGTGGAATCCCCGGTGTTCAGCGGGAAGTCGGCGGACGCGACGATCTGGCGGGCGATTCTGGACCGCCTGGTGCGGGCCTCGCGCGAAGCCTGAGCGCAAGATCTGACAGGCGATGACACGCCGACCCCGCGTCCGAAGGACGGCGCGGCGTGCTGCATGCAGGAGACATCCCGAGGAAAAGGTCCGCGATGACGCGGCCCAGCGGCGCCGGTGGGTTGGGCGCGCGGGTGGCCCTATGCTTGGCGGCCGAATCCCGGGGTATGGGATGGGCGACAAGTTGCGTGGTCCGAAAAGAACGCTCCGACAGCGAAGATACAGGAGTATTCGATGGCTCGTTTGAAGATTGCGCTCGCGCCGGGTGATGGAATTGGGCCGGAGATCATGGACGCCACGATCGAGCTCTTCCGAGCGGCGGGCGTCCACCAGCATGCCGACTTCGTCCACGTCGAGATGGGCAAGTCGGTCTTCGACAAGGGCAACTCGCGCGGCATGACCGACGAGGCGATCCGCGCTGTCGAGGACGCGGGCACGCTCTTCAAGGGTCCGATGGAGACTCCCAAGGGCGGGGGCGGCAAGTCGATCAACGTGACCGCGCGCAAGCTCTGGAACGCGTATGCGAACTTCCGGACCTTCAAGACCCTCCCGGGCGTGGAGACCGTCTACTCCAAGGCCGGCGTCCGCATCGACATGTCGATCGTCCGCGAGAACATCGAGGACACCTACGGCGGCGTCGAGCACCGGCTCACCAATGACATGATCCAGTGCAAGCGCCTCATCTCGGCCCCCGGGTCGGATCAGGTGCACCGCTTCGCGTTGCAGACGGCGCGCAAGCTCGGCGTCAAGCTCGTGCACTGCGGCCACAAGGCCAACATCATGAAGATGACCGACGGCATCTTCCTGGAGCGCTTCAAGACCACGGCGCGCGACTTCCCCGAGATCCAGACGGGCGACGTCATCGTCGACGCTTTGTGCATGAACCTGGTGCTCAAGCCCCAGCAGTACCAGATGATCGTGCTGCCCAACCTGCAAGGCGACATCGTCAGCGATCTGGCGGCGGGCCTGGTCGGCGGCCTGGGCTTTGCGCCCTCGGCGAACATCGGCAATCACATCAGCATCTTCGAAGCGGTGCACGGGACCGCGCCCGACATCGCGGGCAAGGGCCTGGCCAATCCCACCTCGCTGATCCTCTCGGGCCTCATGATGCTGCGCCACCTGGGCATGTTCCGCGAGGCAGCCCATCTCGAGAACGCGCTGCTGGCGACGCTCGAGTCGGGCGTGCACACCGCGGACTTCGGCGACAAGAGCAAGCCTCCGGTCGGGACCAAGGAGTTCACCCGCGCGATCATCGATCGCCTGGGCACCAAGCCCACGACGGTGCCCGCGGTTGACGTTCCCGCCGACGCGGGCGAGCACGTGTTCCACCGCCCGCCCAGGCCCACGGGTCAGCAGGTCATCCGCACCTTCAAGAACATCGTGACGCACGTCATCGGCTGCGATATCTACCTGGACTCGCCCCTGAGCCCGGCGGCGGTCGCGGAGGAGATGATGCGGGCTTCGGCGGACACGCCCTTCAAGCTCACGCTCATCAGCAACCGCGGCACGCAGATCTGGCCGACGGGCAGCGTGTACACCGAGTGCGTCGACTACTACCGCGTCCGCTTCGAGCTCAAGGAAGGGACCGCGCCGGGGACCTTCGGCCAGTCGCGCTGCATCGCCCTGCTCGACAAGATCGCCGAGAGCTTCACGGTCTGCTCCTACGAGCTGCTGCGGATCTTCGACGGCGTGAAGGGCTACTCGATGGCCCAGGGCCAGTAAGCCGCCCAGCGCCAAGAAGCCCCGGTCGGTCCAAGCGGAAACATCGAACAGATCCCGGACGGCACAGGCCCGTCCGGGATTTTTCTTGCGCGAGGCGGGAAAGAGGTGTAACGACAGACGTCGTTCCGCGTGTCACAGAGCGATGGGCGGAAGCGCCGCCTTGCGATCCCCAAGGAGACTCTCATGCGTCGGAATCACAGCCTGCGTCGCATCGCTTTCTGCGTTACTCCCTCGGTTCTGATCGGGCTGGCGGCCTGGGGCGGGCCGCTTGATCGCACCCTCGTGCCCGAGAGCTCGGGCTGGGTGGCCCACATCAATGTCGAGGCCGCGATCAACGGCAAGGTCGCGCAGGGCATCCTCAAAGACGCGGGGAATCTCGACGAAGGCGGGATGAAGGATCTCAAGGCCTTCGGCATCGATCCGCTCAAGGACCTCAAGGGCATCACGGTCTTCGGCACCGGGAAGGACGACGACAAGGACGGCGTGCTGCTCGTCGAAGCAACCGCGGCGGTAGACAAGCTCTGGGATCACCTCAAGACCGAACCCAACTCCAAGGCCATGAACGTCGATGGCGTGGAGATGCTCTCCTGGGATGACAACGGGGAGCGTCGCTACGGCGTCGTCCGCCCGGGCAAGGGCGAACAGACTCGCCTGGTCTACCTTGCGAGCGACTGGGCCCCGATCTCCGCGGCAGTCGCGGCGGCGGGCAAGGGCAAGCCTCTCGCCAATCCCGGCGGGCCCGGCCCCGGCGCGATCCTGTACATCGAGGCGCGGGTGATCCCGGAGGCGATCCGCGAGAGCGACGACGAGAACGCCTCGGCGATGTTCAAGGCGCTGCGCTCCGGCTGGTTCGAGGTCGGAGAGAAGGACGCGACGGTCTACGCGACCATGGACGCGGAGTTCGCCGACGCCAAGACCGCCACGGATATGCGGCAGGTCGTCGATGGCCTGATGGCGTTTGCTCGTCTGGCCGGCGGCCAGAACCCCGAGATGGGCGAGATCATCAAGGTGCTCAACGCGGTCAAGATCGAAACCAAGGACACGGCGCTGATCATCAACGCCGCCTGGCCCACGGAAGAAGTCATCAAGGCGATGAAGCAGGCCGAGGTCCTGGAAGGGCACGACGCTGACGAGAAGGGCGAGAAGGACGACAAGGACCAGGAAGACGACGCCGAGTAAGCGCGGATCCGGATGCTGCTGTGCCCCACACCCCTGAACAGCTCGTGGCGCAGGAGGCGGTGCTTGACGCCGCCGCTGCGCATTGCGCCCGGACGGGCGATGCGTCCGCGTTCGAGGGGCTGGTGCGGAAGTACCACACGCGCGTCGAGCACTTCGTCCGGCGGCGCGGCGTGGGCGCGGGGGATGTCGAGGACCTGGCGCAGGAGACTTTCCTGCGAGCCTGGCGGAGCATCAGCGCGTTCGATCCGGGCGGCAGAGCCCGCTTCTCGACATGGCTCTTCACGATCGCGTCCCGGGTTGCGTCCACGCACCTGCGGGATGCTCGGACCGCCGAACGGGCGCTGCGGAGCATCATGCCAACGGCTGCGGCGTGTGCGCAGGAGAAGGTCGCGGCCTGTGACGTTGATCTGTGGGGGCTCGCGGACCGGGTGCTCGGGCCCGAGACCCGTTCGGCGCTGTGGCTCCGGTATGCTGAGGACCTGTCCCCCGAAGAGATCGCGCACGTGCTGCAACGCTCGGGCGTGTCGGTGCGGGTGATGCTCATGCGGGGGAGGGCCAGGCTCGCCAAGGAGCTGGCGAGCGCCGAGAAGTTCGCGACCGTGATGGAAGGCTGTGCAGGGTTGGAAGGTCTGGCGGCCAAATCGGGAAAGCCCGGAGTGGAGCGGTGCCATGCGTGAGGCAAACGACAGCACGAATCACGCGGGGGATGTGCGGCAGGGCGGCGCGGAGCGGATCGCGCCGGAGCTTGAGGCGGCGCTGCGAGCGCAGGGTCACGCCCTGCGCCAGCAGCCGGTGACGGATGCGCAGGCTGCAACACGGACTATTGATGCTCTGCGGGCCGCCGAGCGAGGACCGGTTGTCGCGGTGCTTCCCGCGGGGCGTCATGTGCCTCGGTGGGTTGTCGCGGCGGCGGCGTGCGTCGCGGTGGTGATTGGCGCGAGCCTCATGGCCCGGATCGACGGCAAGCCTCAGGAGCAGACACCCTCGGCCAGCGCGGTGATCTCGAGCACGCTCCGCGGGTTCCCGAGGCAGCCCCAGGACGTCGTGCGGATCGCGGCGACTCCTCTGAAGAAGGAAGCCCAGAAGCTCGCGCAGGGGTCCAAACGCATGCTCGGCGGGCTCGACTTGTTCAGCAAGCACGCGACCGAGCGGTAAGCATGCAGAATCAGATGTGCCAGATGTGGCGCACGATCCAGAGGTAGAGCGGGATTCCGACCGCGATGTTGAAGGGGAACGTGACCGCCAGGGACATGGGGATGTAGAGCCCCGGGTTGGCCTGCGGGATCACCAGGCGCATGGCGGCGGGGACCGCGATGTAGCTGCCCGAGGCGCCCAGGACCGCGAGCAGCACCGCGTTGCCTGGCGTGACGCCGCAGACGCGGGCCATCGCGATCGCGAGCGTCGCGTTGAAGAGCGGCAGCAGAATCGCAAACCCGATGAGGAAGGCGCCCTGTTCACGCAAGGCGCGCAGGCGGCGGGCGGCGACCAGGCCCAGATCGAGCAGGAAGAAAACCAGGACGCCGCTGAAGAGCTCAGTGCACAAGGGCTTGAAGGCGGCGTATCCCTCGTCTCCGGTCGCGATTCCGATCAGGAGGCTGCCCAGCAGGACCAGGACGGGGCCGTTCAGGAAGGCCTCGTGGAGAAGCTTGCCCCAGGGGATGCCGGCCTTGACGCTGGCCTGGCTGGCCGAGGCCCCGGGCTGAAGGGAAGTCTGGGTGGTGAGCCTGAGAAGGAGCACCGCGATCACGATCGCGGGCGACTCCATGAGGGCCATGGCCGCGACCATGTGCCCGCCGTGCATGATGCCCTTGGAATCAAGGACGGTGCAGGCGGTCATGAACGTGACCGCGGAGATCGAGCCGTAGGTCGCGCTGAGGGCGGCGGCGTTGGGCGGATCGAGCTTCTTGCGGAGGATGAAGTACGTGTAGACCGGGGTGGTCAGGGCCATGAAGATGGCCAGGCCGAGGCTGATGAGGACCTCTGAGCCGGTCCCGCCGTGGAGCAGCTCGACGCCGCCTCGGAACCCGATCGCCCACAGCAGATAGAGCGACAGGAGCTTGGTGATCGCCTTGGGGACGCGGAGGTTGCTTTTGACGATGGCAGCCAGCGCCCCGAGGAAGAAGAAAAGCACCGGAGGGCTGGGCACGATGTCCGAGAGCACGCCCTGGACCGCGAGCGAGGGAATCGGCATGACGCTGAGCGTAGTGAGTCCGACGCGATTGTGCGCGCCGGGCGCAGGAATCGTTCGGGATGAAAACGGAGTCCGAGGTCAGAACTGGCCCCTCAGAACGGGGCGTGCGCTTACTCCGGGCGGAGCATGCGCTTCACGGAGCCATCGGCCTGCTCGATGAGGACTTCGTCGGCCTCGTCGAGGAAGAGCCCGTGCTCGACGACGCCCGGGACGTGGTCGAGGGCGTCGGCGACCTCGTAGGGGTTCTTGTGCGCCATGTTGACGTCGAGGATGACGTGGCCGTGATCGGTCAGGAAGTAGTCGCCGTTGAGATCCCGGCGGACGACGCCCGAGAGGCCGAGGTTGCGCATTTCAGAACGGATGGCGGCCAGCGCGAAGAACATGACCGCGACGGGGAGGGTGGCCTTGGTGCCGACCTGCTCGACGAACTTGTTCTGGTGGACGAGGTACACGCGGCGCTTGGCGACGCGGGCGACCAGGCGCTGACGGGCGATGGCGCCGTGCAGGCCTTTGAGCATGTTGAACTTGTGGTCGATCTCGTCGGCGCCGTCAAAGAGGTAGTCGACGCGCTCGACCATGGTGAAGTCGAGGATGTTGAGGCGGTGGCTCCGGGCCAGGGTCTCGGTGACGTGGCTGGTGGGCACACAGTGAACCAGGAGGCCTTCCTCGCGGACGCGGTGGGCCAGCGCGAGGATCGCGCGGCTTGAGGTCTTGCCTGTTCCCAGACCCACGATCATGTTGGCGCGGATGTCAGCGACCGCGGCTTCGGCCAATGCGTCGGCAACTCTTGGCTCACTCACGATTGCACCCTTTGCCGGAAAAAAACCCATACCAGACCCATCCTCACCCAACGACACGAGAGCCCTGATCACGAGAGCCCGGATCCTTGGCGTTCCGGGAAGCCGCCCCCCCACTGTGCGAGCCGACGACCGGCCTGGCCGATCATCCGAACTGTACGCCTTGAGCCAGCCGGAATTCCCCAGCGAAGTTCACAACGACGTTCTGGCGTCGCATGTAGCTCTTCCAGGCGTCTGAACCGCTTTCCCGCCCGCCTCCGGTGTCCTTTTCGCCGCCGAAGGCGCCGCCGATCTCGGCGCCGCTGGTGCCCAGATTGACATAGGCCAGGCCGCAATCACTGCCCGAGCCCGAGACGCTGAGGAAGCGTTCGGACTCGCGGAGGCTGTCGGTCAGAATGGCGCTGGAGAGGCCCTGATCCACGCTGTTCTGCATGGCGATGGCCTCGTCGAGGTCGCGATAGGTAAACACGTACAGAATCGGCGCGAAGGTCTCCTCGCGGGCGATCGCCAGCGTGTTGCCCGCGGGGGCCCGGATGATCGTCGGCTCGACAAAGCACCCGCCTGCGAGGGGGCCCGAAAGGCTCGTCGCCCGTCCGCCGCCGACGACGACCTTCCCGCCCTGGGCCTTGGCCTGAGCGATGGCCCGCTCGAATCCTTCGACCGCCCGGGCGTTGATGAGCGGCCCGACGAGCGTCCCATCCGCGAGCGGATCGCCGATGCGGATGGACCGATACGCCCGGGCGAGCTTGTCCACGAACGCGTCCGCGATGGACTCGTGCAGAATGAGCCTTCGCGTCGTGGTGCAGCGCTGGCCAGCGGTGCCGACCGCGGAGAACGTGACCGCCTTCAGCGCCAGATCCAGATCCGCGCTGGGCGTGACGATGACCGCGTTGTTGCCTCCCAGTTCCAGAAGCGTGCGCCCGAGCCTTCCCGCGACGACCTTGCCCACGTGCTTGCCCATGCGCGTCGAACCGGTGGCGCTGATCAGAGGCAGGCGGCGGTCCGCGATCATGGCTTCGCCCACGACATCGTCCGCGCCGATGACCAGCCCGAAGACACCCGGATGCCCGAGCCCTGTCGCGACCCGATCGGCGATGGCGTTGCACGCGATGGAGGTCAGGGGAGCAAGCAGGCTCGGCTTCCAGAGAATGGTGTCGCCGCAGACCGCGGCCAGCATGCTGTTCCAGGCCCACACCGCAGCGGGGAAGTTGAACGCGGTGATCACGCCGATGGGCCCGAGCGGGAGCCACTGCTCGTACATGCGATGGCGCGGGCGCTCGCTCTGCAGCACCGGGCCCGAGAGCGTGCGCGAGAGCCCCAGCGCAAAGTCCGCGATATCGATCGCCTCCTGGACCTCGCCCTCACCCTCCGATCGGATCTTGCCAACCTCGAGGCTGACCAGCTCGCCCAGCGGCTTCTTCAGACGACGAAACTCCTCACCGATCGCGCGAACGACCAGGCCACGCTCGGGGGAGGGAACTTCGCGCCAGCGCACAAACGCTGTGTGAACCAAAGCGATCGCCCGCTCATATCCCGCGGCGTCGTCGAGCTTCACGCCCGCGATCGCCTGCCCGGTCGCGGGGTTGCACGAGTCGATCGCGCCGGGCGTTCCAGGCGCAACGATTCGGGGGTCGGACGCGATTCCAAGCGACGCAAGCAAGGCGTGGGTGGACATGCCAAAGGTTAGGCATGCGTCCGCATTGTTCCGGAACCCGATCTCCGCTTGGGCGTCTGCGTCAGCGTGGCGGTGATGCTCTGGAGCAAGCCCGTGAATCCACAGGACAATCTGGCCGCGGCACCCAGGCTCAGCCGACGCAGCACGCTGGCGATCCCGGCCCTGGGGGGACTGATGCTCCTCTGCCCCGGGGCGGAGGCCCAGCCCGAGCCTTCCTCAACGCCCAAGAGCGATTGGCCCGACTTCCCCGAGCAGCCCTCGAATCTGGTCCGCGCGTTCGTCGGCGCGGCCCATGGCAACTTGCCCAAGGTCGAAGCAATGCTCAAGGCCACGCCGGGCCTGGTGCACAGCGCGTGGGACTGGGGATTCGGCGACTGGGAAACCGCGCTGGGCGCAGCCTCGCACACCGGAAACCGGTCGATCGCCACGCTTCTGCTCGATCACGGGGCGAGGCTCGACATCTTCGCCGCGACCATGCTCGGGATGCTCGGCGTCGTGGAGCAGATGGTCGCGGCCCGACCCGGGATCCAGCGCACGCTGGGCCCCCACCACATCACGCTGCTCAAGCACGCCAGGGCGGGTGGATCCGATGCGGCCCGCGTGGCGGAGTTCCTCACCTCGCTCGGAGGCGCGGACGACGTGCCGGCATCCATTGCACTCGATGAGGCTCGCGCCGCGGTCTATGCGGGCTCGTACGCATCAACGGACGCCACTCCCATCCGCTTCCGGATCTTCCTGGACAAGGGCAAACTCTCGTTTCAACACAACGAGGATCAGCCCCGCCAGCTCACCCGCGTCTCGGAGCACGAGTTCTTCCCGAGCGGCGTGCCGTCGGTTCGCCTGAAGTTCAACGTGGAAGGCGATCGCGCGACGCAGGTCAGCATCCTGGCGCCCGAACCTGCGCTGAGTGCGCGTCGCGAGAGCTGAGAGCCCCCTTACTCAGCACCGGGCAGCGAGCGCAGGAACTCGATCAGGCGGGCGAGATTGGGAGACAGCGCGTCGCGGACGTACACGCCGCTGGTGGCGCAGCCGACCGCGAGGCATTCTTCCAGGCCCAGGCCCATGGTCTGCGCCATGGCGAATCCGCCATTGAAGTGGTCGCCCGCGCCGGTGGAGAGCTTGGGCTTGGACGTGAAAGGCCCTTCGAACCAGGCGGAGGTCACCTTCCCGTTGTCGGCCAAGGCCGCAGCGGCGCCCTCGCGCGGATGCACGACGACGCACGCAATGCCCAGGGCGTTGCGGATCGCGACAGAGGCCTGACGGATGACCTCGCCCAGGGTGTGCTGGTTGGCGTTCGTGAAGACGTCAAGCCCGAGGACCTGCGCGATGCGCTCGGCCTCGCTCTGGTTGAGCCCGAGCGTGACGGGGACATGGCGGTTCATGCGCTTGAGCAGCGTCATGGCGTTGTTGATGTCCGCGTCGGTGCGCTTGGCGGGATCGCACAGGTCGATGAAGACCCGGCGCACGCCCGTCGCGCCGTTGGGCGCACGCGGCGGCTCGCCAAGGTTCGGGAAGACCTCGCGGCACAGGCCGTCCCAGATGCTCTCGACGCCGCCCATCATGACCCAGTTGACCATGCCGATCAGGCGGGCGCGGGTGAACATGCGCTTGAGCTCTTCCACGCCGATGGCCTTGGTGAGGAGCTCCCAGTTAACGCGCTGGATGTTGTGGGGCTTGCCCAGCATGAGCTTGCCGTCGTCGAACTCGAGGGCCTCGGTGGTCGCGGGCGGCGCGACGGGGATGACGCGTTCGCAGCGGGTCGCGAGCTCCTTGTAGATGGGATTCAGCTCTCGGGGCGCTTCGTTCTTTCCGACGCAACCGATGTAGGTCACGCTGAGCCCCGCACGCCCCATCGCGCCCGCCATGAGCGGGCCGTTGCCTCCGAAGCGTTCCTCGTGCACGACGAGCTCGATGTTCGTGCTCTTGCCGCTGGCGGCGCCGACGCGGACCGCGAACTGGTCGATGGTCGAGAACTTCGTGTAGCCCGTCGGGGTCATGCTCTGGCGCTTGTCGACGACATCGATGATGTAGTCGATGAAGCCATCGAAGCCGACCAGGGCGCTCACCGCGGTGAGGCCCGCCGGGCCGATCTTCTCGAGGGCCGCAGCGGCGGAACGGGCGATGTCGGAGCGGGAACGGGGATGGGCAGCTGACATAGGGGCAGACTCTAGGGGGCGAGAAGCGGGTTTCGGATCCGCCCTGGTGCGGGTTGAAGGCGAACAATCCGCCCATGGAAGCCCCGACCCTCTCGATCGTGATGGCCACTGGAAATCCGCACAAGGTGGAGGAGCTCTCGGCGATCTTCGCGGGGCTCGGCCTGACGCGGGTTCGGCTCCTGTCCCTGTCGGAAGCGACGCCCGGAAAGACGCTCGCTGAACCCGCCGAGACCGGGACGAGCTTCGAGCAGAACGCGCAGATCAAGGCGCTGTCCTACGCGGAGCAGACCGGGATGCTCTGTCTCGCCGACGACTCGGGCATCGAGATCGATGCCCTCGGAGGTAAGCCCGGCGTGATCTCCTCGCATTACTGCACCGACGGCATCGAGAAAGGCATGTCCCGCGCCCAGCGCGATGCCGCCAACAACGCGAGGGTGATGCGCGAGCTCGAAGGCGTGCCGGTCGAGCGGCGCGGGGCGCGGTTTGTGTGCGTGATGGCGCTGGCAGCAGCTCCAGGAGGGGGCCAGCATGCCCCTGCCACAAGCTCAGGTAGGGTGATGGTGCTGGTTCGCGGCACCTTCGAAGGCCGGATTGGTCTTGCGGGCCAGGTGCCTCGGGGCGAGAACGGGTTTGGCTATGACCCGCTCTTTCTGGTCGCGCCGGAGTTCAAGTTCACCGGCGCCGAGATGCCGCCAGAACAGAAGAACAAGCGGAGTCATCGCGCCAAGGCCGCGGAGCTGATGGCGGCCGAACTGCGGCGGTTCACCATCAGAGAACTCGATACACCATCTCCACCCTGATCCCGAGTTCATCTCTTGGGGGCTTCTCGGGAAGCGTGCGCACCTTGGCGGGCTCCTCCACGATCGCGAGCGCGGTGAGCGCCGCGACCATGGCGTCCACGATGTCGTCGCGTGCCGCCACCTTTCGGGGCGTTGACGCGATCGCGTCGCGGAGCAGGGGCCAGGTCCCGCGGCGGGACTGTTCGAGCACGTTGGCACGCTCCTGGAAACCCTCGTCGGTTTTCTTGTTCGCCTCGATCACCCGACCCGAGAGGCCCCAGAAACAGATCTCCGGATGGCATTCGCGGACAACCTCGCGGGCCCGCGGGTGCTTTCGCAGCAGCGCGTCGGCCTCGCGGATCTTGGGCGCGATGTTCCAGAACTGCTTGGAAATACCCTTGTCCAAGAGCCGCCGTGAAAGTGCGTTGGCCTCGGGATAGCTGGCGGCGCCGACCACCTCCCGCGACGGCGTCAGGAACACACGCGAGTTGCACCGCCCGAGGATCCGCTTGGCGTCCACCTCGCACCCACGCACCGCCCGCGGCAGGCCGATCGGGATGTCCACGACGATGGCCGCCGCGTCAGGATTGGCGTCCCATGCGTGCAGCAAGGTCGGATAGACGTGGTGGGTGAATCCGGCTCGATGCCAGCGCCAGGCGAACCAGCCGGCGGGGCAGCCATCCAGGCCGAGTGCGACTCCTCGTTGCGTGCGAGGCATGCAGCATCTCCGTGATCCGAGGCCAGAGCGTATCGCGTCGCTGACGCCGAAAACAAAACCCCCGGCTTGCGCCGGGGGCTCGTTGGGTCTCTGACTGTTCGGCACGGCCCGGGGGATTGGTGTCCGATGCCCGGTGCCTCTCTTACTCGTCCTTCACCTTGAACTCGGCGTCGATCACGTCGTCCTTCTTCCCGCCCGCGTCGGAGGCGGAGGGGCCCGGGGCGGCGCCGGCCTGGTTCTTCTTGTTCATCTCTTCGTAGATGACCTTGCCGAGTTCCATCGAGGCCTTCTCGAGCTCGTTCATCGCGGCCTGGATGGCGTCCTGATCGTCGCTCTTGAGGCGGGCCTCGAGGTTGGAGCAGGCGCTCTCGACCTGACCGCGGACTTCCGCGGTGACCTTGCCGCCGTGCTCTTCCAGGTGCTTGCGCGTCTGGATGAGCAGCGCGTCGGCGCGGTTCTTGACGTCGATGAGTTCACGGCGCTTCTTGTCCTCGGCCGCGTGGGCTTCGGCGTCGCGCTTCATGCGCTCGATCTCGTCCTTGGGGAGGCCGCCCGAGTTGGTGATCTTGATGTCGGCCTTCTTGCCGGTGGCCTTCTCGGTCGCGGTGACCGTGAGGATGCCGTTGGCGTCGAGGGCGAACTCCACCTCGATCTGGGGCGTGCCGCGGGGCGCCGGCGGGATGCCGGTGAGATCGAACTCGCCGAGCAGGCGGTTGTCCTTGGCGAACTCGCGCTCGCCCTGGAGGACGCGGATCTGCACGGAGGGCTGATTGTCCGACGCGGTGGAGAAGGTCTCCTTCTTGCTCGTCGGGATGGTGGTGTTCTTCTCGATGAGCTTGGTCATGACGCCGCCGAGGGTCTCCACGCCCAGGGAGAGCGGGGTGACGTCGAGCAGCAGCACGTCCTTGACCTGGCCGACGAGCACGCCGCCCTGGATGGCGGCGCCGATCGCGACGACCTCATCGGGGTTGACGCTCTTGTTGGGCTCCTTGCCGAAGATCTCCTTGGCGATCTGCTGGGCGCGGGGCATGCGGGTCGAGCCGCCGACGAGGACGACCTCATCGATCTTGCTCGTGTCGAGCTTGGCGTCTTTGAGGGCCTGGAGGCAGGGGCCACGCAGGCGCTGGAAGAGCGGATCGGTGAGCGACTCGAACTTGGCGCGGGTGATGGTCACCTGCAGGTGCTTGGGGCCGTTCTGATCGGCGGTGATGAAGGGCAGGTTGACCGTCGTCTCCTGCATCGTGGAGAGCTCGATCTTTGCCTTCTCCGCAGCTTCCTTGAGGCGCTGGAGGGCCATCGCGTCCTTGCGGATGTCGATGCCTTCCTTCTTGCGGAACTCTTCGGCCAGATGATCGATCAGGACCTGGTCCCAGTCGTCGCCGCCCAGGTGGGTGTCGCCATTGGTGGAGAGCACCTCGAAGACGCCGTCGCCGATGTCGAGGATGGAGACGTCGAAGGTGCCGCCGCCGAGGTCGAAGACCGCGATCTTCTCGTTCTTCTTCTTGTCCAGGCCGTAGGCCAGGGCCGCAGCGGTGGGCTCGTTGATGATGCGCTCGACCTTGAGGCCGGCGATCTCGCCCGCGTCCTTGGTGGCCTGGCGCTGCGCGTCGTTGAAGTAGGCGGGCACCGTGATCACGGCGCGCTCGACCTTCTCGCCGAGGTAATCCTCAGCGGTCTTCTTGAGGTCCTGGAGGATGAAGGCGCTGATCTGCTGGGGCGTGAACTCGCCCTGGTTGACCTTGACCTTCACGAAGTCCTCGGTGCCGCCGGTGAGGGCGTACGGGACCTTGCTCTCTTCGTCGCCGCCCTTGCCATAGCCCAGGTCGGTCTTGGCGGAGACCTCGCTGCGACGACGGCCCATGAAGCGCTTGACCGAGAAGACGGTGTTCTTCGGGTTGGTCACCTGCTGGTGCTTGGCGGGCTGACCGACCAGGCGCTCGCCCTTGTCGGTGAAGCCGACGACCGACGGGGTGATGCGGGAGCCGCTGGAGTTGATCAGGACCTTGGGAGAGCCGCCTTCCATCACTGCGACGCAGGAGTTGGTGGTGCCGAGGTCGATGCCGATGATTTTGGACATTGTTGGGGTTCCTTCCTGCCATGCCGGTGCCGCCCTTGGAAAGGGTGGCGTGCCGTCGTGTGAGAGGAGAAATGGCAACGGGCGTGCCAAGCCCGACCCCCGGGATCTGCGCCGGGAAAGGGGCCTGCAGCGGTGCGGGAGCGGGCGTTCGGGGTGACCGGCCTGGCCATGTCTGCCGGATTGGCAGGGCTCGCGGGCGGGGCGGGGGCAATGATGCGGTCCATGCCCTCCCGGCCCAACCTACTTGAGAAGCAGATCGCCGCCTCCGTCGGGGCCTCGCCCGCCCTCACCCCTTGGCTCGGGGAACTCTTTGCGGACCTTCAGGCGATGGGTTCGATGCCCGAGCGGGTCGTGCAGGTCCTGCGCAAGGCGGGGATCGGCGCGGACGCCGAGGTCGCCGATCTGGCTTGCGGCAAGGGAGCGATCGGGATTGCGCTGGCGTGCGAGCTTGGCGTGCGTGTCACGGGCGTCGATGCGAGCACCGTGTTCGTGCGCGCGGCACGGGCCGCAGCACGTACGCAAGGTGTGGGTGATCGCTGCCGATTCGTGGTGCGCGACATCCGCGGCTTTCGTGCGCGCGCGGACGCAGCCGTCATGATCGGCCTCTTCGGAGGCGACGACGCGATCGACATGCTGCGGGCGTGCGTGAAGCCAAGCGGCGTGTACGTGTTTGATGATGCGGTCCGGGTCAATGCGCGCGGACGCATCGGCGGCGTGACGCTGCCCGAGATCAAGGAAATGGTGCGCGAGCGCGGCGACGTCGTGCTCTCCGCCCAACCGATCCCCGCGCGGGTCTGGCACGCCCACGCGGCCCGGACGATCCGCGCGTTGGAGCATCGGGCCGCGCGATTGGCGGAGCGTGAGCCAAGCCTGCGGCGGCTGCTGGCGCGCTTCGTTGAGGATCAATATGCCGCGGCGGCATTGCTGGAGACCAAACTCCGCCCGGTGATCGTGGCGGCGCGTCGGGCGGGACTTCGAGCGCAATAAACAAGCGGGCGCGTCCACGAGCCGCGCCCGCCTGGTCAGAACAAACTCTGAGGGACCTTTTCTGAGCGGCTTGACCGAGCAAGCCCGCCGAGGAGAGAGCCGGGCTCGCCGCTGTTTCCGCTGGTCTGGTCGCGGAACGAATCTCAGAGAGATTCCACGATACCGGGAAACCCGGATCCGTCAATCGAGTATTCAGCAGACGCCATACATCCATTACAGCCCCCAGAACCGGGGCTGAGAGTTTCACATTCCACCGATACCCCCTAGTTTCGCAGCCCGCCACCGGCTACAAACCACGTGTGCTCGAACGAGACCTCATTCGTGCTCGGCGTGTGGGCGACCGTCTCCGGTCCACGTTCCGGCGTGTCTTGGAATCGCTTCCAAACAACGCCCGAACGATCGGCGGCATGAGCCGTTGGCTTGGCGTGCATAAGGCCACGTGCCAGCGGGTGGTTGAGGGCGTCAACAAGGCGCGGGACGAGCTGGAGTGCTTTGCGCGCTTCCCGGGCATCGATGGTCTGCTCAATCACCTGGCGGCGTGCGAGCGGCGCGGCGTGGATGCTGACCGCGTGAGCGCGGCGCGGGCCGCGGTCCAGGAGTATCAGCTCTTCCTGGATGAATCGAACCTCACGCAGCGTTCGCTCATCGCGGACCTGTCGCGCGTGCGCGGGCGTTCCCCGGAAGCCAAGGGCGAGCCCGAGATGGCGGCGGCCGAGGCGAGACGCCGGGCGCTCTTCGAAGCGGCCCGCGAGCTCACGGGCGAGGAAGTCTCGGTGAAGTCCGTGGTCGCGGTCTTGACCGCGGACGCATCGGGCAAGCCCAAGCTCTGGATGACCGTCGCATCGCGTCAGTCCGGGATCGTGCATCAGCCATTCGCGAGGCCCATCGCGCCGTTCCAACTGGCCAACTGGCGGGCGCGGTTCGCGCCGTCGAAAGCGCCGGCTTCGACCGGGAAGGAAAACGAACCGCCTTACAAAGTCATTGAGAGGCTGACCACGCCCGCGCTGCGGATCAACACGATCGATGCAGCCGCGGGACGCACAGTGCTGGTTGCCGAGCCTCCTTCCAGGCCGGAAACGGGCGAGAGCCTCCCGGTGGATCTGGCCCTGGTCTTCGAGAGCGTGCTCTTGCCGAAATCGGACGACGCGTCGGACCGCACGCTCAACATCGCGGCACGCATCAGCGAGCCCACGCGGGCGCTGGTGCTCGATGTGTACGTTGATTCGTCCGCGGGGCTGGAGCTTTCGCCCAGCGTGCAATGCGTGACGCTGGCGGCGCCGCCGGGCGACATGCCAGGCGTGGACCCCGCGTCGGTCTGGCATGAGCGTTTGCCCGAGTGGCCCATTGTGCAGACGCTCGGGAAGCGTGCGATGACCGGCAACAGCTCGCTGCACGACCGCCAGAGCGATCTGGCGATGGAAGCGCTGGCGGCGGCGGGTACCGAGCCCGGCAAGTGCTCGGTGTACCGGTGCGAGGTGAGGTACCCGGTCTGGCAGAGCGAGTACCGCCTGGCGCTGCAACGCAGTGCGGAGTGATCGCGAGCAGAACGAGGCGTCTCGCTTGCGCGAGTGCGCTCTGACGGCGGGTCGTTCAGATGAACAGGCTTGCGACGGCGCCGCCGAGCCAGCATGAAAGTGCGCCGGCGAACATCGCCTTGGGGCCCAGGGTCGCCAGGTCAGCGCGGCGTGAGGGCGCCATGGCGCTGAGGCCTCCGATCTGGATGGCGATGGAAGGCACGTTGGAGAAGCCGCAGAGGGCGTAGGCGGCGATCTGGGCCGAGCGCGGCGAGATGGCGTGCTTGGGGATCAGTTCCGAGAGATCGCGATAGGCGATGAACTCGGTCGCGATGATCTGGGTGCCCATAAGCCCCCCCACCACGCCCGACTCGCCCCAAGGGACGCCGATCAGGAACGCGATGGGCCTGAAGACGATCCCCAGCAGATTCTGAAGCGTGAACACGGGCATGTGGTTGGCGCTGCGCCAGGCGTCGATCGGGCCCCACTGGCTGATCGCGGCCAGGGGCCAGTTCACCATCGCGAGCAGGGCGACGAAGGCGACGAGCATCGCGGCGACGTTCAGGGCCAGGTGCAAGCCATCGGAAGCGCCGGATGCTGCGGCGTCCATGACATTGCGGGTCGTGCGTTCCTCCTTGAGCAGCGCCTCGGCGGACTCGTCGGGAGGCGTCTCGGTCTCGGGGACCATGATCTTGGCCATGATGATCGCGCCGGGCGCGGACATGACGCTGGCGGCCATCAGGTGCTTGGCGAAGAGGATCTGCTCTTCCTTGGAGTCGCCTCCGAGCATCATCACGTACGCTGCAAGCACGCTGCCGGCGATGTTCGCAAAGCCCCCGACCATTATGCACATGAGCTGGGATCGGGTCATGCGCGCGATGTAGGGCTTCACGGTCAGCGGGGCCTCGGTCTGCCCCGCGAAGATGTTGGCGGCGGTGGACAGCGCCTCCACGCCCGTGACGTTGAGGGTCCGCCTGAGGATCCATGCGATCCCCGCGACCACGCGCTGCATCACGCCGAGGTGGTACAGCACCGCCATGAGCGACGCGAAGAAGATGATGATGGGGAGGACCTTCACCGCGAAGAGGAATCCCCAGGGACCCGCGGGGTTGGAGACCTCTCCGAACAGGAAGCGCGTGCCTTCGTCGGCGAAGGAGATGACCTTGGTGACGCCCGAGGCCACAACCTCGAACATCGCGACCACCGGCGGGAAGTTCAGGAGCAGGAACGCCATCAGGAGTTCCAGGGCCAGGCCGAACGCCACGATGCGCCAGGAGATCGCCCGCCGGTTGCTCGAGCAGACGTAGGCGATGGCCAGAAGGGCCAGAATCCCCGCGAGACCGATGAATCGTTCCATGGGCGGACACGATACCCGGATCCGTCGGGAGTTGCGGGAGGGTGTTCGGGCGGGCGAGGCCCGGGACGCGATGTGCAGCCGGTGCGGCTAGGGTTTGCCCGTGAAACCCGAAGGGGAACAAGTCCGGATCGGCTGGGCGCACGCGCCCGCGTGGATCGCTGCGGCGATCCGGACGCGGACCATGGACGCCAGCGGAGCGCCCGCGCTCGAGCGGCGCGTGACGATCGTGGGCATCACGGGCCCGGTGGGCGCGGGGAAGTCGACGCTGGCAAGGCGGATCTCCAGCGCGGTCATCTCCACGGACAGCTATCTGCCCGACTACGAGCTCGTCCCCGAGCACGAGCGCGATCTGCCCGAGCGCGCCGACCACGCGCTGCTCATCGAGCAGCTCGACGCCCTCCGACGCGGGGAGGCGGTGCGGATTCCCGAGTGGTCGTTCATCACGCACAAGCGTGAGGGCTCCCGGCACATGGATGCGGCGCCGGTGATTGTCGTTGAAGGGATCCACGCGCTGCACGGGCCGCTCGGCGCCGCGATGGATCTGCGTGTGTACGTGGACGGCACGCGCGAGGTGCGCTGGGCGCGCTGGGACGTCCTCGAACGCTCGGGCGTGCGGGGATGGGGCTCGGAGAAGGCCAAGCGGTTCTTCGACAACGTTGCCGAGCCCACGTTCCACAAGCTCGCGCCCGCGTACATCCGCACGGCCCACGTCATCGTGCGCAACGACGAGGGCGTGCCCGACGAGTCGGAGCTCCGATCGGGCATTGAGACCCGCTCAGGGCTCTAGACCCCGAGAACGTCCGCGAGCTCGGCGAGGGAGACGACGCGCAGATCGGGCGTCGCGGATGCGGGATGCGTGGCGCCGAAGCCCTCGCGGCCGGCGCGGCGATGCACCCACACGCAGCGGATCCCCAGTTCGCGGCACGGGGCGATGTCGTGGTACAGACTCTCGGCCACGTGGAGCATGGTCTCGGGCGAGAGGTTCTGGGCTGCCATCGCGGCGCGGAAGTTGTTCAGGGAGGGCTTGTACGAACGGCACTGCTGGGCGGTCACCACCCAATCGATGGGCAGGGCGTTGGTGCGGCGGGTGCCTTCGAACAGGTCGTCGTCGATGTTGGAGATGACGCCAAGCTTGAAGCGCGAGCGCAGCCTGTGCAGCGCGTCCAAGGTGTCGGGGAACGCGCGCCAGGAGGGGAGCGAGCGGGCGATCGCGCCGGCCTGGGTGTGGTCGATCGAGACCCCGAAGCGGGACGCGAGCTCGCGCATGACGCGGGTCAGAACCTCGCGGTACAGCAGATGGGCGTGGCCGGGAGGCTGCGATGAGGCGGCTGGTCCGGGGGAAGCTTCGAGCTTGGCCTCGATCTGGGCGTAAGCCTCGAGGATCTGCGGATCAGAGGGTCCGGATGGTCCGAACACGGACCGCACCGCGGAGAGGATGCCTGACTCCCAGTCCACCAGGGTGCCATAACAGTCGAAGGTCAGGGTGGTGACGCCTTGGAGCAGCTGGCGGGTGTTCATCGCGGGGTCCGGGGCTTGGGAGTCCCCGGGGGCAGCACGGGGACTGCATTGGGTGATGGCGGCCAGAAAGTCGTCCGAATCGGAGCATTCCGGCCCCGGGGGGTTGCATCGGACGGCGTTTGCCTCACGATATCAGAGCATGCACGCCAAGATTCGTCGTCGTCGATTCTTCGGGAGTTCCCAGGTCGCCGGCCTGGCGCTGGCGGGCGCGACGGCGCTCGCGGCGGGACAGGCCCGCGCGACGTGGTCGATCGTGCTGATCGACACGCGGACCGGAGAGGTCGCGGTCGGATCGGCGACATGCCTGTTCGGCTTTGACCTGCGGGCCAACACGCCGGTGCTCTTGCCCATGATCGGCGGCGGCGCGGCGCAGTCCGCGATCGACGCGGACGGCACCAACCGCGTGTACATCCGCGAAGGCCTGCTCGATGGTGTCACGCCTTCGGCGATCATCACGGGCCTTTCGGGCTTTGACTCGGGGCACCAGACGCACCAGTACGGCATCGCGGACACGCGCGGCGGGACCACGACCTTCACCGGCACCAGTGCTGCGGCGTGGGCGGGGGGCGTAACGGGCGCGATCAGCCAGCCCGGCGGCGACATCATCTACGCGATCCAGGGGAACATCCTCACCGGATCGCCGGTGGTGCTGGTGGCGGAGAACGCGATCCGCACGACCGAGGGCGACATCGCGACCAGGCTGATGGCGGGCATGGAGGCGGCGCGTTCGATGGGAGGCGACGGGCGCTGCTCGTGCTCGTCCGGGCCGACCGCGTGCGGCTCTCCTCCGAATGTTCCCTGGCAGCTCTCGGCGGGCATCGCGTACATGCTCATCGGCCGGGATGGCGATCGCGAGGGTTCGTCCCCGATCTACAAGGTGCGCTCGGCGCTCCCGATCGACGCGGCGGATCTGAATGGCGACGGCAAGCTCGATCTGGTCGCGGGATCGACCGCGAGCGTGTTCCAGCTGATCAACTCCAAGCTCCCCACCGGACCGATCAGGCTCGCCAACAGCGGCTCGACCGCGACCGCCTCGGGCCCGCGCGCGGTGGTCACGGGGAAGTTCGACGCCGACAACTTCCGCGACGTCGCGACGGTCAACGTGAACAACGGCACGGTGAGCGTCCTCATCGGGAAGGGCGACGGCACGTTCAAGCCTCGCGTGGACTACCCGGTCGGCACGCAGCCGATCGGGATGGTTTCGGTTGATCTGAACCAGGACGGCGTGACCGATCTGGCGGCGTTGAACTCGTTCGCGTCGGCGCCTTCGGTGGGCGTTCTCATCGGCAATGGCGACGGCACCTTCAAGCCCGTCGTGACCACGGCGCTGACCTCAACGCCCTCCGGGATCGTTGCGGGTGACTTCAATGGTGACGGCAAGCCCGATCTGGCGGTCATCGCGGCGACCGCAAAGACGGTCACGGTGCTGCTCGGCAACGGCGCGGGAGCGCTCAGCGCCGCCGCGGCGGTGAGCGTGCCAGTGAGCGTCAACTCCGTCGCGGCGGGCGACTTTGACAAGGATGGGCTCACGGATCTGGTCGCGGCCGGATCGGGCGATCCGACGGTCCTGCTCCTGAAGCGAAGCCTCTCAGGCTTTGCGATCACGAGCTTCGCGAGCGGCGCGACGGGCGTGAACGCGGTGACAGTGGGCGATCTGGATCAGGACGGCAACCTGGATTTCGCGGCCGGGACGCGGAGCCAGAACGGGATCATCACGTTCATGGGCGACGGCGCGGGGGGCTTTGCGCCGATGCAGACCTGGCCGATCAACAACGTGCCGTCGAGACTGATTGCGGCGGACATGGACAACGATGGCGATCTGGACCTTGTCTCCACCAGTTCGGGCCTGGGAACCGTGACGATCACGCCCAACTTCAGCAAGGAACGCGGGCTTCCTCCGGGGCAGGTCGAGCTCGCGTCGATCGGCTGCGCGTCGGGCGATTACTTCATGGAGTTCAACGTCCTGGGCCCGGGTCCCGGGAATCAGGATCCGGTGTTCGTGTGCAAGGACCTCTTCGACGCGTGGCGCGCCGACCTGGTTGACAAGGCCGACGCGGTGCAGAGCCGGGCTTTGCTCTCACGCACGATCCTGCCCGCGGACGGCAAGAGCGTCGCGACGATCGACGTCACGATCCGCGACTGGCAAGGCAACCGCGTGAGCAGGCCTCTGAATCTGACCGCGGCGCATCACGAGGCGGATCTCGCGGGGCGCGACGCGTCGGACGGGATCTGCACCATCAGCGCCGTGACGAGCCTGGGGAATGGCGACTACCGGCTCACGGTCAAGGCGGGGCTGAACTGCGGCGAGGATCGCATCGCGATCAGCGTGCAGGACCCCGCGGCGCCCGCCGGCTCACGGCCGGTGATCCTCATGCCTTCGCCACGCGTCACGATCTCCGCGACCGCGGACCGGGACGGGAACGGCGTGGTGGACGCGGCGGACTTTGCGATGTTCATGGACGAGTTCGGTATGACCGGTGAGGCTGCGGATCTGAACAACGACGGCGTGGTCGACCTGGCCGACTTCTTCCGGTTCTTCAACTCGTTCGACCAGCCTTGCGTGGACTGAGATTCAGACGCCGGGGACGAAGCAGCGCCGGCAGCGCGGCTCGTAGGACTCGGCGCCCCCCACCACGATCCGCGCGGTGGACGCAATGAGCCGTTGGGAATGCACCGCGGGGGCGTTGCAACGCGCGCACCGGCTGGCGAGCTTGACGACCTCGTCGGCTTCACAGAGCAATCTCGGGAAGGGCTCGAAGGGCGCGCCGGTGTGGTCGCGGTCGATGCCCGCGATGATGACGCGTTTGCCGGAAGCCAGGAGCTTGAGCACCGGCGCGATCAGTCCTGCGCCGAAGAAGTGGGCCTCATCGATGCCAAGGACCGGCGTGTGCATCGCGAGGATCTCGGAGGGATCGGCGATGGCGCGGGCTTCGAGTTTCAGACCATCGTGGGTCACGACGTGATCGTGCGCGTAGCGGGTGTCGGAGACGGGTTTGCAGAGGGTGAACGGCACACCCGAGGCTTGCAGGCGGGCGATGAGCGTGGTGGACTTGCCCGCGAACATGGGGCCGCAGATGACTTCGAGTCGGCCGGGAGGATTCGGGTTGCCGTCGGGCATGAGCCCAAGGTAGCGGAAGAGGCCGGGGATCGGAGTTTCGTCCGATAATCGCGGCTTGGATGGGTTCAGAGATGCCTCGTTCTCGCCAAGCTTTCGAGACTTTCAGGACTTCGTGAAAACTCAAAGGGCTTGGCCTAGGCTTGGGGGTTCCCAGAGGAGCTTCTGCAGATGGCTGTCACGCTCGAGCGCAAGGCAACCGGTTCGGTTTTCCCGTCGGTGATCCGGGACGGGAGGCTTGAGGCGATCCGCGCCAAGGTGGAGCGTGGCGAGCGTCTGTCGATCGACGACGGCTTGCTGCTGTTCGCGACGCCCGACGTGTGGACGGTTATCGAGCTGGCGGACAAGGTCCGGCGCAGGCTTCATGGGCGGACCGCGTACTACAACGTCAACCGGCACATGAACTACTCGAACGTGTGCGCCCTGTCGTGCAAGTTCTGCGAGTTCTACGCGAAGAAGGACGACGCGAAGGCGTACACGCGGGATCTGGCGTACATCCGCGAGCAGGCGCGCAAGGCTGTGGAGTCGGGCGCGACGGAGATGCACTGCGTCGGCGGGCTGCACCCGTATCTGCCGTTCAGCTATTACACGGACATGTGCTCGGCGATCCGGGAGGAAGCCCGGAAGCTCGGGAGCGATCTGCACGTGAAGGCGTTCACGGCGGTGGAGATCGTGCACCTGGCGAAGATCGCCAAGGTGTACAAGCAGGACGAGCGCGTCAGCGGGATCCGGCACGTGCTCTCGGAGCTCAAGAAGGCCGGGCTCGGATCGCTCCCCGGCGGCGGCGCCGAGGTCTTTGACGATCGCGTGCACGACGAGGCATTCAAGGGCAAGATCCGCTCCGACGTCTGGCTTGATGTCCACCGCGTCGCCCATGAGCTTGGGCTCAACACGAACGCGACGCTGCTGTATGGTCACATCGAGCAGCGGCACGACCGCCTCGTGCACCTGGACATGCTCAGGCGGGCCCAGGATCGGGCGCTGGCGAGGCTTGGATACGCCGGGGAAGTCAGCTCGGAAGGCACGAAGGCACAGAGGCACGGAGGCACGAAGGGGGAGGCGGCGGAAGTTGGACACTTGGGATACTCCGGGGATGAGGGCGCGGATGTCCCGGTGATCACGCTGACGCGGCCCGGCGTGCTGAAGCCTCTTGATCACCTCGCGGCGCTGAAGAGCGGATCTGCAGCGGGCCGCAACGCTGCTGCTGCTGCACACTCGGGCTATTTCCAGACGATCATCCCGCTTCCCTTCTTCCCGGACGGGTGCGACCTCGAGCATCTTCCGGGCCCGAGCGGGCTCGAGAACTACCGGACGCTCGCGGTGGCTCGCTTGATGCTCGACAACTTCCCGCACGTGAAGGCGTTCTGGATCATGCAGACGCTTCCGATGGCGCAGATCATGCTGCAATCCGGCGCGGACGACATCGACGGGACGGTCGTGTGGTACGACATCACGCACGTTGGCGGCGCGGGGACGCACCAGGAAGTGACGCCTTGGACCCTGCAGAAGGCGATCCGCGAGGCGGGCTTCGAGCCTGTGGAACGGGACACGCTGTACCGTCGCGTCGAGCGCGACGCAGCGGACGGACGCAAGTGGCGCGTCGTGTGAGGCGATCGGATCAGGTCACCGGACGGGGGACCAGATGGCCAGCTCGGGCAGCGTCATCACCAAGCGGATGGGCACGCTCGGGTTCGGTTTCATCGCGACCCTGGGATGGGCGCTCAGCTTCTGGCTCCTCCGCCGCGGGATGTTGTGCTGGAGCATGGCGGCGATCGAAGCTGCCGCGGTGCTTTCCTGGCCTGTGCTTGGCCTGGTGATGGTTCGTCGCACACGCGCGCATCTTGGGGCGCGAACGCTCGGTGTGTGCTTCGATCTGTGCCTTGCGACGCTCACTCGGGGTTCGGCGATCCTGGGGATCGGAGCTTTGATCAACGTGGGGCTCTGGCTGACGCAAGCCTCGGTGTCGGACGCCGCATTGATCGCGACGCACGTCATGGTGCTCACCGCTTCCGGGCTCGTCATGAGCGTGGAGTTCGTGCGCCGGACGGCGGCGCTGGGAATCCCGAAGCGCTCGGCACTGGGGTTCTGGGGCTTTGGACTCTTGACGCCGTTCGCGTGCATCCTGGCGGCGGCGTTTGTGGTGCTCTGGGCTCGGGGCGCCGAGGGGGTTGCATGAAGCTCCACTTCACGGTGCATGCCTCCATGGTCGGACGGATCGACCGCTGCCTTCTGGTGTGGTACCGCGTGCCACTGGAGACAGCACAGCCTCTGACGCCCGCGGGGCTCGAGCTCATCACGCACGAGCACCGAGGCCGGCGCTGGGCGTTCATGAACGCGGTCTTCTGCCGGATCGAAGCGATGCGGCCCGCGTGGATGCCCGCGGGACTGGGCGTGACGTACCACCACGTCGCCT
>CAZHFW010000020.1:0-74863 GCA_964531675.1 uncultured Phycisphaeraceae bacterium | reverse complement strand
GTGAGGCCGAGCCCCCAATGGTTCTCCAGGCCGAGCACGACGCCCAGTTCCTGGGCGCGCTTGGTGCACTCGCCGAGGCAATCGATGACCCACTTGAAGGCCTCATCCTCGGAGACGCCCGGGATCGCGGGCTCGATGCCGCGATGGGCCATGAGATCATCGAAGTCCTTGGACGTTCCCCAGCGTCCGGTGTTCACGCGCATCGTGGGGATGCCCATGCGGGCGGCCAGTTCGATGGAGTGGTTGGTGATGCCGACGTTCTCCTTGCGCTTGGCTGCGTCCGTGAAGACGAAGCTCTGGTGCGTGGAGAAGCCCATGAGGCACAGGCCGTGGGCGTGCGCGGTGCGCTTGAGGAGCTGGCAATAGTCGTTGTCTTCCCGCGGCATCTGCATCTGCAGGATCTCGACGCCGTCGAAGCCCATGTCGGCGGAGTAGCGGATGCAGTCCTCGATCGCGAGCTTGGAATCGTCATTGAAGCGCCAGTAGGAGTAGGTCGAGATGCCGATCGGATTGGCCTTGGCGACCGGCTTGCCTTCCACGTAGCGCGGTGCAGCGGGCCCGTTCCAGGTCGCGATGGGGTCGTTGATCGCCCCGGCCTTGGTCGCGGGCTTGGCGCCCGAGGCGTTCTTGCTCGACGCGGCGCAGCCTGTGAGCGCTGCTCCAGCGGTGATCGCGGTGGCGGACAGGAACGAACGGCGGTCGAGGGCGTTGTGCATGATTCCTCCGAGTTGGACCGCAGGTTACCTGACGCCGCGCTCCGCCACAACGCAGGGGCGATCCCCAGCACCGGACCGCTCGGCGCGCACGAAAAAGGCCCGCAGCATGAAGCTGCGGGCCTTGATGAATCGACGGTGCGTCAGCTCAGCGGCGACGACGGCCCAGGGCCATCCCGCCCAGGCCCAGCAGGCTCAATGCGCCGGGCGTGGGGATCCCGGTGATGGAGAACTCCATACCCAGCGTGTTCAGGTTGCTGTCCGCAAGCCCGACGGTCTGGAGCAGATCACCCGAGCGCGAGTACTGTCGGATCTCCGCCGACGAACGGGGCTTCATCCAGATGGTCTGGGTCGCGGGCTCGTACGCGAGCATGTTGTCCGTGGAGTTGGTGCTCACCTGGAAGGAGCTGATGAGCTTCCCGCCGAGGTCGTACTGGCCGATCACGCCGCTGCCCGCGACGAAGATCCAGAGCGAGCTGTTGCCCACGTCATAGGTGATGCCGCTCACCGAGGTTCCCTCAACGTTGAACGCGAGCACCGGATTGGCCCAGTCGCGATCCCAGCGGTAGATCTCGTTGCCGAAGTAGTTGCCGGCCCAGTTGGAGGTCGCGCCGTCGGTTGTGCCGTCGATCGCGGCGAAGCTGGAGAGACCATGGGCGTAGGTGACGCCGCTCTGGGTGCCGGTGAGCGAGTACTGAGCGCCCTTGCTGCTCCCGAAGTAGTCGATCGAGCGGACATCATCGGCGACCGCGATGCCGTACTCGCGTCCGGGCGTGGTCAAGCCATGGCCGTTCCACGTGCGCTGGACGTTGCCGTTCTGGAAGACCTTGAACTGGCCGGCGCCAGAGTCGAACTGGAACATGTAAAGCTCGCTGCTCTGAGCCAGGGCAGCCGAGCCAACGCAGGCCGTGAGGGCCAGAGCACAGAGCGGGCGGACGGGAACACGAGAGCACATGGTGTATCTCCTGAAAGAAGCCAAAGCTGGTCCGACATGCCCCGTCGGCGAGAACCCGAGAGGGTCGAGCCCGCTGTCGATGCGACAGCTTTCTGGGCGATACCCCCCCGCGGAACACCACAAAGGGACCCCAGATCCGCCGGAACGCAAGAAATCGTGAGGTGCTGCGCGCGAAATCAGGGAAAAGTTCGGATGAAGCGTGGTGTTGCGAGCGTTCATGGCCCGCGGCGGAAGGGCTGGCCTCCGGCGGGCGGGACGGCTTTTCGTGCTTCGAGAGCCGGCTTGCCAGTGCAAGGGCGGAGCTCGGTCACATCAGACAAAACGAAAGCACCCGCGTCACGGGGCGCGGGTGCGGGGAGTGCGGTGTCGGGCGGATCAGCCGTTGACGCGGTACTTCACCGGCGTCGCGTCGACCGAGGTCGAGGCGGGCTTGGGAGCGGTCATCGGCTCGGGCGAGTCCGGGGTGATCTTGATCACCGGGGGCTTGATCTTCACCGAGGTCTGATCGGCCTTGTTGAGGTTGTTGTGGTACTGGCCCTTGGCGTCCAGGTCATACTTGGCGCGGCTCTCGTAGCTCTGCGTCGTCTGGCTCTTGCCGAGCGACTGGAGCTGGGCTTCCTGCTTGGCCCGCATGTCGGCCAGGCGGCCGGTGAGCTGGTCGAGCGAGTGGGCCTTGTAGCGAGAGTGCTCTTCGATGGAGGCCTGACGCTTCTCCATGACGTCGATCATGCGGCTGTTCCGCGCGATCGCGTCGATCTGGCGGTCCAGCGCGAAGATCTGCGTCTGGAACTCGGTCTGCTCACGCTCGAGCTGCGCCAGCAGGTCGGTCATCCGCTGCTCCTGCTGGGAGAGGTAACCCTGATCGCGCTCGATGTCGGCCTGCCTTGCGGCGTAGGTCTCCTTGACCTCGCGGATGTGGTTGGCCTTGGCGTACGCGTCGGTCAGGTTGAGCGTCTCGTTGGCGAAGACGATCTGCACGACCGGCTGGAGCCCGCCCGCGCTGGCGGGCATGATGGTCTGGGTCGTCTCGGCTTTGCCGATGAGGGCCTGGAGCGAGCCCAGGTCCGAGTCGGCCAGCGCGACGACGCGCTGGGAGACTTCCAGCTCGCGGTTGAGCTGGGCCGATTGCGCCTGGAGCTCGGCCAGGTCGCCGCGAACTTCGGCGATCTTGACCGGGTACTGCTCCTGGAGCGACCGGAGCTGCGACCGCAGCGCGACCGGATCCTCGATGTGACGGTCGATGACGGCGTTGATGGAGTCACGGGTCTGGTTGCCGATCGCGCCCAGGCGTTCCGGGCCGGCGATGACCAGAGCGGTGCCGCCCAAGGCGCCCGCGACGACGAGCGAACGGACGATCAGCTTGCTGCCCACCATGGGAAAAACTCCTCGCAAGAAGCCTTGGCCGGAGCCGGCGTATCCAAGCCGGACGGTCGGGCGTGTGCGTTCTGCTGGAGTGCTTGGGGAAGCCGATCGGGGGATTTCAGGAAAAGTTCAAGAAGGCGTCGTGCGGAAATGAGGGCGATCCCCGGGTGATGGGGTTAGGATAAAGGGCGGGAGTGGGGGAATCGGACGCTCCGATCCCCCAAGAATCGCTCCAGGGCCACCCGGCGTGGTGGGGAACGGGGATCACGGTCGCGATGCTCTCGAATCTGACCACCAACTTCATCGCGCGACTCAAATCCAACGACCAGGGGGCGTGGTTCGAGCTTTGGGAGACCTTCGGCCCGGTCGTGCGCGCCCAGCTCATGAAGTGGGGCAAAGGCCGCATCGGCTCGCAGACGGTCCAGGATCTCTCCCAGGAGACCCTCACCGCCCTCTCCGAGTCCATCGATCGTTATGACCCGGCCCGCGGGGCCCGATTCTCCACCTGGCTTCTGGCGATCGCCAAGCACGTCCTGGGTGACGAGATGGACCGTCGCCAGGCCCAGAAACGCGGCGGGAACAAGCGGGCGACCGAGCTCGATGAGAGCTGGATGGCCGCGGGGCGGGGCCCGGGTGTGGACGAGCAGTACGAGGCCGCGGTCTTCCATGCCAAGGTCGAGGCGGCCATCAAGCTCGTCGAGAAGCAGTGCGATTTCATGGACTTCTCGATCTACCGGATGCGCGTCCTGGACGGCAAGTCGGGCAAGGACGTCGCCGCAGCCCTGGGGACCAGCGAGCCGACCATCAGCCGGCGCCTGGCCAAGGTCCGCGAAGCCCTGAGGCAACGGCTCGTGGACGTCATCGCGACCTATTCCTTCACCCAGGAGGAACGCGAGGAGGCGGCCCGAAACGGGATCAACCTGAATCCGAACACAGCATCCGAAGGAGCGGGGGGCGACGCCCAGGCGGACGCGATGTTCGACGAGGCGATCGCCGAGATCTATCACCGCCAGCTCGAGCTCAGAAAGCTCGATCAGGCGCAGCGGCTGCAGTAAGCCTCTGGATCAACCCGCGGGGCTCGGTTCGGGGAAAGCTCCCCGGGATGCGAGAAGGTCATGAACAACGGCGTTCCGGCCATCCTGGCGATTGTGCTCTCGGTCGCGGCCGTGATCATCGGCGTGGTCGTCCTGCTGTACCTCATCGTCCCGATCGGCAAGGGGATCGCCTGGTTGATCAAGCACATCTTCTCGTACATCTTCGGAACGCTGCGCGACCTGCTCTGGTTCGTTGGCGCGCTGATCACGTCGATCTTCTTCATCCCACTCATCCTCGGAAACGTGCTCATCGGCCGCTGGAGCGCCGCGAGCCACTTCGGTCGTTCGCTCCAGGGTGAAGGCAAGACCATCCTGGCGTGCCTCTACCGCGTGCTGGTCGGTCACCCGCTCCGGCTCATCGGTCTTGGCGGGGTTGTCGAAGGCATCGAGCAGCGCGTGCCGCAGGCCATGGCCGCGGCGCCCGGCGCGGACAAGCCGAGCAAGCGGGCCGGACAGTTCGATGGCTATCAGATCGTGGGCTCGCTCCCCGGGGGCGGTTCGGGAGGCAAGCTTTATGTTGCGAATCCCGACGCGATCAAGCGGGCGGGCTTCGAGCGCGCCGGTCAGTTCGGCGTGGGCCAGGTTGTGATCAAGGCCTTCTCGCTCGGCGATGGGAGCAGCCTGCCGCAGATCGTCCGCGAGAGCCGGGCGCTGGAGGCAGCCAAGAAGATGGGTCTCGTGCTCGACCACGAGATGACCAACGAGCGCTTCTACTACGTGATGCGCTATGTGCCCGGGCAGTCGCTCTCGATGGTGATGCAGCAGCTGCACGCCGCCGCGGGCAACATGGGCCTGGGTCAGCAGGGCCTGCGCTCCGCGATGGGCTACGCGTCTGATCTGCTGCGGACCCTGGACGCCTACCACCGGGGCGGTCTCTGGCACAAGGACGTCAAGCCCGACAACATCATCGTCGACGCCGAGCACGCGCACCTGGTCGACTTCGGACTGCTCACCCACCTCTCGAGCTCGATGACGCTCACGACCCACGGCACGGAGTACTTCCGTGATCCGGAGATGGTCCGCATGGCCCTCCGCGGCGTGAAGGTCCACGAGGTCGAGGGCGCCAAGTTCGACATCTTCGCCGCGGGCGCGGTGCTCTACGCGATGATCGAGAACTCCTTCCCCGCGCACGGCGCGCTCTCGCAGATCACCAAGCCATGCCCCGAGGCGATCCGGTGGATCATCCGTCGGGCCATGACCGACTACGACAAGCGCTACCCCAGCTCCGCCCAGATGCTCCTGGATCTGGAGACGGTGCGCAACGCGCCCGATCCGTTCGCGGTCACACCCGCGATGCTCCCGAGCATGCGCATCGGACTGGACGACACCCCGATCCAGCCTCCGATCGACCCCATGGTCGGTCAGGCCGCCGCGGCTGGCGCTGCGGCCAACGCTCCCAGGCCCGGTCAGGCTCCGTTCAATCCCGGTCAGGCTGGGCCCCAGGCCGGTCCTCAGGCGGGCTTTGGCGGCTTCGGCGCTGCTGGCGTGGGCGCGGTCGCGGGAGGCGTCGCGGGCGTTGGTCGTCCGCGTATCCGCGTCACCAACTGGTGGACCGGTCGTCATGAGGTTGAGCACGCTGGGCATGAGTCTCCGACGGCGCCGCACGCGGGCTTTGGCTTCGGCGGCGGGCAGGCTCCGCCTCCCTGGCCTCCCAAGCCCGAGGAGTTCGGGCGCTACGCGCAGAACGTTGCGGTGGGCGCGCTCGGCTCCGCGAGCGAGGCGCTGCGCCAGGCCGGTGAACGTCTCCGTCGCGTTGGGGTCAACACGCCGCCCGGTGCGTCCGCCGGCCCGCGCACGCCCGGCGTCTCGGCGCGTGAACAGCTCTCCCGGGCCCGCGCCCGCATGGAAGCCCGCCGGAAGGCTGCCCGCGAGCGTCTGCACTTCCGTCGTCGGGGCACCGCCGAGTTCCGCAACTCGCCCAACAAGGGTGTGATCATCGCGGTAATCGCGATGATCGGCATCGTGACCTGGATCTCCAACTCGCACACGGAGCGGAAGGCGACCACCATCCGCTCGCGCTCGGTCGATTGGTCTTCGGCTTCGGGCAGCGTGACCCCCTCGGACATCACCATCGATCCGCCGGTCATCGCGGACCACGTGACCAGCGCCGTGCACGAGGCGATGGCCGCGGTCACCGCGGGCAAGGAAGATGCGCTGGCGTCTCTTGAGGAGTCGCGTGACGGTCTCAAGGAACAGCTCGACGAACAGCGCCGCAACTCCACCGCCTCCAAGACGCTCCGCAAGCAGATCGCGGAGATGGACAAGCAGATCGCGGCCATGCGTGCGGAGATCGAGCAGTCCAAGTCCCAGCCGCCGACCGCGGCCGCCAGCCTTCCGGCCGAGCCCGCGCCCGCGGACGATCAGAGCCCCGCGGACCTGGCCTTCTGGCGTGAGCGGTCGGGCGCGGACAAGGCCCTGTACCCGATCGAAGCGCAGTTTCAGGATGTCTGGGAAGTCGCGGACTCGACGGCGCTGGTCGTGATCGACATCCCCAAGCCCCTCAGCGCCGAGCAGGAGCAGGCGGTCGTCAAGGCTCTGCTTGCGGTGGCCAACACGGGCGTGAAGCTCGTGGGCGACTTCCCGCACAATCCCGCCATCGAGGGCGAAGCCGCGGGACAGCTCGACAAGGTCGCCAGACTGCTGGCGGCCCGGGGCATCGAAGAGCCCGATTCCGACAAGGCCCGCAAGAACGTCTCCAAGTGGCTCCTCTCCGAGCCCTCGATCGATGCTGCGGTCTGGATCAGGCTCGCCAAGGACCCGATCCGCGACTCCTCCAAGAAGCAGAAGGCCGCCAAGACCCCGGAGGACGCCCCGCCCGCGCTGGCGTTCACCGTCGTCTCTCCCGAGGTGGAGAAGCTCGACGAAGCGCGCCGCGATCACGTGACCGATGTGGTCAAGCAGATCGCCGAGACGCTCTCGGGCGAGAGCGGCGACTGACCGCCAGTTCAATGGAACGCATGTGCCAGGCCCGACCCGCGAACTTCGCGGGTCATGCCTTTGAGATGGAAACCAGCTTCGCGAGCGTCGCCGACGCTGCGCCGGAGGCGAGTGTGTGCTTGGCCAGCGCCAGGCCCTCGGCGATTGAATCGGCGGCGCCTCCGATGACCAGAGCGGCCGCCGCATTCAACGCGACGATGTCGGACGCCGGGCCTACCTTGCCTTCGAGCACATCGCGTGCGATGCGGACCGCGTGGTCAAGATCCGACGCGATCAGATCCGCGGGCTTGGCCAGGCGCAATCCCAGCGATTCTGGATGCAGGGTCTCGGTGCGCACCGTGGTCCCCGCCGCTCCGTGCTCAACGTGGGCGATGAGTGTCGATCCCGTGGTGGTGATCTCGTCCAGGCCATCCGAACCATGCACGACCATGGCCCGGCGCGCGCCGAGCCTGGCCAGGGCCTGCGCGACCTTCTCGACCAGCTCGGGGCGGTAGACGCCGATGAGCTGCCGGTCGGCCCCCGCGGGATTGGTGAGCGGGCCCAGGACGTTGAAGATCGTGGGGAAGCCCAGGGCCCGGCGCGGGGCCGCAGCGTGCTTCATGGCGGGATGGTGGTGGATCGCGAAGCAGAAGCAGACGCCCGCCTGAGACAGGCACGAGGCTTCGGTCTGGGGCGAGGCGTCGACATTGACCCCAAGGCCCGCCAGGACCTCGGCGGAACCGCGCCCCGAGCGCGACCGATTGCCGTGCTTGGCGACCGCGAGGGTGGGGGAGAGGCCCCGCCCCGCCGCAGCGACGACGATGGCGGCGATGGTGGAGATGTTGAAGGTCTTGGGCGTTCCGCCCGTGCCGCAGGTGTCGATGATGGTCGCGCCGGCGGGGGTGGGGACGCGGACGACCGCGGAGCGCATGACCCGCGCCGCGCCGACGATTTCGTCGATGCTCGCGCCCCGGCTCTGGATCAGCGCCAGCAAGGCCGCGATCTGAGCGGGGTCGCTCGCCCCGGACAGCAGGTGCATGAAGACGTCGTGGGCCTGATCCTCGGAGAGGCGGCCGCCAGCGACCAGGTGCGCAAGGGCGTCGGCGATCTGCATGCGGGGGCTAGGGTAGCGATCCGGGGGTGTATGGGGAACGTTTGCCCGGCGCGTTCGTACCATCTGGCGTGGGAACACCCCTCCCGAGAACGACGCAGGCGGTCCGAGAAGCCTCGCGCAGGGCGCTGCGCGATCAGCTGCTCAACCTGACGCCGTGGTCCGTTTCCGCCGGCGTCGGTGTGGCGGCCTTGGTCACCGCGGCGGGTCGGGCGTTCGGCGCGGACTTGCCCGTGACGCCCTTGGCCGTCGGTGGGGGCCTTGCGGGTCTTGGTGTGGCGACGGTTCTGGCGATGCGACGGGCGTGGTCGCCGCGGCGGGCTGCACGCGAACTGGACGGGCGGGCCGGGCTGAAGGACACGCTCGGTTCGGCGCTGGAGCTCTCGGAGGTCGCGGGTTCGGACGCCTTTGTGCGCACGATCGTGGACGATGCGGAGCAGGCGGCGGCACGGGTGGACCTGCACAAGCTCGTGCCGGTGAAACCTCGCGGCGCAGAATGGGCCTGGCTCGTGCTGGCGATCGGCGCTTGCGTGGGCGCGACCTTTGTGCCCTCGTTCAACACGCCAAAGACAGAGCCGGTGGTCCGTGCTGCGGTACGGGACGCGGCCCAATCGGTCGAGCAGGCCAAGCGGGCGCTGGAAGCGGTGCGTGCCAAGGCTGGCGAACAAGCGCCCGACCTCAAGTCGCTGGAAGAACTCGAACGCGAGCTCGCGGACGGGAAAGCCGACGCGGCCCAGACGATCAGCAAGGCCGCGGAGGCGGTGAACCAGGAAGCCGACCGCGTCGAGGCCAAGGCGGAGAAGCTCCAGCAGGCTTCCGACGATGTGCGCAAGCTGCTCGGGAAGTCTGCGCCCGAGGAGCCCGGCACCGAGCTTGGCAAAGCGCTCGGGCAGGCCGACGCGGAGGCTGCAGCCAAGGCCGCCGCGGCACTGCGTGAGAACCTCAAGCAGATGAGCCCTCTGGAGCGCCAGAAGGTGGCGCAGGAGCTTGACGAGATCGCCCGCAGGATGGAGGAGCAGGCGGCCCAGGCCAAAGCGGCAGCTGAGCGTGCCCGCAGCGAGCGGGAGAAGAACAGCGAAGCTCCCGGCGGATCGCCTGATGCTGCGCCTCCCAGCGGCGCGGGCGAGAACCCGACGGAGCGTCCGACAGACAGCACGCCGCCACCTGCGGGATCCAGCCCGATCGATCGCCTGCGCGAGGCGCTGCGCGGCGCGAGCGAGAAGCTTCGAGAGAGCGAGCGAGGAAAGGACCAGAAGGCGCCGAGCACGCCGCCGAGCGCAGCGCCCTCAGGCACGGAGGCCAAGCCCGAGCAGGGCAAGGATGGACAGGCTGAGCGTCCGCCTTCGAGTCAGCCCAAAAACGACGCCAAGAGCGACAGCAAGAACGACCCCAAGTCGCAGCCGAGCGGCGGCAAGCCTGCGCCGGGGAGCGACTCGCCGTCGCCAGCGGACCAGAACGCCAAGGGCGATCAGAACAAGTCGGGCGACCAGAACACGTCAGGCCAGTCGGGCAAGGACCAGCCCAAGGACGGCCAGCCAAGCCAGAACGGGAAAGAACAGTCTGGTCAGGGCTCACCCTCGGGCTCCGATCCGAAAGACAACAACAAGCAAGGCAGCCAGACTCCCGGCCAAAAGGGCGAGCAGAGCCCGTCAGGCCAGCAGAGCCCATCAGGCCAGCAGAGCCCATCAGGCCAGCAGAGCCAGTCCCAGCCCGCGAGTTCGGGAAGCGCGGCCGATCAGAAGCAGCCAAGCGGCGCTGGTGATCAGAAGAACAGCGCAGCCTCCAAGCCTGATCCGAACGCCAAGCCTGACGCGAGCAAGCGTGACGGCGCCTCGCCTGATCAGAAGCCATCATCGACGCCGCAGCAGCCGGGATCGGAGCCGAAGCCCGCATCCGAAGGCAAGCCCAGTTCCGACGCATCCAAGCCCGATCAGAAATCTCCGCCGCAGAACAACCAGTCTCAGGGGCCGAGCAGCCAGCCTCAAGGTCAAGGCCAGACGCAAGAACCGCAGCAGCGGCCCGCGGGCGGCGCGAAAGACCAGCAGAACCAGTCCACGCCTGGCGGTGCAGCACCGAACATGCCCACGCCCGGTCTGCCGACGCCTGGCGCGCAATCCCCGGGCTCGCAGCAGGGCGATGCTGGCAAGCAGAATCCGCCCCCGGGTGACAAGCCCGCTGGCGATCGTGCAAAGAGCGACCAGCCCAAGGGTGACAAGACCCCCGCGGGAACACCATCCGGTCCGGCGCAGTCCGATCAGAGCAGGGGCGCGGAGCAGTCCGGTCAATCACAGCCCGCGCCGGGCAAGCCTGACAGTCCGCAGACGCGGGGCGCTGGAGAGAAGGGTCAACCCGGCGATTCGCAGGGCCAGCCGGGCCGCAATCCAAGCGCGGAGGACGCGATCAAGGCATTAGAAGAGGCTCTGAAGAACGCGGGCGATCTGCAGAAGCAGGCCGATCGTCAGATGCAGGACGCGCGGGAGCTTCGCAAGCAGGCCGAAGAGATTCTCAAGAACGCGTCTCCCGAGGAACGCCAAAAGCTCCAGGAGCTGGCCCAGCGATTGGCGCAGCAGCATGGTCAGAAGCCCGATCAGTCGAACCAGCCCGAGCGCAAGAACGCGGGCGGTGATGGGCAGGGCTCGGGTTTGGCTGGCAACGGCATGAACGGCCCGGGCGTAGCGCCCAGGCTCGACGCGCCGCCTCCCGCGGCACGCAGCGCGACGGACGTGGTGGATGCCCGCCAGCAGACGCCTTCGGGCGAGCGTGTGATCGCCAAGTGGTTTGATCCGAACTCTCCTGGAGGTGCCGCCACCTCGCGTCGCGCGATGGATGAGCAGTTCCGTCAGGCCGCGGCGGGCGCGGAGAAAGCCATTGAGCAGCAGACCGTGCCCGGTCGTCACAGCGACCTGATCCGGCGCGTCTTCCGCCGATACTCCGAGCGCGTCGAGCCCGGCGCGCCCGCGGCGCTGCCCAAGGCCGAGCCGGCCAAGGACGCCACGCCCAAGGGAGCTTCCGGGACGCCATGAACTTCAGGCTCGATCAACCCGAGTGGCTCGCGCTGATCGCGGCGATCGTGCCCATGGGCGCTGCTGCCCTGATCTGGATGCGGGCCATGGGGCTCTGGAGGCGCTGGTCGGCGATTCTCCTCAGGCTCATGCTGCTGGCGCTGATCGCGGGCGCTCTGGGCGGGGCGGCGTGGGAGAAACGCACGGACCGCCTGGCGGTGATCGCGGTCGTCGACACCTCGGGCTCCGTGCGGCGCTTTGCGGGAAGCGCCGGCGGCACCGCGCTGGACCGCGTCGCGGGCGTCGTGGATGCGCTGGCTTCCGAGAAAGACCGGCAGGCCGATGATCTCTACGGCGTCGTGGCGTTTGATGCGCGAGCCGCGGCGGTTGTCAGCCCCTCGAGATCCCGGAGCTTCGGACGCTCGCTCGATCCCGCGGGAACCGAAGGAACCAACATCGCCGAAGCCCTCAAGCTCGCGTCAGCGATGATCCCGCCCGAGTCGGCCGGGCGGATCGTGCTCTTTTCCGATGGCAACCAGACCGCGGGCGATGCCGTCGCGACCGCGGGCCAGCTCGCGGGGGCTTCGGGAAAGGGCCGGCGGCGCATTCCGATCGATGTCGTGCCGCTCGAGTACGCGTTCAATCACGAAGTGGTCGTGGAGTCGGTGGACGCGCCTCCCCGGGCTGCCGCGGGGGCGAGGATCGTCGTCCGGGTAACCCTGAACTCCACGTCGGACGCCTCGGGCACGCTCCGGCTGCTCCAGGACAACAAGCCCGTGGAGCTTGCGGACGGATCTTCGCGGCGACGCGTCAAGCTTCACGCGGGGAAGAACGTCGAGCTTCTGGAAGTCGCGCTGGACGAATCCCGCGTGCACCGATTCGCCGCGGTGTTCGAGCCCGACGGAGGCGTCGACACGCTCTCGGACAACAACCGGGGCGAAGCATTCACGATCACGCCCGGGAAGGGAAGCGTGCTTTTCGTCGATGGCGTCGGAGAGGGGAACGCCAGCGCGGGCGGGACGGTGCTCCCCGACACGCTCAAGCGAGCGGGGATCAACGTTGCGGTCATCGCTCCCGGCGCATTCCCCGGAGATCTGCTCGGACTCCAGGCCTACGACATGGTCGTGCTGGAGAACGTCCCGGCCGACGCCCTGTCGAGGGAATCGCAGGACGCGATCGTCGATTACGTGCGCGAGCTTGGCGGCGGGCTGGTCATGATCGGCGGTCCCCAGAGCTTCGGCGCCGGCGGCTGGCGCGGCACGCCCATCGAGCCCATCCTGCCCGTCAGGCTTGATCTCCCGGACAAGCTGATGACGCCCGACGTCGCGATCTGCTTTGTCCTCGACAACTCGGGATCGATGCGCAAGTCGGTCATGGGCTCCTTCCGCTCGCAGCAGGAGATCGCCAACGAGTCGGCCGCGATGGCGATCCGCTCGCTCGACAAGCGCGACATGGTCGGCGTCATCGTGTTCAACAGCGTCGTGAACGTGCTCGTGCCGATGGGGCCGAACAAGGACGCCGACAGCACCGCCGAGAAAGTTCGGTCCATCGCGCCCGACGGCGGGACCAATGGCTATCCCGCGTTGCTGGCAGCGGGGGAGCAGCTCGCGAAGGTCGAAGCCAAGCAGAAGCACATCATCTTTCTCTCCGATGGGCGCTCGCAGTTCTCCGAGCAGCTCCCGCGAACCTGCGAGAAGCTCGCGTCCGAAGGGATCAAGGTCACGACCATCGCGGTGGGGGATGAGGCCGATCTGCAGACGATGGAGCAGATGGCGAGCAAGGGCGACGGGCCGTTCTACAACGTGACCAATCCGCACGTGCTCCCGCGAGTGTTCGCCAAGGCGGTGCGGATCGCGCGCACGCCGATGGTGCGTGAGACGCCGTTTAAGCCGGTCGTGCTCCCCTCGGGTTCGGCGTTGACGCTCGGTCTCGGGCAGACGCCGGAGCTGGGAGGCCTGACCCTGACCCAGCCCAGGCCTGATCCCACGATCATCAACGCGATGGTGACGCCCGAGGGCGAACCGGTGCTGGCACACTGGAACGTCGAACTCGGTCAGGTCGTCGCGTTTACCTCCGACGCGCACAAGTGGGCCAAGCCCTGGCTCGATTGGCCCGGATACGCCAAGCTCTGGACGCAGATCGTCAGGCAAGCCTCGCGTGTCCCGGCCTCGCGCACGCTCCAGCCCACGGCTCAGATCGAGGGCGATGAGCTGGTCGTCAGACTCGAAGCCTCCGACGACTCGGGCAAACCCACCGAAGGCCTGGCGGCGCCCGCGACGATCTACTCGCCCACGGGCCAGAAGCGGGAGATCGAACTCGTGCAGTCGGGCCCCGGGATGTACGAGGCCCGGGTGCCGGTCCAGGAGACGGGGAGCTACGTGGCGCTCATCAAGCCAGCGCGGGAGTCGCGCAAGCTCAGCCCCGTGATCGCGGGCGCGACGCTGGCCGCGGGAACCGAGTATCGGGCCCTGCGGTCCAACGATGCGCTGCTCGAGCGGATCGCGCAGGCCGGCGGCGGCAAGGTCGTTGCGCTCGGTGACGCGACGGAACGGCGCTGGTTTGATCGGGCGGGTGTTCCGCCGCAGGTCGCGGTGATTCCGGCGTGGCCTTCGCTTCTGGTCGCGGCGCTGGTGGTCTTCCTGCTTGACGTTGGCACCCGGCGCATCGCGTGGGATCGCTGTCAGATCCGCCAGGCGCGGGAGCTGGAAGCCAAGACCGCCACGGAGACGACGACGCTCCGGAGCGTCAAGAAGAAGGTGGACCAGAGCGCGATGGCCGGCGGCATGGCGCTGAGCGATGCGGACGCCGAGAAGCTCAGGCAGGCCGCTCGCGATCGCCGCCGCGCCGCGAGACTCGCGGCGACGGGTGCGACCGGACCGGCAGAGCCCGCGCCGGATGCTGGTGCCAAGCCCGAAGAATCGGCGCTGCTGGCCGCCAAACGCCGGGCGCGCGAACAGTTCGATGGCGAGAACGACGCCGCGTCCGGAGGCTGAGGCCTCAGGCGCAACCCCGGTCGCGGAAACATCCGACCGCGTGCACGACGACCCCGGGCCGGCTCCCCCGGCTGCTCGCGGACCGCGCGCCACGTGTGTGCATGCTGCGCTGCGGACTCGGATGCTCAGCCCTGATTCTGAACCAGTTCGCCCGTCAGCGAGAGTGCTTTGGCGGCGGTGATGCGGACCGAGACGATGCGTCCCGCCCAGTCTTCGACCCGTCCGACTTGAGCTGCGGGGACGTCGAAGAAGACGATGTTGTCGCCATCGGTCCGGCTCGAGAGCTGGACCGATGCGTCGGCGGTGGGGGGCTCGGCGACCGCGACCGCGGGCTTGGCGGAGACCGTCAGCGCGATGGTGCCTTGCGGAGCCTGAGGCTTGGCCTTCTTCTTCTCCATCCGCGAAGGGCCTTCGACGATCACGTCGTAGGTCCGACCGATCATCTCGCGGCTCACCTGGTCGCAGATCTCGTTCTGGACCGCCAGCAGCTCGTTGTTCCGACGCCGCTTCACGTCTTCGGGCACGTCGTCGGCGAGCTTGTCGTACGCGGTCGTTCCCGGGCGCGGCGAGTACTTGAAGATGAAGCTGTTCTTGAACCGGCACTTCCTCACGATGTCGACGGTCGCCTGATAGTCCTCTTCGGTCTCGGTGGGGAAGCCCACGATGAAGTCCGACGAGATGGACAGCGGGCGCGCCGGGCGACCATCGATCGCGTCGGGCTGATGGAGATAGTGCCTGGCCCGGTCGACGAACTCAAGATATTCCGCGACGGTGTACCCGCGGTTCATCATCTTGAGCATGCGGTCAGAGCCCGATTGCACCGGCACGTGCAGGTACCGGCAGATGCGCGGGTGGTCGCGGATCACTTCGAGCACGTCATCGCCGAAGTCGCGCGGATAGCTCGTGACGAACCGCAATCTCTGGATCGCGGGGACCTTCTCATGGATCATCGCGAGCAGATCGGCGAAGGTCGTGGTGTTTGCGCCCGCGAGGGGGTCGCGGCGGTGCCCGCCCGCAAAGGCACGGCCCTTCTGGGGCTGCACGATGCCATTGACCGAGACCGCGGCGCCGTGCTCGAACCGATAGTGGTTGACCGTCTGTCCAAGGAGCGTGATCTCGACGACGCCCGCGTCCGCGAGCTTCTTGCACTCATCGAGGATGTGCTCGGGGGGTCTGTGGACCTCGGCGCCGCGCGTGAAGGGGACCACGCAGTACGTGCAGAACTTGTTGCACCCGCGCGTGATGCGGACGTACGCGGTGCGCTTGATCCCGCCGCCGCCGGCGTGATCCCAGGACAAGGCGTCGTCGACCGGCGAGATCGAGCGCGAGAGGTCAAGCAGTTCGAGGGTGTCCTGAGCCGCGGCCAGTGCGGCGCTGCGCCGCGAGGTGGAGCCTTGCAGCGCGACCTGTCCCGCGGAGCGCCGCGAAGGCACGTCCTCTTCGGCGACCAGGGACTCACGCGTCCGGACCGCGTTGTCGAGCAGCGCCGGGAGCTTGTCGAGTTCTCCGGGGCCGCAGAGTACGTCCACGACGGGCATGCGCTTGATGAGGTCGGTGCCGTCACGTTCGGCCATGCAGCCCAGGACGCCGACGACCAGCGCGGGGTCGTCGTGCTTGCGGATCTGCATCTCGCCCAGACGCGACCAGACCTTCTGCTCGGCGTGCTCGCGGACCGAGCAGGTGTTGTAGAGGACCACGTCGGCCTCTTCGGGGCGCGGCGTGAAGGCGTAGCCCATGGAGCGCAGTTGCCCCGCGACGAGCTCCGAATCGAGCTCGTTCATCTGGCAGCCAAAGGTTTCGAGATAGACCTTTCGTCCGGACATTGGTCGGTATTCTACGCCGCACGGGGCGGACGCAGACGCGCCCCGCATGATGTCCCGGATAGGCGGTTTTGATGGGGAGGGGTGCGGGAGATGATCCTTCGGCGTGAGCGTCTGGCCAATCCGCAGGAGATCGCCGAGCTCATCAAGCCTCCGGTGCGACGCGTGCCGCACGCCGCAGCGGGCCTTGGCGCGGCATTGGGATGGGGTGTGCCCGGCCTCCTGCTGGCGATCATCGTCGTCGCTCTGGCGATGAACCTGAGCCTGCTTCCTGGATCCTCGCGCGTTGTACTCATTGTGCTGATGGCGATCACCGGCGTGATCGCGGCGGCGTTCCTGCTCCGTGCATCCTGGCGGTTGTACCGCGCGATCGCCGGGCCGCCTCGCCCCGCGCCTCCGATGACCGAGGCCGACGCGGCCAAGGTCCGCTTCTCCGATGTGACGATCCGCATCGATGAAGCGTGGCGTCTGGACATCGGCGACGACGATGTGCCGTGGTATCTGTTCCGTTGCGGCGAGCGCTACGTCTCGCTCTACACGGGGATCGCGGACAATCTGTTCGAGGACGAGCAGTCGGACCAGGTGGGCCAGGACGCAACGATCACCCTCATCGGTGCCGTGGTCTGGAACGCGTCGAGCCGGGGCCCGCGCGTGCCGGTGACGCTGATCGAGCCGAGCTTTGACGCGCAGGCGCAGTCCCTGGATTGGCCTCTGCAGGCGTTCGCGGTCATCGACGCGACGGATCTCTGGGACGATCTGGCGGCGCGGATGGGGATTGACGAGCGGTAAGGCACGCGGGCCGGACGTCCACGCAATCCGAGCCACCCGGCCTTGGGTTACACTCTCCCCATGCTGGGGCGGCTTTCGCTGGCCAACAAGTGCCTTGTGCTGTTCGGCGGCGCGATCGTGCTGATCGTGCTCGCGGCGTTGTGCGCGCCCTGGTTCCGCATGAATGCGCTGGTTGATGAAGGCCAGCTCGAGCTTTCCCGCCGGTTGGTGGACACCTGGGAGCAGGCCGAGGTGAAGTCCCGCGAGCCCGAGCAGGGCTCGCCCCCGACCGCGGACAACGAGGCCCGGGAGATGACGGGCGTGGGGGCCCGCCGCGTCCGCGTGATCAATGGCCAGCCTCGGGGCGAAGTCGACGAGTTCGCGACCGAGGCAGCAGAGTACTTCCTCAAGCACGAGAGCCGCATCGACTACCAGCAGGCCGAGTTCTCGGGGATCGACCGGCTGTACCGCTATGCCCGCGTGGAGCGGAGCTTTGTTTCAGGCAAGCCCGAAGTCACGGGGCTGATCATCCTGGAGCGGAAGAACGCCGCGGCCCGCAGGCTTCTGCTCATCAACACCGCGTACCTCCTCTCGGCGGGGTCGGCGGTGCTCGGGCTTGCGATCCTGGTCTTCTATCAGATCACGCACCGCTTGATCCTGGGGCCCGTGCGTGAGCTGCGCGACACCGCGGAGCGCGTGCGTGAGGGCAATCTCCAGATCCGTTCCGCGATCGCGACAGGCGACGAGTTCGAGGAGCTCGCCGAGACGTTCAACTCGATGCTCACGGACCTGCAAGGGAGCCAGGATCAGCTCCGCGCCATCAATCTGGCGCTGGACCTGAAGCTCAACGAGCTTGCCGAGTCGAACGTCGCGCTCTCGGAGGCCGCCAAGCTCAAGGGCGACTTCCTCGCGAGCGTGAGCCACGAGCTTCGCACGCCCCTGAACTCGATCATCGGGTTCACCGAGCTTCTGCTCGAGCACGCCAAGGCCGATCAGACGACGATCGAGACCGGCTCACCTCAGGCGCTGGTGGTCTCCAAGCGTGTGCGTTATCTGGAGAACATTCAGACCGCCAGCCGGAATCTGCTGGAACTGATCAACTCGCTCCTGGAGATGGCCAAGCTCGAGGCGGGCCGCGTGGACGTGAAGGTCGAGCAGGTCTCGCTCCGCGATGTGTGCGAGGCGATGGCGGGCCTCATGTTCCCGATCGCCGAGAAGAAGGGCATCGAGCTGATCCTGGAGATCTCCGACGATCTGCCGATGATCCGCACCGACGGCAAGAAGCTCCAGCAGATCATCTTCAACTTCCTGAGCAACGCGGTGAAGTTCACCGATCCCGAGGACAAGTCCGGAAGGCCCGGTCAGGTCACGCTCCGCGCCGAGAAGTTCCTCGCGGGCGGGCCCGGCGAAGAGCCGACCCAGCGCGTGCGCATCAGCGTCATCGATAACGGGCCGGGGATCGCGCCCGACGAGCAGCGCAAGATCTTCGACAAGTTCTACCGCATCGAGAAGGGTCACACCCGCGAACACGCCGGCACCGGTCTGGGGCTGGCAATTTCACGCGAGCTCGCGACGGTTCTGCAGGGCGAAGTCCAGCTCGTCTCCGACGTGGGCCGCGGATCGATGTTCAGTCTGATCCTGCCTCTGGCGTTCGATCCCGCCAAGTCCCCCGAGCTCGGGCAGGGCAAGCTTCACGCCGCTGCGGTCTGATCGCGGGCGATCTCCTCAGATCCCTTAGATCCAGGCCAGATCCGGGATGTGCCGGACGCTTGTTCGATCGCGCGGGTCGATCTCGACCGCCAGCACATCGATGCGGAGCTTGCGATCGTGCCAGCCGTTGGCCCGGGCCAAGTGCCTGGCGACGCGCTGGAGTCTGCGCCGTTTGTCGGAGTCGACCGCGGTCTCGGGCGCCATCGCGGCGCTCCGCGCCGGCTGATCCGGCGCACGGCGCCTCGACTTCACTTCCGCGATCACGATCGTTTCCCGATCCGGCGCGATGGCGACCAGATCCGCCTCGCCTTGCACGGTGCGCACGTTGGTCCCGATGATGCGATACCGCTGGCGCTTCAGGAAACGGGCGGCCGCCCGCTCGGAGAGTCGTCCCTCACGCGACGAGGGACGCCACCTGGATGGCCCCAGGATCGCCTCGCGCAGCCTGATCAGCCAGTGGCGGCGGACGGGCATGGCCTACCGCCTCACGGCCTCCGGGCCGTAACGCTCCTCGGCGATCTTGAGCAGGCGATCGACCATCTCGGGCAGAGGCGTGTAACTCGCCCGGCGGAGCAGATCTTCGAGGTACTTGGCCTTGGCGCGGCGGATCGCCACGTCACGCAATCCGTTCTCCATCGAGAGCTGGGCGTCATAGAACGACGTCGAAACCTCCTCGACGCGCTCCAGGAACAGGAACGCCACGCGTTCAGCGCCCGACGAAAGCTTGTAGCGGATCGGGCCGGCCCACTGACCGGGGCGGAGCTCCTTCACCGCTTCGTTGAGCTCCTTGACCGCGAAGAACGTGGTGTCGTTGAACGTGCCCTTGAGCTTGATGGGGTCGAGCTGCCCGCCGCGCGAGGGCCGGTAGTCGTTCTCCGGACGCGAAGCGACCTCGATGAAGGGAACGCCCGCTTCGAGCTGCGAGCGGATGTCCGCGATGGCCGCGGTCTTGGTCGGGTCGACCAGGATCTCGCGGAGATACGCCGTGGGATCGGGGTTGTAATCGGGATAGAGCTTTTCGTAGGTCAGTTCGAGGTCTTGGCGCGTGATCTGCACCGGATCGATGACCTTGCGACGGAGCGTAAAGGTGATCAGCTCGGCCTTCTCCCGCTCGCTGACCGCTTCGTCGAGGGTTTGTCCCTTGGTGTTGTACAGACGCTCCTGGGCGGCCTGCGAGCTGCCGCCGGCGGCCAGGCGCTGCTCTTCCATCCAGCGGTCCATCATGGCTGCCAGGCCCTGCCTCTGTTCGGGCTTGAGCTCGGAGAGCGCTTCGGCGCGGAGCAGTTCGTCGTCGCGCATGCGGACCAGTTCCTCGCGGATCAGGTCGGACGCGAACTTGCGCCACGCGTCGGGCTTGAGCTTCTTGGCTTCCGCAGCAAGGCGAGCGCCCATGGGCTCGAGGAACTCGGAGGCGTAAATCGCCTTGTTGTTGATGTCGCCGACCTTGGCGTCGATGAACGCTTCGCCCTTGGCGAGGCTCGGCGCGACTTCCGCGTCCGGGTTGATCGTGGGCGTGCCGACTTCGGGGGAGACGTCGAGGATGCCGTCGGTTTCCGCGACCGGTCCGGAGCGTTCCGCGGTCACGCGGAGCGAGCCCGCCTTCTTGGCGACCGCGTCCTGACGATCGGGCCCGGGGGTCTGTTCGGGCTTCACGAACTCCGAGGGGCTCACCGCGATGGTGGTCTTTTCGTTCGAAGAGCAGCCGGTCGCGATCAGCAGTCCCGCCAGCGAGGCCAGGATCAGTCCGGGGCGGGCAGCGGAGTCGATTCGATCCATGACAGCGGCTCCAGGGAGTGCGAATGAACCAGAGACCCAAGGGGTCGGTGGGTCATTCGGGCGGCGTACCATCGTCCAAAGGAGATTCCATGTCTTCGGATCAAGGCCAGCAGCCGCCCAAGCTTATCATCGACTCCGATTGGAAGGCCCAGGCTCAGGCGGAGAAGGAACGCCTCTCGGCCCAGACGCCCAAGCCGGCTGCGGCGGCCAAGCCCGCGGTGCCCGGCGCCCCGGCTCCTGCCGCGGGAGCTCCCGAAGAAGGCGTTCCCCAGGAAGTCGGCTTCCAGGATCTGGTTAGCCTGCTGGTCACCCAGGCGCTGGTCTATCTGGGCGCGTTCCCCGATCCCAAGACCGGTCAGGCGATGGTCGCTCTGGACTACGCCAAGCTCCACATCGACATGCTCGGCGTGCTCGAGGAAAAGACCAAGGGCAACCTCTCCGAATCGGAGGCCAAGCTCATCTCCCGTGCGGTGGGGGAGCTTCGCATGGAGTTCGTCGAGGTCGCCAAGGCGGTCCAGCAGGCCATCGCCCAGGGCAAGATCAAGCCCCAGCAGGTCGGCGCCATGGGCGGCATTGGCCCGGCGGGCGTGGGCGGCGGGGCATCCGCCGGCGTCCCCCAGCCGAAGATCGATTTCGGCGCCCCGGGCATGCCCAAGGCCTGATTCGCCGTTCTACCGGATGGCGTGATCCGGAACTGGCGTCCTGACCGCGGTACCATCCCGACACGCTTGTCGATTTCTGTCCACGCGTTCTCCAGAGGGTCCAGCACGTGACCAACCAGGCTCCCGCGTCCTCCGCTTCCTGGCTCGAGCGGAACTATTTCTGGCTCCGCCGGCTCCACTCCCTCTCGGGCGTCGTCCCGATCGGCCTGTTCCTGATCTTCCATCTCACCACCAACGCTTCGAGCGTCTGGGGTGCGATCAACGCCGACAAGGGCGCGACCGCGCTGGAGCGCGGCATCGCGACGTTCCAGCACGAGGTGAACTTCATCCACAGCCTGCCCGCGCTGATCCTGATGGAGATCTTCGTCCTCTGGCTCCCCATCGCCTTCCACTCCATCCTCGGCATCTACTTCGCCAAGACGGGCAAGCCCAACCTGGACCGCTACAAGTACCAGGACAACTTCCGGTACGCGCTCCAGCGGCTCTCGGGTTACATCGGCGTCCTGTTCATCTTCTATCACGTCGCGACGCTCCGCTGGGGCTGGACCTTCCTGATCCCGGGCAAGGCCGAGTGGAGCTACCACTACGCGTCGTCCACGCTGGCGCACGCGCTGCAAGGCTCGACCAGCGGCATGACCGCCGCGGGTCTGATCGTCTCGATCTTCTACTTCGTGGGCGTGACCGCGATGGTCTTCCACTTCGCCAACGGCCTGTGGACCGCCGCGATCACCTGGGGCCTGACGATCTCGGTGCGGGCCCAGCGTCAGTGGGGCGCGGTGTGCGCCGCGATCGGCGCGGGCCTCATGGCCATGGGCTGGATGGCGGTCGTCCGCTTTGCCACCCTGGACGCCGAGGCGGCCCTGCGGATCGAGTCCAAGCTCTTGTCCGCCGAGGCCCGCCAGGAGCTCGAACGCAAGGGCGAGTTCAAGAAGACCGCGGGCTCGGGCGTGGACGCCTCGGTCGCGACCGGTTCCGGCGAGTAACTCAGTCTCCTCAAGCCCCGCGTCGGCAGACCTTGCGGGGCAGCCTTCTCAAACGATCTTCTCTGGTCCGAAGGAATCAATCGATGGCACAGCAGCGTGTGATCGTCGTCGGCGGCGGGCTTGCGGGTCTCTCGGCCACGGTTCGTGTCGCCGAAGCCGGCATCCCGGTCGATCTGTTCTCGATGGTCCCCGTCAAGCGCTCCCACAGCGTGTGCGCCCAGGGCGGCATCAACGCCTGCAACGACGTGGCCCGCCAGCAGGGCTACTCGGAGTACGCCCACTTCGACGAGACCATCTACGGCGGCGACTTCCTGGCCGATCAGCCCCCGGTCTACGAGATGACCTCGATGGCGCCCCGCATCATCGACCTGCTCGACCGCATGGGCGTGCCCTTCAACCGCACCGCCGAAGGACGCCGCGATCTCCGCCTCTTCGGCGGCTCGCTCTTCAAGCGCACGCACTTCGCCGGCGCCTCCACCGGGCAGCAGCTGCTCTACGCCCTCGACGAGCAGACCCGCCGCTTCGAGGCCGAAGGCAAGGTCAACAAGTACGAGTTCTGGGAGTTCCTGGGACCGGTGATTTCCGATGAAGGCGGCGAGCGCCGCGTGGTCGGCATCGTCGCACAGGACATGCGGACCATGCAGATCCGCGCCTTCCGCGCCGATGCGGTCGTCATGGCCACCGGCGGTTGCGGCCTGGTCTTCGGAAAGAGCACCAACTCCGTCGTCTGCACCGGCGCCGCCGCGGCCCGCTGCTATCAGGCCGGCGTGTGGTATGGCAACGGCGAGTTCATCCAGGTTCACCCCACCAGCATCCCCGGCGCCGACAAGCTCCGCCTCATGTCCGAGTCCGCCCGCGGTGAGGGCGGACGCGTGTGGGTCCCCCGCAAGAAGGGCGACAACCGCAATCCCAAGGACATCCCGGATGCCGAGCGCTGGTACTTCCTCGAAGAGAAGTACCCCAAGTACGGCAACCTCGTCCCCCGCGACATCGCGACCCGCGAGATCTTCCAGGTCTGCATGGAAGGCATGGGCATCCATGGCGAGAACCAGGTCTACCTCGACCTGACCCACCTGGGCGAGGACTACCTCAACAAGAAGCTCGGCGCGATCCTCGAGATCTACGAGAAGTTCGTCGGCGACAATCCGCGCAAGACCCCGATGAAGATCTTCCCGGGCGTCCACTACTCCATGGGCGGCCTGTGGACCAAGTTCACGTCCAAGGAAGACGGCCGCGGGCTCGTCAGCGGCGCGATGGACCAGATGGTCACCAACGTCAAGGGCCTCTACGCCTTCGGCGAGGTGAACTTCGCGTACCACGGCGCCAACCGCCTCGGCGCCAACGCGCTGCTCTCGTGCCTCTTTGACGGCCTGTTCTGCGGCCTCTCGGTCGCCAACTACGTCCGCGACGGCGCGCCGGGAAGCAAGCCCGCGGTGAACCTCTCCGCGTCCGCCTACGACGCCGCGGTGAACACCGAGACCGCCAAGCAGAAGAAGCTCCTCGACTCGGTCTCCACCGACGCCAAGCCAGATCCCGCGTTCAACCCCTACCAGATCGGCAAGGAGCTGGGCGAGGAAATGACCGCGGCGTCCACCGTCGTGAAGTCCGGGGCGCGCCTCGAGCAGTGCCTCAACAAGCTCGCGGAGCTGCGCGAGCGCTACGCCAAGCTCCGCCTGTCGGATAACTCGGCCTGGTCCAACCAGTCGCTGAGCTACACCCGCGCGATCGGCGACATGCTCATCCTGGGCGAGGTCATCGCCAAGGGCGGTCTGCTCCGCAAGGAGAGCCGCGGCAGCCATTACCGCTCGGACTTCACCGAGCGCGATGACGCCAACTTCATGAAGTCCACCGTCGCCCGCTACGACGGCGGGGCCCACAACATCAGCTTCGAGCCCATCAGCGCTCCGCTGATCAAGCCCCGTCTGCGGAACTACGGCAAGGTCGAGAACAAGTCCGAAGGCGAGGCCAAGAAGCCCGCCGCCGCCGGCGTCTGAGAACCAGCGCCATCCGTGAAACCAGTCCCCACGCCGGTGTCGAAGGGTTGAGTGAAGCCAGATTCGGAGTGTGTCATGAGCGATTCGGCCACGTTGAGCCCCTCCAATGCTCCCAAGTCCGGTGCGGCCACCCGCACCGTCCGCTTCCGCATCGCACGCTGCGATGGCCCGGGCAAGCCCACCCGCTGGGAAGACTTTGACGTCCCGGTCGCCCGCGGCGCCAACGTCATCTCCTGCCTCCAGTGGATCGCGGCCAACCCCGTCACCGTCGACGGCAAGCGCACCACGCCCCCGGTGTGGGACTCGGGCTGCCTTGAGGAAGTCTGCGGCGCGTGCACCATGGTCATCAACGGCAAGGTGCGCCAGTCCTGCTCCTGCCTCATCGACCAGGCCGCTCCCAACGCGGGCGACGTCGTGACCCTGGAGCCCATGAGCAAGTTCCCGGTCTTCCGTGACCTCTGGGTGGACCGCTCCAGGCTCTTCCACAACCTCACCCGCGTGAAGGCCTGGGTGCCCATCGACGGGACCTACGACCTCGGCGCTGGTCCGACCGAGATGCCCCAGGAGCAGGAGACGCGTTACCGGCTCTCCGAGTGCATGTCCTGCGGCTGCTGCCTCGAGGCCTGCCCTCAGTTCACGCTCGAGGGCGACGCCCAGCACTGGGACACCGCGTTTATCGGGGCTCACGCCATCAGCCAGGCCAGGCTCTTCAACATGCACGGCACTGGGAAGCAGCTCAAGTCCGAGAGACTCGACACCCTCATGGGCCAGGGCGGCGTGAACGACTGCGGCAACGCCCAGAACTGCGTGAAGGTGTGCCCCAAGCACATTCCGCTCACCGAGTCCATCGCCGCCGTCGGCCGTGCGGTCACCATCCACGGCATCGCCAAGTTCTTCACGGGCCGCTAAAGCTCCCGCAGCGGCTTTAAAGCTGGTTTGCGGCACAGAAAAGGCTCTGGGACGTCGCGACGCGACGCTTCTCGGGGCCTGTTTTCTTTGGTATCGGTCGCGCCCCGCTCTGAAAAACCTTTCCCGGACCGGCGCGGCCCGCGCAGGCGCAGCCTGAGGTCTTCACGCGCACGCATCCACGCTGGGAAGGTTGCCACGCTCAATCCCGTATCCCTTGCCGCCGATCGGATGGGAGCATGTCGCTCGACCATCAGAACGAGTTCACGCCCCGTACCTTTGCTCGCGAGCGCCGGTCCACGGCGTCCACCGACGGCGCCAAACTGGTCGTCGCCTCCTGGCCCGAAGGGTTCAAGGGAAGCACGTACCGGTTCGCTGCGGTCCTCGGCCAGGCAGCCAGTTGGTGCCTGGGCGTGGGCGAGCAGACCTTGAAGGGAGAGATGGTCGCCGATCCGTGCGGCCAGACCCCCGCTCAGCACCGCTGGGCCCGGAAACTCGATGCCGGCCGTTGGCCCACCGCGCCGCTCCGCGTGGGCATCCGCGTGGGTCACGAGTTCTCCAGACAGCTCAAGCATGCGCCGGGCTCGGGAGGCGTGCAGTTCGTCTTTGTCGCCAGCAACGCCGCCGACCGGGCCGCGTGCCAGGATCTCAACCTGGACGCGATGGTCGTCCCGATCCAGGGAGGCGTGAAGATCCTCTCCCGCGAGCACCGCCAGCGCGAGGCCGCGTGGTTCGACTGGGGCGCGTCCCGCCCGCTCTCCTATCCCGCGGTGTTTCCGACCCGCCTGGATTGCTCGCAGGTCACCATCGACGACAACCCGACCAGCGATGTTGAGATCCATCTGATCCGCGCGCTGGTGGAGACCGCCGCAGCCTGTTCAAGGCTCGACGCCAGGCTGCTGACCAACGACCGCTGGCGCGGGCGCAAGGCCCTGGACCACAGCGGCGTCGCGGATGAAGCGATGTCGCGTCTTGCGGTGGTCCTTCAGCACGCCTCGCTCGGGACCATCCGGGCCGCCCATCGGGCTGCGGCCCGCGTGCTCAGCGCCTGGGCCGTCACCGATCGCCCGGCGGGATTCGCATCCCCACAGCGGCATCTGGCCGAACTCTGCGCCCGCTGTGCGGGCAACGAGGCGGAAGTCATGCTCAGGCTCGGCGCCGCCCGCTTTGCAGACCTCGACGATCAGGGAGGCCGCCAGGCTCTGCTCGCGGCCGACCGCATGCTCCGCACCAGGCCCACGCTGCCGGGCGTGGACAACAGCGCCTTCATCCAGGCCGAACTCGATCAGGGTCGTCACGACCCGCTTGCCGTCGGACGTGTCGCCGCGGGCGTCGTGCTCGCGTGCGCCGCGATGCCGGTCGAGAAGCTCGTCTTCACGCAAGGCGACCTGCTGGAAGAGATGCGTTTCAGCGCCTGGCTCGTCGGCCGCGATCAGGATCGTGCGCTCCTGCACCGCCTCACGCTCGATCTGGTGAGCCAGCGTCGGGCCGAGCAGCTCGGGCTTCCCGCGGCGCAAGCGTCCGAGCAGGCCGGCGCTGATTCGGGCCGGGCCAAGAACCGCAAGCCGCGCAAGTCCGCTGGAACCAAAGGCTCCAAGCCCCGGACCCGCACACCCGCGAAGGCGACCGCGCAGGCCAAGCCCCGGACGCGCCGCGCCAGCAAGCCCAAGTCTGCGACATCCCGCAAGCCCGCGTCCAAGCCAAGTCAGACGCCCGAGACGGGTCCGATCGCGATCGACCAGGCCGCGGCACAGGCCACGCCGCGCCGTCGGCGCAAGGCGGCCTGAGCGGGTGCGAGTTTCGGTGAGGATCAGGCCTCGAGGTCGAGGCGCTTGGGAGGTTGCGGCGGGAGGTCCTCGCCGTGCGCCTGGCGATCTTCGCGTGACTCTTCCTGAGAAGAGTCCTTCAGATCGCGGATCGCGTTCTCGTGCTCCACGCCGGTCACGGTGAGTTCGACTTCATCCCGGGGCGTGGTGGGCTTGGTGCCGCGCGTCTGGTCGGACTTCTTGGGCGCCTGTCGTGTGTACGTCTGCTGGGCAGCATGGGCGCCCGCGATGGCCGCACTCACGTTGGTGGGCACGATCGACACGAGGCCGATATCGGCCTCTTTCGGACCGAAACTCCACCAATCCACGGGCGATTGACCCCGATCCGGGCCTGGTTCCGCAGAAAACCGCCTACGGGGAACGAAAAACGCCCCGTCCGAGAAGGGCGGGGCGTGGGGAAGGCTTTGGAACAGGGGCTGATCGCGGAGCTCAGACGCCGATCGTGCTCACGCCGCAATCGACGTAGATCGTCTCTCCCGTGACGCCCGACGCCAGGTCGGAGACGAGGTAGACCGCGGTCTTGCCCACGTCGGAGCCCTCAACGCTGCGACGCAGCGGGGCCCGTTCGGCGCTGTGCTTCTCCATGTCGTCGGTCCCGCCGACCGCCGAGGAAGCCAGCGTGCGGAGGTACCCGCCCGAGATGATGTTGCAGCGGATGTTCTGCTCGCCGAGCTCGGCCGCGATGTAGCGGCTGGTTGCTTCGAGCGCCGCCTTGGCCACGCCCATGACGTTGTACCCGGGGACGACCTTCTCCGCGCCGTAGTAGCTCATCCCCAGGATGGAGCCTCCCTGACGCATCAGGGGAGCCGCCCGGCGGGCCATCCCCAGGAGCGTGTACGCGGAGATGTCGATGGCGCTCAGATAGGCCTGGCGGGGCGTGTGCACGAACTTGCCGCGCTGGAGCCACTCGCGGTCGGCGAAGGCGATGGAGTGGATCAGGAAGTCCATGCGGTCGAACTTCTCGGCGTACCTGGCGAACGCCGCGTCGATGTCCTCGTCCTTGGACGCGTCCATGGGGCAGCAGAAGTAATCCGTGATCCCCATCTCCTCGACCGCCTTGCGGGTGCGGCGCTCGTTCTTCTCGCCCGGGAGGTGGGTGAAGGCGCAGGTCGCCCCGTGCTCGTGCAGGGACTTGGCGATGTGCCAGGCGTACGAACGGTCGTTGGCGATCCCGACGACCAGACCAATTTTGCCGGAAAGCAGACCCATGGGCATCTCCTGTATGTCCAAGCGAAAAGTTTATGGCCGCAGGCGACGCCGGACGACCAACCATGGAACGGGTTTCGTTCAGGTGCGTCGGATCTGGCGGATCGACTCCAAAGGTCACATCAGTCGGGGGTTACGATGCTCGTGATGGATCAGACCGATCTCAACGCGTTGCCCCTGGAAGACTTCTACGCCAAGCTGGCGGGCTCGGGCCTGGTGCGCCGCCTGCTCGAACTGGCCCGGGACGAGGACCTCGGCCCCGTCGCGCCAAGGGATGTCACCAGCGTCTGCTGCATCGGCGCCGATCAGCCGGGCGTCGCCTCCATCGTCGCGCGCGTCGAGGGCGTGGTCAGCGGGCTGGCCGCCCTCCCCGCCCTGGTCGAGATCTTCGCGCCCGACGTCAAGGTGCGCACCCACGCCTCCGACGGACAGTGGGTCAAAGAAAAGACCACCCTCGCCGAAGTCTGCGGCCCGCTCCGCCAGATCCTGGCGCTCGAACGCACCACCCTCAACCTCGTCGGACGACTCTGCGGCGTCGCCACCAAGACCGCGCAGTTCGTCGCCGCCATGGGCGATGTCGCGGCCGACGGCGGACGCGCCCGCCTCTACGACACCCGCAAGACCACCCCGGGCCTGCGCGTCCTCGAGAAGTACGCGGTCCGTTGCGGCGGGGGCCACTCCCACCGCATGGGCCTGCATGACGCGGTCCTCATCAAGGACAACCACATCGCGGGCGTCGGCGTCGCTTCGCTTCCCGAGTACATCCACGCCGCCGCGGCCAAGGCCCGGAGCTTCAGGCCCGCCCCGACGTTCGTCGAGGTCGAGGTGGACACGCTCGAACAGTTCGCCGCCCTGCTCACGCTCGAAGCGGGCGTCGTCGACATCGTCCTGCTCGACAACATGACCACCGACATGCTGCGCAGCGCTTCCGAGCTCCGCGACCAGCGCAATCCCACACTCCAGCTCGAAGCCTCCGGCGGCGTGCGGCTCTCCACGATCCACGAGATCGCCCGCACCGGCGTGGACCGCATCAGCGCCGGCGCCCTCACGCACTCGGCGGTCTCCCTCGACGTCGCCATGGACATCGAAGGCGGCAAGGGCGTCTGGTGCTCCCCCGCGTGAGCGAAGATCCGCCGATCCATCTCTGGGCCGATCACATCCGCGCCGCCGCCGCGTCAACATCGCGAGGCTTGTTCTCCCGTGTCATGGTCCTGGCGGAAACCGATTCCACCATGGATCCCGCCCGCGCGGACGGTTCACCGGGGCTGATCGTGGTCGCGGATCGCCAGACCGCCGGCCGGGGCAGGCTCGGACGCGCCTGGGCCGACACCCGAGGCCTCGGCCTGGCGGTCACGTTCACGCTCGATGCCGAGCGTTTCGATCCGCCCGCCCTGTCGATCTCCGCGGGGCTCGCGAGCCTGGATGCGTGCCTGGCGTGCTGCTCCGCCGACCTGGGGCTCCGCTGGCCCAATGACGTGGTTGAGCGTGCAGCCTCAGGCCGCAAGCTCGCGGGCGTGCTCATCGAGCGCGTGGGGCAGACCGCGCTCGTCGGCATCGGCATCAACGTGCATCAGTCGGGAGCGGACTTCCCGGAGACGCTCCGCGGTCGTGCCGCCTCGCTGGCGATGCTCAACGGTGCGTCGGGCCGGCTTCGCGTGCTCGAGAGACTCATCGAGTCACTCGCGATGGCCCTGGACCAAACCCCCGACGCGCGCGCCATGCGGTGGGGGAGCTTCGACGTGCTCGTGGGCACGCACCGCGTCTTTGAGTTCAGCGGCCGCCGCTACGCGGGCGTCGTGGAGTCCATCCGTCCGACCAGCGACATCAGACTCCGCACCGCCGATGGCCTGGTCACCCTCCCGGCGCTGGCGACTTCAATGGTGCACGACGCCTGAAGGCTTGCGTTACTTCAGCAGCGCCGAGATCTTCTCCTGGAACTCGTGCGCGTGCCTCGGATCAAGCTTGGTGGGCTTCCAGAACAGGTGCAAGCCATCATCAGGCCCGTGGTCGTACTTCGGGATGATGTGGAAGTGCACCCACATCACCGCCTGATGGGCCTTTGGGCCGTTGTTCTGCAGCACGTTGAACGCGTGCGCGCCGGTCGCCTTCAAGACCGCCGCCGAGATTCTCGGGAGCACCTTGCCGATCGCTGCGGCGTATTCCTCGGGCAGCTTGTCGAGCGTCTCCGCGTGCACCTTGGGAATCACCAGCGTGTGCCCCTTGCTCAGCGGGTGGATGTCCAGGAACGCCAGGACATGCTGGTCCTCATACACCTTGTAGCAGGGGACTTCGCCTTTGACGATGCTGTGGAAGATGGTGTCGGCCATGCCCAGAGCCTACCGCGCCCGTCCAGCCCGGTCGATCGGGGCAAATCCCGTGGATGACGCGTGCCGCGTACCCTTCCGGGCTTGGCCAACCGCCGCCCCATTCAGGTGCTCCCGGACGTGCTCGCGAGCCAGATCGCCGCGGGCGAGGTCGTCGAGCGCCCCGCCTCGGTCGTGAAGGAGCTCCTCGAGAACGCCCTTGATGCGGGCTCGACGCGCGTCGTCGTTGAACTCGAGCAAGGCGGCATCGAGCTGGTCCGCATCTCCGACGACGGCAGCGGCATCCCCCCCGCGGAACTGCCCCTCGCGCTCGAACCCCACGCGACCAGCAAGGTCCGCTCCTCCGCCGAACTCGAACGCATCGAAACCCTCGGCTTCCGAGGCGAAGCCCTCGCGTCCATCGCCTCGGTCTCCAGGCTCTCGATCCGCTCCCGCACGTCCGACGAGGCGGGCGCATCGATCATCGAGTCCGAAGGCGGACTGGTCCGCCCGGTCCGCCCCGCGCCTGGCCCGGTCGGGACCACCATCGAGGTCCGCACGCTCTTCTTCAACACCCCCGCACGCCGCAAGTTTCTCCGCACCGTCACCACCGAACAGAGCAAGTGCGTCGACGTCGTGCGCGATCTGGCCATCAGCCATCCCGGGGTCGCATTCACGCTCGTGTGCGATGGCCGCACGCTCCTGGACACTCCTCCGGGCCAGACGCCCCGCGCCCGCGCGCTGGCGGTCATCGGCCCCGAACTCGAGGATCAGTTCCTGGAGGTCAGCGCCGATCAGTACGACGACAGCCGGGGCGTGGCGCTCTGGGGTCTGGTCGGACGTCCCTCGGTCGCCCGCGCCACCCGCGCCGGGCAGCACGTGTTCGTGCGCGGGCGTGCGGTGCGTGATCGCACCATCCAGCACGCGATCCAGGAAGCCTTCCGCGGTCTGATCGAGCCCACGCGTTTCCCCGCGGCGGTCTTGCTCATCGAGATGAGCCCCGAGGCGGTCGACGTCAACGTGCACCCGCAGAAGGCCGAAGTGCGCTTCCGCGATTCGGGCGTGGTGCACTCGGTCGTCTACCACGCGATCAAGCGGGCCTTGCAGGCCGCCGACCTCACCCCGACGATCACGCCCGCCGTCACCCCGATGGGAGGCAGCATCGGTGGGGGAGCAAGCGATCCGCGCGCGGTGCTTCCGGAGCCCAAGACCGTCGGACCCATCGAGCGGGCCGCCCGCTACGTCGATTACTTCTCCCGCCAGATCCCCGCCCAGACCAACGGGCATCTCTCCTACGAGTCCATCCGCGAGGCTCTGCACGCGCAGGACGTCGCGTCCATCGCGTCCAGTCCAGATCTGGCGAGTCAGGCGTTGCCGCCAGCGTCGCCGCAAACCTCCGAGATCACATCCGTCGTGCCGACTTCAGGCGAGGCGATGCTCCCGCAGACCCTTCCCGCGCAGCGCCACATCCAGGTGCACAACAGCTACGTCGTGACCCAGGACCCGCAGGGCGTCGTGATCGTCGATCAGCACGCTCTGCACGAGCGCGTCATGTTCGAGGGCCTCCTGGCCCGCGTCTCGCGAGGCGATCTGGAAAGCCAGAGCCTGCTCACGCCGGTGGTCCTGGAGTCCACCGCAGCCCAGGTCGATCGGCTCGACACTCTCGCGGCCCTGTTCAAGCGACTGGGCGTGCTCGCCGAGCCGCTCGGCCCGCGCACCATCGCGCTCCGCGCGTTCCCGACCTTCCTCTTCGAGCGCGGCGTCGATCCCAAGGACTTCATGACCGACCTGCTCGAACGCGCCGAGTCCGACGCCTTCAACCCGACGACCGAGGAAACCCTCCGGGACGTCCTGGACATGATGGCGTGCAAAGCCGCGATCAAGGCCGGCGATCGACTCGAAGAATCGCAGGTGCGGGCCCTCCTCGACCTTCGCGAAGAAGTGGAGCGGAGCAGCAACTGCCCCCACGGCCGACCGACGTCCATCCGCCTGACCATCCGGGAGCTCGAAAAGCTCTTCGGTCGCATCTGAGCGCACGAACCGAACAGAACCTTGCCCAAAGGCTCTCGGACCTGCGTCATCCCGCCCTCCGAAAGTGCGGCCCCCCCCCCGAAAGCCGCAGGGCTGCCGGGATGCACCCGGCTCCAACCCTCAAGACGTGCCGCCCCTCTTGTTTCCGGGAGAGCTTTGTGGTGGAATCTCAGGCAGCCCCCCCTCAGTGAGGGAATGACTTTCCTTGGGGGGGGGATAACCAGAAGGAAGAGAGACATGCGTTCTGCATTAGCTGTTCTGTTGATGGCGGGCGTCGCCAGCACCGCGTCCGCCCAGGTTGTGTACGACTCGCTCTGGGACAACGGCTTCTTCACGCCGTTCAACAAGTTCTCGAGCCCCTCCGAGCGCTACGGCGACAGCGGCTGGCTCGGCGGCCCGGGCTCCCCGCCCGCGTCCCTGGACAGCATCCGCCTGGGCATGCTCGTCTACAACTCAGGCAGCTCCTCCATCGCCGCGGGAACCACCGACATCAAGTTCACGCTCAACGATGGCGACGCCTCGGGCCTGGTCTTCGGCTCCGGCGCCACGCTCTACTCCAAGACCATCAAGAGCGTCCCCATGCCCGAACTCGAGCCGGGCCAGTTCAGCGTGCTCCCGGTCCAGATCCCGCTCAACGGCACCAACCTGCTCGGCGGATTCAACAACGTCGGATACGCCGTCGGCGTCGAGAACTTCAACTACGACGGTTCGCTCGGCTTCCAGTGCACCTCCGGCATGACCGTCGGGTTCTACACCGTGAACCTGAGCTACTACAACGGCTCCAACTGGAGCCAGTTCTCCTTCTCGCCCATCGGTCAGTACGTCGCCACGATCTGGGGCACCGCTCCCACCCCGGGCACCGGCGCGCTGATGGCCTTCGCCGGCCTGGGCGCGCTGCGCCGCCGTCGCTCCTGAGTTTGTCGGACGATGAACTTCACCAGCGCCCCGCTCCCGCGAGCGGGGCGTTGTGTTTTCGTGCCTCGTTTACGAGGCCAGCCGCTTGCGCAGCATGAAGATCAGGCAAGGCCCACCGATCAGGCTGGTGATCACGTTCAGGGGAAGCCTGCCCGAGCCGAGCGAGAACGCCTTCACGAGCGTGTCGCTCCCCACCACGAGCGCCGCACCCGCCAGCGCCGCACCGATCACCAGTGGCCGATGCGCCGGCCCCGCGCCGAGCCTGACCAGGTGGGGGCACACCAATCCGACAAAGCCGATCGGACCCGCGAGCGTCACGCTGGTCGCCGCCAGCACGCCCGAGCTCACGAACAGGATCGCGCGGAGCACGCCCAGGCGCACACCGACGCTCCTGGCTTCATCCTCTTCGAGCGAGGCCGCGTCCATCGAAGGCCCGAGCCAGACGCCCACGCCGATCATCGCCAGCGTGAGCAGTCCCGAGACCCAGAGCTGGACCGGGCGAGCGTCGTCGCGCAGCGCGCCCAGGAGCCAGCGCCGTGCGGCCGCTCCCTGATCCGGGAGCAGGTGCTCCACGAGCATCGAGCCCGCGGCACACATGATGCTCACGACCACGCCGATCAGCACGAGCGAGACCGGATCGATCAGCCCGCGACGCTGGCTCAGGACGTAGACAACGCCCAGCGCTCCGAGCGAGCCGAGCAGCGCCGGGATGACGTTCAGACCCGCTGGCGAGATGTGCCCCGACGCCCGGTAGCTCGCATAGATCGCCAGAATGACGCCCAGCCCCGCGCCCGAAGCCAGCCCGAGCAGATCGGGCGAGGCCAGGGGGTTGCGCAGCATGCACTGGAGCTTGACGCCCGACACCGCCAGGGCCGCCCCGACGATGAGGCCGCAGACCGCCCGCTGGGCCCGTAGATCAAAGATCGAGGTCTCGGCAGGCCAGCCGAACTTGGTCCCGCCGACCATGAGCCGCAGCAGGACCGCCAGACCGGCCAGCGCCAGGCAAATCGAAAGGGTGATCACCGCCCGTCTCGAGAACATCGCCCGAGCGTACCCCTTCCATCCGAGCCCTGTCGTCGATCGCCCGGGGACGACCGGCGGCCGGTTGCGGTCTATCATCGCTCCCCCGAACCACGGTCCAGATCCGGATCGGCGTCCGGGGAATGTTTGGAGCTTTCCCGTGGCGAACACCTTCCGTTGCCGCTTGGTCACGCCCGCTGCCAGCCTCCTGGACAGCGAGGTCACCTACGCCTCGATCCCCGCTTGGGACGGCCTCATGGGCTTCCTCCCGGGTCGTGCGCCCATCCTGGCGCGCCTGGGCACCGGCGAGCTCTCCCTGACCACCGCCGACAAGGCCGAGCGGTCCTTCTTCGTCGATGGCGGCTTCGTCCAGATGAACGGCCAGACCCTGACCGTCCTGGCCGAACGCGCCACCCCCAAGGACCAGCTCAACACTGCCGAGATCCAGGCCGAGCTCAAGTCGCTCGAGGCCCGCACGATCCCCGAGAACACGCCCAACCGCGTCGCGCAGGTCGACGCCCTCAACAAGGACCGCGAACGCGCCCGCGTGAAGCTCCGCGTCGCCGGCGGCCGCTGATCGATCCACACAACCAAAGGCACCCCGCGAGCGTCCCTTCGGACGCTCGTTTTCATTCCCGCCCACGCTCTGGTCATCGCGATCACGCCCGCCGCGACATGGCCCGCTGGATGTCGCGCTGCGTCTCGCGCTTGGTGATCGCCTGCCGCTTGTCCTGGCTCTTGCGGCCCTTGCCCACGCCGATGAGCAGCTTCGCGAATCCGTTGCGGAAGTACATCTTCAGGGGGACGATCGTCATCCCCTTCACCTGCATCGCCTGCCCGAGCCTGACGATCTCTTTCTTGTGCGCCAGCAGCACGCGCACGCGGTGCTTGGCGGTCTTCAGAGGCCCCGCGTACTTGTACTCCTCGATGTTCACATTCATCAGGAGCAGCTCGGGCGGATCGATCGTCGCGCGGACGTAGCCCTCGGCCAGGTGCACGCGTCCCTCGCGGGCGCTCTTGACCTCATGCCCGCGCAGGACCATCCCCACCTCGAGCGTCTCGGTGATCTCGTAGTCGAACCTGCCCTTGCGGTTCTCCGCGATCGGATGATCGGGCCCGTCCTTGGTGTTGGATTTCTTGGCCGTCATGAAGCGTGCAACAGTAGGGGACCCCGCGCTTCCTCGCGTTTTCACTCGAAGCGGACGGTGTTCCGCAGCGTTCCCAGACGCTCGATCTCGACCTCCACGCTGTCCCCGTGCTTCAGGAACGCCGGCGGCGTGCGGGCCATGCCCACGCCCTGGGGCGTCCCGGTCAGGAAGAGCGTCCCGGGCAGAAGGGTCGTCCCGCGTGAGAGCTCGCTGATGATCGTGGGCACGTCGAAGATCATGTCCGAGGTGCTCGAGTCCTGCATCACCGTGCCGTTCACCCGGCACTGGATCCGCAGCCCCGAGCCATCGCGGGCGTTCCCCAGCGCCTCGGGCGCGACGAGCCTGGTCCCAAGCGGGCAGAAGGTGTCGAACGACTTGCCCCGGCAGAACTGCCCGCCGGCGCCGTCCTTCTGCCACCACCGCGCCGAGACGTCGTTGGCCGTCGTGTACCCGAGCACAAAGTTCAGCGCCTCGGCCTTGGGAACGTCGCGGATCGGGACGGGCTGCCCCGTGCGGCCCACGCGCGGCGCATCAATGATGAACGCCAGCTCCGCCTCGAAGTCGACCTGTTCGCGGTCCTGGCAGATCTTCGGAACGACGATCGCGTCGCCATCCAGCGCCAGTGCCGAGAGATTCTTGGTGAAGTACACGATCCGCTCGGGCGGGGCCTTTCCCTGCTCGCGGGCGTGCGCCGCGTAGTTCATTCCGATGCCGATGATGTGCCGGATCGGCAGCGATTCCTGCCCGGGACGTTCAACCGAGAGCCCAAACTGCGAGCGGATGAGGTGCATGTCCAATGGTAGCGTCCGGCCCTGCGCCGCATCGCCCGCGCGATCTGGATCAGCCCCGCCTCAGAGCCCGACCGGATCGAGCCTCGTGACCAGCGGGCAAAGCCCCGCCGAAGCTCCGGTTTCGTAGAGCCTCCGGAGCGCCTCCACGCCCTTGACGCCCATGTTCATGGTCCACGCGTTCACGTACATGTCGATGTACTTGCTCACGCGCTCCAGGGTCGGCTTCTCACGCTCGTGCCCGCCTCGGTCCACGTTCGCCAGCGCGAAAGGCAGCGTGTAGGCCACCGACTCCTCCCGGTGCTGCACCGCGTGACGGATCGACGCCGCCAGGAGCTTCTCCACCTCCACGACCGTCCCCGCGCCATGGATCGCGTCCAGATCCCGGCGGATCGCGTTGGCGCCCAGAGGCAGGGGCAAGCCCGTCTCTTCCTTCCACCAGTCCCCGACGTCGATCACCATCCGAAGCCCCGCATCCGCGAATGTGATCTGCCCTTCGTGGATCACCAGACCCACATCCGCCTCGCCCGACGCCACGGTCGGAATCACGCGCTCGAAAGGCACCTCGCGCACGCGCCCCTCATCGATCGCCTTGCGCAGCGGGCCCGGCCCCATCACCAGACCGAGCAGCATGAACGCGGTGGTCCGCATCCCGGGCACCGCGAAGCGAACGCCGGGCTTCCCCAGGCACCCCTCGCACCCGATGTGCACCGGCGCACCGGTCTGATCCTTCCTGCACACGACCTTGGGCCCGTACCCGTCCCCGAACGATGAGCCCCCCGCGGTCAGGATGTACCGATCCTGCACATCCGCGTACGCGCGAAAGGAGAGCGCCGTGATGTCGTACAGATCCTTCCCCGCGATCGCCCGCTTGTTGAGCAGCTCGATGTCCGCCGGGACCGGCGTGAACGAAAACCGCCCGGTGTCCAGCGCGGGAGCGGTGAGCGTCGCGCCCGTCCGGGGATCGATCTTCCCGGTGAGCGGCCACCACATGAACACGTCATCCGGGTCGGGCGAGTGGGCCAGCGTGAGGTTGATCTTGGTCACGCCTCATTATTGACCTCGTTCACGCGTCCGCACTCCGGACAGGCCGGGAGGCCCCGGGCGTCGTAGCCGCAGTGCGCGCAGAAGCCCTTCGCCGCGATCCGGCGCGCCCGGGAAGCCCGAATCGCCAGCGGAGCGGTCAAGGCCAGGCCCGCTGGCGGCGTCCCGATGAACATCATCGCGACGATCCCAGAGAGGTTGATGGAAACCGACGACAACTCGCCCGAGCGCAGGCGCTCGCTCACGTTGGGGTCACCCGTCACGTCCTCGCGCTCGAACGCGTCGGCCAGACCCTCGCGGAACGCGCGCTCCATCAGAGGCGTATCCCATCCCGAGCCGGGCGTCGGGCTGTAGACCACGGAAATGCCGGTTCGGGCGGTCAGGCCGAGCTCGTTGCGCCGGAGTTTGAAGACCCGGGCGGTCGCCAGCGGGTTCGCCATCGCGCCGCTCAGCTCAGCTTCCTCCCACTCGGGGCTCGGATACGCCAGCACCCGTGGGCCAGCATCGGTCATGATCGCGACGCCTTCCCACGACCGAAAGCCGCAGCGGCAGCGTCCACCGGCCGGCAGAAGCACGAGGATCTCGAACACGAGCAGGCCCGCGAACAGCATCGGAAACACCGGCTGCGCGACCAGCTCGAGGAGAGACCGAAAGAAGCCGCCGGATCGACTGGGTGCATCGCTCATGGACGCCCTCCGCATCCCCGATTCGGGCGAGCGCATGCTCCGGTTCGCCCCAAGACGCCAACATTGAGCGCACGGATGCGCGTCCCGGCCCCGATATCAGGCGTCCGACGGCAAGGCTGTTCGACCGGCGGGTCCGGATGATGCGTTGAAGAGAGCTCCCGCGCGGACCAGTGACCCCGCTCGGCGTGTTTACCGGAAGATCTTCATCTGCTCCGAGTCGATCACGATGTCCGACTCGGGGTGCTCCGGGTCCAGGCGGTAGTCGCCCGACCAGCACGCGGTGCAATAGTGCTCCGCGGGGCGGTCCATGCACGAGAGCAAGCCCTCGAGGCTGAGGTAGTGGAGAGAGTCCACGCCCAGCATCTTGCGGATTTCTTCCACCGAGCGCCCGTGCGCCACCAGCTGCTGGCGCGTCGCAAAGTCCACGCCGAAATAGCACGGATGGCGGATCGGCGGGCAGCTGATGCGCAGGTGGATCTCCTTGGCGCCCGCAGCGCGGAGCTGATCCATCTTCGCCTTGGTCGTTGTGCCGCGGACGATGGAGTCGTCCACCACGACAAGCTTCTTCCCGCGTACGAGCTCCTCGATGATGTTGAGCTTGAGGCGCACCGCCGCCTGCCGTTCGTGCTGGCTCGGTTTGATGAACGTCCGTCCGACATAGCGGTTGGGAACGATCGCCTCGCGATAGTCCATCCCGCTCGCGCGCGCGTAGCCCAGCGCCGCCGAGCGCCCGCTGTCGGGCATGGGCGTGATGAAGTCCGCGACCACCGGCGCCTCGCGGGCCAGGACCTCGCCGAGCCTCTCGCGGGTCGCCTGCACGTTCTGTCCGAAGACCGAGCTGGCGGGGTTGGCGAAGTACACGTGCTCGAACGCGCAGTGCGCCCGGCGTTCGGCCGCATCCGTGAAGCGGCGCGTCGAGATCCCCTCGTCGTTGATCGTCACCACTTCGCCAGGCTCGATCTCGCGCACAAAGCGAGCCCCGACGACATCCAACGCCACCGTTTCGCTCGCGAGCACCGGGAAGGTGCCAAACTCGTCCTTGAGCTCCCCGAGCACCAACGGACGCCAGCCCCAGGGGTCGCGGGCCGCCTCGATGCGGTCCGGGAAGAGGAAGAGCAGGCTGAACGCGCCCTGCAGGCGTCGCAAGGTGGCAGCCAGCGGATCGGGCGCTTGCTGCTGTTGAGGCGACGCCAGGATGTGGATGATGACTTCGGTGTCGCTGGTCGTGTGGAACAGGTGCCCCGCCTGCTCGAAGCGGCTCCGGAGCAGATCGCAGTTGATCAGGTTGCCGTTGTGCGCCAGCGCCACCTGACCGCCGACATAGCTCTCGAGCAGAGGCTGGGCGTTGCACGCCAACGAGCCGCCCGCGGTGGAGTACCGGTTGTGCGCGATGGCGCCCTTGCCTCCGACCGCGTTGAGATACTCGAGCGTCTCGGCCTCGAAGATCTCCGCGAGCAGGCCCATGCCGGTCACGCCGTTGAGCTGCTGCCCATCCGAGACCGCGATGCCCGCCGCTTCCTGCCCGCGGTGCTGCTGCGCGTACGCGCCGAGATAGCAGAGTCTGGCCGCGTGGGGATGGCCCCAGATGCCGAAGACGCCGCACTTCTCTTTCTTCTCGTAGGACGCGATGAGCCTGGCCTCGGCCTGGGCCCGCGCGATGTTGCTTTCGTCGAGCACCGGCAGCCGGATGGGAGGTCGGTTCTGCATCGCGCGGGGAGTGTAGAGCGCGGCCGCCGCGCCCGGGAACCCGAGCGACGAAAATGCGCACGCGTCTTAATGAGCCAACGCGAACGCGGAGCAAAGGTCCGCCGAAAGGCCCTCGAAGACGAACTTCATGTCCACGTTGGAGTCGAGCCTCGACTCCGCCTCGCGGATCGCGTCAAAGGCCCGCACCGTGATCCCGGGCGGGATCGCGGGCGCCTTGCCCCCGGGGCCGCGCAGCGCCCGGCGGAAGTGCTCCGAGACGAGCCTGAACATCTCGTCCGCCCCCGCCTTGTTGGCCGCTTCCTTGCTCGCGTTCTCGTGCCGCTCCACCCAGTCCTTGGCCCATTGATCCACCAGAGAGGCCATGGTCGGACCAAGATCGATGGAGTACTTCCCCGCCGCGGTCGCTTCGAGAAGCGGCGCAACCGCCTGGTGCCATTCGAAGAGCTTGCCCTCGTGCGCCCGCAGCAGCGCGCCGGGCGAACCGCCCGCGAACGACAGCAGCCAGTTCAGCTCGCCCGCCTCGATCTCGAGCTTGGCCCGCTTGAGCCAGTCCCGCATCGCGTAGTCGTTGAGCGGGCCGAACGAGACCCGCTGCGAACGCGAGCGGATCGTGGGCAGAAGGCTGTCTTCGCTCGAGGTGACCAGGATGAGCACCGTCCCGGGCGGGGGCTCTTCCAGGGTCTTGAGGATCGTGTTCTGCGAGCGGAAATCCATCAGCTCGGCCTCATCGATGATGAAGACCTTGCCGGCGCGGGCGCCCTGGGCCGCCATCGTCGTCCGCGTCGCGGGCTCGACGAAGTACTCCAGGATCACCTCGTTGGGGATGTTCCTGAGCTTGCGGTCGCGAACGTCCGAATCCCGGCTGAATCGCGCCAGCTCCTTGACGACCACCTGCAGATCCGGGTGCGTGCCCGCCGCCAGAAGCTGCTGGGTCTTGCTGCCCGGGTCCGCTTCCCACTCTCCCCCGAAGTTCGTCTGGGACGTGGGATCCAGAAGCACCGCCGCGAACGCCAATGCCGTGGTCAGCTTCCCGACCCCGGGCGGGCCATGGAAGATCCACGCGTGGTGGATGCGCCCGGAGCTCAGGCTCGCGTTCAGCGTCGCCATCGCCCGGGGTTGACCGAGGACCTGCGCCAGCGGAATCGGAGGCGGATGCGTGTGCGAACGCGCCGGCGGCGGGGGCGCCGCGGGCTCGGACCGAAGCTCACGCTCGGGCGTCTTGGCGGAAGCCTTGCTCGTCCCTTTGGACTTGGGCTTCTCTTCCGCGGATTTGGCCGGCTTCTTCGCCACGGGCGGATGATACCGGCATCCCGGGGCGGCTGGAGACCAACCGGCTCAGTCCTCTTCTTCCGCCTTCAGATCGCGGTATTCCTCGTTCCAGATCATCTGGATCGTCTCGAGGATCTTCTCGTTGACCGGGTGCTTGGGATCCGCGACAAAGCCCGGCAGCTTTTCCACAAGCTGGCGAAGCTCGGTGAACCGCACCGTCAGGGGATCCCGGCCCGGATGCGCGTCCGCGAGCATCTCGCCGATTGTCCGCACATCAAGCCAACCGAAGGAAGCGCCCATCTTCTCTTCCCTCCCGAGCAGCTCCCCGGATCAGTGGGGGATTTCCTTCACCGCGTTGCGGTTCCACGAAGGCACCCGAACCACGATCGGCCCGTTGCCTTCGACGTTGCACTGGCAGCTCAGGCGGCTGTTGCGCTGCAGTCCGGGCGCTTCCTCGACGCGGTCTTCCTCCGCTTCGGAGGCCTCGGAGAGCTGGTCCATGCCCTTCTCGACGTAGATGTGGCACGTGGAACACGCGCAGACCCCGCCGCAGGCGTGCTCGATGTTGATCCCCGCCTCCATCGCGACCTCGAGCAGATGCTCGCCCTTGGCCGCCATGAGGTCCCATTCGCGCTGGTCCTTCCCGGTGAGGCCCTTGGGGTCCTCAAGGATGAACTTGACCGGCACGACCGCCGGCCCGTGAGCGTGATCCGAGTGTCGAAGGTGCATGCCCGATGATAGAGGTGTCCGGAGCCGCGTGAACCTCCCGGGCGCGTGTTGGTCTGCGGCGCGACCTATTCTTCCCGCTCATGTCCCGATCTCCGACATCCCCGATCGCGCTCTCGGTCGTCGCGCCCGCGCACAACGAGCAGGAGAACGTCGCTGAGCTGGTCCGCCAGGTCGGCGACGCGGGCCATGCCGCGGCCCAGGTCCTCGGAGGCGAGTTCGAGTTCGTGATCGTCGACGATGGTTCCACCGATCGGACCCGCGCGATCGTCCTCGATCTGATGCGCGATCTCCCCTGGCTCCGCTGCATCGCGATGACCAAGACCCCGCCCGGAAAGGGGAATGGCCAATCCGCAGCCTTCCACGCGGGCTTCCGCGCCGCCCGCGGCGAACTCATTGCGGTACTGGATGCCGACCTCCAGAATGACCCGGGGGAAATCCCCTCGATGATCAAGCTCTTGCAGGCCGAGAAGGCCGACTTCGTGCAGGGCGACCGCTCGCATGCGCGCAAGGACAACCTGGTGCGCCGCGTCGGGTCGATCGTCGGGCGTCTGTTCCGGCGCGCGATCCTGGGCGATGTGATCCGCGACACCGGATGCTCACTCCGCCTGATGCGCCGTGAGATCGCGCTGCGCATCCCGCTCGAGTTCAAGGGCATGCACCGCTTCATCCCGATCTCGGCCCATCACATGGGCTACAAGGTCGTGCAGATGCGGGTCACGCACCGTCCCCGCGTCGCGGGCGAGACCAAGTATGGCTTTGGCATCACCCAGCGGGCCCTCCCGGGCCTGATCGACTGCTTCGCGGTGCGCTGGATGAGCAAGCGCCGCCGTCCGGTCGAGAGCATGGAAGTCGATGGCGGCGTGCGGCCCGAGGCTCGCGCCCCGCGCGCTGAAGCGGTCGAGGTGAAGGCGTGAGTCAGACCGGACCCGCGGACAAGGCCCCCCGGAAGCGCCGCAAGTGGGAGCCGGTGGCCGCCTTGGTCCTGGTCATCTTCCTGGGCTTCTGGCTCGCGCTCGGGCCCGATCCGTTCGGAACGATCGTCACCGCCAAGACCGACCGGCGCATCGATGTCCGCGTGGGCGAGAACCGCCTGCTGCTGGTCGCGACGCCCGATCCCGCGACCAACTCGTTTTCGTTCCAGTACCACTCCCGGGACGGCCACACTTCGGAGAAGCTCTCCGAGGCGCAGGTCAAGACGCTCTTTGGCCCCGCGGTGCTGGCGGACATCACCGCCCCGCGCCCCAATCGCGTCTTCCGCTGGCTCAAGATCACGAGCTGGTCGAGCCTGGTGTGGGTGGGGATCGGGTTCTTTGGCCAGGCGGCGTTCTCGAGCCGGTTTCTGATCCAGTGGATCGTCTCGGAAAAGAGCCGCAAGACTGTGGTGCCCGAGGCCTTCTGGTGGATGAGCCTGATCGGGGGGATCTCGCTGTTTGCCTACTTCGTGTGGCGTCAGGATCCGGTCGCGATCCTGGGCCAGTCGAGCGGTCTGGTGATCTACTCGCGCAACATTCGCCTCATCTACAAGCAGCGCCGGCGCGAGGCCCGGGCCGCCGCAGCCGGCTTGCCCAACCCGCCGGAATCGCCCTGACCTCCCCCGAGCCCGGAGCAGCCCCGCCCGAGAACTCGGTCCGGACCCGCCCCCGGGGATGGGGGGCGAGAAAACGATCCACACCGGTTGGCAAAGTGGGCGGATTGCGGCGACACTACAGCCCATGCGGGTGTACCTGGACGACACGCTGATCGAGAACGCACGGCCGACCCTCTTCGGGGGTGTCAGCGCCGCGGCGGCCATCGCGCAGTCCAAGGGCCGCATCATCATCCAGGTGATGGCCGACGGCGCCCCCCTGGCCGACGAGAAGCTCGCGGATCTTCCCGACACCGCCGATGGCGTGGTGGAGCTCAGGCTCACCTCCGCGGACACCAAGAGCATCGTGCGCGTTGCCCTGTGTGACGCTGCGGATCTGCTCGAGGCGCACGTGGACGCGCACAAGCACGCCGCGGTGCAGTTCCAGAAAGGCGAGGTCCAGGCGGGCTTTGCGGAACTGGACAAGGTGGTCGAGGTCTGGCGCGTCGCGCGGGAGACGCTCGACAAGTGCGCCGCCGCGATCGGGCTCGACGGGGACGCGCTGGCGCGGACCGCCGCGGACGTGCACCGCGATTTCGCGGAGGCCTCCCATGCGGTGACCTCGCTCTCGACCAAACTCAACGAACTCAAGTCGGGGATCGAACGGCAGGACTGGTCGGCGGTGGCCGATCTCCTGGAGTTTGATCTGCCCGAGCAGTCGGCGCTCTGGTCTTCCATGCTCCGCGCCGTCGCGGATCATGTGACCAAGCTGACGGTGGATTAGCAGTTGGTGCGGGGTGCCCGAGTCTGGAGGACTCTGGCTCCTTGCGAAGGTCTTTGGATCGTTTCCGGGAGGAAGGCGGAACGGAGGCCGCGGTGCAGGTGAGAGAGACAAGGCGCCCGATTGGGAGACGTGCGCCTTTGGGTCAGACTGGATCAGCCATCTCGATCGACGAGCTCATGGAGCAGGCTTCGACAGCCTTGGCGTCCATGGAGTATTTCCGCGCCGAGTCCGCATCTTTGCGCGCGCTGGACGCCGCTCGTCGCCTGGGCGACTTCGAGCTCATGGCGCGGATCGTCCTGCCTCTGCAGGAGGCCCGCCGGCAGAAGCGGCAGCTCGCGATGGACTCGGGCGTGCGCGTGATTCTGGATGCGGTGCCCCGGCGCTGGAATGAACTCCGCGCGGGCTATTACCTCATCCAGCCGCCGCTGCTCGGGATCGACGCCCGGACGATCCGCGAGACCGCCGATCGCCGGCAGATCCCGATGCTGGTCCTGTGCCGGGAGCCCATGACGCGGGCGGGCAAGTGGCCCATCGTGGGGGTGTCGGGCGTTCGCGAAACGACCCCCACGCCGACGGGCATGGTGACGGTGCGGGCCCAGGTCGATCCGCCCGCGGGCACGCTCGTGACCGAGGGAACCAAGACCCGCGACCAGGGGACGATCGTCCCCGACGCGGCTTGGTTCGAAGCGGCGGCCGAGGCCCTGGGCGATGCGGCGATCGCCAGGCTCGATCCGAAGGATCACCCGCACCACCGGGTGGACGAGCTGATCGAATACCTGGATGCATTCCCGGATCACGAGAAGATGCACCAGAGGCTGGCGCTGGAGTGCAAGGCCTCGGTGGGCGTTGAGCCTCCGACCGAGCAACGGACGCCCAAGAGCCCGGTGAAGCGGACGTTCTGAGCTTGGGCCAACGATGTGCGCACAAAGAAAGCCCATGGGAATGACCCATGGGCCTTTTCGTGTCGTCGATCTGGCGGCGCGGTCAGTGGGGGTGGGCCGCTTCGTACTTCTTGGAGTCCATGAGCTGATCAAGGCCGGCCTTGCTGGTGATCTTGATCTTGGCGAGCCAGCCCTTGCCGAAGGGATCGGAGTTGAGCAGGCTCGGGTCGTCGGCCAGGGCCTTGTTGGTTTCGATGATCTCGCCATCGCAGGCGCAGTAGATGTCGGAGGTGGTCTTCACGCTCTCGACCTCGCCGATGGACTCGCCGGCCTTGAACTTGGTGCCGGGCTTCTTGATCTCGACGTAGGTGACGTCGGTGAGGGCGTCGACCGCGAACTGGGTGATGCCCAGGGTCAGGGTGTCGCCCTCAACCTTGTGCCATTCATGAGACTGGGAGTAGAGACGGTCGGCGGGTGCGGACATCGGCGCTCCTGATCGGGCGGTGCGTCCCGGGGGCGCCACGGCCCGCCGGGTTCCGGATGCTAGCGGAATGGTGGGGTTCGGCAACTTTGCAGCCCTCTTCCGGGTTCAGGGGTGTGGGTTCGACGATGGGCGTACGCTCCGTTGGTCTGTTCTGACCCCTCCGGGCGGTTGGTGGCCTCTGGTCCCGACCGCCCCTTTGGCCCCCCGCTCGGGGTGGCGTTTCGCTCCAGCCCGGGCTGTTGGCTGGGGCCGGATGTTCGGATACAGTCCGGCCGCATGCTCCTGACGCTCGCCGCCAGTTCGCTGAGGGCTTGGCTTCTGCCTCCCGGAAAAGGGAAGAAGCCCAAGATGGATATTTTGGATCTGCCCGCATTCGCGCGGCAGACCCTGAACCTGCACGGGCTGGCGCTGACCACCGACCTCTTGGCGGGTGCGGATCGCTCCCGGATCGAGTCGCTGCGTGAGCGGGCCGACAAGGCGGGCTCCGCGGTGCTGCTCCTGAGCGAGGTCAATCCCCAGCCCTTCGGCGGGAACGAGACCGATGCAGCCGCCGCCGCGGACCGGGCACGCCGCGTGATCGAAGCGGGCCAGCTTTTGGGCGCCAGCGCGATCTCGATGACCGTGACCGCCGCGGACGATCCCAAGGTCTTTGATGTCGTGGTGGACCGGCTCAAGAAGGTCATGGAGCGTGCGGAGCGGCTCGACATGAGCGTGCTGCTCGCGCCCGGACCGGGCCTGACGTCGACCCCGGATCGGATCACGGATCTGATCAAGCGGGTGGGCGGGTTCCGCATCGGCACGTATCCCGACTTCCAGACCGCGTCCAAGGCGGCCGACCCGTTGGCGTATCTGCGCCGGCTCACGCCTTACGCGACCGCGGTGTGCGCCTCCACGCTCAAGTTCCTGGACACCTACGAGGAGTACGAGCCCCCGGCGCCCGCGGGTCGGGTGCCTGGCAACAAGCTCAACGAGCTGCTCGAGAAGGTCCTCAAGGCCCAGCCCGGAGCCAAGGCGGGTGGAAAGCCTGGCGCCAAGGCGGGAACGCCGGCGCCGGAGGAAGCCAAGCCCGAGGAGCCCGAAGAGGACGAGGGCGAAGAGGACGAGGAAGAGGAAGACCTGGACGCTCTTGAGGCCGATCTGGCCATGGGCGACGAGGATGATGACGAACCCGCCCCGATCCGGGCACCCAAGCACGAGGGCTACGACCTTCGCGCGATGGTCGCGGCGATCGCCTCGGTCGGATACGACGGTCCATTGGCGGTTGACTACCGGGGTGATGGCGACGTTACACTCGGCTTGCAGCGCAGCCGGGACGCGCTGCAGGCGGCGCTGGCGCAGGCGCCGGACGCGGGCTAAGGCCATTCAACTTCGACCAGCTCGGGGTGGACGATGACCGACACTGGGGCGACGATCGAGCGGAAGAGGGGAAGCCACCCGGCGACGGGCGTGGTATCGTCTCCTCCGATCCAGATCCTTCTGGTTGACGCGCTGCCGCCTGCGATCGCCTTGCCGAGCAATCTTCCCATCATCGTCACGATCGACGGTCCCGCGGGGACCGGGAAGTCGTCTGTCGCGCGGGCGCTGGCCAAGCGACTCGGACTGGACTTCCTCGACACCGGCGCGATGTACCGGGCGGCGGCGGCGATCGCGATCGACGCGGGCCTCTGGCACGGCTCGGTCGGGCAGCTCGACCTTGAAGCTTTCCTGGAGCGCGTTCGGCAGGCCGACCTGCACTTTGACTGGCGCTCGGATCCGCCCACGCCTCTGGCCTGGGGCAAGCCCATCGACCGGCGGCTCCGTGATCCGGACGTGACCAATGTCGTGTCGCCCATCGCGGGGATCAAGCTCCTGCGCGAGCACATGGTGACCAAGCAGCGCATCATCGGGGCCCAGCATCCCAGGCTCGTGACCGAGGGACGCGATCAGGGCTCGGTGGTCTTCCCGGGCGCTTTGGTGAAGTTTTACCTCGACGCCTCACCCGAGGTTCGGGCGGCGCGGCGGGCCCGCGAGCTCGAGGTCAAGCGGGGCGTTTCGTTCACCGACCAGGAACGCCGGGCGCTGGAGACCGAGATCGTCGAGCGCGATCGCAGCGACGCCTCCCGCGCTGATGGCCCGCTTGTGCGGCCTGTGGACGCGGTGCTGGTGGACACGAGTTCGCTCTCGTTCGATCAGGTGGTCGCGACCCTCGAGCATGAGGTTCGGGCGCGGGCGCTGAAGGTTCTCTGAGGATTCGACGTTCTCTGCAAGCCTGTGCGGCGCGTCTCAGTGGTCGTCGGGGGATCCGAAGTCGTCGTTGCGCTTGCGCTGCTCTTTGATGTGGAGCTTGAGGCTCTCGATCTCGAGGCGGGCCTTCTCCATGACCAGATCGTGGTAGTCGCGGTGGTCGTGGCGCATGCCAAGGTCGAACTTGGCGAGCTGGAGCTGGACGTCGAGCAGCTCGATCTCGCGCTTGAACTTCTGGGCGGCGAGCGAGTTGAGCTCGGTGTGCTGCTGGAACGCGCTGTTCTCGCGGTCGCGGTGGGTCACAGCGGCCTGTTCGTGGAACTGGCGGTTGCGGCGGAGGCCGGCCTCGCGGCGGCGGACGATGTAGACCGCGGCGCCGATCACCGCGGCGATCATCCCCAGCGAGATGAGGACATCGACCTGGGGTGTGGTGTTGGCGCCGAGCAGGAACATCACCGCAAGTCTACGCGGTCGATCGGGAGGAGTTCGGCCCGAAGCCCTGATCGGGATCAGAGGTTCTGGAGCTTGTTGAGCCCGTTGAACGCTGCGACCTTGTAACACTCCGCGAGGGTGGGGTAGTTGAAGACCGCGTTGACGAAGTAGTCGACGGTGGCGTTGAACGCGATGGCGGCCTGCCCGATGTGGATCAGCTCGGTGGCGCCCGTGCCCAGGGCGTGGACGCCCAGGATCGCGCGGCTCTCCTGGTGGATGAGCAGCTTGAGCATGCCTTGTTCATCGCCGATGAGCTGGGCGCGGGCGATCTCCTTGTAGTTGGCGACGCCCGACTCGTACGGGATCGCCTCGGCGGTCAGACGCTCTTCGGTCCAGCCCACCATGGAGATTTCCGGGATCGCGTAGATGCCGTAGGGCAAGAGCGCGCCGACGCCCTCGCAGCGCTGCCCGAACATGTTGCACGCGGCGACGCGGCCCTGCTCCATGCTCGTGCTGGCGAGCGCGGGGAAGCCGATCACATCGCCGATCGCGTAGATGGTCGGGACCGCGGTGCGGAAGTTGGCGTCCACGGGGATGCGGCCTCGGTTGTCGACGCTTAGTCCCGCGGCTTTGAGGTTCAAGGAGTCGGTGGCGCCCTGGCGTCCGACGCAATACAGCAGCACGTCGGCGCGGAGGCTCTTGCCTGATTCGAGGACCGCTTCGACCATGACGTTGTCGTTGGTCTTGGCGTTGGGGAGAGGCTCGGTCTGGCGGATGGAGACGACCTTTTCGCCCAGGCGCAGGGTCATGCCGTTCTGCCTGAGGTGGTACTGGAGCGCCTCGGCGATTTCCTGATCGACGAAGTCGAGGAGTCGGTTGCGGCCTTCGACGATGGTGACCTTGACGCCGAGGGCGGCGAGCATGGAGGCGTATTCGGTGCCGATGACGCCGCCGCCGACGACGATCATGGACTTGGGGAGGGCCGGGAGCGCCAGGAGTTCATCGGAGGTGATGATGTTGGTCGCGTCGAAGGGGATATTGGAGGGTTTGGTGGGCGCGGTGCCGACGGCGATCGCGATGAAGGAGGCCTGGATCTCTTCGCGGCCGTGGGCGCGGATGAGGTCGACGCGGTTGGGGCCGACGATCTCGCCCTTGCCACAGAGCAGATCGATGCTGTTGGAGGCGAGCTGACGGTTGATGATCTCGATCTCGGTGGCGATGACGCTTTGGCAGCTGGCGCGGAGATCGGTGAGGGTGCGTTCGCGGGCGGCGGACATGTCCTCGGGGGAGGGCGAAAGGGCCGAGCGTCCGAGGAGGCGCAGGATGGCCTCACGCAGAGCCTTGGAGGGGATGGTTCCGGTGTTGACGGCGGCCCCGCCCACGACCTGACGCTGCTCGATGATGCAGACGCGCTTGCCGAGCTTGGCGGCCTGGATGGCGGCGCGTTGGCCGGCGGGTCCGGAGCCGATGACGCAGAGGTCGTAGGTGCGCATGGAAAGCCCTAGGGAGTAATCGCTTGGGAATGGCGGGGAGTTTAACGAACCGAACGAATCCCGCTTGGAGCGGGAGGGATGCCGCTAGAATCGCCCGGTTTGAACCCGAGTCTCAACCGGAGAGTTGCAGCGCCATGTCGTCCTCCCAGAAGCCGCATCCTGTCAGCAGCGCCCAGGTCCGCAAGACGTTCATTGAGTACTTCCGGGCCAAGGCCGGGCACACGTTCTGGCCATCGTCGCCCTCGGTGCCGGCGGACGATCCGACGCTGCTGTTCACCAATGCGGGGATGAACCAGTTCAAGCCCATCTTCCTGGGGCAGGTCGACCCCTCGACCGAGCTCGGGAAGCTCAAGCGGGCGGTGAACAGCCAGAAGTGCATCCGCGCCGGCGGCAAGCACAACGATCTCGAGGACGTGGGCAAGGACACGTACCACCACACGTTCTTCGAGATGCTCGGGAACTGGTCGTTTGGCGATTACTTCAAGAAGGAAGCGATCGCGTGGGCGTGGGACCTGCTCACCAACGTCTACGGCATGAGCCCGGACCGGCTGTACACGACCTATTTCGAGGGCAACCCGAAGATGGGCCTTGAGCCCGACATCGAGACGCGGGACCTGTGGCGCGCGTATCTGCCCGCCAACCGCGTGCTTCCCGGGAACATGAAGGACAACTTCTGGGAGATGGGCGAGACCGGGCCTTGCGGGCCCTGCACGGAGATCCACTTTGATCGCATCGGCGGGCGCGACGCGGCGAACCTGGTGAACAAGGGTGATCCCGACGTTCTGGAGATCTGGAACAACGTCTTCATCCAGTACGAGCGTCTTCCCGCGGCTCGCGAGGGCGAGTCGGGCCCGCTGCGTCCGCTGCCGTCCAAGCACGTCGACACGGGCATGGGGCTCGAGCGTCTGGTCTCGTGCCTTGCGGGCGTGCGTTCGAACTACGACACCGACGCGTTCATGCCCTTGTTCACGGAGATCGAGAAGCTGACGGGCGCACGGCCCTATATGGGTCGACTGGGCGCGGCGGACGAGGGGAACGTGGACATGGCCTACCGCGTGATCGCGGACCACATCCGCTGCCTGACGTTCGCGATCACCGACGGCGCGGTCCCGAGCAACGTGGGGCGCGGGTACGTGCTGCGCCGCATCCTGCGTCGCGGCGTGCGCTACGGGCGGCAGATGCTCAACGCCAAGACGGGCTTCTTCTCGATGCTCGTCCCCACGGTGGTGAACACCATGGGCGAGTTCTTCCCCGAGCTTCGCAAGGATCCGACCAAGGTCGCGGACATCATCCGCGAGGAAGAAGAGAGCTTCGGTCGCACGCTCGATCGCGGGATCAAGCTCTTCGGCGACGTCGCGACGGCGGCGTCCAAGGCGGGGACCGGCAAGATCTCGGGCGAGGACGCCTTCAAGCTGTACGACACCTTCGGCTTCCCGGTGGACCTGACGGCGCTGATGGCCGACGAGCGCGGGCTGCGCGTCGACATGGAGCGCTACGACCAGCTTCGCAAGGAGGCGGAGGATCGCTCCCGCGCCGGCGGGGCCAAGACCGAGAGCCAGAGTCTCGAGCTCGATGGCGATGCGGTGGCGCGGCTGCGCCGCATGGGCGTGGAGCCCACGGTGGATACCGCCAAGTTCGATCTCATCGAGTCGGGCGCGGTGCGGAACATCTCGGCGCGGATCAAGGCGATCTTCCACGGGCCCGGGTTCGACGAGGCGGTTTCCAGCTCGTCCCCCCGCGTGGTGGGCATCCTCACGGACAAGACCAACTTCTACGCCGAGATGGGCGGCCAGGTGGGCGACACCGGCGCGATGAAGGTCATCGGCGAGTCCAAGCTCGGCAACAAGATGGGCGGCGGCGAGTTCCGCGTGGAGACGACGCGCACGTTCGGCGGGTTCACGCTGCACGTGGGGCGCGTGGTGAAGGGTGAGGTCCGCGTCGGCGATACGGTGGAGCTGCACGTTGACCACTTGCACCGCCAGCCCACCAGCGCGAACCACACCGCGACGCACCTCCTGAACTTTGCGCTGCGCAAGGTGCTGGGCGACCATGTCGATCAGAAGGGCTCGCTGGTCGGCCCGGAGCGGCTGCGCTTCGACTTTGCGAACAACGCGCCGGTGGCGCCCGAGCAGCTTGCGCAGGTCGAGCGGATCGTGAGCGACCAGATCGCCAAGGACCTGACGGTGTACGCGGAGCCCGCGCCGTTGTATGTCGCCAAGAACATCAGCGCGCTGCGCGCGGTGTTTGGTGAGGCGTACCCCGACCCGGTGCGCGTGGTTTCGATCGGGCAGCCCGTCGCGGATCTGCTGGATTCGCCCGGGAGCCCGGCGTGGCAGGAGATCTCGGTCGAGTTCTGCGGCGGGACGCATCTGCCGAGCACCAAGGGCGTGGGCGCGTTCGCGATCGTGAGCGAAGAGGCGGTCGCCAAGGGCGTCCGCCGCGTGCAGGCGATCTCGGGCGTTCCCGCGGAAGCGGCGCATCGGGCGGCCGATCAGCTCGAGGGTCGCGTGGAGGCGGCGGGCCTGCTCGCGGATGCGCAGCTTCGCGATGAGACCAACACGATCCTCGCGGATCTGGACGCGATGACGCTTCCGGCGCATCGCAAGGCGGCGATCCGACTCAGCCTCGTGAAGCTCCAGGACCGCGTGAAGGCGGCCCAGAAGCTCGCCAGCGCCGGCAAGCGCGACGAGGCGGTGCGTCAGGCGCGGGCCCTGGCGGAGTCGGCGATGAACCGCAATGACCAGGTGATCATCGCGACGATCGACACGGGCGATTCCAAGGAGGCGATGGCCGGCGCGATGCAGGCCATCCAGAGCAAGATGCCGCGCTCGGCGGTGATGATCTTCGGCCTGGACGAGATGAACGGGAAAGTCGCGATTTCCGCGGCGGTCCCGGAGTGGCTGATCGCCAAGGGCCTGAAGGCGGGCGACTGGCTCCGGGCGGCGGCGGCGGTGGTGGGGGGCAAGGGCGGCGGAAAGCCCGACACCGCGCAGGGCGGCGGGACCGACCTCTCCAAGCTCAAGGAAGCGCTGCAGACCGCGTCGGAGATCGCCCACAAGGCGCTGCTGTAAGCAGGCGTTCGACGGTTGGGTCTTCGAGGCTGCTGCCCGGGAGCGGGGCGGGCCGGGGTCACTCGTTGGCCGCGGCCATGCCATCGCGGATGAACTTGTAGAAGCTGCCGACCAGGCCCAGGCCCAGGAAGGTCACCAGGAGCCAGGGCGCGGTGGACTTCCAGACGTAGGTCTGAAGGGCCCAGCCCAGCAGACCCATGCCGATGACGCCGTAGACGAAGTTCATGGCGATGGACCAGCCTTTGGCCATCGCGGCGGTCTCCTTGGACGAGGTGGAGACGGGCTTGTTGAGCCGCGTGACCTGGTCCTTGGAGTCGTCTGTGCGGGGATCGTCAGGGGTGGGGTGCGCCACGGGGAGAGCGTACCGGGGGCGGAGCGGGCGTGCCGGTGAAGGGAGGGGGAACAGAAGGCGGCAATTGCGATTTCTGGATTGGGCGGTTCGGGGTCGTGCGGCCTATCCTTGGACCCCTTTCCGCGTCCCGAACACGTCCCCGAAATGTCGCACCCGAATCAGCCAAGCTCCGCTGCAGGACAGACCTTCCGGGTCATTCCGATGATGGCGATGAAGCTGACGGGGGTGAAGCTCGGGATTCTGTCGGGCGTGGGGGTTGCATCCCTTGCGGGATGGGGCCTTGGAGGGGTGTTGCCGGGGCTTCAGGCGGGCATCGTCTGGACCCTGGGAACGATCTTCGGCGTGTTGACGGTCCTGCTCGTGTCGGGTCGTCAGGCGTCGAGGCTCGGGATGGCGGTTCTGGCGGGTTCGGGGGTGCGGATGTTGTCGGCCCTGACGATGGGGCTGTTCAGCTATCTGGCCTTCAAGCCCGAGGGACGGACGTTCTGGGCGTGCTTTCTGCTGGCAGGCCTGTGCTGCCTGATCTGTGAGACGGTCTGGGCGGTGCGCACGCTGCGTGACGCTCAGACGGAAAACGCGATTTCGACCGGAGTGTCGTGAGACCATGCTCGAAGCTGCTGCCAACGTCGTCGGTTCGGCCCTGGGGACAGTGACCCTCGGGTTTGCGACCAACCCTGTTGACCACGTGGTGAACAAGCCTTGGATCATCGGCGACCTGTTCGGCATGAAGGGCGTCTGGATCTGGTCGGCGCACGTGGGGAACCTGGTGCTGTCGGGCCTGATCACGATGGTCGTGCTGATGTACGCCGCGTCGCGGATCCGCACGGGACCGGAGTCGCAGGGGACCAACCGCTACATCACGACGAGCCCGTTTGCGCACATGATCGAGGTGGTGTGCACCTACCTGCGTGACCAGACGGTGCGGCCCTTGCTCGGCGACCGGACCGACAAGTTCATCGGGTTCCTGTGGACGGTCTTCTTCTTCATCCTGGTGAACAACATCCTCGGCCTGGTCCCGATCGTGGACGCGACCGAGATCATCGACAAGCTTTCGGGCAAGGAGCACTGGCTCACGGGCATCGCGGGCGCGACGGCGACGCAGAACCTGTTCGTGACCGCGGCTCTGTCGATCGTGGCGGCCCTGGTGATCAACCTGGCGGGCCTCAAGGAGCTGGGCGTCGGCGGTTATGTCAAGCACCTGACCGCGGGCACCCAGTGGTACCTGTGGCCTCTGATGATCCCGATCGAGATCCTGGGCACGTTCATCAAGCCCGTGGCGCTGGCCTTGCGTTTGTTCGCCAACATGACCGCGGGCCACATCCTGGTCGCGGTGCTCTTCATGTTCGCGGTTCAGGGGCTGGGCGTACTGAGCAAGATGTCCTTCGGCGGCATCGCGCTGGGCGGCTCGATCTCCGTCGTTTCGGTCGTCGCGGCGATCGCGATCTACTTCCTGGAGCTCTTTGTGGCGCTGCTCCAGGCCTTCGTCTTCACGTTCCTCACCACGGTGTTCATTTCCCAGCTCGCCCACCATCATGACGATCACGAGCATGAGGGGGCACACGGCCACGAGCACGCGCACGCCCACTGAGGCGTCGCCCGCGAGGGCGAGCGTGAATAACGGGCCCGCCGGGGCATGCCCGGCATCGAGCGTTTTCCTCGTGATCAAGTTTGGAAAGGTGTCTGAAATGAAGAAGCTTCTCTCCATCGCGGCGATTGCTGCCCTCGCCATGCCGGCGGCGGCGGCCGAGATCACGGTCGGTCAGGGCCTGGCGGCTCTGGGCGCCGGTCTTGCGGTCATCGGCGGCGCCATCGGCATCGGCATGATCGGCAAGGGTGCGGTCGAGTCGATCGCCCGTCAGCCCGAGGCCAAGGGCCCGATCGGCACGAACATGATCCTGGCGGCCGCCCTGGTCGAAGGTGCGACGCTGTTCGCCGTCGTCGTCGGCCTCCTGGTCGGCTTCGTCAAGTAAGTCAAAGCGTCGCCCGGCCGAAGGGTCGGGCGGCGGTTTCTGTTGATCTGTCCATTCCTTCCGGAGTTCCAGCATGAACTCGCTTGCGGTCCGACTGGCTTCCCTGACGGTTCTTCTCACCCCCGCGATTGCGATGGCGCAGGAGCACGCTGAAAAGGCTGCGGAGCACGCGACCGACGCGGCCCACGCGGCGGCGGGCCACGCCGAGCACGTTCCCCCCGCGGGCGTGCTCCCGACGATCGAGCAGGGCGTGGTCCCGATGATCGTCTCCCTGGCGGTCTTCTCGGTCGTCTTCGCGGTGCTTGCTGTGAAGGTCTGGCCGGCGATCCTGGGCGGGCTGCGCGACCGCGAGCACAAGATCCGCACCGAGATCGAGTCGGCGGAGAAGGCCCGCAAGGACGCTGAGAACGCCCGCAAGGAGTTCGAGTCCTCGCTCCAGCAGGCCCGCGCCGAGGCGGCCCGCATGCTCGAGCAGACCAAGGCCCAGCAGGGCGCTCTGGCGGCCGAGCTCAAGGCCAAGGCCGACGCGGAACTCTCCGCGATGCGCGAGCGCGCCACCAAGGACATCGAGGCGGCCAAGCGTGCGGCGGTCAACGAGATCTACGCCGAGGCGGCCAACCTCTCCACGACCATCGCGTCCAAGATCCTGCGTCGCGAGATCCGCGCCGAGGATCAGCGCGGCCTGGTCGAGGAGTCGCTGAGCCAGATGGCCAGCGCCAAGATCTGACCGGTCGCGGGGTCGCAAGGACCCCTTGAGTCGCCCGGGTGTCCACGCCCGGGCCGAGTGTCACCAGAACCCAGACAAGAGGCACGCATGCCCCTGACCGAACGCAATCCCGACGCTGTGAGCCAGAACTACGCTCGCGCGCTGATGGACCTGGCCCTGACCAAGGGCGGCAAGACGGCGGTGGAGGAGCTCCAGGGCGAGCTCGAGGACCTGCTCGAGCTGGCCCGGGCCGACAAGCTCTTCAGCGAGTTCCTGGCGACGCGTTCGATCGCCGCCAAGAAGCGGGCCGACGCGCTGGAGCGCATGCTCCGCGGGCGTGTGAGCGACCTGCTCCTGAACTTCCTGCTGCTCCTGAACAGCAAGGATCGCCTCCCCGAGCTTCCCACGATCGCGGTCTCCTACGACCATCTCGTGCAGGAGCAGTTCGGTCGCGTTGAGGTGGACGTCTACACCGCCGAGCCCGTCGGGCCCGACGCGCTCCGCACCATCGGCGAGCGTCTGGGAGCCGTCCTGAACAAGCAGGTCGTGGCGCATCCGTACACGGACTCGTCCATGATCGGCGGCGTGAAGTTCCGCATCGGCGATCAGCTCGTGGACGCGTCGGTCGCGACCCGCCTGCGCCGCATGCGCGACAAGCTCGCCAACGAGGGCAACGCGGCCCTGAAGGCGAAGTTCGACCGCATCATCGAGGGCGGCACGAACTGAGCCGACCTGTCGGCTGGAGACCGAGCATCGAAGGGGTCCCGATCGGGGCTCCTTTTTCGTTTTGCACGCTCGGATGGGAAGACGTGTCGTGTTGAGACCCCCGAAGGTGCATGCTTCGCGGCGATGGGCCTGAGCGGTCGGGTTTGTTCGGAGGGATCCCGGATTGACCGAGGCGGTCAATCCGGGCGTGGACTCGAGTTGGGTGGAGGGATCCCGGATTGCCCGAAGCGGTCAATCCGGGCGTGAGGCGTGAGGCGTGAGACGTGGAGTAGGGGTGGGGCCCGGGCTTTGGGTGGTCGTATCCGGGCCCGCCGATTTGCTGCTCTGCTGATTTGCTGCTTTGTTGTTCTGCGTTTTCGCTGCCGCCCTGTTTCGCCGTCCGGGGCCGCCTCTGCCCGCCTGATGCCGACTACGCTTGATTGGTCCGCAACACGCACCTTTGTTTGCGAGAACAATCATGGCCAAGAAGACCATCGCAGCCGTCGACGTCGCTGGGAAGCGCGTGCTCATCCGTGTGGATTTCAACGTGCCGATCGAGAACGGCGTGATCGATGATGACCGCCGGATTCGCGCGGCGTTGCCCACGATCAAGAGCGTCATTGATCGCGGCGGCAAGGCGATCCTGTGCTCGCACCTGGGCCGTCCGGAAGGCAAGGGCTATGAGGCCGACTCGTCGCTGGCCCCCTGCGCCAAGCGGCTCAGCGAGATCCTGGGCAAGCCTGTCGCGTTCCCGTCCACCGATTGCACCACCGCGGGCGACGCGGTCGCCAAGATGAAGAACGGCGAGGTGATCCTCCTCGAGAACCTGCGCCACCACAAGGGCGAAAAGAAGGGCGATCCCGCCTTCGCGGCCAAGCTCGCGGCGTACGCCGATGTCTACGTCAACGACGCCTTCGGCACGTGCCACCGCCCCGATGCGTCCATGGTCGCGGTCGCCAAGGCGGTCAACGGCCCGAAGGTCTCGGGCTTCCTGGTCGAGAAGGAGATCAAGTATCTCTCCGACGCGCTGGGCCACCCCTCCAAGCCCTTCGTGGTCGTGCTGGGCGGTTCGAAGGTCTCCGACAAGATGGCGGCGATCGAGAACCTGGTCCCCAAGAGCAGCGCGATCGTCGTCGGCGGCGCGATGGCGTACACCTTCCTCAAGGCCAAGGGCGTTGACGTCGGCTCGAGCAAGGTCGAGGCCGATCGTCTGGACGACGCCAAGCGGGCGATGGAGCTCGCGGCCAAGGCGGGCTGCGAGATCCACCTGCCGGTGGATCACGTCGTCGCCAATGAGTTCGCGGAGAAGCCCGCGACGGTGAAGACCGTTGACGGCTCGATCCCCGCGGGGTTCATGGGACTGGACATCGGCCCCAAGACGCAGGCCAAGTTCGGCGATGTGCTGCGCAAGGCCAAGACGATCGTGTGGAACGGCCCGATGGGCGTGTTCGAGTTCGATCTGTTCCGCCCAGGCACGGACGCGGTCGCCAAGGCGATCGTGGACGCGACCAAGGCGGGCGCGACCAGCATCGTCGGCGGCGGCGACACCGCCAGCGCCGTCGAGAAGGTCGGGATGGCCGAGAAGATGAGCCACGTCTCCACCGGCGGCGGCGCCAGCCTGGAAATGCTCGAAGGCAAGAAGTTCGAGAGCGTCGACGTGCTGGACAACGCCTGACCCGGGCTGGTCTCGGTTACGCTGAGCGCGATGACCACTCCGGACCCAGGCCTGCGTCGTCGCTCACCCAAGCGGGATCTTGCGATCCTTGTCGCGGTGGCGCTGTTGACGTACATCCCGGGGCTCACGGTGCATGGCCTCACCAACTGGCAAGAGGCCATGCGGTGCTTGGTCGCACGGCAGATGCAGGAGCGGGTCGCAACCGAAGGCCTCGGGGCGCTGGTTCTTCCCACGTTGCACGGCGAGCCTTACCTGGCCAAGCCTCCGGTCGTGTACTGGTGCGAGCTTGCGCTGGCGCGGCTCACCGGGCTCTTTGGAGATGGACAGGTCAGCGAGCTCCACCTGAGACTCACCGCGGCGATCGCGGGGACCCTGGGCGTGATCCTCACGTTCGTCTTGGCGCGGAAGCTCTTTCGCGTCTGGCCTCGGTCGAGTTCGGTGGATTCGGCGGGGCTCGTGGAGGACGCGGCTCGGGAAGAGATGGCCGATCACGCGGCGTGGTGGGCGGGGCTCTTCCTGGTCGGGGGTGTGCTGTACGTTCGTTCGAGCCGGATTGGCGAGCTTGACATTCTGCTCGTGCCTTCGACGCTCCTGGCGCTGCTGGGCGTGGTGAAGTCGTGGAGGCATGCGCTGGTCACGGGGCGCACGCATGTGCTGTGGGTGGTGGTGGCGGCGCTGGCGACGGTTGTCGCGGCGTTGACCAAGGGGCCTCCGGCGCTGCTGACGATCGCGCTGGCGTGCTATGCGGGCCCGCTGGCCTGGGCGGCGACGAGGCCTGAGCGTTCGGGGCCAGATCCGAGGCGTTCACGAGGCTGGGCAGCTTTCTGGACGATGAGCAAGACCCATCCGGTGGGCGTGCTCGGCGCGGGGGCGCTGGCGCTGTGGGGATGGTCGGCGCTGGTGAAGGAGCGGATCGGGCAAGCCAAGCTCAGTGCGCTGGTCGGGGAAGAAGCGACGGACAATCTCAGGCTCTTCGTGCCCGAAGCGCCCGTGAACAACCTGGAGGCGATGGCGTTCGGCGTCGGGCTCGGTTCGGCGGCGGCGCTGATCGCGGTGATCTGGCTCCTGAAGGACCGCAAGAAGCTTGGCGGGTGGTGGACCCCGGGCTGGATGGTGGTGGTCGCGTGGATTCTGACGTCGTTCGTCGCGTTCAGCGTGCTCGGGAAGGGTGTGCCGCGGTATCTCACGCCCATGTGGCCCGCGCTGGCGATGCTGGGCGGGCTCTGGATGGCGTTTGCGGTGCGCGACTTCCGGGGTTTGCGCAGGTCCGCGGGAGTGATTGCCGGTGCAGCGGCCTTGCTCGCGATCGGACAGGGCGTGTGGTATGGATTCCTGATGGAGCGGTATCTGCCGGCGCGTTCGCCTCGCGCGATGGTGCGGGAGATTCGCGCGACGCCCGGGGCCAGCGATGCTCGCCTCTATGCGTTTGAGTTCTGGACGCCCGCGGTGGACTTCTACGCGGGCGCACGCGTGCCTGGCGTCGTCATCGGCGACCAAACGCCAAGGCCCGGGCTCCGCTACGTGGGACCTGAGACGCTCGCCGATGTTCGGACTGCGGTCGAAAAAGGCGAGCGGGTCGTGATGCTCCTGAGGCTTACGCAGGCGCCGGGGATGGCGGATGAGACCGCGGAGGCGTGCCTGAAGAAGGCGGGCTTCAGGCTCGAGCGAATTCCGCTGGCGAGCAAGTTCATCACCGACAACAACCGCGTCGAGGTCGGCGCGTTCAAGATCACGCGCTGAGTCTCAGCGGTCAAGTTCGCGTCGCACGCGGGCCATGTATTCGGGCCAGTTGAACGCGGGGCCCGGGTCGGTCTTGTTCTCCTGGATGTGGTAGTGGCCCAGAACGCCCTGGTAGGCCTTCCACTCATCGGCGCTGAGCGCGTGCGGGACGAGCGTGCCCTGCGCGTCGGTCGGGTAGGTTGGCTTGATGCCCGGAAGCACGCGGCAAAGGGTCGCGGTGAGTTTGACGAGCGAGTCGTACTGCTGGGGCGTGAGGTCGTACATGACCAGCATCTGATGCTGGATTTCGCCTGTTATCGGCGCGGGCCTGGCGGTGAAGCCGGCAAAGTCGGGCGTGCGCACGCCTCCGCCGTCGAGTCTTGCGGGGATCGTGACGCGGGTGCGCCGGATGGAGCCATCGGGCGCGAGCTCCGGCGCGTACCACTCGGCGAGCGGATTTGCTTTGTCCGGGGGATACGCGCCGATGTTGGCGATCTCGACGCCGATGGAGCGATCGTTGGCGATGGTGGCGTGCCAGGCGCGTTCCTTGACGTCGAGCGTCTGGTAGATGGTGCCGTCGAGATCGAGCATGAAGTGGATGGAAAGTCCGCGCATGTCGTGCAGGACGCGGAAGCAGGTGCGTGAGGTGCCGCAGACGTCGTAGTGGATGACGAACTGATCGACCTTGGAGCGGAGGAGCTCGAGGTCCCAGCCGCCGCCTCGGACCTGATCGAGCTGGTCGGGCGTGTACGCGTCGGGCGTGGAGCGCTGGAAGCGGAGGTTGAAGCGGGCGGGTTCGGCCAGCGCGTCTTTGGACTTGTCCCAGCCCGCATCCTGGAAGGGGACGAAGCGGCGTTCGGTGCGATAGGCGTCGTAGCCCCCCGGATCGGACCAGAGCACAACCGGAGCGCCGGTGTGGAAGAGGCGGCCCGCGATCACGATCTCATCGCCTGTGCGTTTGAGCTCCGAGCCCGGGCGGGCGGCGCAGCCTGTGAGCGTGCAGAGCAGCGTCAGCAATACGCCGAGCAGCGCGGATCGTGGGGAGAGCGCGGTCATGAGCGCAGGATACAGGCGTCGGGAGTTTCGGTGGGCGCATGAAAAAGGGGCGGCGCCGGGCCGCCCCTGGAGGGCCAAGGAATCAGATCGGTTCAGGGCTTCTTGAGCCACTCGCCGCCGCCGTGCGGGCGCTTGTCGGGAGCGGGGGGCGTGGTGACCGGCGGGACGGGCTTGGCCTTGAGGGCCTTTTCCATTTCCTCGATGGCGCGATCGAGCTGGGTGTCTCGGCCGGCGACTTCATCGGCGGGCGAGTTGTCGATCTCGATGTCGGGGTCGATGCCGTGGTTCTCGATGGTCCACCCGTGGTTGGGGTCGAGCCAGGAGAACTCGGGCTGGGTCGAGAGGCCGCCGTCGATGAACTTCTTGTCGCCCCGAATGCCGACGACGCCGCCCCAGGTGCGGGTGCCGATGACCGGGCCGAGTCCGGCGGCGCGGAAGGAGTTGGGGAAGATGTCGCCGTCGGATCCGGCGTCGTAGTTGATGAGGACGCAGCGCGGGCCGCGGAGGGCGTTGGTGGGGTAGGTGTCCCAGGGGCCGTAGCGCGAGGTGCCGAACGCGATGAGGGCGTTGCGGAGGCGGTTGATGACCATCTGGGAGACGTATCCGCCGCCGTTGTAGCGATCGTCGACGATCAGGGCCTGCTTGCCGACCTGCGGGTAGAAGCCCTTGACGAACTTAATGAGGCCCGGCGCGCCCATGTCGGGCATGTGGAAGTATCCGACGCGGCCCTGGGTCTTCTGGTCGACATACTCCCGACGCGTGCGGCACCAGTCGGCGTAGGCCAGCTCGTTCTCCGCCTCTCCCGCGAGGGCTTCGATTTGCACATCGCGGGCGTCGGACTTGTCGGCCTTGGAGCCGATGTTCAGGATGACCTGCTGGCCGGCCTTGCCGTTGAGCAGCTTGTAGATGTCGGCCTTGGCGTCGGTGGGGACGCCGTCGATCGACCAGAGATAGTCGCCGTCCTTGGCGTTGACGTGCGACTGAACCAGGGGCGAGATGATGTCGGTCTCGAAGTTCTCGGGGCGCAGGATGCGCGTGACGCGCCACGCGCCCGAGGCGGCATCCGGCGCGAGTGAAGCGCCAAGCGAGCCCGAGGGCACCGGCTTGCGACCCGGGGCGACGTCGCCTCCCCAGACGTAGGTGTGGCTGGTTCCGAGTTCGGCGATGAGCTGGCCGATCAGGTCGTTGAGCTCCTGGCGAGCGCCGATGCGGGGCAGGAGCGCTGCGTACTGATCGCCGATGGCCTTCCAGTCGAGCTGGGCCATGTCGGGCGTCCAGTAGAAGTCACGCTCCAGACGCCAGGCTTCCCAGAAGATCTGCTTCCACTCGGCGGCCGGGACGACGGTGGTCTTGAGCTGACGCGTGTCGACCGCGGTCTTTTCGGCCTCGCTCTTGTCCTTGCCTTCGTCGGGCTTGGCGTCGGTTCCGGCGACGAGGATTTCGTCCTTCACGCGCCAGGCGATCTTGCTGCCGTCGGGGCTGAGGGTGAAGTCGCGGATCGATTCGATGAAAGGCTCGCTCTTGCGAGACGCGAAGGTGAAGGCGTGGAGGGAGTTCTTGGGGTTCGCGTCCTCGCCTCCGATTTCGTCGCTGGCGATGACGCCTTCGACGGGCACGCTCAGGTACAGGACCTTGCCATCGACCGCATTGAGGGCGCGGTAGTTGCCCGCTTCGATCGGGAACTCGACGACGCGCGAGGCCAGGCCCGCGGTGTCGATCTTGACTTCAACGGGCTCGTCGGAATCGTCTTCGGCCTCCGCGTCCTTCTTGGCGTCGGACTTGGCGGCCTTCTCTTCCTTTTCGGCGCCGGCGGCTTCCTTGGCCTGCTTCTCGCGATGCTCGCGGGCGTCGAGCAGTTCCTGCGGCGCAAAGGGCGAGAGGTCGCCATCCTTCAGGATCAGGGCGTAGAGCTTGGTCGTGTTCATCACGATGAAGTTGAGCTCGTTCTGATCGATGACGGGATCGAACGTGCGGTTGGAGAGGAAGTAGAGGTAACGACCCTTGGGGTCCCACGTGGGCGAGAAGTCGGAGGCGAAGGGCGTGGAGACCGACCAGCTTTTGCCTTGTTCGAGGCTGTAGAGCTTGAGCTCGTTGCGGTTGGATGCACGGCCATCGTCGAGCACGCCGGGCATGGTGTAGGCGATCCACTTGGAATCGGGGGAGAAGCTGTACTCGTGGATCTCCCAGCCCTTGGCCTTGTCGATGACCTTGTTCTCGCCCGAGGCGACGTCCACGAGGTGGAGCTGGAAGGTCATGTCGGAGTAGGCGATCTTGCTGCCGTCGGGAGACCAGACGGGATCGAAGATCCAGCCCTTGCCGTCGGAGGTCAGGATCTTGCGAGCGCCGACCGACGGGATGGAGGCTTTGCCTGACTTGGAGTGCTTGTCGTTCTTGTCGTCCTTGTCGGCCTTGGCTGATTCGGGTGCGTTGGAACCCGCGGCGGGAACATCGGCCAGCGCGAGTTCCTGATTGCCGGTCTGGTCGGTGATGAACGCGACCAGGCGGCCATCGGGCGAGAGGGTGGCGGAGCGATCGCGGACGCTCGGGTCGCGGGCGATCTCGATGGTGCGGCCGGGCTTGGTGGGGCTCACGAAGACCTGTCCACGGCCTTCGACCGCGACGCGCGTGCCCTCGTTGTTGACGTCGTAGCGATCGATGTGCTCGGTGATTCCTTCGGTCTTGGGCCTGAGGAAGAAGCGGTCGGAGGGGAGGGTGATCTCGACCTTGGCGTCTTTGCCTGAAGCCAGGTCCAGACGCCAGATGTCGGCGCCGAGCATGTAGACGATGGAGCCCTTCTCGCCCGCGCCGTCGTCGTTGTCGGGCCAGCGGGCGTCGAAGTCCTTGTGGAAGGTGTGCTGCTTCAGGTCGCTGCCGTCGGGGTTGCAGGACCAGATGTTGCTGCGCCCGTCACGGTCGGAGAGGAAGAAGACGCGTGCGCCGACGAACATGGGGAAGTCATCGGTGCCGACCCACGTCGTGAGCTTCTTGATGGTCTCGGGCTTGTCGAGCTGGCCGATCCAGAGATCGGGAGCGGTGCCGCCGCGGTAGCGCTTCCAGGTGCGGAACTCGGTGGACCAGCGGTTGTACGCGATGGTCTTGCCGTCGGCGCTGAAGGCGGCCAGAGCGCCCACGCCAATGTTCACGCGGGAGGTCGGGCCTCCGGACACAGGAACCGTGAAGAGCGAAGGGTCGCGCTGCGGCGCCAGTCGCGGCGAGCGGAAGACGATGCTGGAGGAGTCGGGCGTCCAGCCGACGACCAGATCGTTGGCGGGGTGGAAGGTGAGCCTGGTCGCGACGCCGCCCGAGGCGGGCATGACCGAGACGTCGTTGTTGCCTTCGTAGTTGCTCGTGAAGGCGAGCCACTTTCCATCGGGGCTGAAGCGGGCGTACGACGCGTTGCTCTGGTACGCGGTCAGACGGGTCGCCTGACCTCCCGAGGTGCTGACCTTCCAGAGGTCGCTCTCGGCGCTGAAGACGATCGTGTCGCCGTGGATGGTGGGGAAGCGGTAGTAGCCTTGGACCGGCGCGTCGTCGAGGCCTTGGGCGGCGCCGGCAACGAGGGAGAGAAGAGCGAGTGCCAGCGGCGCGGAGCGGGGCGAACGTCGGACGTGCATGCGGACTCCTGTGATCTTCGGGACAACAACCCACGGGGCCTTGGTGGATGGCCTGATCTGCTGACTTGGGAACCGCGAGCGAAGGTTTCGCGGCGCGGCTCGCATGGGCAGGGTATTCGCCATCCGTCGGGGGGAAGTCAGACGCGTCGGGGCCTGTCAGGTGCCGCCACCGGAGCAAGGAGATCGGGGGCTACGCTGGACCACCAGCCGGGGGGCTGGCGACTTGGAGGCATCCATGGGTGATGACGCCAGCGGGGTTTGGACACGGGTGGACGACTTCCTGAGCGCCAAGCTCGCGGGCCCCGACGCGGTGCTGGAGAGCGCCATTGCCACCAGCCGGGAAGCGGGGCTTCCTCAGATTCACGTCTCGCCCATGCAGGGGCGTTTCCTCGGGCTTCTGGTCGGGACGCTGGGGGCGAGCCGGGTGCTGGAGGTCGGCACCCTGGCGGGCTACAGCACGATCTGCATGGCCCGCGGCCTGGCTCCCGGGGGGAAGCTCGTGACCATCGAGTTCGAGCCCAAGCACGCCGAGGTTGCCAAGCGCAACATCCGCGCCGCGGGCTTGGATGCCTGTGTCGAGGTGAAGGTCGGAAAGGCGATCGATGTGCTGCCCGGGCTTCGGTCGGGCAGCCCCTTCGATCTGGTGTTCATCGACGCGGACAAGGCCAGCTCGGGCGAGTACGTGAAGTGGGCCATCGAGCTCACCAGGCCCGGCGGGCTCATCATCCTCGACAACGTGGTGCGTCATGGCCAGGTCATCGAGAAGACCGATGACGCCAACGTCCGCGGCATCTGTGCGGCGCTCGAGATCATGGGATCGGATCCCAGGCTCGAGGCGGCGGCTTTGCAGACCGTGGGATGCAAGGGCTACGACGGCTTTGCGATCGCGCGGGTGAAGCGATGAGCGTGCCGGCGATTCGACGCGTCACGCGGGTTGACGCGGCGCTGGTGGAGGCGCTCGCGGATGTGCTGCTGGATTGCGTGCGGGGCGGCGCGTCCGTCGGGTTCATGCTCCCCTTGACGCGTGAGCACGCGGTCACGTTCTGGAAACGCGTCGGCGCGGATGTGGAGGCCGGGCGACGGGCGCTTTTGATCGCGGAGGACGCCCAGGGCGTCTGCGGCACGGTGCATCTGATCCTGGACCTGCCCGACAACCAGCCTCACCGGGCGGACCTGGTCAAGATGCTCGTGCACAGCCGGGCCAGGAAGCGCGGGCTTGGGGCGGCCCTGATGAAGGAAGCCGAAGCCATGGCGCGGGACCTGGGACGCACGCTTTTGGTGCTCGACGCGGTCACCGACGGCGACGCAGCGAGGCTCTACGCCAAGCTCGGCTGGGTCAAAGTCGGCGACATCCCGAACTTTGCGTTGTTTCCCGCGGGCGGATTCTGCGGCACGACGTACTTCTATCGCGATCTGCGCTGAGCGACCTGGGACGGCATCTGTTGAAGGCCGGCACCGGCGCTGGATGTGTACCTACGCACCCGTGCGGTCGATCCTGCTCTTCAGGATCAGCTCCGAGGCCTCCATCGCGGCGCCGAGCGGATGATGCTCATCGAGCCAGGCGCGGAGCAGCGCGATGTGGGCGCCCGCGAGGCGGGCAGCATCCAGGCGATCGCGGGCGGAAGGCGGGTTCCCGTCGACCGGTGCGAGCCTCTCCAGGATGAGTTCCGCCAGGGCGTGCTCGATCTCAGAACGGGCGGGACTGTCGAGCATCGCACGGCAGCGGGGGCGATTGGCTGCGATGTGCTCGAGGACCCACCGCACCCGCGCCGGGTCGCCAAGCCCGACCGCGGACTCCGCCAGGGGCGCCAAGACCGGCGTCACCGCCTGGCGGAACAGCTCATTCTTGTCGCGGAAGTGCTCGTAGAACGTCGAACGCCCAACGCCCGCGCGCTTGGCGATGTCCACTACGCCGAGCTGCTCAAAGGGCTCCGACATCACCATGCGGTTGAACGCGGTCACGATCCAGGACTGTGTCATCCCCGGCCCATCAGGCGGCGGCGGCAGCGGGTTCTGGTTCGGGCAGTTCATCCCCGGACACTATCAAGGAACTGTCCGGACCGCACTTCTCAGGCTGGAAACGGGGTGCAAATCGGTCAAGGGTTGGACCATGAACAAGCTTCCCACACCGCATTCCGGGACCGAGAACAGCTCCAAACCCGATGTCCACACGCGTCGTGCCGGCGTCGCGCTGATGGTCATGGCGGGGCTTGTGGCGCTGTTCATGGCGATGCACCCCACGGCCGGAACCCACGATCCGGCCGAGTTCGTCCGACGCGTCGGCCATGGCGTGCCTGGCAACACCATGGTGCATGGCGGGTTGATCACGCTGCTGATCGCGATGGTTCCTTCGCTCATGGTGCTACGCGAGCTGCTCTCGGCTCGGAATCTGAGCTTGCGGTTCGCGATGGTCGCGTTGGTCGCGGGTACCGCCAGCGGCGTCGCAGCCGGGCTCGTCAACGGGTTCATGGTTCCAAGCCTGGCTGCGAAGTACGTGAACGCGGATGACGCGGTGATCGCGACTCTTCAGCCCGCACTGACGCTCGCACACGAGGTCAACGGGACCTGCGCCCGGACGTGCGTCGTCGGGCTTTCGCTCTCGGCGGTGATCTTCTCCCTGAACCTGCTCGGGCACGCGGGGCTCCGTCGTGTGGCGGGCGCGGTGGGGCTGGTGTGCGGGCTCGTGCCCCTGGGCATGCACGCGGCTCAGCATCTGCACATGAATGTGTCGGGCTTCGGGCTCTTCGTGTGGTTCTACTCGGCGTGGATGTTCGCGGCCGGGCTCGTGCTGCTGCGCTGGCCTCAGGCTCGGACATGAGGCCCACGAAAAACACAACGGCCGCTCCGTGAAGGAGCGGCCGTTGAGGATTTTGCGATCAGCGATGTCGTGCTTACTGAGCGCCGAGCGAGGGGGTATCCGCGATGCGGTTGACCGCGGGCGGGACCCACTTGCCGGTCAGGACTTCCGCCTTGGGGGCGTAGAGCCTGAGCGTGAGGTTGAACGCGCCCTTGGGGGCGGGGAGCCAGTTCTGCTCCAGGTCCTTGCCGGGGCTCTCGTTCTGGAAGAAGAGATCGAGGGAGCCATCGTTGTTGTACTTGAAGGGCATCCAGCTGCTCACCGCGAAGCGGTTGAGCGCGTTGGGGACCTGGAAGCCCTCGGAGTCGTAGAGCGTGACGGACCAGAACGCGTTGACGGGCGGGAGCTCGTGCTTGTCGAAGTGCATGACGTAGCGGTGCTCGCCCGAGAGGGGGCGGCCCTCGCCGTCACCGAGGTTCATCGGGTAGATCGCGTCTTCGGGCTGGTTGGCGCCCAGGCCGACCTGCGCGACGATGGCGCGCTTGAGGTAGTAGTTGCCGTAGACGCCCACGGTGTCGGTGTTGATGGTCCAGTGGTTCGCGATGCGGGCCAGGGTCGGCAGCTTCCACTTCATGAGCTGCTGGGCCTCGGCGGGCGCCTCGCGGAGGGCCTTCTGAACGACCGGGTCGGCCTTGGAGAGGTCAAAGCTCTTACCCGGGATGATGCCGATGCGGCGGAGACGCGCGATCTGCGAGAAGTCCGTATCGTGCGGCGGGTTCACCTTGAGCAGCTCCGCGGCGTACGCGAAGTACTTGTCCGCGGGCATCTCGTCGACCTGAACCTTGGGCGGAGTCTTGCCATCAACCGTGGGGTCGGGCTCGAACTTCGCGGGAGCCGCGGGCTTGCCGAACTGCGAGAGCGGCGCGACCTTGTAGCCCGCCTGGATCTTGTGGACTGCGTCGTAGTCCTGGGGGCCGTCGGTCTTGGTGCGGCCGATGACCCAGACGTAAGGCGTCGGGGCCGGGATCTGCTGCATGTTCGCGGGGACGGCGCCGGTCCAGCCCGGAGGCGTCACGAGGTAGTCCGCTGCAGCGGTGCCGGTCGTGCGCCAGCCCGGGGACGCGAAGACGTCGGTCCACATGTCGAGCATGGGGAAGAGATAGAAGCGGCCATTGGTGTCGGGCACGGAGACGACCATCGGCTCCTTGGTCAGGTCGAGCCAGACCACCGAGTAGAGCGTGTCGAAGTTGGAACGCACGACGCCCTTGAAGTCGCCCGGCGGATAAGCGGGGATGTTGGCGACGGTGTTCATGGGCGCCTTGCCGAACTCCTTGCCCGCCTCGACGTTCGTGAAGAAGCGGCGTGAGACGTCCATCGAGATCAGGGGGTAGAAGTAGACGTACGCCTCCACGCCGATCGTGCGGGCTTCCTCGGCGGTGATGCCGGGCTCCTGCGCACAGATCGAGGTGGACGTCAAGAAGGACAGACCGGCTGACAATGCAAACGCGAGTCGGTTGGACATTCGAATCCCTTTCTGCGGGGATTTGTCCAGCCCGCGCTGGGCGCGTCCCACGCTCGCCTCGCAGACTATCAGCAGTTGTGCAGCCCTTCTGAGCGCAGCCTGCTGCTGGGCGCTCGTGATCATGCGTCTTGCAGGTCAACGCCCGCTGGGCGCGCCCGCGAGGGTCTCTGTTCATGTGCGCTGGCAGAACGCTTCGCGCGAGTTATGGATTGTCGTGTGCAAAGGCATGAAACGCACCCCGGAGTTTTCCTAAGGACGCCAGGCATGTGTGCTTTGCCTCCAGAGTCAGGCCAGGCTGCAGGTTGGTCGCTTCGGCGTCGTGTCGTGCGCTGGGGCCGGCGCGTGGCGTTGGCGCTGGCGGTGCTCGTGGTTGTGCTCGGTGCGATCGTCGGGCGGTGGGGATGGTGGGCGCCGCCGGTGTTCATGCCGGCGCAATCGGTCGTGATCGTGGGAAAGAAGCTCACCAGCGCCGAGCATAACAAGCGCGTGGTGCAGCTCGATCCGAGCGGCTACCTGCTTCACCTTGTGCGCTCGCCAAAGGCCGGGCCGAGCGGCGCGCTGCTGTTCTTCGGCGCGCTGCACAGCAAGGACCCGAAGCACGCGCAGATCGCGGCGCTGCAGAGGGCCTGGCGCGAGTTCAAGCCCACGGTGGCGCTGGTGGAAGGGCGGATGAGCTTCTTCGTCGGGAGCGCTGCCCAAGGCGTGGGCGTCTTCGGCGAGGGCGCCATGGTGTACGCGCTCGCGGAGGAGGCGGGCGTGCCGATCTACACGCTCGAGCCGCCGCTGGAGATTGAGATCGCGGCGCTGCGAACCTGCGGCGACATGAATCAGGTCGCGATGTTCCGCGTGCTGAACGGGTACATCAGCGCCCGCCGCGGCGGGAGCGTGAGCGATTTCAAGATCGGCAGGTTGCTCGCCCGGCGGGCGACGCCCCTCACCGACGCCTTCCCCGACATCGCATCGTTCGATGCGTACTTCGCGTCGCAGTTTCCAACCCAGCCCGACTGGCGTCAGCTCCCCGAGGAGGCGATGTGGCCAGGCAAGACCGACACGCTCCTGCACCGCATGGCGACGAGCAGCAACCAGGCCCGCGACGAGCACTTCGTGCGGGTCATGGTGGATCTGGTGAACAGAGGCGAACGCGTGCTGGCGATCGCGGGCCGGAGCCACACGATCGTGCTCGAACCTGTGCTGTGGGAGTCGCTGCAACCGGCGGAACGCGGAGAACTCGGGTCCCGGCGGGGGTGGGAGTGAGACGCGGGCTGTGCTGCGAAGCGAGAGCTGCGTGCCTTGCTCAAGCATCGTGCGGCGTCGAGGGGCGTCGCTGCGCCACGTGCCAGAGCACGCCCGAGGGATCAACGACATAGGCAATCCGCAAACCCCATGGCTGGAGCTTGGGGGGGGCGTGGCTCCGACACTCCGAACTCGGCCTTGAGATTCAGCGACTGGATCCGCGCCCACCATGCGTCGAGATCATCGACCATGAGCTGCATCATGAAGTGCTCGGCGTGGTCGAACGGGATCAGCAGAAAGCTGGTTGCGCCAATCCTGAAGATCGCCACGTCATCCGCATCCAGGACAATCTGGAAACCGAGCGCCGCATAGAACCGCTTGGAGAGCGCAAAGTCCTTCGCGGGTACGAACGGCCTGGCGACCTCGGTGCCGGATGGAATGCTCGTCATGCGGTGACTCCGTGGCGCGTGGATTGTGTGCGAGAGGTCCTGCCGGGCAAAGCGAGCTGGGTGATCCCCTGGATCGGAATCCCCGGGCTGGTTAGGACCAAAAGCACCGATGGCCCCGGCGAATGCCGAGGCCATCAAAGCGTTCAATCGGGGTGGGCGGATTCGAACCGCCGACCTCTTGACCCCCAGTCAAGCGCGCTAACCAAGCTGCGCTACACCCCGTGTGGTGTTCGGACCGGATTTTCCAGCTGCGGGCCGCGTGGGGCGGTCCTTGAGGCTGGTCCTGAGCACGTTTGGCGGCCGCCTGGGGGGTGGCCCGGGCTCAGGAAGGGAAGCGTAGGCCGGGTCGGGGCTGCATCCAAGCCCGATGGGCTGGGATGGGGCTAGCGGGCGTGGGAACGGCCGTTGGGGTTGCTTTGGCGTGGAATCCGGGCTTGGCTTGGCCCGGGTATCCTCCCCGCGCATGTCCCGAACCCTTCTTGTCGGCGGGCGGGTGATCGACCCCGCATCTGGCCTGGATCAGGTCTGCGATGTGGCCTTGGACCAGGGGCGGATCGCTGCGGTCGGGCGGGGGCTCCCCAAGGGCCCCGCGGACCAGGTCATCAACGTCGAAGGGCAGCTGGTCACGCCCGGACTGATCGATCCGCACGTCCATCTGCGCGAGCCGGGCCAGGAGCACAAGGAGACCATCCAGACCGGCACCCACGCGGCGGTGGTGGGGGGATTCACGACCCTCTGCTGCATGCCCAACACCAGCCCGGCCCTGGACACGCCCGAGCAGATCCAGTTCGTCGCGACGCGGGCGGCCCAGAACGGGCACTGCCGGGTGTTTGCGGTGGGGGCCTGCACGCGCGGGCGCAAGGGCGAGGAGATCGCCGAGATTGACCTCATGCGGCGGGCCGGAGCGGTCGGGTTTTCCGACGATGGTGATTGCATCGCCTCGGCGGGGATGATGGCCAAGGTGCTGATCGCGGTGAAGGCGACGGGCTGTGTGATGATGCAGCACGCCCAGGAGCCCACGCTCACGCGCGGCGCGTCCATGCACGCGGGCACCGTCAGCGCCAGGCTCGGCCTGGGGGGCTGGCCTCGGATTGCCGAAGAAACGATCGTCGAGCGCGACATCACGCTCGATCGCGGGATCGGCTGTCGGTACCACGTCCAGCACATCTCGTCGGGGCGCACCGTGGAGTTGATCAGGCGGGCGCGGGCGGAGGGCTTGCCGGTGTCGGGTGAGGCCTCGCCTCATCACCTGCTGCTCACGCACGAGGCGTGCGATGGTTACAACACCTTGGCGAAGATGAACCCGCCTTTGCGCGAAGCCAGCGACATCAAGGCGCTGCGCGAGGGCGTGGCGGACGGGACGATCACGGTGCTGGCGACGGATCACGCGCCGCACTCGGCGGACGAAAAGTCGCTGCCGTTCGAGGATGCGCCGTTCGGGATCGTGGGTCTGGAGACGGCGCTCCCCTTGTATGTCGAGGCGCTGGTGGCATCGGGCGCGATCGACTGGCCCAGGCTGGTGGCGCTGCTCACGATCGAGCCCGCCAAGCTCTGCAACCTGGACCCGGCGAGCGTTGGCACGAGCGGGCTGGGAACACTCAAAGTTGGGTGTCCGGCGGATGTGACGGTGATCGATCCGGAGGCGTCGTGGGAGATTCGGGCCTCGGCGCTGGTGAGCCGGTCGAAGAACATGCCCTTTGAGGGCCGTCGGGTGCGTGGGCGGGCGGTCCTGACGTTCGTGCAGGGCGAGATCCGGCACCGGATCTGAGTCGCGTGGGCGGAAAAGCGGCAAAGGGCTGAAAGGCAGGGGCTTCCGCGCCCGCGAGCGGGTTCGCAGCGGCTTCGGCGCGTGGAAAGTGGGGGCCGGCGCTTCTACGCTGCGCTGTCCGGAATTACTCGCAGGAACACAGGAAATCCGTGCCGGAGACGACGGAACGCCGGCCCGGTTTCAGAAAGGGTTCAGCAATGGCTATTCGCATCGGCATCAACGGGTTCGGACGCATCGGCCGCCTGGTTTACCGCCTGGCTGCTGCCCATCCCGACATGGAAATCGTCGCGGTCAACGACCTGGTCCCCGCCGACAACCTGGCGTACCTGCTCAAGTACGACACGATGCACGGGCGCTTCCGCCTGAACGGCAAGCTCGCCGACGTCTCCGCGGTCGCCTCCGAGACCGGCGGCTCGTTCACCGTGAACGGCAAGGTCACCAAGACCACCGCCATCAAGGATCCCGCGCAGCTGCCGTGGAAGGACTTGGGTGTGCACTACGTCCTGGAGTCCACCGGCCTGTTCACCGACTTCGAGAAGGCGAGCCTGCACAACCAGGCCGGCGCCAAGCGCACGATCATCAGCGCCCCGACCAAGAGCGACGCGGCCCAGGTCCCGACGCTGGTCATGGGCGTGAACCATGAGGTCTTCGACGCCTCCAAGCACACCGTCGTCAGCAACGCCAGCTGCACGACCAACTGCCTGGCGCCGATCGCCAAGGTCATTAACGACAGCTTCGGGCTCGAGGAAGGCCTGATGACCACGATCCACGCGGCGACCGCGACCCAGCCGACGCAGGACGGCCCGTCCAAGAAGGACTGGCGCGGCGGGCGCAACGCCTACCAGAACATCATCCCGGCCAGCACCGGGGCGGCCAAGGCGGTGACCCTGGCGATCCCCGCGCTCAAGGGCAAGCTCACCGGCATGTCCTTCCGCGTGCCCACCGCCGACGTCTCGGCGGTCGACATGACCTTCAAGACCGGCAAGGACACGACCCTGGCCGAGATCAACGCGGCGATGAAGGCTGCGGCCAACGGCGCCATGAAGGGCGTCCTGGCCTACACCGACGAGGAGGTCGTCTCCTCCGACTTCATCGGCGACCCGCACTCGTCGATCTACGACGCCAAGGCGGGCATCGAGCTCAACAAGCGCTTCTTCAAGGTCGTCAGCTGGTACGACAACGAGGCGGGGTACGCCAACCGCTGCGTTGATCTGATCCGCTACATGGCCAACAAGGACGGCGTGAAGTAAGCCCCGCGGTGCGATGACGGACGCCGAGAACCGGTCGATCGCGCCGAGTCAGAACGTCGAATCAAGGGCCAACCCGCAGGGGTTGGCCCTTTTCCATTCATGGCGGAGGATGCCGGGTGCCACTACCCACGGAGGCTTTGCGTCGTGGGTAGTGCGAACGGATATCCGCTTGAACTTCCCCCATGATTATCGCTAGTAGCGACTCCGCCGGTTCGCACTACCTCCTCCGCAGAGGCGGGTGGCATCAAAATGCCCGGTCCGTCGTGCCATCAAAGTCGTTCCGACGACTTTGATGCCGCAGGCGGCTGAGGGCTGCGGTCCTGTGTGCGGCCCCTCGCGTGAAACCGGATGGATGAACGCCAGGGGCATCGCCGGAGTGTACCGAAGCGTCTCGGTGCATCAAAGTCGTGGGAACGACTTTGATGGCACGGGTTGGGGAGTGATGCCACCCGCCCTCAGGCAGGTTCTGGGATAGGCTCTAGTCCGTTGCGTGCTTCTCCAACCCCCAAACGCTGTGCCGCGACTCGACATGCATGACGACCCTCCGTGACATGGAATGCCGCCATCATGGTCACTTTACCCAAATCTCGCAACCTCACACGCGCCGAAATGGCGCGCAGGATCTTGTCGGAAGCCGTATTAGCACAGTGACCCGTATCACTCACATACCGTACTGCACGAACCTCCAATAAGTCATAAGCTGCATTATTCACACATTTAGCGTGAAGGCATATAGTGCTTAGCGGCGACACGATGCCAATCTGGAAAAACAATTTTAGCGTTAGGAGGCTGCGGACCAGGCAGCATGCTTGACAGAATATTCAATTTAATTTCATACATGCCCGCATTCATGGAAGATTTCGAATACACTTCCGGCTCTACGATTGACCAGAAAGTCACACCGTCGCTGCCAATTCTACGAACTGGTGGGGGCGACGGATAAATTGTGATTCTTTCATCCCTGCCGCCTCCAACAGCCTCGTCGTCAGACAGCGGAAACATGCCAAACTCTATGAAGTTACCGCTTTCTGTTTTTAGAGTGACGCCATTATTACCCACTCTGTTGATTGATCGCCACGTCTTTTCCGATGCGACTCTCGCACTCTCTGGATCTTTCGCGCCCACTGCAATCACAAGTTTGCACGTGTTCCCATGAACTAACAAATCAACCGGGACAATTGCAATCTCCCCTTCATTGACGTGCACGGATTCCAGTTCCGCAACAATTTCTTGGTCCGAATTGCGGTCGGCCTTTGGGGGATTCCTTGAAGTCGCGTCATTCGCGCGATTGACCCGCGGAAAAGAAGGCGATGTCTGACTCACCGCGCCAGCATGCCGTGATAGTAACGGCACAAGGATTACGGCACATGCCAGCAAAGATAATGCGATAGTTATTATTTTCAACGAGAGCTTCATCGGAAGTGGCCCCGAGTACATTCTTTCGTCGCTAGTAAATCTTCGCACCGCGATTGACAAGTATTCTGTGACTTGATGACCCGGAACTTTGTCCTTCCGGTTACGGAATCGCATGCTCTTTCGCAAATACAGGTGTTGTATTTCGTTCCGGACAACTGCGAACATGCACCTTCTGTCGGCGGGTGGCATCAAACCCCCTGGTCCTTTGTGCCATCAAAGTCGTTCCGACGACTTTGATGCCGCAGGCGGCTGAGGGCTGCGG
>CAZHFW010000019.1:0-76454 GCA_964531675.1 uncultured Phycisphaeraceae bacterium | reverse complement strand
GTCGAGGGTGCGCGCGAGAAGGCCGAAGCCGGTGACCTGATCTTCGGCACGACCGACACGTGGGTGCTCTGGAACCTCACGGGCGGCCCCGACGGCGGCGTGCACGCGACCGACGTCACGAACGCGTCGCGGACGCTGTTCATGGACCTGAAGACCCTCGAATGGCGCGACGACATCCTCGCCGACTTCGGTGTGCCGCGCTCGATGATGCCCGAGATCCGCTCCTCCAGCGAGGTCTACGGCGAGGCGCGCGACACGTCGCTCCTGCGCGAGACTCCGGTAGCCGGCATCCTCGGCGACCAGCAGGCGGCGACGTTCGGCCAGGCCGCGTTCAACGTCGGAGAGGAGCACGTCCTGCTGGGCGCGGGTGAAGCGGTGGATTTCGTCGAGGAAGAGGATCGTGCGTCGCTTGGTGGATTCGAGGAGGCGCTGGGCCTCGTCGATGATCTCGCGGATGCGCTTCACGCCGACACTGGCGGCGTTCTCGCGCACGAACTGGCGACGCGTGTGGAGGGCGATGACCTCGGCCAGGGTCGTCTTCCCGGTGCCTGGGGGGCCCGAGAGGATGATCGAGGTGAGGGCGTCGGCCTCGAGCATTCGGCGGAGGAGCTTGCCTTTGCCCAGGATGTGTTCCTGGCCTGAGAACTGATCAAGGGTGCGCGGGCGCATGCGCACCGCCAGGGGCGCGACGGCCCGATGCGCGTGCTCACGCGATTGTGCCCAAAGGTCGCTCACGGATGTCCACCTCTTCGCGGCCAGGGGTCCCACCCGCCTGCCGCGAGGGAAGCATATCGACCGTAACCCGAACAGGGGCGAAGAGCTGCACGATTGTCGCGGGAATCACGCGCTGGGTTGGACGAAAAAAGAGTGATCGCTAACATCGACTTGTCATGCTGTGGTCGTGGCCTGTGATTGCCGTCCTGCTGGCCGGAGGGGTCTTCCTCTGGGCTTGGTTTTGCCATTGGGTGACGGCGACGAGTCCGACGGGCCACGCGATGGCGGGGATCGCCTGGCGTTTCTTTCAGGTCTATGTGCGCGTGGTGCACCGGCTCAAGGTCGAGGGGCTGGAGCATGTGCCCAAGGGGCGCGACGCGGGACCTTTGGTGGTCGTGGCGAACCACACCGCGGGCGTCGATCCGGTGTTGATCCAGGCGATGTGCGGGTTTGAGATCCGCTGGATGATGGCGGCGGACATGCAGGTGTCCGAGCTGGACTGGATGTGGGAGATCGGCAAGGTGATCGCGGTGTCGGGCGACGGGCGCGACTCGACCGCGGCGCGGGAAGCGATCAGGCATGTGCAGTCGGGGGGCGTACTCGGGATCTTCCCGGAGGGCGGGCTCGAGCGGCCTGCGCGGCGGCTGCGGCCTTTTATGCCCGGGATCGGGCTGATCGTGCACAAGACCGGCGCGCCGGTGTTGTGCGTCGTGGTGGATGGGACGCCTCAGGTGGATCCGGCGTGGGCGAGTCTGTGGAGGCGCAGCCGTTCGACGCTGCGGTTCCTGCCGGTCGTCAGCTACGCGGAGCGCGGGCTCAAGCCCGCGCAGATCGCGGCGGACCTTCAGGCAAAGTTCGCGGAGGCGACGGGTTGGAGCGTGGGGCCTCGGGAGTGAGGATCGCGAACGTTCAGACGCCGAACTCGTCGGCGCGACGGCGCACGTAGCGGATGAAGTCGAGCGTTTCCTGATCCGTGATGGATCGGGTGGGTTGCGGCGTGGAGGTGGAGCTTGTGCCGTCGTCGTTGTAGGTGACGGTGACGTAGTTCCGCATGGGAACGGTGGTGCCTGAGCAGGGCGAGCCGCCGGTGATGCCAAGGTCGACGCCCGGGGTGACGCAGACGGGATTGTCAAGGGAGATGACGACGTCCTGGCGCGGGCGGTCGGCGGTCTTGGGGCGAGCCCAGACGATCACGCGGGTGCCCCAGGTGTGGATGGTGGTCTTGTCGGTTTCGACGATGGACTGCTGTCCGTTGATGTAGATCCAGCCATTGGACGCGCGGAGGGTGGGGACGGAGTGGTGGATCTGGACGCAGGCGGGGGTGGGGGATTCGGTGATGTCGCCCGCGAGGGTGAGGAAGCCCTCGCGTCCGACCAGGGCGTAGGTCAAGCCCGAGTCGGGCGTGCGGTCCTTGAAGAAGAGGGCGAGTTCGACCTGCTGCTCGGTGTTGGCGCGGGGGAAGCCATCGATGACGCGGAAGACCTGATCGGCCTGCGGGTCGACCATGGCGCCGTAGTCGGGGCCCTTGAGGTTCTTGCGGGGCACGCGGAGCTCGCGGACGTGGTTGGCGCAGCCCGAGAGGCCGACGAGCAGGGCGAGAGAGATGAGTGAGCCAGCGGCGAGGGTCTTCATGCCTGGGTTCCGGAGGGCGTGCGGGTGAGGTCTTTGCCGATGCGAGCCAGGAGCGTGACGGAGAGGATGGTCGCGAGCATCGCGGGGATGGGATTCCAGAGCGTGGCGTCCCAACGGTAGAGCACGGCGCTGAGCGCGACGAGGGAGAAGAGGACCATGAGGGTTGTGGAGACCGCCTGGCCCGGAGCGCGAGCGCGGGAGGCCAGCGCCATCGCGATCGCAGCGGGCGCCAGGATCAGCGCGGATTGGCCCAGGGGCGACAGCGCGGTGACGATGCGTCCCTTGAGCAGGTTCTGAAGGATCGCGGCGTTGATGAGGCCGCCGGAGATCGTGTCGCTCGATTCGGGCCTGGCCTTGCGGTCGATGGTGGAGCGAAGGTTCGCGACGACGATGGCTTTGCCTCCGACTTTGGCGCGGAGGGCGTCGGCGGAGAGCGTGAGGGCGGCGTCGTAGGGGATGACTTCGGTGATGAGGTCGGACTCGTCGGGGATCCAGGCGAGGTATTGGCCGTATTCATCGCCGGGCTGGACGCCGAGGTCGGGGATGGCTTCGGGCGCGCGGCCCGCGCCGGAGAGCGGGAGCAGATCGGGCTCGCGTGACGGCGCCGCGAGGCGGTAGGGCGTGGATGGAGCGCCGGTGTACCCGATTTCAAGGGCGCTGGGGAGTGCGGTGTAGCGCGGCGTGACGCCCGGGGCGCGCCAGGCGGCGTAGGCCGCGACCATCAGGCCCGGGATGGGTTCGAGCCCGGCGCGGCGCATGTAGGCGTCGGCGGCCCAGAGGTCGGTGCTGTGGAAGTTCCCGGTGGTGATGCCGAAGCGCACGCCCGAGGAAGCGATGGTGGGATCGAGCAGGATGCTGCCGGTCTGATCGATGTGCCAGGTGGGCATGACGACGACGGTCTCGATCCCGGCGTTCTTGAGTGCCTTGACGCCTTCGACGAAGGCGGGCTCCATGCCGTTGGGTTCGCCGGCGAAAGCGATGTCGAAGACGACGACGCGTGCGCCGGAGGAGGCGAGCGTCTTCATGAGCTGGCCGTGGAGGGCGCGGAAGGACTTGGGGTTGGCGTCGTCGACGCCCTTGATGCCAAGCGCTGCGGCCAGTTCGGACATGCGCGTCTTGTCGTCGAAGGCGATGACGCGGACGTCGGGGAGGCTGGTGATGCGGAGGTCGGGATCGACGGTGGAGGCGATGAGCGCGGTGGAGGCGCGTTGGAGCTTTGAGCCGGGCCAGAGGGTCAGGCGTGTGAAGAGGTTGGCGGCGAGCAGGGAGAGGATGAGAAAGAGGACCGCGGCCAGGCCGCGCTGGGCGCGGAGCGTGAGCGAGACGCGGCGGCGGATGACGTACGCGGCGCTGGCGGAGCGGGCCTGGATCGGCGCGCCGGCGAGGAAGCGTTCAAGGTCGGCTCGGAACTCGGCGACGCTCAGGTAGCGGCGTGCGGGCTCTTTCTCGAGGGTCTTGAGGATGATCGTCTCAAGATCGCCCGCGAGCGAGGGGTTCAGGGAGGAGGGGCGGGTGGGCGCGGTGTCGCGGATCGCGGTGGTGGCCTGGAGGAGCGGGACGCCTTCGACCTTGTGGGGCAGGGCGCCGGTGAGAAGCTGGTAGAGCACGACGCCGAGGGCGTACTGGTCTGAGCGGGGCGAGACATCGCTGCCGGCGCATTGCTCGGGGCTCATGTAGGCGACGGTGCCGATGAGCTGGTCGGGGGCGGTGCCGGTGGGCGGGGCGCTGGAGAACGGATCGGTCCAGCGGGCGACGCCGAAGTCGATGACTTTGACGACGGTCGTCGCGTCGCGCGGGGCTTCGACGAGGATGTTGGAGGGTTTCAGGTCGCGGTGGACGACGTTGTGGGCGTGGGCGTGCTCGATGGCGTGGCAGGACTGAATGAGGAGTTCGACGCGGGCGCGAGGATCGAGGCTGTGCGCGTCGGCGTAGTCGGTGAGCGTGCGTGCCCCGGAGAGAAGCTCCATCGCGATGTAGGGGAGGACCATCCCCGGCGCCAGGCCTGCGCCGGTGTGGACGCCGGCTTCGAAGACCTGCGCGATCCCGGGATGGCGGAGGCGGCCCAGCACTTCGGCTTCGACGCGGAAGCGGCGGAACCGCTCGGAGTCTTCGGAGGTGGGGCGGAGGAGTTTGAGCGCGACGAGGCGGCGCGGGCTGTCCTGGACCGCTTCGTAGACGGTGCCGAAGCTGCCGGCGCCGATGGCGCGCTGGATCTGGTAGTGACCGACGCGCGCGGGGAGAGCCTGGCTGCCAACAGGGCCGATCGGAAGCGTGGGATCGGAGTCGGCGGTGGGGCGCTCGTTCGGGTCTGGACCCCCCGGTCGGTTCACGCGGGAAGTATCGCAGGTTTCGCGCGGGGTTGCGTCGGGAACGAAGTTGTTCAGGCGGGCGATTGGGTCGCGGGCGGGGTCGGCGGGGAGGCGCTGACGGGCGGATTGGGCGCGCCGGTGTGGTTCTCGGAGAGGTTCAGGCCCACCACGCCCGCGATGACCAGCGCGAGGGAGACGATCTTGATCGCCGAGGCGGGCTCCTTGAACAGGACGATGCCCGCGATGGCGATCAGGGCGGCGCCGGTGCCGGCCCAGATCGCGTAGGTCGTGCCGACGTCAAGCTTCTTCACCGCGAGCATGAGGAAGACCAGGCTCAGGGCGTAGGTGATGATGGTCGCGATCGCGAAGGGGACGCGGGTGAAGCCCTGCGAGGCCTTCAGGCAGAGCGCCCAGGCGACCTCGAAGAGGATGGCGAGGATGAGCCAGAGCCAGGTGATCGGCGGGGTGTGCATGGGCCGATTGTTGCGCCGGCGGGGACGGATAACTCGGCGCGGACGCGGAATCCGGCGGATCTGGTGAGAAGGCGGTGTGTGCGGGTGGCCGATCCAAGAAGGCTTGAGAACCGCGCCCGCAAGGCGCAAAGTGAGGCACGCAATGGGATTTCCCGCCAAGCCGATCGGTGAGCCTGAGGTTACGCTGCGGCTTGTGAACGCGCAGGACCAGAACGCGGCGGGCGGAGCGGCGCCCCTGACGCCCGAGCATCTGACGATGCTGCGGGACGCGGAGGTGCGGGCGCGGAAGATCCGGCGTGCGGCGGCGGTCGCGGCGTTCAACGGATGGAGCGAAGCGATCTTTGCGGTCATCAGCGCGATCTTCGCGTTCGCGGATCCGGTGGGATTCGTCGCGGCGGCGGTGCTTGGCTTTGTCGCGTACCACGATCTCAAGGGGCGGCACGAGCTCCTCAAGTTCGAGATGAACGCGACCAAGAGGCTCGCGCTGAACCAGCTCTTCCTGGCGGTCGCGCTGATCGCGTACGGCGCCTGGAAGCTTTGGGGCGCGTTCAACGGCGATCTGGGCATCCCCAAGGAGTCGATGACGGGCGATGCGCAGATCGACTCGCTGGTCTCGGGGACGGTCCGCACCGCGACGATCGCGGTGTACGCGGGCGTCATCGCGATCGGCCTGCTCGTCCCCGGTTTGACGGCGCTGTACTACTGGACGCGCCGGGGCGTGCTCGAGCGGTTCAAGCAGCAGACGCCCGCGTGGGTGATCGAGGCGATGCGGGCGCGGGTGTGAACGCGGCGATGTCGGGTCTTGAAGCGGATCAGACGTTGAAGAGGAAGTTGCACACGTCGGTGGGACGCATGACGTAGTCCTTGCCTTCGACGCGGAGCTTGCCCGCTTCCTTGATGGCCTTCTCCGACTTGAACTTCTGGAGGTCCTCCACCGAGTAGATTTCGGCGCGGATGAAGCCGCGTTCGAAGTCGGTGTGGATCACGCCCGCGGCCTGCGGCGCGGTCATGCCGGTGTGGATCGTCCAGGCGCGGATTTCCTTGGGGCCCGCGGTGTAGTAGCTCTGGAGCCCGAGCAGGTGGTACGCGGCGCGGGCCAGGCGGGCCAGCGCGGGCTCGGCCAGACCGAGCGCGTCGAGCATTTCCTTGCGCTCCTCGTCGGTCATGTCGGTGAGCTCGGACTCGATCTTGGCGCAGACGCAGACGACCTCGTTGCCTTCGGCCTCGGCGTGCTTGCGGACCTTGTCGACCAGGTGGCTCTTGCCTTCCAGGTCTTCCTCGTCGACGTTGGCGACGTAGAGGATCTTCTTGGCGCTCATGAGGCCCAGGGCCTTGAGCTGCTTGACCTGCTCGGGGTCGTCGATCCTGGCGGCGCGGGCGGGCTTGCCCTCGTTGAGGACGGGGAGGACTTTCTTCAGGGCCTCGTAGCGGGCCACGGATTCCTTGTCTCCGCTCTTGGCGGCGCGTTCGGCCTTGCCGACGGCGCCTTCGATGACCTGGAGGTCGGCGAGGATGAGTTCGGCGTTGATGGTGTTGATGTCGCGGATGGGATCGACGCCGCCATCGACGTGGAGGATCTGTTCGCCGCCCGGGGCCTTCTCGAAGCAGCGGACGACCTGGAGGATGGCGTCGACCTCGCGGATGTGCGAGAGGAACTTGTTGCCCATGCCGGCGCCTTCGGAGGCGCCCTTGACGATGCCCGCGATGTCCACGAGGCGGAGGGCAGCGGGGATGGTCTTCTGCGACTCGATGTGGGCGCGGATGATCTCGAGATTGGGGTCGGGGATCGGGACGACGCCGACGTTGGGCTCGATGGTCGCGAAGGGGTAGTTGGCGGCCAGGGCGCCGGCCTTGGTGAGGGCGTTGAAGAGGGTGCTCTTGCCAACGTTGGGCAATCCGACGATGCCGGCTTCCATGAATCTCGACTCCGGGAAAGGTGCTCCCGCGCTCGGGAACGGCATGGGGCCGGGACGGGCGGGGCGGCAAGTTTAGCGCTGGTGGGAGAAGAAGGAGGGGGTCGGCGATTCGGGTTGTGGAGGGGACGCGGACTTGCGACTTTGGCGTGGGAAGTTTGGGCATCCGATCGCGGGGGAGTTGCTAACATCCGTTGGCGGCGTTGTGCTCCCTCAGCACGTGCGCCCGAGAGAGTTCGCGGCAAGGTGCGGCTCAAGGAGCTGAAATGACGAAGCGCTCGGATCGGCGTGGACCCGCGAGGGGTTCAGGACGCGGCATGTCCTTTGAGACGCTCGAGTCGCGTCAGATGATGAGTTCGAATCTGACGTGGGTCGGGGTCAACCTCGCGCCGGGCGCGAACAGCGTGATGTATGCGGATGCGGTGCTGGCGGATGATCTCACGCTGACGGGGACCCAGCTCTTTGCGACGCCCGCCGGGGTGCAGACCGGCCAGCCCATCGACGCGGTGTCCATGAGCTTTGGCGCCGGCGGGACCATGAGCATCACGCGGGGGAATGGGTTTGCGTCGTTCCTTTCGCAGGACGGGACCGACTTCCGGCGCGAGCCCTCGTCGTTCGTGCTCGGGACGCATGAGGCGACCTACGACGCGGATGGGGATGCTGGGAACGCGATCGGGCAGAGTGTGCGGCTGCTGGTGGAGCGACGCGCCGAGTTCACGACGTACAGGGCGAGCGACACGATCTCGGTTCGCCTCACGCGTCTGACCGCGAGCGGGGTTGAGTATCGCCAGATCGGTTTGAAGATCGTGGGCGACAATGTGATCGTGCTGGCCAACCCGGATCAGTCGCTTGAGGACGGCGTCGTCAAGCCGATCACGTCGCGGAGTGCGGATGGCGTGATCAGCTTTGGGACGGGCGAGAAGCTGATCTTCGCACGGACGCCGGCGCAGCCTGATCGGGAGCAGGTCGCGGTTTACTTTGACGGGGACGCTTCCGACGGCATGGTGGGGTACGGGCTGGGCGTCATGAAGTCGTCGGCGGCCCAGGGCGTCTTGCCTCACGCGCAGCAGAAGGAGGTCGCGTTCCGAGGCTGGATCGCGACGCCGAACGCGACGGCGCGGGCGCTGCTGGGCGTCACGGATCCGACCGCTGCGGGTGTGAACGTCGTCGTGACGCTCGCGTGGGGATCCAGCGCCTTTGCGATCTACAGGGCGGAGGAGTACGGCGTCGCGGGAGCGTTGGCGGTGTGGACCGGGACGTGGACCACCTCGCGCTACTCGGAGCTCTATTCACTCCTGCCGTCGCCAACGAACTTCAACGAGCAGGCGCAGATCCTCACCAACCGGTTGTGCCTGGTGGGGGCGGATGGGCAGGAGCTGGTCTTCCTGCGCAGCGCGGGATTCACGCTGGCGGGCGGCATGTACCGCACGACCTCCTCCGAAGTGCGATTCAACTTCGGGGCCCAGCTCTCCACCGCGGTCTTCGCGGCTCCCGCGTCCGCGGTGGGTTTGCTCGTGCAGTCGGGGGATATCGACGCCCAGGGGCACCCGATTCTGTACACCGTCAGCGCATACGACCCCAATCAGTGGTTCAAGGTCGATCTGTTGACGCTGACCGGCGGCAAGGCCCTGGTTCAGGGCGTGCTGTCGCGAGCGGTGGGCACGACGGGCCGGGCGGACTGGGCGTTTGTGGGGCTCGCGGCGGACGGGCATGTCGTGGGCTACGAGTTCACGTTCCTCCAGAGCACCTATCAGCAGGTCCGGTTCGTGGACTACACGCAGGTGGTGCCCAACTTCTTCGGCGGGGCGTTCTTCACGTCGCAGGCGACGGTGTTCCTGGACGCGACCGAGGGCATCGCCCAGGTCGCGGGGATCACGACGCAGGGCAAGTTCATCGTCGGGCGGATCGAAGCGCAGCGAGCCTCGAACGGTGCGACGGCGTACACCGATGTGACGGCTTCGCTCGCGCAGATCGGCCAGACGGTTCCCGCGTGGGTGGGCCCGCTCTCGGGATACCAGACGCCCTGGAGGTCGGTGGCGGTGGGGGGCTTCAACGCGGCGGGCGAGATGGAAGTCGTGTGGACGGCGCCCGCGATCAGCGGTTGGCGGAGCAACAACCTCTCGGCGATTTCGGGTGCGCCGGCGATGGCCGGTCCGATCGCGACGCAGGTCACGTCATGGCAAGGCATCAACATGACGGCGCGGACCACGTCGGGTGATCTGGCGGTGGTCTGGTGGGCGCCGGAGCTGGCGGGGGACTGGAGATACTCGAATATCACGGTGCAGACCGGCGCGCCCAAGGCGGCGGCGACCGACTTCCGTGGGCGGCTGAGCACGCTGGTGGCGTGGGAGTTTGGTCAGACGCTCAACGTGGCATCCATCGGCGTGGACGGGATCACACGCGTCTTCTGGTGGGCGCAGGATCAGGCAACGTGGAAGATCACGATCGTGAATCCGCCCTTCGGTGATCAGAATGCGCCGCGGGCGCTGGTGCCTGATGTGCGCGATCTGGCCCGATCGGACCATCACCTTTTCTACGCGCTCAACGACGAGGCGGAACTCATGCGCGTGTACTGGCAGAGCGCCCCGAAGGATGAGTGGATCATTGAAAATGTGGGCGAGGGCGCGCTCTGATCGAGCTCAGCCCTTGCGCGGCTCGTCGAGCAGGGCCAGGTCCTCATCCGAGAGCTCGCGCTTGAACTGATCGAGCGTGCGGTTGAGGGTTTCGATCATCCGCTGGGTGCTGGTGATGGCGTTGTCCAGGGCGGACTTGCCTGTCACCTGCTTGAGGAAGTCGGGCTGCTTGGTGTCGGCGAGGTTGCGCTCGCTGACCGCCTTGGCGTCGATGAGCTGGCGCAGCAAAGCCTCGGCCTTGTCTCGGTCGGCCGCGGTCTTCAGGAGGATGCGCTGACGCTCGGTCATGGCTTGAGGATAGTTCGGCGATCGGAGGCGGGGAGATTACAGGTCCTTGCCAAGATTGCCAAGCGGCGTGCACGCCCGGCGGCGATCGCCATAATGACCCGCCATGGAACACCTGTTTACGGTCGAGAACGGCATCGCGCTGCTCACGCTTGCGACCCTGGAGATCGTCCTGGGGATCGACAACATCGTCTTTCTGTCGATTCTGACGGGGAAGCTTCCTCCCGAAAAGCGGCCCATGGCCCGCAAGCTCGGGCTCGGGCTGGCGCTGGTGGCCCGGATCGGCCTTCTCCTCGGGATCAGCTGGCTCACCAAGCTCACCAAGCCCATCGTGAACCTGCCGACCTTCGGGATCTTCGAGCACGCGATGGAGCTCAGCGGCAAGGACCTGGTCCTGCTCCTGGGCGGCCTGTTCCTGATGTTCAAGGCGGTCAAGGAGATCCATCACAAGATGGACGGGCACGAGTCCCCCGCGGGGCAGACGCCCGACCCCTCGCGCAAGCTTGCGCAGGTGGCGTTGTCCGGGATCCTCGCGCAGATCGTGCTGGTTGACATCGTGTTCTCCCTGGACTCGGTGATCACCGCGGTGGGGATGGCCAAGGTTGTGGAAGTGATGATCGCAGCGGTGGTGCTGGCGGTGATCGTGATGCTGGTGCTCGCAGGGCCGATCGCGGAGTTCGTGGAGCGTCATCCGACGGTCAAGATGCTGGCGCTCTCGTTTCTGCTTCTGGTCGGGTTTACGCTGGTTGCGGAGGGCCTTCACCAGCACGTCCCCAAGGGTTATGTGTACTTCGCGATGGCCTTCTCGCTGGGCGTGGAGGTCTTGAATCTGCGGGTTTCCAAGGGCCGCAAAGCGGTTACACAAGCGGGGCACTGAGGGGTCTGGAAATCCCGATGCGGGGCAATACGTGCGACGCTGCGGCGTTGAGCGATGCGAGGGAATTCGCGTATCGCAAGGAGTTTGTATGACCAGGCAAGTGATGCGTTCGGTGGCGATGTTGATGCTGCTGGCGGGGCTGGCTTCGGCTCAGCCCGGAGCGGATGATCGCGATGATCGTCGTGTGCCCCCGGCGGATGCGGCCCATCCCGAGCGTGAGAAGATGAGGCTCGACATGGAGCGTGGCGGCCCCGCGCGAGGCCCGGATGACCGCCGTGCTGATGATGACCGACGCGGTCCGCGCGATCGCGGAGACCTCCGCGGCGGCCCGCGCGAGCGCGGCCCCGAAGGACGTGGGCAGGGGCCCGGTCCCCAAGGGCGTGGCCCCGACGGACGCGGTCCACAGGGTCGCGGGCCGGAAGGTCGCGGCTTTGAGGGTCGGGGCGCTGGACGTCCGGATGGTCCGCCCCCGTGGGCTGGCGATCGTGGCGGTCCGCGTGAACGCGGCTTTGAAGGCCGTGGACCCGAGGGTCGCGGGTTTGAAGGTCGTGGTCCGGAAGGCCGTGGCGGGCGCGGGTTTGGTCCCGGCCAGCAGGGCGGTCCGGGTGGTCAGGACTTCCGCAGCGAGCGCGGGCCCCGTGGTGATGGTCCGCGGTTCAACGGCGGTCCCCAGGACCATCGTGGCCCGGGCGGTCGCGGCGACGTTGATCGCGGATCGGAAGGTCGTGGTCAGGGCGCTCACGGCAAGCACAATGGCCATCGCGGCATGAATCGTGATGCCGGTCCGGATGATCGTCGCGGCGGCCAGTTCCAGGGTCGTGGCCCGGGTCGCGGGGACGGCGCTGGTGAAGGTCGTAGGCAGGGGCGTGGTGAGGGTCGTGGGCAGGCGCATGGGCAGGGCCCCGGTCCTCGTGAGGATCGCGGCGGCCCGGGCGGGCCCGAAGGTCGCGGGCGTCCCGGCATGAGGGGCGGCCCCAACGGAGCCGGCCCGGATCGTGGCGGCCCAGGCCGTGACGATCGTCAGGAGCGGCGTCCCCCGCGTGGGCGTCCGATGGAGCAGGGCGCGGCTGAAGAGCCGAACCAGCCTCCGGTGGCCCCTGAGAAGGATGCTGGGCCTGAGAACATGTGAGATTTCCGCCCGCAAGGCGAGGAGTGCGCATCGTGGGTCAGACGCCGGTCGGAAACCGACCGGCGTTTTTCATTGGTGGAATCGAGCGGGGGAGCTTCCGAACAATCAGGCATGGGACTGAAACTCTCCAATGAGCATCGCATGCTCGCGGGCGTGTGCGGCGGGATGGCCGACTGGCTGGGCTGGAGCCCGACGCTGGTGCGGATTCTGTATGTCCTGGTGTCGATCTGCTCGGTGGCCTTCCCGGGGATCCTGGTGTATCTGGCGCTGTGGATTCTCATGCCGCGGGCGTCACGGGCCTAGCGAGGTCGGCGTCCCGAGCGATTCCCGGAACAGTCGCTGCCGCTGGCAAGACGCGGCGCGTGCGGGTAGCTTGGGGGCGTGCGTGAGCCTCAGGAAAACAGTTGGTCGGTCCGATCGATTCCGGTCCGGGCCTGGCGGTTGGCGTCGGCGTTCATCTGGAGCGCGGGCATCGCTTTCTCCTGGCCGGCGCTGGGTGAGGTGAAGGCCGAGCAGGTGGAGCGGGCGGTCGGAAGGCTTCACCCGCTGGTGATCCACTTCCCGATCGCGCTCTTGGCAGCAGCGGCGATCTTCGAAACGATCTCGGCGCTGCGCCGCCGCGGGTCTTCTCCCGCGGCGCTGGGATGCCTGGTGATGGGCGCGGGCGGCGCGGTGGTGGCGGCGACCGCGGGCTGGTTCAACGCGGCGTATGAGCACGCACAGAGCGTGTCGACCACGTTGACCATTCACCGTTGGACGGGTGTGGTGGCGGCGGCGTGTGCGGTGCTCGCGCTGCTGTGCGCCGCGATCGGCGCGGTGGGCGCGAAGGACGCGATGCGGGCGGGCTATCGCGGGCTGTTGATCATCGCAGCGACCCTGGTCGGCGTGGCGGGGCACTTCGGCGGCAACCTGACCTACGGCCCGGATTACTGGATGGGACCCTGGCGCGAGATCGCAGGCTTCGGGAGCACCGCGACGACCGAGCCCAAGACTGAAGGTGAGGCCTCCAAAGGAGGTCCGCTTGGCGGGCCCCTGGTCGAAGCGCCCAAGGGAACCGTGGCCAAGGTCACGTTCCCCGCCGACGGCGTGATCGTGTTCGATCGCGATGTGCGGCCGATTCTGGAAGCGTCGTGCGTGTCGTGCCACAGCGCCAAGAAGCGGCGCGGCGGGCTCAGACTCGATACGCACGCGGGGCTCTTGCAGGGAGGCACGGGCGGCGAGGCGATCGTGGTCGGGAACTCGGCGGAGAGCTATCTGATCGAGCGGGTGTCGCCTGGCGGCGCGGAGCAGCAGATGCCGCTGGAGATGCCGCCGTTGCCCGAGGAGCAGATCAAGATCCTGAAGGCGTGGATCGACCAGGGGGCCAAGTGGTCCGGCGATGCTCCGGCGCCGACGTCAACCGGCGCGGACGCCGCGGGCGCGAGGCTTCCGGTGGTGGAGGAGCGCGAGGAGACGCATTGGTCGTATGTCGCGGTGCGCGAGCCCAAGCCTCCCGCGGTGCGGGAAGAGGCGTGGTGTCGCGGGCCGCTCGATCGATTCGTGCTGGCGAACCTGGAGTCCAAGGGTCTCAAGCCCTCGCCCGAGGCTTCACGAGAGACGCTGATCAGGCGGGTCACGCTCGATCTGACGGGCCTTCCGCCGACGATCGGCGAGATCGATGCGTTTGTGCACGACAAGGCGGACGGCGCGTACGAGCGAGTGGTGGACAGGCTTCTGGCGTCGCCCGCGTATGGCGAGCGTTGGGCGCGCGTGTGGCTTGATCTGGCACGCTACGCGGACTCGCGCGGGTATGAGAAAGACCAGCGCTGGTCGCTCTGGCCCTATCGCGACTGGGTGATCAACGCGATCAACCAGGACATGCCTTTCGATCAGTTCACGATCGAGCAGCTCGCGGGGGATCTGCTGCCCAATCCGACGACGGCGCAGCTTGTCGCGACGGGATTCAACCGCTGCACGATGGTCAACGAGGAAGGCGGGGTGGATCCGGAGGAGGCCCGTGTCGCGGCGGTGCTCGACCGGACGAACACGACCGCGACGGTCTGGCTCGGGACGACCCTCGCGTGCGCCCAGTGCCATGACCACAAGTACGACCCGTTCACGCAGAAGGACTACTTCCGCTTTCTGGCGTTCTTCAACAACACACCCGCGGAGACCAAGGACGTCGGCAGCGGCGAGACCGGTGTCGAGACTCCCCAGCTCAAGCTTCCCAGGCCTGACGAGGCGGATCTGAAGAACAAGCTTGAGGCGGCGGACAAGCTCGTCGCGTCTTTGAAGGAAGAGGACGCCGGCCGTGCTGAGGCGGTGAAGCGGCGCGACGAACTGCGTCGCACGATCGATGCGGGTGTGACGACCGAGATCATGAAGGAGCTTCCCGAGCGACGGCCGACGCACGTCTTCGTGCGGGGGAGCTTTCTGACGCCTGGCGAGGCGGTTGAGCCTGATGTGCCCGCGGTGCTGCCGTCGTTGGAGGGCGCGGAGCGGAATCGTTTGGGCCTGGCCCGCTGGCTCGTGCGGCCCGACAATCCGCTGACGGCGCGGGTCACGGTCAATCGAATCTGGTCCCAGCACTTCGGGCGGGGCATCGTCGAGACCGAGGAGGACTTCGGGACGCGCTCCAGCGAGCCGAGCGATCGGGCTCTGCTTGATTTCCTGGCCTCGAGTTTCGTCAAGTCGGGCTGGAGCCAGAAGGCTCTCCACCGGCTGATCGTCACGTCCGCGGCGTATCGGCAGAGCTCGAACCTGAACGCGGAGCTGCTGGCGATTGATCCGCACAACGCGTGGATCTCGCGTGGGCCTCGGTTCAGGCTTGATGCGGAAGCGATCCGCGACACGGCGCTGGGGGTCTCGGGTCTGCTCGTCCAGCGGATCGGCGGGCCGAGCGTGTTCCCGTATCAGCCGCCGGGGATCTGGGGGCACGCGTACAGCGCGGACAACTGGAGCCAGAGCACGGGGGGCGATCGCTACCGTCGGGGAATCTACACGTTCATCAAGCGGGCGACGCCTTATCCGAGCTTCGTGAGCTTCGACGCGCCCGCGAGGCAGGTGACGTGCACGAGGCGGTCACGCACGAACACGCCTTTGGCTGCTCTGACGACGCTCAACGACCCCGCGTTCTTTGAGTGTGCTGCGGGCCTGGGAAGGCGAGCGCTGCTCGACCCGGAGGCGGGCAAGACCGATCGCGAGAGGCTCGCGTACGCGTTCAGGCTGTGCGTCGCGAGGGCGCCCCGGGAGGCCGAGATCGAGCGATTGCTGGCGTATCTGGCGGCGCAGCGGAGCGAACTGACGGCCGGGTCGGAGGCGGTGGAGAAGTTGCTCGGCGCACTGGATGGTGCGATCGTCGCGGGGGTGACCACGCCCGAGCAGCGGTCCGAGCTTGCAGCCTGGACGATGGTGGGGAATGTGCTTTTGAATCTGGATGAGGCGTTGAATCTCTCCTGAGGTCGTGGCTTTTCGAGGATGACGCGTGATGGATCGCCAAGAGCACGAGTGCCACACACACGCTCCGACGGCGCGGACGCCTGAGGAGCTGCTGGCGATCACGCGGCGGCAGTTCTTCACGCGGTGCAGCACGGGGATGGGCGCGGTGGCGCTGGCGGCTCTGCTCGGTCAGAGCGCCTGGGCGGAAGATCCCCGAGTCGGGCCCATGAGCGTGCGCCCGCCTCACTTTGCGCCCAAGGCCAAGCGTGTGATCTTCATGCACATGGCGGGGGCGCCGTCCCAGCTCGATCTGTTCGATCACAAGCCTTTGCTGGACAAGCTTGATGGGCAGGACTGTCCGGCGGACGTGATCAAGGGCGAGCGGTTCGCGTTCACGCGCGGGACGCCCAAGGTGCTGCGCTCGCCTTACACGTTCCAGAGTCATGGCCAGAGCGGCGCGGTGATCTCGAGCCTCTTGCCCAACATCGCGTCGATCGCGGACGACATCACCATCATCCGCTCGATGCAGACGGATCACTTCAACCACGCGCCCGCCCAGCTCTTCGTGCACACCGGATCGCAGCTGGTCGGAAGGCCGAGCATGGGTTCGTGGGTGACCTACGGGCTTGGGAGCGAGAATCAGGACCTGCCCGGATTCGTGGTGCTGACCTCGGGAGGCAATCCGGACGGCGGGAACGCCCTGTGGTCGAGCGGATTCCTGCCCACGGTGTATCAGGGCGTGCAGTTCCGCTCCAAGGGCGACGCGGTGCTTCATGTGTCCAACCCGCCCGGCGTGAGCGAGCGGGCGCGGCGCGAGTCGCTCGATGCGATCGGCGATCTGAACCGCATGAATCTCGGCGTCGTCGGGGACCCGGAGATCGCGACACGGATCAGCCAGTACGAGCTGGCGTATCGCATGCAGTCCAGCGTGCCCGAGCTCATGGACATTTCCAAAGAGCCCGCGGCGGTCCATGCGATGTACGGCACCGAGCCCGGGAAGACGTCGTTTGCGAATAACTGCCTCTTGGCGCGCAGGCTTCTCGAACGCGGCGTGCGCTTCGTCCAGCTCTACCACTGGGGCTGGGACAGCCATGGGACAGGCCCCAATGACGATCTGATGACGGCACTCCCCAAGCGCTGCAAGGAGTGCGATCAGCCCGCTGCGGCGCTGGTCCGCGATCTGAAGCAGCGCGGGATGCTCGAGGACACTTTGGTGATCTGGGGAGGCGAGTTCGGACGCACGCCCCTGAACGAAGCCCGCAACGGCAGCAAGTTCCTCGGGCGCGATCACCACCCGCACGCCTTCACGATCTGGATGGCGGGCGGAGGCCTCCGCCCCGGCATGACGTATGGCTCGACGGACGAACTCGGTTACCGCGCGACCGAGAACGCGGTGCATGTCCACGATCTGCAGGCGACCATCCTTCACCTGCTCGGGATGGACCACACCAGGCTCACGTACAAGTTCCAGGGACGCAACTTCAGGCTCACCGATGTCCACGGCCAGGTCGTCCGCGACATTCTGGCGTAACCGCCTTGCGAGGAGATTTGCGATGAACGGAAATATCTCACGTCGGACGGTGGTTGCCGCGGGCGCGGCGATGGCGGCGGGCCATGCGCTGGGCGCGCCTTGGATCCGCACGAGCAACAAGTCCGGGCTCGGTCCGGTCGTGGTGGGGGAGGGCTCGCATCAGTACGAGTGCATCCATGATTGGGCGACGCCCCCCTCGGACATCGTGTTCGGGAACACGCACGGCGTCGCGCAAGACTCCAAGGGGAACATCTACATCAAGCACACTGTTCACGCGTCAAGCCCCAAGGCTGATGCGGTCGTCGTCTTTGATGCGGACGGGAAGTTCGTTCGCTCGTGGGGAAGCGAGTACAAGGGCGGCGCTCACGGCCTGCATCTCTCACGCGAGCGCGATGGGGAGTTCCTCTATCTGTGCGATCAGGCCCGCGGCGTCGTGGACAAGACGACCCTCACCGGCGAGAAGGTCTGGACGCTCAAGTTCCCCGACGAGTCGGGCGTCTACAACAGCCTCGGTGAATACCACCCGACCAACATCGCGGTCGTCCCTTCGGGTCCCAAGGCGGGGTACTTCTTCGTCGCCGATGGGTATGGCAAGTCCTGGATCCACCGCTTCGACGACAAGTGCAACTACCTCGGAACCTTCGGCGGGCCAGGCAAGGAACGCGGGCAGCTCTCCTGTCCCCACGGCCTGATGATCGACACCAGGCTCCCCGAGCCCAGGCTCGTCGTCGCGGACCGCTCGAACAAGCGGCTCCAGTACTTCACGCTCGACGGACGGCACACGGGGTTTGTCACCGACAAACTCAAGGCTCCGTGCCATTTTGATCAGCGCGCCGATGAGCTGCTGGTCCCGGACCTGTCGGCCCGCGTGACGATCCTGGATCGGAGCGACAACGTGATCGTGCACCTGGGCGACGACAACGATTTCAGGCTTCGCGACAAGCCGCGCGATCAGTTCATCCCGGGCAAGTTCATCGCGCCGCACTCGGCGATCTTCGACCGCGACGGCAACATCTTCGTCGTGGAGTGGGTGGAAGTCGGGCGCGTGACCAAGCTTCGCAAAGTTTGAGCGGACAGGTTTTAGCGGGACGCCGGCGCGAGCGAGCGAATCAGTTCGCGCTCGAACTCCTGCGCCGCGGCGGAAGGACGACGGTCGCGCCGTTTGACCAGAGCCAGTTCGCGCGAAAGCGTCGTGTCCCGGCAGGCCAGGCCCTCGCCCCAGGGGCTCTCGCGGCCGATCGCAAAGCGTGAGACCAGACCCACGCCGATCCCCGCGGCGACCATCTGCTTGATGGATTCGATCGACCGGAGCTCCATGACCACGCTCAAGGACACGCCCGCGGCGGCGGCGGCGCGATCGATGACGTCGCGCACGGCGCTGCCCGCCTCGAAGCCGATGACGGGCTCGCTTGTCAGATCGGACCAGCGGAACGAGTCGGGGCGGCGCTTGCTGCTGCCGGCGAGCGCGTGGCCTTTGGGGGTGATGAGCCTGAGTTCGTCGGCGACGAGCTTGACGGTGGAGAGCTCGTCGATCGCGGGCCCCCGGATGGGGAGGGTGACGATGCCCAGATCGAGTTCGCCCGACGCGACGCTGGCCGCGACCTGCGCCGAGCCTGCTTCACGGATGTAGAAGCGAAGGTTGGGGTGCTTGGCGCGGATGCGCGAGATGACCGGAGGAAGCAGGTAGGTGATCGCGGTGGCGCCGCCTCCCACGCGGATCGACCCGCGTTCGAGGCCGACCAGTTCGCGGACCGCGGTCACGCCGGCGTCGGCGGCCAGCAGGGTCTGCTCGGCGTACTGGAGGAAGAGCTTGCCCGCGTCGGTGAGGGCGATGCCCCGTCCGGTGCGATCCACGAGCGGGGAGCCGACCTCGGCCTCGAGCTTCTTGAGCATCGCGGAGAGCGCGGGCTGGGTGACGCCGAGCCTTCGCGCGGCGCGGGTCATGTGCCCTTCGAGGGCGATGGCGCGGAAGTATCGAAGCTGGGTGAGCTCCACGCGATCACGATATCCGATCGCGGGCTCGGAGCGGGAGGGCGCGTGCCTGGACGCGTTTACTTGGTCTCGCCCTTGAGGACCTTCACGATGCTCTTGCCGATCTCGTCGTCGCGGGAGTCGGCCCAGGCCTCGGCGGTCCAGCCTCGGTGGTCCTTGGCGTCCTTGGGCGTGCCGGCCGCGACCAGGACCTTGACCAGTTCGAGATCGCCACGGTCGGCGGCCCGCATGAGGGGCGTGACGCCGTCGTTGTCGGCGAGCTTCACATCGGCCTTGGCGTCGAGCAGGGCCTTGACGACGTCGAGGGACGCGCCGGTGGAGCACGCGACCCAGAGGGCGCTCGCGCCGGTGTTGTCCCGGCTGTCGGGCTGGGCGCCGGCGGTCAGGAGGATCTTGACCTTCTCGATGTCGCCCGTGCGGGCGGCCATGATCAGGGCGGTCTCGCCCCACTTGTTCACGAACGCGACGTTCGCGCCGGCGTCGGTCAGGGCCTTGAGGGTCTCGGCCTTGCCTCGGGCAGCGGCGATCATCGCGGCGGTCAGGCCATCGTCGGTGCGGGCGTCGATACGAGCGCCGGCGTCGAGCAGGGTCTTGACGGTGGCGGCGTCAGCCCAGCCTGCGGCGAAGAAGAGGGCGGTCTTGCCGTCCTTGCTCCGAAGGTCGGCCTTGCCTCCGGCCTTGAGCACGCGGGCGACCGCGTCGCGCTTGCCGGAGTATGCCGCTGACATGAGCGGGGTCATCCCCGACTGCCAGCTCTCGCCTCCCTGGATGGTCGCGTTGGGATCGGCCTTGAGCTTCTCAAAGGCCTGATCGAGGGCGGTCACGTCGCCGCGGGCTGCGGCTTCGTGCAGGCTCAGGGTCGGGCCTGAGACTTCTTCGGTGCGGGGCGACTTGGTCGCGATCTCGCCGGTGAGCTCGTTGATCGCGTAGAAAAGGAAGCCGCCGAGCGCGACCAGCAGGATCACGACTACAGGAAGCGATGCGCGGCTGTGAGAAGCCATTGAAGGACCTCCAGGATGCGTCTGGGCACGCCGGATTTGGGTGTCGGGCGTGGACCTCCGCGCCGACACAATACCAGTCTTCGCCCCGAGGGGGAAGGTGGATGCTCGGGACCTGTTCGAATCCGGGGGCGGACCGGTGGGCCCGCCCCGGGGGGTCATTCTTCGTCGGGCTTGGGCTTGAAGGCAGCCACCAGGGCGGCCTGGACCTGGGCGGGGGCGTGTTCGTCATGGGAGTAATCCATGCTGAACGTCCCGGCGCCGCCGGTCATGCTCTTGAGCTCGTTGGCGTATTGCTGGAGCTCGCTGGCGGGTGCGATGGCCCGGACCATGCAGATGTCGCCCGGAAGGATATTGGAGTCCTGGACGCGGCCTCGCTTGGTCGAGATGTGTCCCGCGATATCCCCCATGTATTTGCTGGGGGCGTTGATCTCCAGGACCACGAAGGGTTCGAGGAGCCTGGGCTTGGCCTTGCTGACCGCGTCGATGAAGGCTTTCTTCCCGGCGGTGATGAAGGCGATTTCCTTGCTGTCGACGTCGTGGTACTTCCCGTCGTAGAGCGCGACGCGGATGCCGGTCATGGGATAGCCCGCGACGGCGCCGTCGGCGATGATCTGGCGGACGCCCTTTTCCACAGCGGGCCAGAACTGACGCGGGACGGTGCCGCCGACGACTTCGCTGGCAAACTCGAAGCTGGTGGGATGTCCGTCGGGAAGTGGCTCGATGCGGAGGTAGACCTCGCCGAACTGGCCGGCGCCGCCGGTCTGCTTCTTGTGGCGGTGGTGGCCTTCGGCGCGGGCGGTGACGGTCTCCTTGTACGCGACCTTGGGCGTGGCGGTGAGCACCTCGATGCCCAGGGCCTTGTACTTCTCGATCATGACGCGGAGGTGGAGTTCACCGAGCCCGCGCATGACGGTCTGGTTGGTCGCGGCGATGCGTTCGACGACGAAGCAGGGGTCCTCGGCCATCATCTTGTGGGTGGCGTTGGCGAACTTGGTTTCGTCGGCGTGGTTCTTGAGCTCGACCGCCAGGCCGTACATGGGCTTGGGGAGTGGGAGCGGGATGAGGCGCACCGAGTCGAGATCGTGGGAGTCGTGCAGGGTGCCGTTGAAGTGGATCTCATCGACCTTGGAGATCGCGGCGATCTCGCCCGGGCCGACTTCGTTCACTTCGACGTGATCCTTGCCCTGGAGCTTGAAGAGGTGGTTGATCTTGATGGGCTTCTTCTGATCGTCGATGAACAGATCGGTCTTGTGCTTCAGCGTGCCCTGATGGACGCGGAAGATGCCCATCTTGCCGATGAACGAGTCGGTCGCGACCTTGAAGACGTGCGCCAGCAGCTTGCCCGAGGGATCGGGGGTCGCGTGCCACTCGTGCTCTTGGCCTTCGGCGGTGTCGCGCTTGAGGAACTCGGGAGGATTGACCTCGACGGGGCTCGGGCAGAGCGAGGCGAGGATGTGCAGCAGGTCGTCGGCGCCCGCGCCGCTCTTGGCGGAGCAGAAGCAGATCGGGACCAGGTGGCCCTGCTCGAGGCATTTCTCGAAGGCCGCATGGAGCTTGGCGGGATCGAACCCGTCGCCCTTCTCGAGGTATTCCATCGTGAGCTCTTCGTCGATCTCGACGATCTGCTCCACGATCTGCTTGTGGGCCTCGTGGACGCTCGAGAAGTCGGTCTGATCGCCCGCGGCGTCGGAGCCGTCGTGCTCGAAGACGTTGATGACCTTGGTGCGGTTGTCGGCGGGCAGGTTGATCGGGAGGCAGATGGCGCCGAAGGACTCGCGGATCTCGGTGAGGAGGCCCTCCACGTCGGCGAGCGGATCATCGATCTTGTTGACGATGATCATGCGCGGGAGCTTGCGTTCCTCGGCGACCTTCATCAGCCTGCGTGTGGTGGAGTCGATCCCGCGGAGTGCGTCGACGACGATCGCGACGGTCTCGACGGCGGGGAAGCACGCGATGGCGTGGCCCATGAAGTCGGCCAGGCCCGGCGTGTCGATCAGGTGGACCTCGTGGCCCTCGTAGTCGAAGTGCACGAAGGAGGGCTGAAGCGAGTGCTTGTGGGCCTTCTCCTCCGGCGTGTAGTCGCTGACGGTGTTGCCCTCTTCGACAGAGCCCATTCGCTTGATGACCCCGGTCGCGAACAGGAGGCGCTCGGTGAGGGTCGTCTTGCCGCCGCCCCCGGTGCCCGCCAAAAGAATGTTGCGGACGTCAGCGGGGGAGCGGCTGCCTTGGGTCGCCATAGAGGAATCCTCTCTGCCGGCGATGGTCCGCGAGAACGCCGGCGATGGGCGTGCGGAAAGCGGACCTGTGAGTCAGTCTAATCACGCCGACGCGCCGGACAAACTTCATCTTCAAAAGGGGCGTCGCCGGTCCCTTTGGACGCGGTGGACAACGTGTGCAATAATCCAGATCGCGCCGCGAGCGGCCGAGCGGAGCCGGCGCTCCGCGGACGAGGCGCGTCAAAACAAAAACAGCCCGGTCCGGCTCACTCGGTCTTCCTCCAAACCGAGTCAACCTTCCCGGGCTGTTCGTTCGGTCACTCGACGTTTCGGGTCCGAACCGTCGAGAGATCAGACAGGCTTAGCGACGGCGACGGCCGGCGATGAGGCCCGCGGCGCCGACCAGGCCAAGAGCGCCGGGGGTCGGGACCGGGGTGTACTCGTAGGTCACGCGGAGATCCGCGCTGGCCTTGGAGGTGAAGATCGTCACCAGGTTGCCCGCGCCCGAGGCCGAGGTGCTGGCCAGAGCGGAGGCGAACAGGTCGAGGTTGCCCAGACCGGTGACCGAGGCCAGCGTGGCCGCGTCGGTCGCCGAACCCACGCCGAGCTTGGAATCGATCAGGTTGGCGTAGGACTTGCCCGAGGTGCCGCCGAAGTCGGTCGCGCCGTCGTACTCGGTGGCGTTGTCGGTGGAGTCGAGCTGGGGGCTCAGGGTGAGGATGGGGGACAGATCGGCGGCCAGGAGCTGGACCGTGCCGGCGATCTGCATCGTCACGACCGAGGCCGCGCCGTCGAGCGACTCGAAGCGCATGTCACCGGTCAGCGTGGAACCGAAGGTCCAGGTGACCTTGGTCAGCGTGCCGAGCGTCGGGTCGAACTTGGGGACCGAGAGGCCCTGCATCCAGTTCGTGTCCGTCGCGGGGACGTTGGCGGAGTAGTTGAGCACATCCGCGCCGGCCGAAGCGGCGAGCGCAAAAGGAGCAACGAGCGCGGCAATGCGGTTGATCTTCATCTGACTTCCCTTTCTCCTGCATGGACATCACCAGGCCGAATAACCGGGCCTGTCCATGGGAACGACTCGAGCGTCTACGCCTTTGTTGCGCAGCGCTCCCCTCACCGCCAAAGGTGCCACCGGTTCGAGGTTCTGCAACCAAAGTGGGGAGAAAGTCTTGAGCTGCCGTCAAGGTGCCTGACAGCTGTTCGGGTCGGGTTGCGCTCTACGATCCGCCCCTATGGCCCACCCGATCGTCACCCGTTTCGCCCCTTCCCCCACCGGCCACCTGCACATCGGCGGGGCCCGCTCGGCCCTGTTCTGCTGGGCCTTCGCCAAGAGCCAGGGCGGACGCTTCATGATCCGCATCGAGGACACCGATCAGGCCCGCTCGAGCGAAGAGTCCGCCCGCGGCATCCTCGACGATCTGGCCTGGCTCGGCATCGTGTGGGACGACGGCCCGGCCCTGAAGACCGCGGCGGGCAAGTCGATCGGCGGCGATGAGCGCAAGGTCGGGCCTTACTTCCAGGCGCAGCGCGTCGCGATCTACAACGCGTACATCGAACACCTCATGTCCATCGGCCGGGCGTATCCCGCGTTCGACAGTTCGGAGGAGCTCGAGAAGCTCCGCAAGGCCGCGACCGCCGCCAAGCAGACCTTCAAGTACCCGCGTCCCGCCGACTTCACCTTCGGCGTCGCGCCCGCCGAGCGCATCAAGCGTGCCAAGGCGGGGGAGCCTCACGTGGTGCGCTTCGCGATGGACCCGGGCGAGGTCGTCGTCCGTGATCAGGTGCTGGGCGACGTGAAGATCGCGCCGGGCGAAGTCGATGACTTTGTCATCCGCAAGGCCGACGGGTTCCCGACGTACCACTTCGCGGTGGTGATCGACGACGAGCTCATGGGCGTCACGCACGTCATGCGCGCGCAGGAGCACCTGGCCAACACGCCCAGGCACGTGGCGCTCCAGCGGGCCCTGACGCGCCTGCCCGAGCACGGCGGCGGCGCGTTCCGCACGCCCGCGTATGGGCACATGCCCCTCATCTTCAATATGGATGGCTCCAAGATGAGCAAGCGCGACAAGGCCAAGTTCGCGCGCAAGGCGGCCAAGGACGCCATGGCCAAGGACAAGGCGATCACCGCCGAGTCGATCGCCAAGGCCACGGCCCTGGACGCCAAGCTCGTGTCGGACTTCCTGGCCGCCGAGAACGACAATCTGGACGTCGCCGCGGCCCTCGGTCGTCACTTCAAGATCGCGCTTCCCGAGATCGAGGTGTGGGACTTCCGCCAGAACGGGTATCTCCCCGAGGCGATCACCAACTTCCTCGGGCTTCTGGGCTGGAACCCGGGGATGAAGCTTGAGGACGGCCGGGACCTTGAGAAGTTCGACATGGCGTTCATCGCCAAGCACTTCTCGATCGAGCGCATCGGCCGCACCAACGCCAAGTTCGACCGCGCCAAGCTCCTCTCGTTCAACGCCGACGCGATCGCGGCCCTCAGCGACGAGCAGTTCGTGGAACGCTTCGTCGCCTGGCTCAAGGAGTACGAGCCCGCGATCCACGCGCGCATCACGGGGCTCTCACGGGACGCCCAGCTCGTGCTGGCGCGGGCGTTGAAGCCCCGCGCCAAGACGCTGCGCGACGCGATCAGGCCCATCGGGTTCCTGCTCGCGGGCGATGACGAATACGCGTTCGATCCCGCGGCGGTGGAGAAGGCGCTCAAGGGCGACTCAAGCGCCGGGCTGGGGCATCTGCGGACGATCCGCGAGAGGCTCGGCGCACTGACCGAGTCGGAGTGGAAGCCCGAGTCGATCCACGCGCTGATGGAACAGCTCGCGCAGCAGGCTGCGGGCCCCGACGGCAAGCCCGCGATGGGGCCCGTCTCGCAGGCGGTCCGCGTCGCGGTGACCGGCACGACCGTGAGCCCGGGCCTTGGCGAAACGCTCACGGTCCTGGGGAAGGCCAGCTCGCTGAAGCGGATCGACCGGTGCCTGGCGGCGTGCAGCAGCTAAGCACGGCGTTATGCTCGGCGGATGCTTCGAGGCTTTCTTGTCGTGCTGCTCGCGCTGACTCTGACGGTCGATGCTTCGCCACGGGCGCCGGCGACGACGCATGCGGGGGCCACGCCGCCCAACATCGTGCTGGTGCTTGCCGATGACCTGGGGTATGGCGAACTGGGTTGTTATGGGCAGCAGCGGATCCGCACGCCGCGGATTGATGCCTTCGCGTCTCGGGCGCTGCGGTTCACGGATGCGTACGCCGGGAGTCCGGTGTGCGCGCCGTCCCGGTGCGTGCTGCTGACCGGGATGGCCTCGGTGCACGCGGCGATCCGTGACAACAAGGAGGTTCAGCCCGAAGGGCAGTACCCACTCCCCGCCGACGCGCGGACGTTGGCGGAACTGCTCAAGGCCCGCGGGTACGCGACCGCCGCCGTCGGGAAGTGGGGGCTCGGGCCCTGGGGATCGAGCGGCGATCCGCTGACGCAGGGATTCGATCACTTCTACGGGTACATCTGTCAGCGGCACGCGCACAACCACTATCCCGCGTATCTCTACCGCGACGGCAAGCGCGAGGCGCTGCCGGGCAATCCGGAGTCTCCCACGCGCGGGGATCAGGTCGGCCAGACGTACGCGCCGGACCTCTTCCGCGAAGAGGCGATCAAGTTCATCAAGGCCCGCCGGGATGAGCCCTTCTTCCTGTACTTCGCGACCCCCGTGCCTCATCTGGCGTTGCAAGCGCCGGCGGAAGCGGTCGCGATGGGCGAGTCGATGCCCGACAAGCCTTACGACGGCAAGAAGGGATATCTGCCCCATGAGAAGCCTCACGCGGCATATGCGGGGATGGTCTCGAGGCTTGATCAGGACTTCGGCGCGATCGTGGACGCGATCGGCACGCTTCCGCCGGAGCGTGACACGCTCATCATCTTCACGAGTGACAACGGGCCGACCTTCGACGTCGGCGGCGCGGACAGCACGTTCTTTGACAGCACCGCAGGGCTCCGCGGGCGCAAGATGGATCTGTACGAGGGGGGCGTGCGCGTGCCCCTGATCATCGGGTTCGCGTCGGGCGGCGTGCGAGGCGAGTCGGATCGACTCGTCGGGTCATGGGACCTGATGCCCACGATCACGAGTCTGGCGGGCGCTGCGACGCCGGATGGCATCGATGGCCTTCCGATCCGGGAACTGGTGCCCGGCGCGCCGTCGCACGAGTGGCTGTCCTGGGAGTTCCCCAGCGGCGGCGGCTGGCAGGCGGTGCGGCTCGGTCAGTACAAAGCTGTCCGCCGGAATCTAAAGAAGAACCCTGATGCGCCCATCGAGCTCTACGATCTGACAACCGATCGCGCCGAGAAGTCGAACATCGCGTCCCAGCATCCTGAGATCGTGGAGCGCGTCCGCAGCATCATGGCCCAGCGTTCCGCTGCGGCCCTCCCCGAATGGAACGTGGTCGCCGAGTGAATCATGCTCTCACGCTTTGACTGCTACGAGCTCTGCGTCCAATCTCCCCGGCACGTTGTCGCGTTTCTCCGCGGCGTGCATGGGAACGAGCCCATCGTGCTCGCGGAGGATTTCTGCGGCACCGCGGCGGTCTCGCGGCGCTGGTGCGCCGAGGCGGCGCGGGCCCAGCAGGCGGGGCGTGCGATCGCGACGGATCTGGATGCGGAAGTCATCGCGCTGGCCCGCGCGGGCGTGGAGCGTGATGGCACCGCGGATCGCGTGGAGCTTCGGTGCGCGGATTGCATCGGCGTGGGGGACGCGCCGCGTGGCGCCAAGATTCCTCTCGCTCGCGCGAGAGGCTCGGATGGAGTTGGCACGCACGACGGGTGCGACGTTGTGTTCGTGGGAAACTTCTCGATCGGGTACTGCCTCGAGCGTTCGACGCTGCTCTCGTATCTGAAGCGGTGCAAGTCGCGGATCGATCGCGGGAACAGCGGCTTTGGCGGCGGCGTCTTCGCGTGCGATCTCTACGGCGGGGCGTCCGCCTTCAAGCTCGGAGGCTTCGAACGACGCCATCCCGGTCGAGGGCGGGAAATGATCCGCTACTCGTGGTCGCACGATCGCGCCGATCCGTTGACAGGCATCGTGGAGAACTCCATCTCCTTCCGCGTTGAGGTGGACGGAGAGGTGACGCAGGAACTGCCGTACGCGTTTCGATACCGCTGGAGGCTCTGGTCGATCGCGGAGCTTCGTGAGGCGATGCACGAGGCGGGGTTCACACGGACCGAGGTGTACAAGGACGTGAACATCGCGCCGGGCCAGCGGCCTGCGCCCGTGACGGGGCCTGAAGAACTCGGAGACGACTGGATCGTGCTCGTGGTTGCTCGATGACGAGGGGGCGTGAAAACGGTATCTGTCAGAGCCGTGCCGCGCAAGCGGCCGGCAAAGCGTGGGGGAGGCGCGGATCGCGCCGGCATCCCGAAGTAATCGCGTCGGTCTCCGAGCTTGCCGGCAGCTTGCGCTGCTCGGCTCTGACGATTCGGGGAATCAAATGCGCCGGTGGCGCATGCGCCGCGAGAGCGACAGTCCGCCCAGGCCCACGATCGCCAGCGTTGCGGGCACGGGCACCGTCGTGATGCGGATGGCGCGGTAGTGCCCAACTTCCTGGAAGAGCTGCCAGGGGCCTGTCGAACTCGGCGACGCGCCGGAGCTGACCGTCGTCGTTCCGATCGTCGGAAGGGTCTCGGTCTGCATCACGAAAGGCGCGTCTCCCGCGGGGAGCACGCCTTGCCCGTCCGGCGTTGAGAACTGCCAGATGATCCAAAGGTTCTGGCTCGGGACCGCGAGCGGCGCGATGTCGAACGCAATCAGCTCGTTCGAACCTGCGTTCCACATGCGGGCCGTGGAAGCGGTCGCGAGGATCGTGCCGGGCTGAGTGAGGCTGCCTTGCAGCGGTGCAGACAGGCAGACGCTCATCGTCAGAACGCCCTCGAATGAGGGCTTGGGGCTGCGAGAGCTCAGTCGGGTCAGCAACTCCACCCGTGTAATCGTCAAGGCGGAGCCGTTGGCGAGCTTGCTGTCTTCCGCTTGCCAGGGGAGCACGGTCTGCACGGTTGTGGAAGAGAGCACCGCGTTGGTGATGTTGTCGAAGGCGATGGCTCCGGTCGCGCTCCCGGCCAGGAGCTGAAGCGCGAGGGCAGCGGTCGTTGCGGTATTCATCAGGCACCCCTGGAAGAGAGCAATCGGGCTCGGTCCATGGGTTGAACCGGTCGAGGCGCGGGGTGGTTGCAACAAAAAGGCCGCCCGAGATGGGCGGCCTTGGAAAGGCGAAGCGGTTGCCTGGAAGTCTCAGCGACGGCGGCGACCAGCGACCAGGCCCGCCAGACCGATCACGGTCACGGCGCCGGGCGCGGGGACGGGGCCGTACTGGATGTGGTCGATCTCGATTCCGCCCGAGGAGTTGCGGATGTTGACCTTGCTCACGCCGCCGGCGAACTCGATGCCGTAGAAGCGATCTTCGCCGGTGGTGCTGCCAAAGCCGTCGTCGGAGTGCTGGCCCGAAGTGGTGCCGAGCGAGTTGCCGTCGGCGTCGAAGGCCTCGAAGGTGATGGTGCCGAAGCCATCGGTCCAGGCCAGGCCGACGCGCTGGGGCAGCTCGGAGAGCAGGACCTTGTCGAAGGTGATGGTGATGCCCGAGGCGCCGTCGCCGCTAAACATGGAGTGGGCGAGGAAGCCATTGGAGACGCCGCTGCCGTCGATCAGGCCGTCGTCGGCGTCGACCGAGTCGGTGAGGCCGCCGAAGTGACCGACGGTGCCATTGGCGCCGACGCCGATCGGCAGAGCCTGGGTATCTTCGAACGTGAGGAGCGTGAAGCCCGGGGCGAACGTGTCCCAGGGGCTGTCGGCCCGGCTGAGGTAGGCGCTGTCGCTCGGACCGATAAAGGTCTGGGCGGACGAAGCGGCGGCCAGACCGGCCATGACGACCGCACAAAGACCAAACTTACGCATGAGATACCCCTTATCAACGTGCGCGCAGACAAACGCTGCGCGAGACAGTTGAAGGTGCGCCGTCTTTGCGGTTTGGCCACCCGCTTGTGGGATATTGTCGCGCCCTCCGCGTAATCCCCCGGGGGAAACGCGGTGGTGCGATCGGCGTCCGGCCCACTACTACCATGAAGGCCCCGCGGGCCGCGCTTGCCCCGGGCACTCGGAGCCCACTTCGTGAACACCAGCAATCCGACGCCCTCAGGATCTTCAACGCACGGCTCAACCCCGGCGGATTCCGCTCGCCACTTGAACTTCCTGGAGCAGATCGTCGAGGCCGACAACGCCGCTGGGAAGTGGGGCGTCTGGTCCGCGGCCGAGGCCGGTCACGGCGTGCAGAGGCTCGGCAAGCCGCGGGTCCACACACGCTTCCCGCCGGAACCCAACGGGTACCTCCACATCGGGCACGCCAAGAGCATCTGCCTGAACCATGGGCTGGCCAAACGCTCCGACGGCAAGTTCAACCTGCGCTTCGACGACACCAATCCCACCAAGGAAGATCAGGAGTACGTCGATTCCATCATCCGCGACGTGAAGTGGCTCGGCGCGGACTTCGAAGGTCCCTACGGCGGGGGTCTCTACTACGCCAGCAACTACTTCGAGCAGATGTACGCCTTCGCCGAAGAGCTCATCAAGAAGGGCAAGGCCTACGTCTGCGATCTCTCGGGCGATGAAGTCTCCGCGCGGCGCGGCAAGCCCGGCGTTCCCGCGACCAGCCCATTCCGCGACCGCCCCGTCGACGAAAACCTGCGCCTGTTCCGCGAGATGCGCGAAGGCAAGCATCCCAACGGCGCCAAGACCCTCCGCGCCAAGATCGATCTGGCGAGCAACAACTTCAACCTGCGCGATCCGGTGATGTACCGCATCGTCCACGAGTCGCACCACAACACGGGCGACAAGTGGTGCATCTACCCGATGTACGACTGGGCCCACGGCATCGAGGACGCTCTCGAAGGCATCACCCACTCGATCTGCACGCTCGAGTTCGAGGATCACCGTCCGCTGTACGACTGGTTCATCGACGCGATCAACGAAGGCCGCACCGCCGACGGCTCGGGTCCGTGGGGCAAGACACTGCACCATCCCCAGCAGATCGAGTTCTCCAAGCTCCGCCCGACGTACGTGATCATGAGCAAGCGGAATCTGCTCAAGCTCGTGACCGACAAGATCGTCAAGGGCTGGGATGATCCGCGCATGCCCACGATCTCGGGTCTGCGCCGCCGGGGGTACACGCCCGAGGCGATCCGCGCGTTCGTCGAGGACGTGGGTGTGACCAAGGTCGAGAGCTTCATCGACATCGGGAGGCTTGAGAACGCGATCCGCGACCATCTGAACAAGACCGCCCGCCGAGCGATGGCGGTGCTCAACCCGCTCAAGGTCGTGGTGGAGAACGTGCCGGAGGGGCACGTGGAACAGCTCAGCGCCGTGAACAACCCGGAGGATCCCGGCGCGGGCTCGCGCTCGGTGCCCTTTGCGCGGGAGCTCTTCATCGAGCGCGAGGACTTCATGGAGAATCCGCCCAAGAAGTTCTTCAGGCTCTCTCCCGGAGCGGAAGTGCGTCTGCGCTGGGCGTACTTCTTCACGTGCACGTCGGTGGTGAAGAACGCCGCGGGCGAAGTCGTCGAGGTCCGCGGCACGATCGATCCCGCAACCAAGGGAGGCGACGCGCCGGTGGGCCCGGATGGGAAGCCCTCCCGCAAGCCCCAGGGCACGATCCACTGGGTGAGCGCCGCCCACGCGGTGAAGGCCGAAGTCAGGCTCTATGACCGCCTGCTCAAGGCCGAGGAGCCCGGGAAGGCGACCGGCAATCCGCTGGACGATCTCAATCCGGACTCGCTCAAGGTCGTGACCGGGTATCTGGAGCCGAGCCTGGCCAGCGCGAAGGAAGGCGACCGCTTCCAGTTCGAGCGACTGGGCTATTTCTGCGTGGACCAGGACTCCAGGCCCGGGGCGCCGGTGTTCAACCGGACCGTCTCGCTCGCGGAGGACAAGCCCAAGGCTGCTCCGGTGCGGACGTACACTTTGCAGGAGGCGGCCCTCGAACTCCGCGTGAAGCAGGACCGCGTGCAGGTCGCGATCGCAGGAGCCGGGATCGCGGGCTTCGCGTCGCGGAATCCGCACCACCTCACCATCGAGGAAGTGCGCGAGCTTCGGAACTGGCTGAAGGCCAATCCGGCGCCGAAGCAGGGCTGAGCGGCGAGGCAACTGCTGATGCGGCTTTTCAGTATTTCGCACGTTCTGTTGGCGACCGTGGGGCGTGCCTCATGAACTCAGGGATCCCTGCCGACTCGATGTATCCGGGCGAGGTTGTATCACATGCTCAGATGTGCCTCGTTGAGGGCATCAGCCTTCAGCACGGGATGAACTTTCGAGTGCGTGGCGGAAAGAGCGTCCTCCTGATGAGCAGACGTCCGGGAGCGCCTTACTCAGATCGGGTTGAGGACGAGGGACGCACGCTCATCTATGAGGGACACGACATTCCGCGAACGGCCGGTTCGCCAGATCCGAAGTCCGTTGACCAACCCGAAGTCCTGCCGAGCGGGAAGCCGACGCGGAACGGCCAGTTCTTCCGAGCGGCGAAGCGGACAGCTGATCTGGGTGCAACTCCGGAGATTGTTCGGGTCTACGAGAAGATTAAGTCGGGTATCTGGGTGTTCTGCGGCGAGTTCGATCTTGTCAACGCCTGGCGCGAACCCGCGGGTGGGCGGCATGTCTTCAAGTTCAAGCTGGAGATTCGTGCAAGCCTGACGAGCGGCGGACCGAGCAGTTCGGTGGGCGAGCATGCCCGGCTGATCCCGTCCCACGTTCGACAAGCGGTTTGGAAGCGGGACAAGGGTCTCTGCGTCAAGTGTGGGTGCTCCGATCACTTGCACTTTGACCACATCATTCCCTATTCCAAGGGTGGATCGTCCACGAATCCCGAGAACATTCAGCTCTTGTGTGCACGACACAACCTCCAGAAGAGCGATCGCATCGAGTGACAGAGGGTCTGCGGCCGCGTTCGGTTTCTCCAGAGCGGCAGTTGAACCCGGGCAATGCCGGTCGGGTTTCGCTATTCTTGTCCACCGATTCTTGGACCCTAGGAGTCTCCATGGCTCTCCAGCACCTCACCGAAGAACAGATCCGCACGTGGACCCGTGAGCAGAAGGACACGTGGTGGCTCAAGAACGTGTACCGCGGCAACATGCCGCAGCTCACGATCCGCTCGGCCATCACCGGGTTCATGCTCGGCGGCATCCTCTCCGCGACCAACCTCTACATCGGCGCCAAGACCGGGTGGACCCTGGGCGTGGGCCTGACCAGCGTGATCCTCGCCTTCGCGATGTTCCGCGTCATGTCCAGGATCGGACTCGCCAAGGACTTCACCATTCTCGAGAACAACGCGATGCAGTCCATCGCGACCAGCGCCGGGTACATGACCGGCCCGCTCATCTCGGGCATCGCGGCCTACATGATGGTCACCAACCAGGTCATGCCCTGGTGGCAGATGCTCTTCTTCAACGTCATCCTGTCGATCCTGGGCGTGCTGATCGCCTTCCCCATGAAGCGGCGTTTCATCAACGACGAACAGCAGCCCTTCCCCGAGGGCCGCGCCTGCGGCGTCGTGCTCGACACGCTTTACAACTCCGACGCTTCCGTCGGCGTTTTCAAGGCCAAGGCCCTGGCGATCGCAGCACTCTTTGCGGGCTTCCTCAAGTTCATCTCGGGTGAGGCCTACCAGATGCTCATCCAGGCCAAGCTCCTGGGGATGAAGACGATCTACTTCATGAGCGAGAGCCTCGATGCGTGGTACTACAAGATGGCCGACGCGGGCCACGCGATCATCCCCAAGAGCTTCGGGATCGACATCCGCAAGCTCGGGCTCTCCCCGACGCTTGATCTGGCGATGTTCGGCGCGGGCGGCCTGATGCACATCCGCTACGCGACCAACATGGTCATCGGCATGTTCCTGGCCTACGCCGTGTTGGGGCCGTACGCCGTCACCCAGGGCTGGGTGGAGTACAAGGGCGTGCACCTCACGCCCGACGCGGCTTTCTCCCGCACCCAGCTTCTCAACGGCTGGCTGCTCTGGCCCGGCGTGTCCATGCTGGTCGCGGCCAGCCTCGCGGGCCTGCTCGCCAAGCCCAAGATGATCTTCTCCGCCTTCGCGGGCATCTTCACCAAGAAGAAGCACTCGGGCACGGACGTCCTGAAGGACATCGAGCTTCCGCTCTGGATCTCCTGGGTCGGCGTTCCGATTGTGGGTGCGATCGGCGTGTTCGTGACGCACTACTGGTTCGGCGTGGACTGGCTCCTGGGCGCCGGCGCCGTCGCGCTGACCGCGGTCCTGACCCTCATCGCGGCCAACGCGACCGCCCTCACGAGCATCACGCCCACGGGCTCGCTCTCCAAGATCACGCAGTTCACCTTCGGCGCGCTCTCCCCGGGCCATGCCGCGACCAACCTGATGACCGCGACCATCACCACCGAGGTCGCCAGCAACGCGTCCAACCTGCTCATGGACATCAAGCCCGGGTACATGCTCGGCGCCAAGCCCCGTCAGCAGGCGATCGGGCACATCATCGGGATCTTCTCGGGCGCGATCGCGTCCACGCCGCTGTTCTTCGTCCTGTTCATGATGGGACGCGACATGAACAAGCCGCTGGAAGAGTCGCTTGTGACGGAGAAGTTCTCCTTCACCGCTGCGGTCCAGTGGAAGGGCATCTCCGACTTCATCACGCAGACCTTCTCGGGCTCGGGCGGGAGCATCATGCACCACACCGCCCAGAGCGCGATGATCGCCGCGGCGATCTTCGGTCTGGTCTTCGAGATCGTGCGCACGTTCTCCAAGGGCAAGAGCCCGATCTCGCCCCTGGCCCTGGGCCTGGGATTTGTGATCCCGCCGGACTCCACGTTCTGGATGTTCCTGGGCTCGCTCTTCTTCTGGGTCTGCTCCAAGATCTACGCCAAGTCCAAGGAGTCGGGCGGATACAAGCTCTGGGTGGACAGCTCCGAAGCCATCTGCGCCGGCCTCATCGCGGGTGCGGCGCTCACCGGCATCGGCGACCAGCTCATCCAGGTCCTGATTCTCCCCCTCTTCAAGTAAGCCCGGATCGACCACGCAGACTTCTGGCGGGTCCGGAAACCGGCGCGATCCCTGCGGTTTGGCTTGTGTCGTTGCCGAGCTGTGGCACAATGTGTCCCGGTGACGCACGCCGTGCAACATGCTGGAGAGCGGGGGGGCGAGCCCACGCGCACGCCTCGGGACTCAGGCCCCGGGTCGCGTCTGATCGCGTGGCTCCCCGCGGGCGCGTTCGTCGCGTCCTACAAGGCCTACGCGCCGGGCTTCAAGCAGCCCATGCATGAACACGCGATCGCCGCGATGGACCTGAACGTCCGAGGCGGCGGCGTTGGCGCATACCACCGCACGCAGCGCGTGAGCCGGGCGGGCGAGGTTGAGTACTTCCACGCGGGCGTCGGGCACTCGTTCGTCGCGGGCGCCAAGGGCATCCGCACGCTGCACCTGACGTTCGCGCCCGAACTGGTCCGTGAGATCGCGCCCTCGATCAGCCCCGACGCCACGCCCGACCAGCCCGCAGCGGTGGGGGCGGCGGCCTCGATCCTCCAGGAACTGCTCGATCCGGATCGATCCTCCGCGATGATCGTCGAAGAGTCGGCGCTGCGCATGCTGAACGCGACCAGCCGCAGCACAGGCCTTGAGAAGCGGGCTCCGCGCTGGATCGCGCAGGCGTGCGATCTGCTCGCCGACGCATCGCTTCAGACGTTTTCGCTCGCCGAGCTTGCGGATCAGCTCGGCGTCGAGCGTGCCCATCTGGCCCGCACGTTCAAACGCCACACCGGTCAGACTTGCGGCGAGCATCACCGCCGGGCCCGGATCGCGGCCGCCCTGAGGCTGCTCGCCGAGCCTGACGTCTCCGTCTCTCGCGTCGCGCACCAGACCGGTTTCGCGGATCAGGCGCATCTGACGCGCTGGTGCCGGAGGCTCTCGGGTTGGACCCCCGCGGCCCTGGCATCCCTTCTGCGCGAGGGAACACCCGGGCCAATGACCCGGGCGCGCCCGCACACTCCACGTTCGTGATGTTCGGATGGCGACTCTGCCGCCGGTTCAGCCCCGCCGCCTGCGGGCCGCCAGCGCAAACACGAGCATCGCGGGCGCGACGCCCGGCGCGGGAACAGCGCCGACCAGCTCGAACGAGCTATCCGTGTCCTGAAAGCTGGACCAAGACTCAGAGGCCCAAGACCAGTTCTGCGAAGCGCCGTTCACGAAGCTGCCGTCTTGCCAGCACCACGCGTCGCGCTTGGTGTCCTTGGGATGGGCCGCGATCGCGATGAAGTACGTGACACCCGGCTCGGCGATGAACGCCTTGGGCAACGTGACCTCGTGCCGGTACTCGAGCGACTGGTTCCGGCGGTTCTTCCGGCCGGTCTCGGTCGGATGTGTGTCCTCGATGGCAAAGTCCGCGGTGAGCAGAAGCTCGCCCACCGTGATCCCCTCCGGCCCATTCGCGGATCGGTAGAACTCGATCGCAAAGCGGTCAAAGTTCCCCAGGTTCTTGAACCAGAGGCCTTCGCTCAGTCCCCACCAGCGCACGGTCTGGATCGTTCCGCCGCCCGGGATGGTGAAGTCGTCGGCATGCTTGTAGTTGCGGGTCACGCGCGGGATCGTGGAGGTGTAGAACCCCAGTCCAACGCTGGTGATTTCTGTCGCGGCGGGTTGGGAGTACAGCGTGACGTCCGCGCCCCCCGTTGCTGCAAGCCCCGCCCAAACCATGAACGCAGTCGCGATCCGCATCGTGAATCTCCCGGTCCCCACGTGGTGACCACTTGAACCTAACCCATGACCGGCCCCGGGTCTTGAACGGGAGTTGCGCGGCGTGTGAGCGCACGCCACCCATCCTGTATGTGGCGAGGAGTTTCTCCGAACCTCAGGAAGCAACAGATATATGTCACAAAACCGCCGGCTCCTCGATTCATTCATGTGGGGAAGAGATCGGGGGCAAGTATGGGAAGCGGTGGACGGTTCGCATGGCGACAGCTCATCCTCGTCACGGGGCTGGGGTTGATGGCGTACGGACACTTCTGGCACAACGCACCCGCGGTCGAGAGCGGGATGGCTTTGGTCATGATGGGGAACACGCACGCCCGCGCCGTGGCCGGGGGGCGTGGGCGTCACCAAGATCGTTCAGAAAAATCTTGACGAGATGTGTCACGCAAGCAGGTCTCGTTCGACTTCATGGTGTGAACCCGCTGCGGAAGCGACTCCGGCTGGAGGCCGGTCGAGCCCGCAGCAGAATCCAAGGAGCCTTTATGTCGAGCACTTCTTCTCGTAAGTCGGATCGGAACTCAAAGATGGCCCGCACTGCTCGTCGCGATCGCAGCGGGTCCAGCGAGTCTCGTCGCGCGTCCCAGCGGTCAGTGCGCGGGTCTTCTCGCTCGGATCGTTCCGAGATCAATCGTGTGGGTCGCGACCGCGTTCGCCCCGCGCGGGGTGGCGTTGATCGCGGGCGGGCGGCACGGGAGGGCACGGTCAGGCTCGCTCCGCGGAGTTCCGGATCCCGTCGTCGGACCCTCGGGCGTGATCGTCGGAGCAGCCGCGGCGTTGCGGCGGCCAGCGCCCGGTCTGTGCGCACCGTTCGTTCAGCTCGGCCTCGTGATCGCCGGTCGCGGGCTTCGCGAACGGTCCGCGCAGGCGGATCGTTGCGTCGCGGCCGGGTTTCTGGCCCGCGTCGCGAAGGGGAAGGCCGGCAAGGTTTCGGGCGTCGGTCTCGCGGGGCTCGGCGCGAAGGCGTTCAGGTGAGCCGCCGGGCCGCAGCTCGGCGTGGCAGAGTCGTCGTGGTCTCCCGCCGGGAGGCATCCTCGTTCACGCCAATCATCATGATGATGCAAGATCTTCCGGATCCGCCCAGCACAGATCGAACGTGTCTGGTAAAAGTATCTCCGATGTGTCGGTCCCGTCGCGTCAGCGCGAGGCGGGCTCGCTGAGCCGAAGCTCGGCGCCTGGCAGGCGCGGGCGGCGAAAGCCGGGGATGGAGGTCGCTGTGGGGCGGAAACCGGAGAGGACGCTGGAAGAGTCGCCAGCGTGGATCATGGACCAAGAGCCTGGATCTGACAATCGAGTCGGATCCCCGAGGCCCGAGAGTGAACTTGAGATCAAGCCCTCCGACATGATCGGAGCGGGCCCAGCGGAGGTTGACTATGCCAAACGAATTCCGATTGACGACGGGGGCGAAGCGTTGGAGATGCTCATTGCTGAACTCGACGACCTGTTGAACGACGAATCCGAGACAAGCAGATTCGCGGGAATGAACGGCGAGCAGCGCTTGGCCCAGGCCAGAGCGATGGCGGCTTCGGCGAAATCGTCCAAGATTCGCATGGTACTCGAGGAGCACACCAAGCTGGTTCTCGCGATGAGGTTGTTGGACGAGTGTGATGTGGTCGATCATTCGACCGAGGAGGATTGAACGCACTCTACAGGTTCAATCAAGGCGTCATGCGGACGGCGTCAGGCGTAAGCGTCGAGGGTTCCGCCCCCCCAACGCGAGCGCCCAGGGCCAGAAAGGACGAGTTATGCCGACAGTTGACCAGAGCCCGGGGGGACCCCAGCGGAGGCTACAACGTCTTCCAGAGTCCGTTGCCGCCGCCATCACGCGATATGGCCAGAGCCACGGGCTTGCGCAGAACGACATCGAAACGAGCCTTGATGAGGCCGACGACGCGTACAACACCCAGCTGAATCTCGGGGTGAGCGAAGAGAGCGCTCGAGCCATGGCCTACGTCCGAGGTCGGCAGCGACTCGTGAGCGCCCTTCGGCATAAGAAGGTTGTGGAGAAGGCGTCGCGTAAGGGTGGTGGTCATCTTCCGCTCCCGACCCCCGATGAATTTCTCGATCGGCGCGAGAAGTGTGCCAAGCTCGAGCTCGCGTTGGGTGAACTGCCGCCCGAACAGCAAGCGGTGGTTCGGCTTCGCGTCGAGGGACGCAGCTTCAAGGATGTGGCTGCCGTTCTCGGCGGAAGCGAGGAGCAGCAACGCCAGGTGTACTTCCGTGTGATGATCGTGCTTCGCGCGCGGCTCGTCGACTAGACCCCACCCCGGCGCGGCGGTGATCGCCGCGTCGGCCGGCTGCGAGGGGATGAAGGTGGCAGCGACCGTGCCGATAAAGTCGGCAAGCTCGCCGCATCCTTCGTGCGGGCCGTGCGAATCTCCGTCTGGGAGCGCCGCACGCTCGCTCTATCTGAGGTTTTTCCGAGCCTGATGGCCACTTTCAGTACAGGCAGACGCCTCGGCACGACGATCCATATCGTTCGTGCGGTCGCTCTGCCGGGAGGAGAGGGAGGCCGGAGAGTTACCGATGCCGCGAAGCACCCAGGCCGAACCTGGAGGTCACCAGCCCCCGACCCTGCAGCAGCTGCTGGAGGAGCTGGACTCGATGTTGATCGACCGCGAGCCCGAGCTCGCGCGTCAACGCGCTCACGATTCCCTTGGAGACTGCGTACAGCGATTCATAGACCGCGCGCCTCGCGAGCACCACGCTGAGCTCCGTCGACATTGGCAAGTCGTTCAACTCCTGCAATCCGGCGCCTGCGATGACGTCCTGCAGCCGGTCGAAGATGAGCCGGTCGAAGGTCCAGCACAACGAACGACCTCTGCGCCGCTCCCGCCCGAAGCCCATGGACGGGGCCCATCCCAGAGCGATGAGGGCGAGCCACGTCGCTGATCGCACGCGTCTGCTCGCGGGCCTCGCAGATCTTTTTTTGCTCCCTCGCGTCACATCCGAGCAGTTCGCTCGACTTCTCTATGTGGGAATGGACTCCCCCTGGGCGTCCTCTCAACACGGGAAGTCAAGCATGCCACAGCGACTCGGCCTCGACGCCCTCCTCGCGCAACTCCCCTCCGATCGACGCGACCGGCTGCGCAGCTTGGCAGCCGAGGCTATCACGCGGGAGCGATTGGTCACGCCGACGCCTGAAGAAGTGATCTGCGATGCTGCGTCTCTCCTCCCGTACGCACTGGGGCCAATGCACGCGCCGATCGGCGCGTGGCAGTCGAGCATCGAGCGCATGGCGCGTGACATTCGATCGTTCGAGCAACTCGCCAACCTCGCGAGGGCGAGCCGGGATGGGAGTCGTGCGATCATGGGACCGCCGCCCAAGCTCTCCTACGCCGAGGTTCGCCTCGTGCGTGCGGCGCTCAGCTCCTTTGGCCAGACCGAGCGCGAGCTGCTCAGGCTGCGTTACGTGAACCGATGCTCGCTTGAGGAGTGCGCCAGGCTGCGCAGGCTCTCGGTGCCTGCGGCGCGCAGGCGCCTCGAGGATGCCCGGCGCGCGTTGATCCGGGCCCTGTCGTCCGAGCCGGGTGATCGGGGCGATCGTTCGGGCACTTGACTATCCTCCCGGTCGATCCAAGTCTTCAATTAGCCTCCACCGGAGCCTCGCATGTCCCTGATCGTCACCGGCACCATCGGCATCGACACCGTCTACACGCCCCATGGGCACGTCGAGCGCGTGCTGGGCGGCAGCTGCACCTACTTTGCCGCGGCGGCGTCCTTCTACGCACCGGTCCGCATGGTCGCGGCGGTCGGCGGAGACTTCCCCAAGGACTTCCGCGACACCATCGAGTCGTTCCCCGGGATCGATACCTACGGCCTGGAAGTCCGCCCCGCCTCCAAGACCTTCGCGTGGGGAGGGAAGTACCACGAGAACATGAACTCCCGCGAGACGCTCTTCACCGAGCTTGGCGTGCTCGCCGAAGCGCCCCCCAAGGTCCCCGAAGGCTTCCGCGATTCCAAGATCATCTTCCTCGCAAACACCCACCCGGGCGTGCAGCTCCAGCTCCTCTCCAACTTTCCGAACCGCTCTCTGGCGGTCGCGGACACGATGGACCTCTGGATCAACATCGCCAAGCCCGAGCTCATGGAGCTTCTCCGCAAGATCGATGGCGTGGTACTCAACAACGACGAAGCCGAACTGCTCACCGGCAAGGTGAACACCGTCGCGGCAGCCCTGGACATCCTCAAGCTCGGCCCCAAGTTCGTCATCCTCAAGAAGGGCGAGCACGGCTGCCTTCTGGCCCACAAGGATGGCCTCGCGGCATGGCCCGCGTTCCCCGCTCAGAAGGTCATCGACCCCACCGGCGCCGGCGATTCCTTCGCGGGCGGCATGATGGGCTATCTCGCCTCGCGCCTGGCGGCCGGCGAGAATCCGGGCTCGCTGGACAGCATCCGCAAGTCCCTCGTGCACGGCACGGTCTCCGCGAGCTTCACCATCGAGGACTTCTCCCTCGCTAGGCTCAAGTCCCTCAAGAAGGACGAGCTCAACGCCCGCTACGCGCACTTCGCCAAGATGCTCCAGGCGTAAGAGGCTCGCAGCAAGCGATCAGACCACGCGACTCGTTCTCGTTTGCTCCGATCCTGGATTGCCCGAAGCGGTCAATTCAGGCGTGATGCGTCAAGCGACGAGCGTGGAGAACCCTCTTCGCTTCTTCGCTTCTTCGCTTCTTCGCTTCTTCGCTTCTTCGCTTCAGCCCACGAACCCGACCGCGTCGCCGAAGCAGGTGCCGACGCTGCGGGCGGCGGCGATGACCGAGTCGGTGGGATCGACCAGGCGCTGCTTTCCCGCGACCTCTTCGATCGGGACGTCGGTCATGCGATTGCCTTGGATGCCGACCATGCGGTTGCGTTTGCCGTCCATGAGCATGCGCAGCGCGTGATGGCCGAACTGGGTCGCCAGGATGCGGTCCGCGGGGACGGGCGTGCCGCCGCGCTGGACGTGTCCGAGCACCGCGTAACGCGACTCGATGCCTGTGCGGTCTTCGACCTGATCGGCGAGCCACTTGGCGACGCCGCCCAGGCGGATGGGGTCCGGGCTGGTCGGATCGACGCGGGCGACGATCTTGTCGCCTCCCTTGGGCGTGGCGCCCTCGGCGACGCAGATCACCGAGCAGCGCTTCCCGAGCTTGCCGCGTTCCTTGCAGAAGTCGTTGACGATGTCGAGGTCGAAGGGAATCTCGGGGAGCAGGATGGCGTTGGCGGCCCCCGCGAGGCCCGCGTGCAGCGCGATCCAGCCTGCGTTACGGCCCATGACCTCGACGACCATCACGCGGTGATGGCTTGCTGCGGTGGTCCGCACGCGGTCCAGAGCCTCGGTCGCGACCGACACCGATGTGGAGAAGCCGAACGTGCGCTCGGTGCCGTAGAGATCGTTGTCGATGGTCTTGGGCACGCCGACGCAGTTGAGGTCGAGCCCGCGCGAGCGTCCCACCTCGAGCAGGCCCGCGGTGGCGGCCATGGTGCCGTCGCCGCCGATGCAGACCAGCGCGTCGAGCTTCCACTTCGCGAGGGTGTCCAGGCACTTCTGCGAGACATCCGCGAAGATCGGCTTGCCGTCGGGCGTTTCACCGACCGCGAACTTCTTGGGGTTGGCCTTGTTGGAGGTCCCCAGGATCGTGCCGCCTTCATCGAGGATGCCGGCGACATCCTGAATGCGCAGCGGGCGCACGCGGTCCTCGATGAGGCCCAGGTAGCCATCCTCGATGCCGAAGGCGTCGATCCCGTTGGCGATCGCGCCCTTGGTGACGGCGCGGATCACACCGTTGAGGCCGGGGCAGTCGCCGCCGCCGGTGAGAACGCCGATTCGCTTGAGCTGCTGAGGCATGCCGCGTATTCCCGTTGGGTGCGATCCGGATCGACGACGACATTATCGGTCGGATCCGGACCGGACTTTGCGGGATCCGAGCACCACGCCCCAACTGCTCTTAGGGGGCTTACTTCTTGTCCCAGATGTCCTTGAGGTCATCGGAGACCGGGGAGCGGATCCCGTTGTCCTCGTAGATCTCCTCGCAGGCGTCCATGAGCTCCTGGCGCTTGAACACCATGGTCTCGGTGGAGTCGTCGTCCCATTCGAAGGTCAGGTACTCGTCCTTGGAGCTCTTGATCAGCTCGACGAGGTGACGCAGGTTCTTGACCTTGACGCCGTTGACCTTGCTGAGCACCGCAAAGAACTGGAGCTCGTACCCCTTGGTCAGGCGGTGGGGGAGGAAGGGCGGGCAGATCGTCACGAGCTCTTCGCCCTCGAACGCGGGCGCGTCGCCCGCCCGGCGGACGATCGGGCTCTTGCGGGCCGTGAGCACGAACGAGGTGCGCGGGCTGAGCAGGTCGGCGTAGACCGGCGTGAAGACCAGGGGGCCGATCACCGCGTAGGACGGATAGCGCTGCCCGAGGAACTTCATGATGCGGGGCGGATCGGAGTAGACCGGGGCTTCCACGTCGACGCGCTTGCCGTCGCGGATCACCGTCAGCGGGACCTTTCCGTTCTTGGCGAACTTGTGGATGAGGTAGTTGAACTCGAGGCGGAGGTTGTCGCGGATCTGCACCATGCCCGCGTTGTCGATGGGCGTGCCGCCGATTGCGGTGACGATGTCCCACTGCTTGAGCGCGGGCTCGCCCTTGGCGTGGGCGCCGTCGTCCGGGGGCTGGGTGATGACCATGCCCGTGACGTCCTTGCCCGCGCCGAGCTTGGCGCGGAGCGCCGAGTTCTCGAGCGTCTGCATGGAGACGTAGAGCTGGGGCTTGGCGTCGTACTTCCCGTCGGCCGCGTCGTCGAGGAAGATGCGGAGTTCCTCGGCGGGAATGAGATACCCGATGTTCTGGGCCTCGTCGATCCCGCTGAAGACCAGGCCGATGATCTTGCCGTTCATGATGGCCGGGCCGCCCGAGTTGCCGTGGTTCAGCGCCGCGTCGACCTGGATGCGAAGGCCGAGGACCGCGAAGTTGTACGGCGCAAACTCGATGCGGCTGATGATGCCCTTGGTGACGCTCAACGCCTCGCCGCCGATGGGATAGCCGTAGGCCTCGACCGTCTGGCCGACCTCGGGAAGCTCGTCGCCGATGGTCGCCGCCGGGTGGGAGTCAAAGAAGGACTCGTCCTCGAGCTTCACGATCGCCAGGTCGATCCCGGGCGCGATCGCCTCGACCTTGGCCAGGAGCTTGTCCGACGAGCCGTCGGGCTGCACGAGCACGCGCGAGTGGTACGCGACCACGTGCGCGTTGGTCAGGATGCGCTTTCCCGCGATCACCACGCCGGTGCCTGACTGATCCTGCGGGTTCTGCTTCTGCCAAGGACGGCTCAGGTTGGGATCGCGCACCGTCGTGAAGATCTTCACGAGCGACTTGCGGATGTCCGCCGAGGGAGCCGCTGCTTCGGGAGCGGCCGCGGGCTTGGCATCCGCGGGCGGGGTGTTCTGAGCCAGAGAGGGGCCCGCGGCAAACGTCAGAACCGCGGAGAGCACGGCGAGAATGGAGTTGCGCATCGCCGCCATGGTATCGCCCCCGGGCGTGCTCGACCGGCGTGGTGCTTGAGGCCAGCCGCCGGTTCCCCGGACTACACTCCCCGCCCTATGGCAATCCTTGTTTTCCAGCATGGCGATTCCACCGGACCGGGCCGCCTCGGCCTCACCCTCCGCGACTTCGGCTTCAAGCTCGACATCCGACGCCCCGACCTTCCCGCGTCCCACCCCGCCAACGCGGGTGTCCGCACTGGACCGGTCATCCCCGCCGACTACGACAACGTCCACGGCGTCATCTCCCTCGGCGGCAACCAGAACATCGGTGAACCCCACGACTGGCTCAACGCCGAAGGGGCCTACCTCCGCGGCGCCCACGAACGCGAGATCCCCGTCATCGGCATCTGCCTCGGCTCCCAGCTCATCGCCCACGCCCTGGGAGGCAAGGTCTCCCCGCTCCCCGACAACGCCTACGAGGTCGGCTTCCTTCCGATCTCCCTCTCCCCCATGGGCCAGACCGAGACGATCTTCAGCGGCATCGCCTGGGAGCATCCGCAGTTCCACCATCACGGCTACCACGTCGAACAGCTCCCGCCCGGCGCAACCCCCCTGGCCAGCTCCAAACGCACCAAGGTCCAGGCCTTCAAGGTCGGCCTGCGGACCTACGGCTTCCAGTTCCACCCCGAGTGCGATCGCCCCGCGGTGGACGCGTTCATCAAGGGCGATGACGCCTGCTGCGCCCGAGGCCAGACGTCCATCGAAGACGTCAAGCGCCAGGCCGACGAGCACTACAACACCTACGCCAGGCTGAGCGACAGGCTCTGCGTCAACATCGCGACATACCTCTTCCCGACCACCAAGAAGCTGAGCGTCTGAGCAGACTCGAACGCGAGCACGCGGGTCGCCCGCGAGCCAAGCGCATCGCACCGCACGCCTGGATTGGACGCTTCGTCCAATCCAGGATCGAAGCCCCAGGGGCCTCACTCCCAAGACGATCGCCGCCGATCCCGGATTGCCCGAAGCGGTCAATCCGGGCGTGGGATCCTCGACCTTCGAAGTGAGTCCGCCCGCGAGGAGGGAGCATCCGGGTCGACAAGATGAGGGGGATCGGTCGTGATTGCCCATCACGCCGCGAGCCTCGCTCATCACGCTCCACGCCTGGATTGGACGCTTCGTCCAATCCAGGATCGAAGCCCCAAGGGCCTCACTCCCAAGTCGAGCGCCGCCGATCCCGGATTGCCCGAAGCGGTCAATCCGGGCGTGTTACGCTTGACCGCCTCCGTGCCTCCGTGCCTCCGTGCCTCCGTGCCTCCGTGCCTTCCCTCACCCTCCAACCCCCGTCCGACTACTCCCTGCCACGGGACTACTGCTCCTATGGGTATTTCTTGCTCGAGCCGAGCCGCTGGGATGTTTCCACGCGATCACTCACGCGTGCATTCGCCCTGCCCGATTCGGTCGCGCTGGCTCGGATTTCGCAGAAGGGTGCGGGCGAACCACTCAAGATCGAACTCGCCAGCACGATTTCCAAGTCTGACAAGGCAGCACTGATCGAGCAGGTCGCTCGCATGCTCCGACTGGACGAGGATGAACGCCTGATTGCGGCGTTCCACAAGCTCGATCCGCGCTGGAGGAAGTCAGGCCGCGGCAGGCTCATGCGCTCGCCCACGTTCTTTGAGGACGTCATCAAGACCGTCACGAGCTGCAACGTCACCTGGCCGAGCACCGTCGCGATGAACCGCAGACTGTGCGAAGTGCTTGGCTCGACGCCAGCTGCTGGCTCAACCCAACCTCGTGGCACTCCCCAACCTCGTGGCACGGGTTTGCAACCCGTGTCTACCCCCTCTACCTCTGACCAGACTCCCCACGCTGCCTTCCCCACGTTCGAGCAGGTCGCCAAAACGCGGCCCGCGACCCTCCGCTCGCGTTGCCGGGTCGGCTATCGCGACCAGCGCATCGTTGAACTGGCGCGCATGTTCCGCTCGGGCGCGGTGGATGTCGCCTGGTTCGAGAACCCCGCGACGCCCGACAAGGAAATCCGCGAGGCCCTGCTCGAACTCCCCGGCATCGGGCCATATGCCGCCCACAACATCATGCAGCTCCTCGGACGCTACTCGAACCTCCCGTGCGACACCGAAACCGTGCGCCACGGCCGGGAACTGCTCGGCTTCAAGGGCTCGGCTGCCCAGATCACCAAACGCGTCCTCGCCCACTTCAAACCCTTCGGCCCGCACGCCTTCCGCAGCTACTGGTTCGAGATGTGGGAGCACTACGAAAAAGTCGCCGGCCCAGCCCACACCTGGGAGCCCAAGAAGACCGCCAACACCTTCACCGCAGCCACGCTCCGCAAAGCAGCGGCGGACGCCAAAAAGGCCCTCGAAGGCAACGACTGAGACTTGAGAAGGTCCGCGTCGCGCGTCCCGCGTTCAAGTGTGGTGGGACGCCTTGATCCGCGTTCCTCGGCGCAAGATACTTAGGAAATGTCCGCTCCGGACTGGCCGCCATCCCCATGGGGAACCGATGCGAATGATCGCGTCGAGCGCTCGCACTATCCCGATGGAACGCTGAAGTCGGAAATTCACTACCGAAACACGCTTGAGCACGGCTGGTGGCGCGAATTCAACCCGAATGGAACGCTCGCCGCTGAGTATCTCTTCCAACTTGGGGTCTACGACACAGTTGTGCCAATCCGAATCTGGTATCCCGATGGGCGACTTCGTCACGAGTGGTACCCAAACGGCGGCGGACGCGATCTTGAGTACACCGAATCCGGGACAGTGGTGTGCCGTTACCGACTGTTCAATCACCCGGTCTCCGCGCGCAAATATGCCAAGGGGTGTGCGCGTCACCCTGAAGTTCAGAGGTTCCCCGAGTTGGAGAAGCTGATCGCGGAAGAGGTCGAGCTGTTCCGCGAGCATCTCGCGAATCTACCGCCGGCGCCGGTCCCCGCTGAGCAGCAGGAACCAAACGCCGCCGATGATGGTCTCGTGAAGGGGTTGCTATCGACGTACTGCGAGGAGGCTTTCGCCTGGCTCTTGGGCGGCCAAGAGGGCTTCTCGCGGAATCTCGGCGATATGGACTGGCACGAGTCCATCGACTTTGTTCGGAAGCTCTACGACAAGGGCGCGACTCGGGTGATCGCCGCCGAGATCGAGCAAATGCCCGGTACGACGGAACAAACGACCAATTTGTTGCTCGTGCAACTGCCGTCGTTGCCGAAAGACCGCAAAAAGCTTTTCGCGATCGGGAAGCGGCACGCGGAATCCCAAGGATTTGAGGCTGAGCGAGATCGCGGTCAGCGATTCCTGTTCTTCAAATTGTGCTGATGCACACCGGGGCGAGAACGCATCGGGAGTCTGACCCAACTGGATCTGCACCGGCGTAAGCCGCACGCCAATCCGAGCTCGGTTATCCCTGTCAGGCCCCGTCACCGTCTCCTGGTCGCCGCAATAGTCCCTCGACGCTCACGCCTGGATTGGACGCCTCGTCCAATCCAGGATCGAAGCCCCAAAGGCCTCAAGTCCGAGACGAGCGCCGCCCATCCCGGATTGCCCGAAGCGGTCAATCCGGGCGTGGAATCCCCGACCTTCGAAGCGAGTCCGCCTTCGAGAAACGAGCATGCAGGTTGACAAGATGCGGGGGATCAGTCGTGGTCGTCCATGCTGCCGGTCGCTTGCGCGACTTGGCTCGGACGTTTCACTGGCCTTTGTAAAGCCGGTCCGCGAGCCATTCGCTCAGCTCGGGGGTCGACTTGATCTTCTTGGCCGTCACATCGATGTTGTACGGTACGCGCACGAACTCCACGCGATCCGGGTGCAGGATCGCGTAGCTCGCCCTCGGATCCAGATCGCGGGGCTGGCCCACCGAACCGACGTTCACGATCGCCTTCTCGCTCGGGCTGAACCGGTACGAGGCGCCTTCGCCAAGCTCGGTGGGGGGATAGAAGTCGGGTTCATCGGTGAAGACGCCCGGCACGTGGGTGTGGCCCACCATCGCCAGGCGGTCCACGCGCGAGAAGAGCGACTCCATCTTGTCGGGCGTGTTCAGCGCGTCATCCGGGAAGATGTACTCGTTCACCGGACGCCTGGGCGAGCCATGGACGAACAGCACACCGAACCCCTGCTCGGGGGGCGTGTCGACCACGCGCACGCGGAGCTTGCCGAGGTACTCGTAGCGTTCACGCTTCTTGGTCTCGTCCGACTCGGCGTCGAACTGCGCTCGCGTCCAGAACGCCGCAGCCTGCGCCTGGGCGTTGAAGTTGGTGGGCTCGTAGAGCACGCCGAAGTCGTGGTTGCCCATCAGGCTGAACACGCAGACCTGGCGCACCAGATCCACGCACTCGAGCGGGTCGGGGCCATAGCCCACGATGTCGCCGAGGCACACGATGCGATCGATCTTGCGCGCAGCAATGTCGTCCAGCACCCGCTTGAGGGCTTCCGCGTTGCCGTGAATGTCGCTGATGATCGCTGTCGCCACGTTGGTTTGTTCCGACTCCCGGGGTGGGGATGTTAGGGAATCCGAGGCGATCGAGCAAAAGGGGGCGCAATCCCGGCGCACTCCCTCACGAAACCCGGATCGGGATGCCGCATTGGCAGCCCGGGCCACGCGACCGCCAACGCGTGCGAACCCTTGGGGCCCGCCCGTGTTGCGCGGGGGTCTGTTCATCGGCACGCCGCTTGCCGCTCAGGAGGATTGGTCCGCCCGGCTCTTTCGGGAGTTATCCGTTCGTGTACCCCCGTCCGGATGCCGATAGAGCATGGGATAGGATCATTCCGGAGTGCCCGGAAGCCCTCGCGCGGGGCGTCCGGGAGGTCAGCGAGACGCAAAGGAAAGACTCGCAATGCCAGCCGCAAACGTCACGTACCAGCGAACCCGCGAGATGTCCATCGACGAGCTCCTGCTGGAGAATCGGGTGGTCTTCCTGATCGGGGAGATCAACCACGCCTCCGCCGCCCGCGTCATGATGCAGATGCTCTACCTGGAGAACCAGGGCCGCGGGAAGGAGATCAACTTCTACATCAACTCCCCGGGCGGCGCCGTCGACGACACGCTGGCCCTCTACGACACCATGCGTTTCATGTCCTCCCCCGTCTCCACGTACTGCATCGGCCGCGCCTACTCAGGCGGCGCCGTCCTGCTCACCGCCGGCACCAAGGGCAAGCGCTACATCCTGCCCCACGCCAAGGTCATGATCCATCAGCCCTACGGCGGGGTCACGGGCCAGGCCGAGGACATCAAGATCCAGGCTGAGCAGATCATCAAGATGAAGCAGCAGCTCAACCAGATCCTCGCCGAGTGCACCGGGCAGGCTGTCGAGAACATCCAGCGCGACTCCGAACGCGACAAGTACTTCAGCGCCGAGGACGCCGTGCGCTACGGCCTGGTCGATGAAGTCCTCCGCGAGCCCCCCAAGGAAGTCCGCTCCGCGTTCCGCTGAGCCGCGTTCACCCTCAAGCACACCCAAAAGGAGATGAGGCGCGAAGGCCGAACCCGTCCGAGACCCGCAAGGCCGCACCGCGCCCCTCACACCATGTCCGGTTACCTCGTCCCCATCGTCATCGAGAAGACCTCCCGCGGCGAGCGCGCGTACGACATCTACTCGCGCCTGCTCAAGGACCGCATCATCTTTCTGGGCGGCCCAGTCGCAGACGAGATCGCCAACCTGATCGTCGCCCAGATGCTCTTCCTCGCCAACGAGGACCCCAAGAGCGACATCCACCTCTACATCAACTCCCCGGGCGGATCGGTCTCCGCCGGCCTCGGCATCATCGACACCATGCGCTTCGTCGAGTGCGACGTCGCGACCTACATCATCGGGCAGGCCGCCTCCATGGGCTCCATGATCGCGACCTGCGGCACCAAGGGGAAGCGCTTCACGCTCCCCAACGCCCGCAACCTCATGCACCAGCCCCTGCTCGGCGGCGTGATGGAAGGCCAGGCCACCGACCTCGAGATCGAGGCCCGCGAAATGCTCCGCATCCGCGACCGCCTCTACGGGCTCTACGCCGACACCACCGGCCAGCCCATCGATCGCATCGCCAAGGATTGCGACCGCAACAAGTGGCTCGATGAGAACGAGATGCTCGAATACGGCCTGGTCGACAAGGTCCTCACGCGCATGCCGCACATGCCCAAGCGCGAAAAGACCGACGAGGCCTGATTCTCGCTCCCAATCCCGCCAGACCACCAGCCCCCGCGGTTCATCCGCGGGGGTCTTTCATTCCATTCTCTTCACGCCCACGATGAGTCTTCGAGTCGTGGCGCTCTCCTCAGCCTCGAATCGTTCAGAACCCGAAAACGGAACCCGGCGCCACGACTCGAAGCCTCGTCATGGGCGTGAAGCGACCCGACCCACCGCGCTACCATCGGGCGTGCGGAAGGCTTCACTCATCTTGATCGCGTCGCTGCTCGGGCTGGCCGGTTGCAAGGTCGGAGGACCCTCCGTCGCCGACCAGTACCGCATCGAAGCCCGCGATCTCCGCGCCAAACTCGAACAGGCCAACGCCGACAACGCCGAGCTCAAGACCAAACTTGCGACGCTCGCCGCCGAGCGTTCCACGCCGATCTCGCCTGATGCCGCCCAGGCCATGCCCGCGCTGGCCAAGCTCGAAATCGGCTCGTACTCGGGACTGGCCAAGGACAAGACGCCCGATGGCAAGCCCTTCGTCAGGCTCTACATCCAGTCTTCCGACGCCCGCGGCCGTGTGATCCAGATCACCGGCACGCTCCGCGCCAAGGTCACTTCCGCCGATGGCAAGAACCTGCTCGGCGAAGCCTCGCTTGCGCCCCTGGCGCTCCGCGACGCGTACCGCGCCGGCTTCATGGGCGTGTACTACACCATCGATGTGCCGGTTGCTTCCGACGACGCCGCGCCCAGGATCTATCACGTCGAGTTTCAGGACGCGATTTCAGGTCAGACCTTCAGCGTGCAAGCCTCTGACCCCGCTTCAGCGCGCTGAGGCGCCGACTTCACTTCTTGTCCTTGGCGATCTTGTCTGTTCCGAGCCGGGTCTTGAGCACGCGCCCGTTGGCGATGTCATAGCCGCACATCGTGCAGATCTTCGCGCCCTCAGGCACGGGCCTCTGGCATCCGGGGCACTCCGCGAAGCTCGCGGGCTTGGATCCCACGTTGAGCAGGAACGAGTTGTCCTCAAACTCGCCAGCAAGGCCCGTCGCGGGCTTGGCGGGCTTGGACGTCTTCGCCGGCGCGGGTGCGACACCACCCTTGGCGCAGCTCGCGCAGAGGTACTTCCCTTGCGCGTCCTTGGTCCGGGGCTTCCCGGAGACGTCCACGCCGCACTTGGAACACACCTTCCCGCTCTGCTGGCTGCTCATGGCCTGATTCTACCCGGGCACGCCCGATCCACAGCATGGGATTCCCGTTCCGCACCCGCAGCAGGCCCCGGAATCCGCCCCGACCCGTGACTTAGTGCGGCAGCGGGAACTGCTTGCACAGGTTCTTGACCCACTCACGCACCTGGGCCGACTCGGTCGCCAGCGCCGCCTCGCCCTTGACCCCGGCGCTGAGCACCGCGTCGATGAATCCCGCGATGGTCTCCATGTGGGGCTCGCGGAGTCCGCGCGTCGTCACCGCCGGCGTGCCCAGGCGGATGCCGCTGGTCACACGCGGCGGGCGCGGGTCCTTGGGAATCCCGTTCATGTTCGTGATGATCCCCGAGGCCTCGAGCCACTTGCTCGCGTCCGCGCCCGTCAGGCTCGCGTTCTTGGCGCTCAGATCCACGAGCATCAGGTGGTTGTCGGTCCCGCCGCTGGTGATGCGGTAGCCCTTCTTCACCAGCGCGTCCGCCAGCGCCTTGGCGTTCTTGACGATCTGCTGGGAGTAGGTCTTGAACTCGGGCTTGAGCGCCTCGCCGAACGCGACCGCCTTGGCCGCGATCACGTGCATGAGCGGCCCGCCCTGCACGCCCGGGAAGACCGCCTTGTCGATCTTCTTGGCCAGGTCCTCGTCGTTGGTCATGATGAGCCCGCCGCGCGGCCCGCGGATGCTCTTGTGCGTCGTCGTGGTGACGATGTGCGCGTGAGGGAAGGGGCTCGGGTGCACGCCTCCCGCGATCAGGCCCGAGATGTGCGCCACGTCCGCGACGAGCAGCGCGCCGACCTGGTCGGCCGCCTCGCGGAACTTCTTGAAGTCGATGATCCTGGGATAGGCCGAGTACCCGCACATGAGGACCTTGGGCCGGTGCTCGCGCACGACCGCCGCCACAGCGTCGTAGTCGATCCGCTCAAACTCCGGATGGTCCTTGGCGTAGTGGAGGGGGTAGTGCACGGGCTTGTGGTAGCGCCCGGAGAAGTTGAGCTTCATGCCGTGCGACAGGTGCCCGCCGTCGGCGAGGACGAGCGACGCGAAGGTGTCACCGGGCTCCATCGTCGCCTGGAAGACCGCCTGATTGGCCTGCGCGCCCGAGTGAGGCTGCACGTTGGCGAACTTGGCGCCAAAGAGCTGGCACGCCCGCTGCCGCGCGATGTTCTCGATCTGATCGTGGAACTCGCATCCGCCGTAGTACCGAGCGCCGGGATATCCCTCGGCGTACTTGTTGGTCAGGCACGTGCCCATCGCGTGCATGACCGCGGGCGACGCGTGATTCTCGCTGGCGATCAGCTCGAGTGTCGTCTCCTGCCGGTTGGCCTCCTTCCCGATCAGCTCGGCGATCTGCGGATCGCGCTCGCGGAGAAGGGCCATCACAGCGTCGGTCGCGTTGGGGGCGGAGTGGTCGCTTGGCATGGCCGGATGGTAGAAGCCTCCGCGTCCGTCCGCGATCCCGCCCCGCGCCCCGTTTCGGCTCCCGCATCGGCTCTAAAGGCTCATCCCCAGCACCCTGGTCGCGAACGCCAGCCCGGCCAGAATCGCAGCGGTGCCGTGCCAGAAAAGGACCTTCCCCGCTCCGGGAAGCTTCAGGTAGCGAGCGAGGGCGGCGTGCCACCACCATCCGAGCCAGACGATGTGCGCCAGCGGGAAGAGCAGCGCATGGTTCTCCCAATACGCGTCCATCGGCAGGCCCGCGCCGACGTCGAGCAGCTCGAGCGTCAGGAGTGAGAACACGCCCGCCGCGGGGATCGTCAGCGAATAGACGCCGCAACGCAGGATCTGCGACCGGCGCACCCGCGCCATCGCGAACGTCATGGGCAGGAGCAGCGCGACCATGATCGGAAAGACCAATGCCATGATCCACACCAGGCACAGCGTCGGCGCCAGGAGCAGCTGAACAAGGTTCTCCCGCAGTTGGGCCAGGACATAATGGGCAAGGCCCGAGGCGGTGCGCGGGATCGCCATCGGATCGGTCGAGTACTCGAACGCCGCCCAGCCCGCCAAGCGCGCCGTGAGCGGGCCGACCGTCGCACCAAGGCACAGGGCGCCGTAGCCGATCAGCCGCCCGCGACGCACCGGAGCCTCAATCGGAAACCGCTCCCAGAACCGGCGCGGCTTGAACAGCCGCGACCACGTGCCGACCAGCCGAGTGACGCTGAACTTCGGGGCGTGTTCGAAGCTCCAGTCGGGTATCCGCAGCGTCGGATTGAGCACGAAGCTCCATCCGAATCCGAGGCCGCATTCAGGACAAACTCCGTCAAGCGGACATTGCTCCGTCCATGTTGCGACCTGTCCTCCAAGGTCATACCCGCAGCGCGGACAGCTCGCCCCCGACTCCTGGCTCACACCCACCCCCGGAAGAACGCGTCGATCTCCGTCAACAGCGGGCTCCCGGGCCAGAAGCCCACGAGCAGGGTGGAGAAGAGGGCCGTCGCCAGCACGATCAGCAGCGCCGTCAGCGTCGCGTCCCGCAGCAACAGATACCGCTTGAGCGCGAGCCTCCAGTACAGGAACATCCAGAGCCCGAGGACGATCGCCCACAGGTAAGGCCGGTCGTCCACATACACCGTCCACACCGTGAGCCGCGACGGAAAGCCACGCATCCAGATCGGACGGCTCAGCATCCCCCACGCGCCCGCCGTCGCGAACGCGCGCGTCAGCACCATCAGCGCCAGCGCCGGCAACACCGGGCCGAGGCTGTACACCGCGATACGGAGCAGGTGCGCCCGCCTGAGCTTCATCCGCGCCAGCGATTGCGTGAGCATCGCAAATGCCAGAGGCAACAGTCCGAGCCCGACCAGCGTGGGCGCGAACCGGTAGTAGATCAGCGGCCCCGTCATCGCCGCGACCGGACGCTCCGGGTGCAGCAGCGTCGTCATCAGGTCGGTTGTCGTGACCGTCGACGGATGCGTCACCTCGATCGCGATCGACATCCAGATGTTCACCAGGCCTGCAAGTAGCCATGTGGCCACAGCCAGCGCCGCCAGAGTGATCCAGAGACGCTCGGGTACCAGCGCGACGCGCATACTGAGCCGTCCTCGACGGGCTCCCCAGAGCCTCCATGGAAGGCACGCGCGGGCCAGCCCCCGCACGATGGCAAACGCCGGATTGGCCGCGTGCTCGATGCTCCACGCAGGCCCGACCCGCTCGGGCTGGATGGCTTCCTCCCAGCGAAACACCAGGCCGCACTCCGGGCACGTCCCTTCCAGCGGGCAGGCGTCGGACCACGACGCGACCTGACCCGAAAGGTCATATCCGCAGCGCGGGCAGCAGCAGGGTGATTCCCCGGACATGGCCGCATGCTACCGAAGCATCTGGCCTGCTCGGGTCGGGCTGGCCGACCCGAACCGCCTCCGACCGAAGAACCCGCCCGCGCCGGCTTCCCAACAAGCCCCTATCGTTCCGCCCGCGCGACGGAACCCTCCGTGTGCACGCCTCTTCCTCGAATCGGCGAAGGTAATGGCCAAGAAAGTAAGCCCCGTCGTCCGTCTGCTGGTGCCCCTCGTGGGTCTGCTGCTCTGCCTGGGCGTCGCCTGGGCGGTCTTTGTCAACTCAGGCAAGCAGAACGCCAAGACCAATGAGGTCCGCCCCGCCGACACCAAGGCGACGGACACCAAGGTCGCCGCCACCCCTGCGGATGGCTCCGCCGGTACCAACACCGGCGCTCCCACCCAGCCCAAGCCCGAAGCCAAAACGGAAGCCAAGCCTGAAGCCAAGCGCGAGCAGGCCGCCGCTGCCCAGACCACGCCCGCCGCTCCCGCCAAGGGCGACAACGCCTTCAGCGTCGCGGCGCTGCATCCCCAGGTCTTCGCGGGCGAGCCCCTTGCGATGGTGTTCGCTCCGCTCGGCTCAATCGACGGCGCCAACCAGTTCAAGGCCCAGGTCGAGTTCGCCGACATCGGCGCGGGCATCCGCAGGCTCACGCTCGCCGAGCACTACGTCTCTGTCGACAAGAAGGAGAAGGTCGCGCTCCAGTCCGAGGCGGCGCAGAACGAGCTCACCCTCACGCCGTTTGCAGCCCTGGGCGTGCAGATCACCGACCCCGCGACCAAGCAGTCCCAGTTCATCCCCCTCGCCAGAGGCGGGAAGACCCCGGGCCCGGTCTGGCGTCAGGTCGCCTCCGACAAGCCCGGCCAGTTCGAAGCCTTCGTTCTCGACCAGAACGACCGCAAGGTCCTCCGCGTCACCCGCACCTACACCCTCAAGCCAAATAGCTATGACCTGGAGGTCTCCCAGCACATCGAGAACCTCTCGGGCCAGAAGCTCGCGGTCCGCTGGTATCAGTTCGGTCCTTCCGATCTCCCGAAGGACAACTCGGGCTATGGCGGCGACACCCGCCGTCTTCGTTTCGGCCACCTGCTCAGCGATCAGGTCGACCCCACGGGCCAGATCGTCCAGTCCTCCGACTACCTCATCCCGCACCAGAACGCCCTGGGCTCGCGTGATCGCGATCACGGCGTCTTCCTCGACAGCTCGCCCAACTGGCCCATGTCCGCCGACGATCGCCGGGCGTTCGTCCCGCCCATGTGGCCCAACGCCCGCGCCGATGAGCGCAAGTACAGCCTCGTCTGGGCCGGGATGATCAACCGCTACTTCGGCATCGCGGTCCACCCGCTGGTCAACCCCGATGACCCCAAGGCCTCGCTGAAGCTCTCGAGCTTCGAGAACGTCGGCCGTTACGTCTTCGATCGCGGCGTGGGTGAGGAAGTCCTGGCCCTGCGCATGCTCTCGCCCACGCGCGAGCTCGAGCCCGGCGCCAAGACCGATCTCTCCTTCGGCGTCTACGCCGGCCCCCTGGCCAAGCCGATCATCAACGCCGACCCCGTCGCCAAGCGCGTCGGCCTTGATGAGATGATCGTCTACAACTTCGGCGGTCTCTGCGGCCCGTGCACCTTCGAGTTCTTCACCCACGGCCTGCTCTCGCTGCTCACCGTCCTGCGCAACTACCTCTTCTTCGACTGGTCCCTCTCGATCATCTTCCTGGTCGTCATCGTCCGCACCATCCTGCACCCCGTCACCAAGTGGACCCAGGTCCGCATGCAGCGCTTCGGCAAGCAGATGCAGGAAATGGCGCCCAAGCAGAAGAAGATCCAGGAGCGCTACGGCAACGACCGCCAGAAGATGCAGCAGGAGATGGCCAAGCTCTGGCGCGAAGAGGGCGTCTCCCCCATGGGCTTCCTCGGCTGCCTCCCCATGTTCCTGGTCATGCCCGTCTGGATCGCGCTCTCCGCCATGCTCTCCTTCGCGCAGGAGCTCCGCCAGCAGCCCGCGTTCTATGGCGTCTTCCAGAAGCTCACAGGCAACAACTGGCACTTCCTCGCCGACCTCTCCCAGCCCGACCACTTCATCTCCTTCGGCACCTCCTTCAAGGTCCCGCTGCTCTCCTCGCTCATGGGCCCCATCTCCGCGTTCAACATCGTGCCGCTGATCCTGGGCGTCGTCTTCTTCGCGCACCAGAAGTACCTCACGCCTCCCCAGACCGCGCCGATGACGCCCGAGCAAGAGTTCCAGATGAAGATGACCAAGTGGCTCAGCGTCATCATGTTCCCCGTGATGATGTACAACGCCCCCTCGGGCCTGGCCCTCTACTTCACCGCCAACTCCACCTTCGCGATCGTTGAGAACCACTGGATCCGCAAGCACATCGAGAAGCACGATCTGCTCAACCCCGAGAAGTTCAAGAAGAAGCCCGGCGCCAAGTCCAATGGCTTCATGGCCCGCCTCCAGGCCGCCGCCGAGGCCCGCATGAAGGAAGCCGACACGCGCAACAAGAAGCGCTGAACCTGACCCCCGCGATCAAGCCAAGGCCCGGGCCTCAGACGCCCGGGCCTTGTTCTTTGGGAAAGCTCTACGATCACCCGCGTGAATCCGTCGGACACCATCATCGCCGCGGCCTCCGCGCCAGGCTGGTCCAGCCGCGGGTTCATCCGCGTCTCTGGCCCCGCCGCGTTCTCCGCGCTGCGTGCGTGCAGTCCCGACGCCCCCCTGACGCGCGGCCTTCACGCGATCCGCTGGCGCATCGGCGTGTACGAACTTCCGGCATTGGTCCTGGTCTTCCCCGCGCCCCGCTCGTACACCGGCGACGACGCGTTCGAGCTTCAGATCCCCGGGAATCCGCACCTGATGGAACGCATCAGCGCCGCACTCATCGCCATGGGCCTCAGGCCCGCCGAGCCCGGCGAGTTCACTGCCCGCGCGTACCTCAACAACAAGCTCACGCTCGATCAGGCCGAGGGCGTCGCCGCGACCATCGCCGCCCAGACCGACCAGCAGCTCGCCGCCGCTGGCCGGTTGCTCCAGGGCGTGACAGGCGTCGAGTACCGCGCCTGGGCCGATCGCCTGACGACGCTCCTGGCCCTCACCGAAGCCGGGATCGACTTCACGGATCAGGAAGACGTCGTCGCAATCGCACCCGAAGCCCTCCGCGCCCAGCTCGACGAACTCCGCGCCGCGATCAAGGCCCGTGTTGGCGACCAGACGCCCCGCGAAGCGTCCGCGTCAACGCCGCTGGTCGCGCTGGTCGGTCCGCCCAACGCGGGGAAGAGCACGCTCTTCAACACGCTGCTGGGCCGCCCCCGCGCCGTGGTTTCCGATGTCGCGGGCACGACGCGCGACGTCCTCCGCGAGTCCCTGGACCTCTCCCGCGAGCTCCCCGGCGCCTCCGCGGTCGAGCTCTGCGATCTGCCGGGCCTGGATGCGTCCCTCGCGACGCCCATCGACGCCGCCGCCCAGGCCGCGGCCCGCGCCGCGGTCGGCGAGGCGGACGTTCTGATTTGGTGCGATCCCAGCGGACGCTTCGAGCGCGATTCGGATCTCCAGGCGTCCGCCAGCACGCGCATTATCCGCGTCCGCACCAAGGCCGATCTCCCGACGCGTGCGTCCTCCGACGGACTGCCGATTTGCGCGTTGGATGGCTACAACCTCGGCGCGCTCCGCCGGGCGATCGCCGACCAGGCTTTCGCATCCCGCGCCGCGGGGGTCGCCGCGTTGCTCCCACGCCACCGCCTGGCGCTCACCCGCACGATCGAGGCCCTCGACACCGCCCGCGAAGCGTCGCAAGGTCGCGCCCACGCCGAGCTGGTCGCCCTGCCCCTGCGTGAAGCTCTGGATCACCTCGGCGAGCTCATCGGCCGCATCAGTCCGGACGACGTCATCGGACGCGTGTTTGCGACCTTTTGCGTCGGGAAGTAACCATCGCGTGAAGGCGTCTTTCGCCCGCTTAACCCGCCGGCCTCACCAGCCCGCGGTCGCGGCTTCCAGGAAATCGTGCAGATAGCGTTCCTGGAAGACGCCCACCGCCGCTGCGGTGGTCTGGGCGTTGTCGCCCCAGCAGCTCGCGACGACGTCGTCGAGTCCGCCGCCAAGCTCGGGGTCCATCTGCACGATCATCTGCCCATCGACCACGAACGCCGAAGGGAGCTTGTCGCCCAGGTACGCCGTCAGCGCGTTGGAGCCCGGCCCGCCGATCGCGACCGTGGGGCACGTGCGGAGCTCTTCCTGGTTGAGGTACCAGATGTCCGAGCACACCAGCACGCGCGACGCCCCTTCGCGGGCGTCCCGCACCATCTGGTGCTCCACGAGCCACACGATCATCGCCTGCCGCAGCGTGTACGCCGTGGGGCGATCCAACAGCTCCGCCTCGAGCGTCGATCCGGTCACGATCAGCACCAGACGGCTGACGTCCGCGGGGGTCGGGAGATGGAAATGCGGCTCAACGATGGCCCAATATAGACCCGCCGACCCCCGACGTCATGCGCGCCCGCGGACTTCCCGCGCCCGATAAGCCCGCGCCAACCCCCTCCCTGTCCCGCGCCAAGCGTCCCGAAACGACCATCGCTCGACTCGTTTCCGTCCGCCCTTCCCGCGCCGGATCTCGGACGCGTCCCGGCCGTCGCAGCCACGCCCGCATTCTCGGCCCGAATCGCTCCCGCGTTCGCGTCGCCCTGCGATACGCGCCGATCGCGTGCCACCCAAGGCTCGGGAATTCCGCGCTCCGCGCCCCGCACACGCGCCGCAACGCGTCGACTCCGCGCGCATGGCGCTGCCCCACCCCGCAACGCGAAGGCTGCGCTCCAGGCATGAACATGCAACTTGACTGCGCCGATCCCTCTCATGCCGCGACGGCTCGTCGTCGTCAACGCCGGGTCTGTTCTCGCCGACGTGATTCAGGAGTGACCGATGTACATGCGACTTGGTGATCTGCTCGTGGCCAAGGGCGTCCTGTCCAAGGACCAGCGCGACCTCATCCTCGAGGAGCAGCGCCAGTGCCACCGCCCCTTCGGCGTGCTCGCCGAGAAGATCTTCGGCGTCGATCAGTCCGCCATCGAAGAGGCCTGGGCCGAGCAGTACGCGGCCCTCACCGAGAACCTCGACCCCACCAGCTTCAAGCCCGCGGCTGACATCATCAAGCTCATCGAACGCCGCCAGGCCTGGCAGTTCGGCATGCTCCCCCTCGGGTTCGAGGATGACGAGCTCGTCATCGTCTCCACCACCCGCCACCTGGCCCGTGCCATGCGGTTTGCCGGCTGGCGGATCGGGATCCCCGCGTCCTTTGCTGTCGCCGATCCGGAAGCCCTGGCCAGCGCCCTCCAGCAGCATTACCCCATGGCGGGCCTCAACGCCGAGTCCCTGATGGGCAAGCTCCGCAAGGTCGGTTAGGCCGTCCGCGGGCGCGATCGCCTAAAGTTCGCCCGCTGTGCCCAAGAAGTCCCCCTCACGAAAGTCCAGCCGCACCCCCTCCCGAAAGGTGCGCGCCAAGTCGCCCGCCCGCAAGGCCTCCGCCGCCAAGGCAAGGCCCGCGCGTCGGGCGTCTTCTGCGTCCCGGTCAGCCCGCCCCGCCAAGGCCAAGCGCTCCGACCAGGTCCGCACCATCTCCTTCGTGAGCCTGGGTTGCCCCAAGAACCTGGTCGACTCCGAGAAGATGCTCGGCCTGCTCGCCAACGACGGCATCATGCCAGTCTCGCACGACCCGGGCGATCCCACCTTCGGAAACGCCGACGCGGTCATCGTGAACACCTGCGGCTTCCTGGAAGCCTCCAAGCAGGAATCCCTCTCGGTCATCCACGAAGCGATCCGCCAGAAGGAAGCAGGCAACGTCAAACGCGTCGTCGTCGCCGGTTGCCTCGTCCAGCGCCACCGCGCCAAGATGCTCGAGTGGGCCCCGGGGATCGACGCCCTCATCGGCGTCTTTGATCGCGACAAGATCGTCGAAGCGGTCCGGGGCGTGAAGCTCGACCGCAAGGCCAACCACGATCAGGCCAAGGACGCGCCATCGTACTACATCGCGGCCAACGCGCTCACCGCCGCCAAGTCCCGCGGCGTGGAAACCACCGGCCTCACCGTCAACGGCAAGGACGGCAAGGGCATCGGCTACTTCGAAGACGACTCCGCCCGCCTCCGCCTCACGCCGCGCCACTACGCCTACCTCCGCATCGGCGAGGGTTGCAACCAGAACTGCGCGTTCTGCACCATCCCGTCCATCCGAGGCAAGATGCGCTCCAAGCCTCTGGATCGCGCCGTCAACGAACTCAAGGAACTCATCAACGACGGCGCCTTCGAGATCCTGCTCATCGGTCAGGACACCACAAGCTACGGCGACGACATCGGCTTTGGCCTCCAGCCCGCGACCGCCGGTACCCCCATCTCGGGTACCCCCACTCTCCGAGTGGGCTCTTCCTCTTCTACCTCTCCTTCTCCCCCCTCAACAAGTCTGCGAGTCCTCAGCGCTTCATCTGCTCCCTCTTCCTTCTCCTCCCTCCAAGGCCTCCCCGCGCTCCTCGAAGCCCTCTCGAACACGATGCAGCAGGAGACCGGCCAGGGCTGGCTCCGCCTGATGTACGCCTATCCGACCAACTTCACGCTCCCGATCATCGACGCCTTCGCGAGCCTCGTGCGTCAGGGGCGTCTGCTGCCGTACCTCGACATCCCGCTCCAGCACGCCTCCGACCGCATGCTGGCCGCGATGAAGCGAAACACGACCCGCGCCCAGCAAGGCTCGGTCATCAAGGCCCTGCGCGAGCGCATCCCGGGAATGGCGGTCCGCACCACGTTCATCTCAGGCTTCCCGGGCGAGACCGAAGCGGATCACCAGGAGCTTCTGGACTTCATCCGCGAGATGGACTTCGAAGCGGTTGGTGTGTTCGAGTACTCCAAGGAGCCTGGCACCGTCGCGGGCACCATGGAGAATGACCCCAAGCTCGCGGTCCCGCCCGAAGTGAAAGCCCGCCGTCGCGAGGAAGTCATGCTGCTCCAGCAGGAGCTCGCCTTCGCGAAGGCTGCCAAGCTCGCTGCGGCGTTCGATGAGAAGAACCCGACGACCACCGGCGTGCGCCTGGATGTCGTCATCGACAGGCCTCTGGCCACCAAGGGCCTCAAGACCTCGGGCGTCTCCGACAAGGCCCGCCTCTACCAGGGACGGACCTACTTCCAGGCCCCCGACATCGACGCGGTGACATACGTCCACTCCCGCAATGAGCTCTCCCCGGGCGAACTGGTCAAGTGCGTCATCGTCGCCTCCGATGGCTACGACCTCATTGCACGCCCCGTCCAAGACCTCGAAAAGCGCGTCGGCCTGAGCATCCTCCGCTGACTCCAGAGATGGATCGTCCAGCAGTCGCCCGTTGACGCCGGTTCCAGCGTCAAGGTTGTCTCACGCCTGCGATTCACGTCAGTCAAGCAAGTCTCAGGGACAGAGCGACATCCGAGTTCGACCAGCGAGAACAGTCCAAGCCCCAAGCCCCAAGCCCCAAGCCCCGGGCCCCAGGCCCCGGGTACCGATCCCGGTGACCAAGTCCCGGGTCCCAACGTCCTCGATCCGTGTTTCTCGTCCCGAGTCCCGAGTCCCGGTTTGGGCGAAACGCCCAATCTGGGCATGGGCCCCATTGCACCCGAAGCCACCTGCATCATGCCTCACGTCGAGGCCGGCCCACGCCTGGTCCACGCCTGGTTTGGGCGCTTCGCCCAAACCAGGATCAACGACACGACCAGGCCAGCCTCGTCGAACGCTCCCGCGCTTCGCCTAAACCAGTATGAACGACTCGCTAAAGCCCACCCCGTCCAAGTGTCCCGCCAAGCCGAAACTCTCTCGCGGGTTCTCGAATACGTGTCCCGAACCAAGTCCGATCTGCGATTCCTCCAGACCTCGTGCCGAACCCGTGAGCCTGATGAACGCTGCGGAGCGCCGCATGTCTCCGAACCCGACCAAGGCATGGTTTCATGTGGTGTGGTCGACCTTCGGGACTTGGCTTCCTGGCGATCCTCGCGGGTATCGCAATCACCTGCACCGCATCCATGCGCAGCCGCGAGATCCACGGGACAGGTCCCCGAATCCCGATGCAGGCCTGCGCCGCTACGCGCGCAGCATCATGCACAAGCCCCCGGTCCATCTCGATCGCGAGCGTGCGATGATCGTGCTTCGGTCCCTCCGCACCGCGACGACGTGCAAAGGGATTGAGGTTCTCGCGATCGCGGTCGCGTGGACCCACGTACACATCCTCGCGAAGCTTGACGAGGTCGAGAAGGACCGTGACATCGGGCAGCTGAAGCGTGTGACGTCGCGAGCTGTCGCCGAGATCAGAGGTCGCGTCTGGGCTGCCCGCTGGCACGACGAGCGCATTCTCGACCGCGAGCATCAGGCAGCGGTCTTCAACTACATCGTCCACCACGCGGTGAAGGAGCACGCCCCCGTCTGGACCTTCTGCGACGGGTGTTAGTCGGGCGTCTGTCCGCGTGGGGTCCGGAATGGTCAGGACGCCCTCCGACTTCGATCCCGGATTGGGCGAAGCGCCCAATCCGGGCGTGGACGTGATCGCGCCCATCCAACCCCACCCCACGACTGAGCCAACCCAGATCCCGCCCCCCCCGGATCACGCCTGGTTTGGGCGCCTCGCCCAAACCAGGATCGACGACTCTGCAAGGCACGAACCCACCCCAATGCCCCCAGTCTTCAGGCCCATTCGGACCAACCGTCCGGGGTGCGACCCCCGCCCCGGATCTTGCACCAATTCACGCCCCCTGTCCGATACCATCCGATCATGGTCCGCCCCGGACACATCCTGGCCCTTTGCGCCATCGCCCTTCTGACCATCGGCGTCGTGATGGTGAACTCCGCCCTGATGAAGGTCGCTGCGGTGACCTCTCCGAACCAGCCGGTTCCGGGTGTGACGATCCAGAGCATTCTCCAGTCGCCTCAGACCATGCACATGGGGATGGCCCTGGTCGCCATGGTGGGCGCGGGATTCCTGCCGATCCGGGCGTTTGCCGATTCGGCTGAGGAGCGGCTTTCCAGACTCGGCTTCGTCCCGCTGATCTTCGGCGTCCTGGCCATGCTCTGCATGCTGATCCTGTGCTACGTGCCTGGGTTGGCCAAGCCCACCAACAACTCCCACCGCTGGATCAAGGTCCCGGTCTTCGGGCAGATGCAGCCTTCCGAACTGGTGAAGTGGGGCTTCGTCGCGGTCATGGCCTGGTACGCGTCGGCCCGCTCCGCGACCATCCACAAGTTCTGGATCGGGCTGGGACCAGCCTTGCTCGCCCTGGGAATCGTCGCGGCGGGTGTCGCCAAGGAAGACCTGGGCACGGGCGTCCTGATCGGCTCGACCGCCTGCCTGATCCTCATCGCGGGCGGGGCCCGGATCTGGCAGTTCCTGATGTTCGTTCCCTTCGCCCTGGCGGGGTTCGTGGTCGCGATTGTGACCAGCCCTTACCGGATCAACCGCATCATCTCGTTCATCGACCCCTACGCCGACCCCCAGGGGACGGGTTACCACATCATCCAGTCGCTGGTCGCGATCTCCAACGGCGAAGTCTTCGGCCGTGGGCTGGGCTTCGGCCTCCAGAAGCTGGGCTTCCTGCCCGAGGATCAGACCGACTTCCTCTTCGCGGTCATCTGCGAGGAGCTTGGCGTCGCCGGTGCGCTGGTGATCGCCGCCCTCTTTGCGGGCATCGTCTGGTCCGGGATGCTGATCGTCTGCCGGGAACCCGGCAAGCTCCTGCGGCTCTTTGCGCTGGGCGTGATTTCGACGATCGGCCTGCAGGCGATCATCAACCTCGCGGTGGTGACCGGCCTGGGTCCCACCAAGGGCATCGCCCTCCCCCTGGTCTCCGCGGGAGGCACGGGCTGGATCCTCACCGGACTCTGCCTGGGACTGGTCATCGCCATCGACCGCTCCCACGCTGCTGCGTTCTCCGAATCACGCCACGCGCCCGCGAGCACGCCCGCGGCTCCGCTGGAAGCCATCGCTGCCTGACATCACCGTGTCGACCATGAGCACCACCTTCCTCTTCGCCGGCGGCGGGACCGGGGGCCACCTCTACCCCGGGCTGGCCATCGCCCAGCAACTCGCCTCCCTCAGCGCCGCGGACACCACCGCGACCTTCCTCTGCTCCAACCGGCCCCTGGACGCGGAGATCCTCTCCGCCGAGGCCGCCAGCTTCACCGCGATCGATGCCGCCCCCTTCGGGCTCGCGCCGGGGCGGTTGCTCCGCTTCCTCCCCGCGTGGGGGAAGTCCGTGAAGCAGGCTTCCCAGGCCATCACCGCGGCCCGTCAGCGCGGCGCGGTGCACGTGATCGCCATGGGGGGCTTCGTTGCCGCTCCCGCGGTCGCAGCCGCCCGCAAGCTGGGCGTGCCGGTGACCCTCATCAATCTGGACGCGACCCCGGGCCTGGCCAACAACTGGATCGCCAAGCGTGCCGGACAGATCCTCACCGCGTTGCCTGTGCCGGGCCGTTCCTGGGAAGTCTGCGGCCCCATCGTCCGCCGCCAGGCGCTCCCGCCGGGTGACCCCGCCATGTGCCGGAGTTCGCTCGGTCTGGATCCGTCCAAGCCCACGCTGCTCATCACCGGTGCTTCTCAGGGTGCTTCCAGCATCAATCAGGCGATGATCCGCCTGATGACCGATCGCCCCTCGTACCTGGCGGGCTGCCAGGTAATCCATCAGACGGGCAATCGCGACACCGACGAGGTTCGCAAGGCCTACGACCGCGCCGAGATCCCGTTCGTCGTCGAGCCCTTCGTGCGCGAGATGGGTCTTTGGTGGGGTGCTGCGGACGTTGCCATCAGCCGTTCCGGCGCCGGAAGCGTCGCCGAGGCCTGGGCCTCGCGCGTTCCGACCATCTTCATGCCGTACCCGTACCACAAGGACCAGCACCAGAAGGCCAACGCGATGCCGCTGGTGGACGCGGGTTGCGCGGTGCTGCTGCAGGACCGCATCGACGCTGCAGCCAACTCGGCCCCCTTGGCGACCACGCTCATCGGTCTGATCCGCAACCCGGTCAGGCTCGCCTCCATGCGTGCAGCCTTCGAGAAGCTCGGCCCCGCCTCGGGCGCCGCTCGGGTCGCGTCGGCTCTGCTCGGGCAGCCCGGCTCGGGCGCACGGGTGCGTCCCTTAGCAGCGTGAACTGAACATCGAGGGATTGCGCGCCGACAATCGGCGCTGATTTTTGCGCTCGCGCGGGTACACTGGCCCCATGCCGTCCGTTCCCGGTGATTCCGCGCACGATCAGGCCGCCACGTGCGTGCTCGTGCATCCCAGATCCAGCGAGCCCTCCGCGGAGCTTCAGGCCGCTTTGGCCAAGCACCGCATCACGGTCCGTCACGCCTCCAGCTCATTTGATGCGCTTGCCCAGCTTTGCACCCTGACCAAGGGGGCGGGCGGGCGACCGGTCATCCTGCTGCTGGCGCATCCGCGCGTGCTCGACCGTCCCGATGAGCTCTACGCCGCGGCCCAGCGCTACGCCCCCAAGGCCGGGTGCTGGGTGTTCGATTCCGCCGGCAGCCCCAAGCTCCGTGCTGCAACTTCTTCGGAGGCCAAGACCTGGGCGCCCCAGCCGGTGAGCCGGTTGATCGCCCAGCCCGCGGGCAAGCCCCAATCGGATGTCATGTTCACCGGCCCCGGCTTCCCGCGCACGCCGGTGGTCCCGGAAGCGCCCAAGCCCGCAGCACGGGTGGAGCCCAAGGTCGCCCCCACGCCAGCGCCAGCTCTGAAGCTGGCGGGCAGCACCGACACCAAGCCAATCCAGGCCAAGCCGATCGACGCCAGGCCCCCGGAGGCCAAGGCCCCGGAGTCCAAGCCGGCGGAGCCGAAGGCTCCCGTTCCCCAAGCACGTCCGATAACTGGTCCGAAGTTTGTTGGGGGATCATGGGATGGGGGAAATAGCCCGTTCCCGGGGACTACACCGGGGGCAACGCCCCGCCAGCTCCTGACTGACGAGGAACTGGCCATGTTGCTGGCCGAACCGCCAACCCGTCCGCAGACTTGAGGCGTAACGGGTACCGGCAAGAACTCTGAATGGGTGGGGGCCCATAAAGTCAGCCCCCGGTCCGGACGAACCTTCCTGTTGGGGAAGGGATTCCCGGATCAACGGTTCTGGCGGTCATGAGGCAACGGAGCCTCGGGCCGACCTGGGAGCACGGCTTGGGAATCGACGTCCCCGCCAATCTCAACCCTGACCTTCGGGTCATTCTGGTCGGCCGCACCGGCCTGGACGCGAAGCTGCGCCTGGACCCCAACATGGAACTGGTCCGGGTGAAGAGCGCCCTGGACGCGGTGGGTGAAGTCGCCGAGCCCTTCGAGTCCGGCCCGCGCGTGCGCACCGTCGTGATCGTCGCGCCGGATGCGGAGCCCGAGCCTTCGAGCGATCGCGAGACGGATGTGGACTACCCCGTCGAGTTCCTGCGCGCGGTCCGTGCGCTCAACCCCGACATCAAGGTCCTCCGCCTGGCCACGAGCGCGGGCAGCGGGGACTCAGCAGACATTTACGACGGCTCGGTCAAGCCCGATCTTTCCAGCGAGGCCCTGCGTGCGATGCTCCGCACCAGCAGCCCTGCCCGCGCGCCGCTCCCGAACGCGGGCGTCAATGGCGCAGCTTCCAACGGAGCTGCGACCAACGGAGCTGCGACCAACGGAGCCAAGCCTCACGCGACCACCAACGGCGCACACGCCAAGCCCGCACCGGTTCCCGTCGAGCCTGTCCCGACGCCTGCGGTTGCTTCTGACCTGGGTGCGATGCTCTCCTCGCTCGGCGAGCGGGCGTCCATCGGCGATCAGATCGGCGACGAGACGATCGTGCGTCTCATGCTCCGCGGGAAGGACATCGTCCCCGCAGCCCTCGCGATGATCAGGCGTCGGCTCGGCGATCGCGCGGTCACGTTTACGCCGCACGATCCCGCCAAGCCCGTCGCGGGCGTTTCGGTGTCGTGGGATGCGCACGTTTTCGGATCGCTCGGCTCCGAGCACGCGCCCGAGGCGGAACTCGTCGCGCACGCCCACTGGCTCGCGTCCTGGCTCCGCTTGCGTGATCAGCAGGCGCAGCTGCGCGAGGCGGCGTTCACGGATCCCTGCACCGGCGCGTACAACCGGCGGTATTGCGACAAGTTCCTCGCGGCGGCGATGCACGAGGCGCGCAGCGCCCGCCGTCCGCTCACGCTGCTCTACTTCGACCTGGACAACTTCAAGCAGTACAACGACCGCTACGGCCACGCGGCGGGCGACGACATCCTCAACCAGGTCGTCCAGCTCCTCAAGGCGGGCGTGCGTCCTTCCGATCGCGTCTGCCGGGTGGGAGGCGACGAGTTCGTGGTGATCTTCCACGAGCCCGACGGCCCGCGCCAGCCCGACTCCAAGCCGCCGAGCAGCGTCTTCCAGATCGCCAGGCGCTTCCAGGAGCAGATCCTGAGCCAGCGCTTCCCCAAGCTCGGCATGGACGCGCCGGGCAACCTGACGATCTCGGGCGGACTGGTCACGTTCCCGTGGGACGGCAACTCCCCGCAGGAACTCATCGACAAGGCCGATCTGCTGGCGCTGGAGAGCAAGCGCCAGGGCAAGAACGTGATCACGATCGGCCCCGGCGCGATGACGCACCAGGCCGCCGAGCAGCGCTACGACCAGTGCTGACACCCCGCGGACCGGCCGAAAACCCATGAATCAGACGTCGCCCGGACGGTTCTGGCGGGTTTCACACTGAACAAACGTCGTACAAGGGGGCCTTGGCGCGGGGTGCGACCTATCCTTGCCGTCCCGCTTTCGAGCCCATTTGCAAGGACGTTTTTCGATGAGCACCGCTGTCTCCACGCCCCGCCCTGATTCGGGCGCTGTCAACGCCATGATCCGAAACGTCGCGATCATCGCGCACGTCGACCATGGCAAAACTACGCTCGTCGACAACCTGCTCAAGCAATCGGGCAACTTCCGCGCCGGCGAGCTCGAGAAGCTCGAAGGCGGACAGCACTCGCTCATCATGGACTCCAACCCGCTCGAGCGCGAGCGCGGCATCACGATCCTGTCCAAGAACTGTGCTGTGAACTACGGCGCCAAGGACGGGACGACCTACCGCATCAACATCATCGACACGCCGGGCCACGCCGACTTCGGCGGCGAGGTCGAGCGCGTGCTCCGTCTGGCCGACGGCGTGCTCCTGCTCGTCGACTCGTTCGACGGCCCGATGCCTCAGACCAAGTTCGTGCTCGGCAAGGCCCTTGAGCTCGGCCTCAAGCCCGTCGTGATCGTGAACAAGGTCGATCGTCCCGACGGACGCCCCGAGGCGGTCGTGAACGAGGTCTTCGACCTGCTCGTGGCCCTGGGCGCCGAGGATCTGGCGCTGGACTTCCCGGTGGTGTACTGCTCGGGCCGCGACGGCTGGGGCCTGCGCGACTATGAGGTCATCAAGCGGGGCGAGAAGGGCAAGGACCTGCGCGACGTCTTCGAGGCGATCGTGAAGGAAGTTCCCCCGCCGCGCTGCGAGCCCGACAAGCCCGCGCAGGCGCTGATCACGAGCCTTGATTACAACGACTACGTGGGCCGCATCGGCATCGGCCGCGTCTTCTCGGGCAAGCTCCGCTCGGGGATGCCGGTCGCGGTGATCAAGCGCGACGGGTCGATCGTGAACAGCAAGATCGGCAAGCTGATGCAGTTCCAGGGCCTCAAGCGCATCGATGTGCAGGAAGTCGAGTCGGGCGACCTGTGCGCGATCGTCGGCCTGGACTCGGTGGACATCGGCGACACGATCGCGGATCCCGAGAATCCCTCGGCGCTCCCGACGGTGCGCGTCGACGAGCCCACGATGACGATGCTCTTCCGCATCAACGACTCGCCCTTTGGCGGTCAGGAAGGCCAGTACGTCACGAGCCGCCAGATCAAGGAACGCCTCGAGCGTGAGCTCCAGCACAACGTGGCGCTGCGCGTGAATCCGGGCCGCACCGCCGACGAGTTCATGGTCTCGGGCCGCGGCGTGCTCTCGCTCGGCATTCTCATCGAGACGATGCGCCGTGAGGGCTTCGAGCTTTCGGTGGGCAAGCCCGAGGTCATCATCAAGAAGATCGACGACGTGGACCACGAGCCGATCGAAGAGCTCGTGATCGACACGCCCAACGAGACGGTGGGCTCGGTGATGGAGCTGGTGGGAAGCCGCAAGGGCGACATGAAGAAGATGGAGCCCCGCGGCGACACGGTGACCCACATGCTCTTTGAGATCCCCTCGCGGGCCCTGATCGGCCTGCGCGGAAAGATCCTGACCGCGACCCAGGGTCAGGCGATCATGCACCACAGCTTCCTGCGCTTCGATCCGGTCTCGGGCGAGGTGCCGCACCGTCTCCAGGGCGTGCTCATCAGCCTCGAGACCAACCCGGTGACGACGCACGCGTGCGAGAATCTCGCGGACCGAGGCGTGCTCTTCGTGGTTCCGGGCGACAAGGTCTACGCCGGTCAGATCGTGGGCGAGCACAACCGCGACAACGACCTGACGGTGAACATCACGCGTCTGAAGCACCTGACGAACATCCGTGCGGCCAGCAAGGAAGCGACGGTGGTGCTCAAGGCCCCGCGCAAGCTCAGCCTCGAGCAGGCGATGGAGTACATCGAGGACGACGAGCTCGTGGAAATCACGCCCAAGGCGATCCGCCTGCGGAAGAAGATTCTCGACGAGTCGATGCGCAAGCGTGCGGAGCGGCAGAGCAAGGACAAGTCCGACGGCGCAAACGACTGATCCCTTCCGTCCGAGCCTCCCGCGCGAGCGGGAGAACCCGATGGCGAGGAAGCAACAGAAGCAAGCCTCTAAAGCCCTCCGACCACGGAGGGCTTTTTATGGTGTCACGACGACGAGGACTCGGGAGGGGTCGTTGCTTGGAGGGCGGGTTTCGGCCCGCTTTGCCAGCGGACGCGGGCCTGTACGCCGTCCGATAGGATGCTCGGCGTTCGATCGCGAGCAGCCCCATTTCTCCGAACCAACCTCCCCAACCCCCGGTCCAATCCTCGACGGTTCCGTCTATGCCCCCCGACGATGCCGATCGCCTGCTGCTGCGCCGTGTGGCCAGCGGCCAGAAGGACGCGCTTGGCGAGCTTGCCCGCCGCTATGAGCCCATGCTCCTGGGCCTTGCGACCGGCCTGCTCGGCGGGCGGGTGGACCTTGCGCGCGATGCGGTGCAGGACGCCTGGGTGCGGGTGATCCGTCACGCCCACGGGTTTCAGGAGCGAAGCAGCGTGAAAACGTGGCTCTACCGCATCGTCATCAACCGCTGCAAGGATCTTCGCGCCAAACGCACCTTCGCGCCCCTGGCGGATGAACAAGCCGGCGAAGGCGTTCTGATCTCCGATCGCGGGCTCTCCGCGCCGGGGCAACTCGTGAGTGATGAGCGTTCGCAGGCCCTGCGTCAGGCGATGGCGTCCCTTCCCGCGCCCACCAGATTGCTCGTGCTGCTGTGCTATCACCAGGGGCTCACCCACGAACAGGCCGCGGAAGTGCTGGAGATTCCGACGGGGACCCTCAAGTCGCGATTGAACGCGGCCCTCAACGAGCTTCGGTCCAAACTCAAGAAGGAGGATTGGACATGAACCATCCCTCCGAACAACATCCGGGCGGCGAGCCCATCCCGCCGGCACTGGAGCGCGAGCTGGCGTCCCTCACCGCGCCGCGCGAGTCCAGCGGGCAACTCGCGGACAAGGCCTGGGAACTGGCGCAGGCGGGCGCGGAGCCCAAGGTCTTCGTGCTCCGGCGCTGGCTCGCGCCCATGGCGGTTGCCGCGACGCTCGTGGTCGTGGGGCTTGCGGTGACGTCGTTGCGTGCCCCGCTCCGGAGCGTGCCGGATGTCGCCTCGGGACCGACGGCTGGGAAGCCTCTCACCGATGGCGACCTTGCGTACCGCTTGAACAAGGGGATCGAGAAATCCCCGTCCGAACTGGTCTTGAGTCCCGAGCTTTCGACGAGCAACAGCGCGACGCTTGAGCAGCGCGCCCTGAGCGGCGGCCGTCAGCGCGACCGCGCGGACGACGTGGTGGATAAGAGTGCGACAGCCCCCGGTGCGCCAGCTTCGGGGGAGCCCGCGCCAGCCACGCCTCGAGCAGATGAGCGTGGTTACGGCCGCAGCGCGGGCCAGAAGGAGGAGGCGCCGGCGTCCAAGGATGCTGCAGCGGATGAGTCGGGCAAGTCCAAGCGGAAGAGCGAAGCCGCCGAGTCGGCCCCGCAACCGGCGGCCGAAGCCAGCAAGCCGAGCAGGCCGCCGGCGCCGAAGGAAGAAGCGGCCGATCGCGGGGCGCTCAAGCAGGACGCGCCGCCTCCCGAGGAAGCCAAGAACGCTCCAGCTCCCGGCCCGGTCCCGGTGCCTGGCGGGAGCACCGCAGCCTCCCGCGCGGAGAGCCAGTTTGACGCCAAGCCCTGGCATACGGATGACGCGAAGGCGGGAGCCGCGGGGACCGAAGGCGAGCGGGCCAACACGCTGGGCCGGGATGTGACAGGCGGCAGTGTCGGCGCACCCGCCCCAACCTCGGCTCCGGGACCGATCGCCACAACTGGATTTGCGTATCGCGTGTTCGTCCTCGGGAAGTGGTGGTGGATCGGGATTGCCGCGGCGATTGTGCTGATTTTCGCCCTTTGGCGGCGTCGGCTCGCCAGGCTCGACCGCGAACCCGCGCCGGATCAGTAAGGGGAACCGTCTTGCGTTCCTCTGAGCTTGCTGGCATGCTGGTGATATGTTGCACAAGCATCACTGCGGGCTGATGGTGGCGATCATGCATCTGTGCATGGTTCTTGCGTTGATGTCGCTCTGTTGCGGCATCGCATCGGCGCAGACCAAGGCCAACGACGTGCGCAAGCCCCCGCCCGAGCAGGCGGAGGAGCGCGTCGGACCATTGAAGCCAGGCACGACGCCGGGATGCACGCTGGAGCGTGTGGTGGATACGCGCACGCTGGTGGTGCGCATCGATGGCGATTCACATCGGGTTCGCCTGATCGGCATCGAGGCGATGCCCGGGAACGACGCGCCCGCCGCAAGCGCAGCGTTTTTGACCAACATGCTGGCGGGCGAGACGCTGAGCGTGGTTGCGCCGCAAGGCGCGGGTGTCGCGAAGGACGCGACGCCTTGGGTCATCCTGCGTCGCGAGCCCGAGGGCTTGGATGTTGCGCTGGAACTGCTCCGGCAAGGATTCGCCAGGCTCGATCCCAAGTTCGATGAGGCTGCCGCGAATCTGCCCGCGTCCAGCGCGGAGCAGTATCGTCAGGCCGCGGAGCGGGCCCGCGGGCTGAAGAAGGGACTTTGGGACCCGAAGTGGAAGCCCAAGGCTGCGCCGGTCGAGCCTGGCCCGAAGTCAGAGACCCCCGCGCCGTCGGAGCCCGCCGCGCCCAAGGGCGGGACTCCGGCGAAGGCTGAGACGCCCGCGACACTGGCGGCGACGGTGGTCTTCGTCACGCCCAACGGGAAGAAGTACCACCTGGAGGGGTGCAAGTTCCTGTCGAAGAACGCCCGGCCGATGTCGCTTGAGGAGGCCCGCAAGAGCTATCAGCCTTGCTCGGCGTGCGACCCGCCAAAGTGAGGCCGGATCGCGTAATCTCTCGGGCGTGTCGGACGCCTCCACCAAAGTCGTGCGGATGGCCCTCTGGGGGCTCCTGACCAACATCGCGCTGGCGGCGGCCAAGCTCGTCGCAGGTCTGGTCGGACACTCCTACGCACTTGTCGCGGACGCGGTGGAGTCCATGGCGGACATCGTCGGCTCCGCAGTCATCTGGGCGGGGTTGCAGTACGCCCAGCGTCCGGCGGACGAGGACCATCCCTACGGCCACGGCCGCGCCGAGTCGCTCGCGGCGCTGGCGGTCGCGGGGCTGGTCTTTGCAGCCGGTCTTGGGATCGCGACCAAGGCGATCGACGAGATCGTGACGCCGCACCACGCGCCGGCGCCCTGGACGTTGGGCGTGCTCATCGTCGTGGTGGTGACCAAGTACACGCTCGGGTTCATGGCCAGGCGTGCTGCCCGGAAAGCGGGCTCCACCGCGGGACAGGTCGACGCGGCACATCACGACACCGATGCGCTCACCTCCCTGGCGGCGTTCATCGGCATCTCCATCGCGGTCTTCGGAGGTCCGGGCTATGAGCCCGCCGACGACATCGCGGCCCTGGTCGCGAGCCTGATCATCATCTGGAACGCGTATCGCCTGGCCCGCCCGCCCCTTGATGAACTGCTGGACCGCAGCCCTGAAGACCTGGTCTCGACCGCGATGGTGCACGCTGCGGAAGTGGAGGGGGTCGCCAATGTGCAGAAGGCGACCGCCCGCAAGGTGGGCGCCAAGTACCTCATGGAGATGCACGTCCGCGTCCATCCGCTCATGAGCGTCTTTGAATCCCACGCCCTCTCGCACCGCGTGAAGGATCACGTGCGAGCCAAGCTCCCCGTGATTCAGGACGTGCTGATTCACATCGAGCCGTCGTGCAAGCCCGAGAGCCAGGACGACCGGCTGGCGCTGGAGTGAGTCCCGACCGGGGCCAAGTGTCACATCCAAACGAAATCCATACAGATTCGGGGCCCCGGAGGGTCCCGGAACGTGGGCGGCGCGGGGGCGTGTGCCTAAACTCCCCTCCCCACGTGAACCGGGTTGCGCCTTTTCGGCCAAGAGGTCCAGACGGACCCCCCGCCAGCTGGGAAACAGGAGTTTTCCATGTACGCGATCATCGAAGAAGGCGGCGGGCAGCGTCGGGTTGAGAAGGATGAAGTCGTTCTGATCGACCTCACCAACCAGGGTGGGTCCAAGGTCGGCGACAAGATCTCCTTCGACAAGGTGCTGGTCGTCGGCAAGGTCGGCGGCGATGCCAAGTTCGGCCAGCCCTACGTCAAGGGCGCCTCCGTCCAGGCCGAGGTCACCAACCCGGTCGTCAAGGGCGAGAAGCTCTACATCCAGAAGTTCAAGGAGAAGACGACCTTCAAGAAGCGCACCGGTCACCGCCAGCGCTACACCGAGGTCAAGATCACCGCGATCAACGGCTGATCCGATCTTCATGCTCATCGCAGGGGCTCGCCAACCGGCGGGCCCTTGTTGTTTTTGCGATGGCATTGCGGTCGCTTCGATTCTGACGTTCAGAGCCGCGTCGCGCAAGCGACCGGTGCGGCGCCCATCGAATCGATCGCGTTCATCGAATCGACATCGCCCGCCGGCGGCTTGCGCCGCTCGGCTCGGACGGATGCACCTGACAATCGGGACTTACGCCTTCACAAACGTCGCCCGCTCGCGGTCCTTGGCGATGCCGGGGAAGCGCAGGGCCTGGCCGTGGGCGACGCAGTACACGCCGGGCGAGAGCACCGCGGTCGCGAAGATCGCCTCGGTGAGGTTCTGCAGCGCGTCGGAGCGGACCATCTCGTAGGGTCGCATCGCACCCGTGAGCACGATCGGGCAGCAGGGCGTCGGGAAGGCGGCGCAGAGCTTCTCGCCGGTGATGGTGAGGGTGTCGGTGCCGTGGAGGATCACGATGCCGTTGCCGGTGGTGCCTGGGCGTGGATTGGACTCTCCGCCAGCGGCGCGGACCGCGTCGACGATGCGCTCGCGGTCCTCTTCGGTCATGAAGAGGCTGTCTTTGCTCATCAGCTCGATGGTCGCGACCGCGGTGTCCTCGAGCCTCAGCCTGCGGAGCATGCGGGCCACGATGGAACGCCGGTTTTCCAGGCTGCCGGTGCGCTCGTCGTAGGTCTTCTCGATCGTCCCGCCGGTCGTGATGAGCGTGATGTGGCGCATGGACCGGATCGTAGCGCCGGGGTGCTCAGCGCGGCAGGGCCATGGCGGCCTGGTACATCTCCACGAAGCTCTCGATGATCCGTGCCGGGTCCATCTCCGTGAGCACCCACTGGCGCCCTTTCTGGCCCCGGGACTTCAGTTCGTCCCGGCTCGCCAGGGCGGCGCGGATGGCGGCGACTGTCGCGTTGACCTGATCTTCGAGCGATCCCTTCTCGGGAAGGTCGAAGATCGCCGCGCCGCCCGACCGCTCGAGCTCGCGCCACGTGTCCACCGCCCGGGTCGTGACCAGCGGCGTTCCCGCTGCCAGGGACTCAAAGAACACAAACCCGAAGTTCTCCTGAGAGGTCGCCAGGACCATCAGATCCGCGAGCTGGTAGAGGCTGATCTTCTCGCGCCCGCTCACAGCTCCCAGGAAACGCACGCGATCATGGCGACCTGGGCCATCGAGCCCGAGCGTGCGGGCCAGCTCGTGGAGCGAGCGCTCGTACTCGGCGTCGCCCGAGCCCGCGACCAGCAGTTTCACCGCGGTCCCGGACTCGATCAGCGCTCGGGTCGCGTGCAAGAGTCTCTCGAGCCCCTTCTTGGGATGAATCCGGCTCAGGAACAGCAGCTTGATCGGGCCGTCGGGCTCCAGGTTGTAGCGCTCGCACGCGGGTCCGATTCCCGGAAGCTCGCGGTATGGATCGAGATCAAAGGCCAAGGGCAGCACGCGGCCCCGGGCCCGGCCGAGGATGGGCTTGGCCTGGTCGAGCTCCGATTGCGCTGTGAAGTGCACGAAGGCGCTCCGCCGCAGCAGCCGGTGGCCCACCAGGGTCAGAAAGATCTTCTTGTGGCGGGTGCCCTGCGCCATGCTCCAGGTGTCGAGCATGCCGTGCGGGCTGAGCACGTAGGGCTTGCCAAGCCTGCGCGCGATTGACGCGACCTGCAGGTTGGAGGTCGTCCACATCCCGTGCAGGTGCACGACGTCGGCGCTTGCGATCTCCCGCTCAAACGCAGCCAGCTGTCGCCTGCGGAACAGGCCCAGAGGCCCGGAGGCGGGCTCGAGGATGATGAGCTTGACCCGAGGATCGGTCCCGTCTTTCCAGGACGTGGGGCAGAGTTCCGCGTCCCAGGTCAGGAACGTGACGTCATGCCCCGCGGAGCCCAGGCGGACGGAGAGATCCACCGCGGCTTTGGGGACGCCGCCGTCGATGAGCCGGGCGCTGCAGAGATAGTGAACGATGCGCATGGACAGCTCGCGTTCAGCCCTTCACGGCGGACTGGTACATCTCTTCATACCGCTTGGCGAGCTTCAGGGGATCCATATTCTCAAAGAGCCAGGCTTTGGCTGCCTGTCCCATCCGCTTGCAGCGATCCGGGTCCGAGAGCATCTCGCGCATCGCGGTCACGTACTTGTCCACGCTGCGCTCCACGATCAGCGCGCCGCCCGAAGCCTTGAGCTCGGGCCAGGTATCGACGTCCGGGGTCGTGATCAGAGGCACGCCCGCGCCGAGGGACTCGTAGAACACGAACCCGAAGTTCTCCTGATACGTCGGGAGCACGAAGAGCCGGCACGCCTCAAAGAGCGAGAGCTTGTCCTTGCCCGTGACCATCCCGAGGAACGCGACGCGATCGGCCATGTTCAGGCTGGCCGCGTGCTTCTTGAGCGATTCGACGTACGCCGCATCGCCATCGCCGGCGATCATCACGTTGTGATCCAGTCCGGTCGCGCGCAGCCTGGCGCTGGCCTCGATCAGCAGCTCGATGCCCTTCTTGACGTGAATGCGGCTCAGGAACAGGACCG
>CAZHFW010000018.1:0-77278 GCA_964531675.1 uncultured Phycisphaeraceae bacterium | reverse complement strand
ACGCTGCGCGCCAGAGCGCGACGCCTGGTGGCGCAGCACGGCGTCAAGTGCATCATGATCGACTACCTCCAGCTCATGTCCGCGCCCACGCAGGCCAAGGACGGACGACAGAACGAGGTGAGCGCGATCTCACGCGGCGTGAAGGCGCTGGCCCGCGAGCTGAGCGTGCCGATCGTGTGCCTGTCGCAGCTCAATCGCGCCAGCGAGCAGCGTGAGGGCAACCGCCCGCGCATGGCCGACCTGCGCGAATCGGGCTCGATCGAGCAGGACGCGGACGTGATCCTGCTGCTGCACCGCGAGGAGTACTACCACACGCAGAACCCGACCTGGGCGGATGAGAATCCCGATCGCGTGGGCATCGCCGAGATCATCATCGCCAAGCAGCGAAACGGCCCGACGGGCGTGGTCGAGCTGAAGTGGGATTCGTCCACGACCAAGTTCAAGAACCTGTCGAAGTACGGCGGGTTCGGGGACGACGCGGGCTCGTACGCGGCGCCCTCGCAGGCGGCCCAGTCGTTCGCGGCACCGCCTCGACCGGCGCCCAGGCCCGCGGCGCCGGCGGCGGATCCGAACGAAGCTCCTCCCTTTGACGACGCGCCCACGCCGCCACCTGCGCCGCGGGGCTTTGCTCCTGGGAAGAAGCAGGGACCGCTCGGGGCTGACGATCCGCGCTGGCGCGACGGCGGCGGGTCGAGGGCGGAAGACGACGATCTGGGTGATCTGCCGGTCTGATCGCCGAGGCCGAGATCCTTACAAAATACGATCAAAGCAAGATCCGGGCACCAATCCGTGAATCGGCTGGTGTTTGCGCGCCCGGGGGGCATGTTTGGGGGTCGGGGTGACGGCCGTGCATGGCTGCGGCGTGGCTCCGTGCTTGTGGAGACGAGCATGCGCACCAGCGTTGTGATGGTTCTGGTTGTGGCGGCGGGGTCTGCGTCGGCACAGTCCTTCGAGGCTGCGAGCGAGTTTTCGCTCGGGGGCAATCCCACGGGCGTGTGGTCGTACGGCTTCCGCGGTGCAGCGGCGGACGCTGCCCTGACACTCTTCAGCACCGCGCACGCGGGGAGCCTGGCGGTCTGGGATCGCGGGCTGAGCTTCCCCAATAACTATCCGCGCGTGGTGAGCAACACCTCGGCCGAGCCCATCTTCTGGGGCACGGACATCGCGCTGCAGCCTGGCGAGCTTGGGTATCACCCCGGGCCTTCGGGCGAGTTCTGCGTGGTACGTTTCACGGCGCCTTCGGCGGGCGACTGGACGTATGCGACGCGCTCGGTGCTCCTGGACGGCCTGTCCGATGGCGTGAGCGTGCACGTCGTGGTCAACGGCGTTTCGCTCTTCACGACGACGATCGGCGGCGGAAAGGCGGGGGGCGACGCGTCGGATGCGCGTCAGGTCACCCTGGCGGCGGGCGACACCATCGACTTCGTGTGCGGATCGTCGGGCAACAATACCGGCGACACGCTGCAGCTGGTCGCCAACGTGCGGGCGGTTCCCGCTCCGGGCGGCCTGGCGCTGCTGGGCGGCGCAGCGCTCCTGTCCCGTCGTCGTCGGGGCTAAGCAAGGGCCGATGGCAGCGGGCTTGCGGTTCTTGCGCGGGGTGTTGCGTGCGCCCGCGGGGATCGCGTCGATCCCGGCCTGTTTGCCCGAACCAGACACCCCCAACGTCCGATACCATCGGTGAGATGGCCGAGCGCCCCACCACCACGCTCCCGGAAGGCGATGCGTCGCTGTATCTGCACCCGCAGACGCTGGCGCGGCTTGGGTCGTTTGAGCTGCGGGCCAAGATGATCGTGGAAGGGCTTTCCACGGGCATGCACCGCTCGCCCTTTCAGGGTTTCTCCGTCGAGTTTGCGCAGCACCGGCCTTACGTCCCGGGCGATGACCTGCGGCGGTTGGACTGGAAGGTCTTCGGGCGCTCCGACAAGCTCCACCTCAAGCAGTTCCAGCAGGAGACGACGCTCGACCTGATCGTGCTCGTGGACGCGTCGGGCTCCATGAACTATGGATCGCGCCTGTTCGCGGACGCGTCTGGCATCGGACGCGAGATCGGGCCGGGCGGGTCGGACAAGTGGACCAAGTTCGATCACGCGACCGCGATGGCGGCGGCGCTGTCGTACATCACGCTTCGCCAGCAGGACCGCGTCGGCCTGGTCGTGTACGCGGATCAGATCCGCGCGATGATCAAGCGTTCCAGCGCCCAGAACACCTGGCGTCAGATCGTGGGCGCGCTGTCGGTGATGCCCGCGGATCCGGCGCACGCGGGACGCGGCACCGAGCTGAGCAGGGCCATCGATCAGGCGCTGGGGCAGATCCACAACCGATGCCTGATCGCGCTGATCAGCGACTTCTTCATGGACCCCGCGGAACTCCGCGCGGCGATCGCGCGGATCAAGCACGCGCGGCACGATCTGATCGCGTTCCAGGTCATGGACCGGGCCGAGCTCGAGTTCAACTTCGACCAGAACGCGCCGTTCGTGGGCATGGAGGGCGAAGCGCCGCTGCGCGTTGATCCGAGGTCCATCCGCTCGGCGTACCTCGATGTGGTCCGCGATCACCTGGCCAAGGTCGAAAAGACCATGCGGAGCTTCGGGTTCGATTATCAGCGCGTGGACACGCACGACTGGCTCGGCCCACCTCTGGCGGCCTTCGTCTCCAAGCGCAACGCCCAGATCAAGCGGAGCAAGTACGGGTAGCGATGAACTTCCTTCATCCCAACCTGGCGCTGGCGGCGGCGATCGGCGTGACGATCCCGATCATCATCCACCTGCTCATGCGCAGACGGCGCACGCCGGTGCCCTGGGCGGCGATGCGCTTTCTGCTTGAGGCGTACAAGAAGCAGAAGCGGCGCATGCAGGTCGAGCAGCTTTTGCTGCTGGCCTCGCGCTGCCTGCTGGTGGCGCTGATCGGTGCGGCCATCGCGGGCCCCTTGTTCGGGAAGATCGCCGAGGCCTTGTCGGGCCCGCGGGCGGTGGTGCTGGTCATCGACAACTCTCTGGCGTCGGGAGCCGTGGGCGCTGGCGGCAAGTCTGCTCTTGAAGAAGCCAAGGCGGGAGCGCTGGCGGCGCTGGCCCAGCTCAGCGCCGAACGAGGCGACACCGCGGGACTGGTGACGCTCGGCGCGCCCGCCGACGCGACCATCCTGCCTCCCTCAGCGGACATCGGCGCGGTCAAGGCGATCATCGAGAAGCTCTCAACGACCGATTCGCAGGCGGATCTTCCCGGAGCACTCGAGCGGATCGCGTCGGGATTTGCAGCCGAGAAGCCCGCGCCGGGCGTGACCAGGCAGGTCGTGCTCTTCGGCGAGCTTCGCGCTGGATCGGCGGACGCTCGCGAGCCTCTCGCCTCGCTGGCGAACGCGGATGTCTCGCTGCTTTCAGTCAAGCCCGCGCAGGAGCCATTGGACAACGTGAGCGTCACGGGTTTGACGCCTCTGCGGTCGGTCCTGATCGGCGCGGGCGAGGGCGCCGCGGGAAGCGATCCGGTGACGGTGGAACTCAGCCGTGCAGGACCTGGAGTCAATCAGGCGGCCAGCTCGCTCGTGAACATCAGACTCGTGCGTGAGAACAGCTCGGGCTGGATAGAAACGACCGGCGAGCCGGCAGGTTCGGCGGTGGTGCGCTGGACGCCCGGACAGGAAACGGCGCGCGTCAGCGTTCCCACCAGCGTGCCCGCATCGACGGGTGGAGCCAGGCTCGTGCTGCGGGCCAGCGTGGACCGCGACGCGATCGAGGCGGACAACGGCAGGCTTGCGGTGATCCAGGCACGCGACCGCGTGCAGGTCGGTCTGCTCGACAACCGGCCCGCGAGCGTGCGGACCTCCATCGACTCGCTCAGGCCCGCGGACTGGTTTGCGCTGGCGCTGGATCCCGCGGGCGGACCGGCGGGGCTCTCGGGCTCCACCGGCGTGCGCGTGGGCTATGAGCCGCCGCGACAGCTCGCATCGGGCGGCGCGTCGCTCTCCGGGTATGACGCCTTGTTCGTGCCTGATCCGCGTGAGCTGGGCGATCCCGAGTGGGCCAAGCTTCGCGCGTTCGTGGATGCGGGCGGGCTGGTGGTCCTGACGCCTCCGGCGGATCAGGGGCCTCAGCTCTGGACCGAAGCGTTTGCTCGGAGCATGGGATTGTCGTGGACGTTTGAGCGCGAGCCGCGTGCGCTGACGCCTCCGGGGCGGATCGATGCTGGGAAGCTTGCGCAGCCGCGCACGATCGGCAACGCACTCTTCGGGCTGATTTCCGCGGAGGCTCCCGAGCTTGCCAAGGCGGTTTCGGTGCAACGTGTGCTTGTCGTGACGGCTCCCGCGGAAGACGTTGCGCTCGGGCTGGCAGATGGCTCGCCTCTGGTGCTCGCGGCCAAGCCTGGCGGGAGCGAGTCCGGCTCGCGCGGCATCGTCGTGCTGATTTCGACCGCCTTGGACCTCACCTGGACGGATCTGCCCGCCAAGCCTCTATCGGTGCCCATCGTGCAGGAACTGGTGCGGCAGGGCGTCGGGCAGACCAGCGCGAGCGCGGAGTCCATCGCGGGACTCTCGATGCGGACGCCTTCAGGGACCAGCGAGCTTCGTTTGAGCGAAGCGCGTGATGCATCGACGCAGACCATCGCGATCGATTCGTCGGGCAATGTCGCGACGCCGGTGCGTCGCGCGGGGGTGGGCGTGGCGCTCGATGCGCGCGGGCGCGAGATCGGTCTGATGGCGATCAACCCGGACGTGCGCGCCGGTCAGACCAGGCCTCTTGCGGTGGAAGCAGCCGAGGCGTGGCTTTCCAAGGCAGCGGGCGTGAATCCTTCGGGCGGGGCGCGGTTCGCGTGGCTCGATGACACGTTCAAGTTGCCCCTGGGAGCCGCGGGTGGCGGGAGCAGCAAGCCTCGCGACAGCGCGCTGAGCCTCTGGCTTCTGATCGCCGCGGCGGTCGTGGGTGTGATCGAAACGGCGCTGGCAAGGCTCGTGAGCCATGCGAGTCGGACCAGGCGGACGTCGGCGGCGCCGTCGATCTCGAACGCGCCGCTGCAGGAGGCTGCATGAACAGTCTCCTCGAGCGCGCGTTGCGATTGGACTCGCTCAAGCCGGGCGATCCGGGCGTGGAGTTCTCGTTCGCGCACGCGATCCCCGCGTGGGCGTGGTTTGCGATCCTGGTCGCATCGGTGACGGTTGCAGCATGGAGCTATTGGAGGCTCGTCGGGCCGCGCTGGCCCCGGATCGCGCTGGCGGGCGTGCGGGTGCTCCTATTCCTGCTCATCGCGACGCTCATCGCGGGTCCGCAGCTCGTCAAGCCCAATGAACGGATCGAGCGCGACTGGGTGCCGGTGCTTCTGGACCGATCGGGATCGATGCAGATCCCGGACGCGGGCCTGGATGGAAGCAAGCGGACCAGGCTCGAACAGCAGTCGGCGGCGCTGACGGGCGCTGCGCCGGTCTTCTCCAAGCTCGCGACCGAACGCAACATGCTCTGGCTCGGATTTGACGCCTCGGCGTATGACGCCCCGGCGGGAAGCAAAGGCGTGCCCGAGCTTGGCGAGCGTGCGCCCCTGGGGCGGACGACGAACCTCACGCAGGCGATCGAGCAGGCGCTGGATCGTACCGCGGCCAGGCCTGTCGCGGGGCTCGTGATCGTGTCCGACGGCAGAACGAGCACGCCTCCGCCCAAGGCGCTGGTGCGCAGGCTGCAGAGCGAGCAGATCCCGGTCTTCGCGGTGCCCCTCGGAAGCGAGAAGTCGCCCCCTGACCGCGCGATCGTGCGGGCCGATGCGCCCTCGACGGTGTTCGTGAACGACATCGTGCCGGTGAATGTGGAGCTCTCCGCGTCGGGCGCGGGCGTTTCCGATGCGCCCGTGAAGGTCGAGCTCGTGGACCAGGACGGCAAGGTCCTCGATGCGCAGGAGGTCAAGCTTGCCCCGACGGGTGATCAGACCGCCAGCGCCAGGGCGACCCTTGCGTCGAGGCCTGATCGCGACGGTGCACGCACGTGGACCGTGCGGATCGCCGGCGCAACCGAGGACCTCTCGCCTGAGAATGACCGCGTGATCGTCGGGTTCGACGTGATCGAGAAATCGCTCCGCGTCCTTTACATCGATGGGTATCCGCGCTGGGAGTACCGGTACCTCAAGAACCTGCTCATCCGCGAGCGATCCATCAAGGCGCAGGCGATGCTGCTGGCGGCCGATCGTCGCTACATCCAGGAAGGCACCGACCCGCTCGCGGCGGTCCCCTCGACGGCGGAGGAATGGGCCAAGTACGACGTGGTGATCCTGGGCGATGTGCGGGCCGAGCTCTTCAGCGAGTCTCAGTGGGAGCAGCTCCGCGAGCAGGTGTCGACCAAGGGCGGCGGTCTGCTCTGGATCGGCGGGCCCGGCGCGACGCCTTCGACGTGGGCGGGCACGCCTCTGGCGGACCTGATCCCGTTCTCGACGCAAGCGGGAGATGCGGGCACGCGCGGCGCCTCGAACATCGGGAGCTATTCCGAGCCTGTGCAGATCACGCGAGCGCCGGCGGCGGAAAGGCTCGGGCTCCTGAACCTCGGGCAGAATCCGCGTGATGGCTGGCCGGCATTCTTGTCGGATCCCGCGCTGGGATGGACGCCCTTACGCTGGGCCCAGCGGATCCCGCTGGCTTCGGTGAAGCCCACCGCGGAAGTGCTGGCGACCGCGACCGCGGTGGGTCAGACGCCCACGCCTCTCGCACTGACGATGCGCTACGGCGCGGGGCGGGTGGCGTATGTCGCGACCGACGAGATCTGGCGCTGGCGCTATGCGCGAGGCGAGGAGCTTCCCGAGCGGTTCTGGCTTCCTTTGGTCAGACTGCTCGCGCGTGAATCTCTGGATCGCGCGGGCAAGCAGGCGCTCCTGGACATTTCGCCGGCGCGGGCGTCGGTCGGACAGCCGGTGCGGGTGACGGTGCGTTTGCTTGATCAGAGGCTGGCGCAGACCAATGCGCCGCGGATCAGCGCCAACGTGTCGCCCGCGGACCGCACGGATCGCGCGCCCTCGGCGTTGCCTCTGGCTGCGGAGTCGGGCGTCGCGGGCGTCTTTGCGGGAACGTGGATCGGCTCGGAGGCGGGCACATTCAACGTGGAGATCGCGGACGCGGCGCTGGGCGGGCTCACGCTCAAGGGAAACCTGGAGGTGGTGCTGCCTGATGACGAAATGCAGCGGCCGCAGGCGGATCACACGCTTCTGGCGGAGCTTGCGAGCCAGACGGGCGGAAAGGTGATCGCACCGGACCGTCTGTCGGAGCTCCCCGGCCTTCTCCCGAATCGGCAGGTCAGACTGAGCGACGCCCCCGAGGTTTCCAGCCTCTGGGACACGCCTCTGGCGCTTGGAAGCGTGCTTTTGCTGCTCTTGGTTGAATGGGTCGGCCGGAGGCTGATCCGTCTGGTGTAATCTCGGACGTGGCGCGGGAACGCCAAACCGCTCCCCAACGTAAAGTGGGTTGGTGCTGCGGGACGACAAGTCCTTGAAGGATGTGTGGATGCGCGAGGGCACGGATCCATCCCAAGTCCCCCCGGCCGGGCCGCAGGCCGAGGCTGCGCCGGGCACGCTGCTGACGCCGCTCCGCGCCAGGCTTGATCGCATCCGCACGCTGGCCCGCGCGGCTCTGGTGGCGCAGCGCAGCGCCTGGCTCGTCGCGGCGTTCCTGGCGGCGGCGGTTGGAGGCGGCGCATTCGACTTCATCCTGCGCACGCCCGCGATCATCCGCGGCGCGGTCTGGCTTGGCGTGGCGATCGGGTTGGTCCTGGCGCTGCGGCGCTGGATCTGGCCCGCGGCCCGCTTCAAGCCTTCGCTCACGGAAATCGCGCTGCGTGTCGAGCATCTGACGCCCGGCGCTTCGGGCACGCCTCTGGCTTCGGGGCTCGAGCTTGCCGAACAGCTCGAACGCGATCCGTCGATGGGCGGCCGGGCGGACTCCGCGGCCCTGGCGGGCATGGCGGTGCGCGAGGCGGCCCGACGTGCGGACGCCTTTGGCGTGCTGGGCGCGATGCGCTGGGCGCGCACCTTCCGGGCCCTGGCGGCGTGCGGCGCGGCGCTGGCGATCACCGCGACGCTGTTGGTCTCAAGCCCGAGGCTCTTCCGCATCGGCGCGACGCGCGTGCTCATGCCCTGGGCCAACGCGCCCTGGCCCAAGCGCACCGGCGTGGTCGACACGACGAACATCGCGGCCCATCCGATCGGATCGGCGCTGCCGCTGCGCGCCGCGGTGTACCGCACGAACAAACAGGCGGGCCGCACCGACGTCCGCGTGGCCTATCGGGTGCTGGAGGACTTCAAGGCGGGACCCACGACCCGTGCGCTCCTGACCAGCCAGGGCAAGCGCGTGCCGGTGATCCCGGGGCTGGCCGATGGCAATCAGGACGGCGAGCTCTTCGAGCGTCTGCTCGAAGCCAGCTCGATCGCGCCGCTCAATCCCGACAAGAAGGAAGGCCAGGCCAGACAACTCACCCTCGAGTACTGGTTCGAGACCGACGACGACCAGTCCGATCGCTCAACGATCATTCTCGTGGATCCGCCTTCGGTGCTGGCGGCCAAGGCGGTGATCGAGCCTCCCGCGTACGCGTCGAGCCTGGGCGCGAGGTTCGCGACGGGCGCGCATGATCTGGGCGCGGGCCAGGAAGACGCGGGTGTCGTGGGGCCGATCCTCGCGGGATCCAAGGTCACGCTGACGCTTGAGCTGAACAAGCCTGTCGTCGGGCAGCCGTCCATGCTGGGCCTCGGCGAGAAGTCGCCCGCGCCCGCGGATGCAGCGTTGTCGCTCGATGGCAAGACGTGGACGATGACGTTCAGCGCCGCCCGCTCGTTGAGGCTGCCTGTGGCGCTCGTGGACGAGTTCAACATCACCTCCGCCCAGGACGCGGTGTTCACGCTCGATGTGGCGGCCGACGCGCCCCCCACCGCTTCGGTGCTCGAGCCCGCGCACGACGAGGCGGTGCTGGCGACCGCGACGATTGATGCGGTGGGCGAAGGCCGTGACGACGTGGGACTGGCTTCGGTCGAGCTTCGGACCCAGCGGGCGACCGCGCCTTCGGGCTCGAGCGGTGCGCCGCCTGCGGTGACAGGCGAACCCGCGCTGGCGGCCAAGATCGACGCGCCCGCGCCCGGTCCGGTGGCGCCCGGCGCGGTGGATCCGTCGCGTCAGACTCTGGCCAGCGCCAAGCTCGTGCTCACGGATCTTGGACTCAAGGCGGGCGACGAGCTCTGGCTCACCGCGGTGGCGCGGGACATCTTCGCGGTGGATGGCAAGCTTCACGAGCCGGTGGTTTCGGCGGTGCGCAGGCTGCGGATCATCTCCGAGTCGGAGCTGGTCGAGCAGATTGCCGCGGAGATGACCGGCCTGCGCCAGGCGGTGCAGCGGCTTGAAGACGATCAGAAGAAGCTCCTGACGCAGGCGCCCGAGAAGCTCGCGTCGGCAGAGTCGCAGCAGGCGCAGGAACAGATCACCGAGCGGCTCGCGCCGGCGCGTGACGCGGTGCAGAGGCTGCAGAAGCGCATCGACCGCAACGGGCTCAAGGACCCCGCGCTCAAGGGCATTCTGCAGGACGCCGACGCGGTCGCGGAGCAGGCCCAGGAACGCTCGGGCGAAGCACAGGCCGCGATGGAGCGGGCTGCGAGTTCTCCCAGCGCGGACGCCAAGAAGGCGGTCACGGACGCGCAGGAACGCTCGCGTCAGGAGCTCTCCAAGCTCGCGGCGACGCTGGAACGCGGCAAGGACAACTGGGCGGCGCGGCGTGACCTCGAGAAGCTCCTGGGCGCGCAGAAGGAACTCCGCGAGCAGACCAAGCGCGCGACCGAACAGCTCGCGGGCAAACGGGATTCAGACCTCACCGACGCGGAGAAGTCCGCGCTGGAGGCGCTGGCGCAGCGTCAGCGGGCCCTGGCGGAGCAGACCGCCGCGACCCTCGACTCGCTCTCGGATCGCGCCCAGAGGCTCAAGCAGGCCGATCCGGCGCAGGCCGAGGCGATCCAGTCCGCGGCCCAGCGCGGGCGGCAGGACCGCGTGGCGGATCAGCAGCAGAACGCTGCGGACCAGATCAAGCAGAACCGCACCCAGCAGGCTGGGGAAGATCAGGAGCAGGCCGAGAAGTCCCTCGAGAAGATGCTCGGCGAGCTCGACAAGGGCACGCAGAAGCGCGAAGAGACGCTCAGGCGGATGCTGGCCGATGTGACCAAGCAGCTCGAAGCGCTGGCGGCCCAGCAGAAGCAGGAGATCGCGGCGCTGGAGGCAGCCCGCAAGTCGGGCGCGTTCGATGGTCTGGACGCCGCGATGCTGAAGATCAATCAGGAGACGCTCGGGATCTCCCAGCGCATCCGGACCAACTTCAAGGAGCTGGCAGCCATCGTGGACCCGCTCACGGTCGCGAGCAAGGCCCAGGGGAATGCCATCGCGGGGCTCCGCGCGACGCCGGTGGATCCCACCAAGGCCGACAGCGGCGAACGGCTCAGCCTCGAGCGTCTGAACGAAGCGCTGGAGCTGGCCCGCAAGGCCGAGGCGAGCTCGAAGGAACAGGAGCAGGCCAAGAAGCTTGGCGAGCTCCGCGACGCGTACCGCGAAGCGCTCACACGCCAGACGTTGCTCGAAGAGCAGACCGCGCCGTACATCGGCAAGGACGTCGGACGCCGGGAGCGGGCCGCGATCCGCGAGCTGGCCGAGCGCCAGCGCACGATCCGCGATCAGCTCGAAGAGCTCCGCACCAAGACCAGCGGGCTCAAGGAGGCTGCGGTCTTCGACTTTGCGCACAGCAGGCTCGACACGCTGACCGCGGAGGCGGCCAAGCTTCTGGAAGATCTGTCCCCGACGCCCCAGGTGGCGCGGAATCAGGCCAGCGCCCGCCGCCTGCTCAAGTCGCTCGCGGACGTGCTGACCGAGGCGGGCAAGAAGGACTTCCGTCAGAACGACGGAGGCGACGAAGAGGATGGCGGCGGCGGGCAAGGCGGCCAGAACGCCGGTCAGAAGAAGAATGACCTGATCCCGCCCCTGGCGGAGCTGAAGCTCCTGCGCGAGATGCAGGCCGACGTGTTCGAGCAGACCCGCGCGAGCGCGGACAAGCCCGATCCGGCCGAACTCGAGAAGCTCGGCGCGTTGCAGGCCGAGCTCGCCTCCAAGGCCAAAGCACTCGCGGAACAAGCCAAGCAGAAGGATGGCCAGCCCGCGCCTGAAGACCAAAAGCCCGCGAACCAGGAGCCTCCCCAGGACGTCAAACCCGCGGGGGGCGCCTCATGAATCAGCACGACAAGGCCAACCCGGTGCTGGCTCGAGCCCTGATCGCGGGCGCGATGCAGCTTGCGCTGGCGATGGGGACGGCCTTCGGAGGCGTGACCGATCCTCCCAAGCGCGAGCCTTTGCCTTCGCTTGATGAGCTCCTCGGGCTTCCCAACGCCTCGATCCGCGGGCGGGAGCGCGACAAGAAGGCGCTGGACCAGAAGCTTCAGGGCGGCAAGGACTCCGAGGACATGGACGAAGCGGTCGAGCTCATGGCCCAGTCGGCCGAGCGCCTGACAGCGGCCAAGGACCCGGGGCTCCCGACCCAGCGCCTCCAGGAAGACGCGCTCAAGAAGCTCGACAAGCTCATCGAACAGGCCGAGCAGAACCAGAAGCAGCAGAAGTCCAAGAGTCAGCAGAAGAAACAGCAGCAGAGCCAGGATCAGCAGCAGCAACAGCAGAGGCAGCAGTCTCAGCAGGATGCGGAGCGCGATCCGAATGGCACCGCCCAGAGCGAAGCGATGGCGCCCGCCAAGCAGGACGCGCGTCCCAACGCGCTCTCGCCCGCGGCCCAGGCGGCGTGGGGCAATCTGCCCGAGCACATGCGTCAGGCGCTGGTGCAAGGCGCCAGCGACCGCTTCAGCTCGCTGTATCAGTCGCTCACGGAGGCGTACTACCGCCGCCTTGCGGAAGAGCCCAGGGAGAAGAACCCGTGATGACGCGGCTGGCTCGCACGAGGTCCGACGCCCGGCGCTCCCCGATTCGTTCAGCGCTGGTGCTGGCGATCGTCGCGGGCGTCTGTCCTGCGTCGTGGGCGTTCCAGCCCGCCGAGCAGGCCCAGCCCGAAAAACCCGCGACGCCTCCCACGGGAGCTTCGGATCCCGATCCGAGCGTGATCGACCGCACGGACCGCTCCGCGCAGAACAAGGCGATGCTCGACGAGATGAGCCCCGAGCTCGACGCGGTCGCCAGCAAGGGACTGGCGGCGCTGGCGGCGATGCAGAACGCCGATGGCTCCTTCGGCGATTCCCGCTGGGGACGCTCGGTGGCGATCACCGCGCTGGCGTGCCTGGCGATGATGTCCGACGGCAATCTCCCGGGACGCGGGACCTACGGCCCCAACGTCACCCGCGGCCTGGAGTTCGTCCTTCAGCATTGCTCCGAGAGCGGGCTCATCTCCGCGGATTCCGCCAATGGCCCGATGTACGGGCATGGCTTTGCGCTGCTCTTCCTCGGCGAGCTCTACGGCATGACCGCGGGCGGCGGGGATACCCAGCTCTCCCAGCGCGTCCACCAGGCGGTGCTCAAGGCGGTGCGCCTCACCGAGAGCACGCAGAACGAAGAGGGAGGCTGGCGCTACAACCCGGTCCCCAACGACGCGGACATCTCGGTCACGATCACGCAGATCATGGCGCTGCGCTCGGCCCGCAACGCGGGGATCGAGGTCCGCAAGGACACGATCGACAAGGCGGTCGCGTACGTCAGGCGCTGCCAGAATCCCGACGGCGGATTCCGCTATCAGGGAGATCCGGGCCCATCCGCCTGGCCGCGCTCTGCTGCGGGCGTCGCGAGCCTGCAATACGCGGGCTTCTACGACGACCCGGGCGTTCCCGCGGGCATCCAGTACCTCATGGCCGAAGCCTTCCCGGGCAAGCTCCAGGTCCGGGCGCACTACTTCTATGGGCACTACTACGCGGTCCAGTGCATGTACCTGGCGGGAGGCAAGGCCTGGGAAGACTGGTGGCCCGCGGTCCGCAAGGAGCTCATGGACAACCAGCAGCCCGATGGCTCCTGGCAGGACCAGAGCGTCGGAAACGCCTACGGCACCGCGATGGCGCTGATCGTGCTGCAGATGCCCAAGCGTTATCTGCCGATTTTCCAGAAGTAATCCGCCCTCCCAACCCGCCATGCCGATGGACTCCTGGATGACCCGCCTCTCTGACACGCTCGCGCCCCGCACGTCCCGGGTGATCGCCTGCGCCCTCACGCTGCTGGCTGCGTCGCACGCGAGCGCCCAGGCGGCGCGCCCGCCCGCGTTCGTGCCGCGCGTGCTCATCGACCGCGAGCTTCGCGCCAAGCCTGTCAAGCTCGTGTCGATCGATCGAGGCCAGATCCAGTTCCTGGACGTGGGCAACCTGATCCGCTCGGAGCCCCTCGACAAGTACCTGGCGATCGTGACCGCGGGGCCTGTGACGAGGGCGGCGTCGCTCGAGGACCGCGTCGCGAGCGTGAGCGTCGCGGAGCTTCCCGGAGCGCTGCCTTGGAGCCCGGGCGAGGTCGCCAAGGCCGACGTCCTCACGCTCGTGGACGGCGAACGCCTCACGGGCCGTGCCGACGGCCGCGAAGCCTCTCCGGATCAGTTCCTCACGTGGAATCACCCGACCTTCGGCCTGTTCCGTTTCCCGATCGAGCGGATCAGGCGGATCGACGTCTCGCCCGCAAGCTCGTTTGCGATCCCGCCTCAGCCCAAGAGCAAGGACGATCTGCTGCTGCTCGCCAATGGCGATCGCCTGGAGGGGTTCATCGCTTCGCTTGGCGATCCGGTGAAGATCGAGGTCGACAAGAAGCCCGTGACGATCCCGTGGGCGCGCGTGGGCGCAGCGTTTTTCGCGGCGCCGCCGACGCCGCGCCAGGGCACGATGATCTGGCTGGCCGACGGCACGATCGTGCGGACCGGCCCGCTTGCGAGCACGCCGGGCAAGCTCGTGCGTGTGACCCCCGAGCCGCTGGACGCGAACAAGAGCCAGGGGCAATCGCAGGCCACGCCGGCGGATCTGCCCCTGAACGCGATCGCCGCGGTCGCGTTTGACGCGTCGATCCTGACGCCGTTGAGCAGCCTGACTTCCGGAGCTCCGACGCCAGACGTCCGCGTCCAGGCCGGTCTGGATCAGCCTCTGGGGATGGGCGTGATCGAGTTCGGGCGGCCCACATCGATGGAACTGACGCTGCCCAAAGGCGCGTCGAGGCTGGCCTTCCGCGCGGAGCTCCCGCCCGACTGCTGGAGCTGGGGGGATTGCGATCTGGTGCTGACGCTGGTCGCGCCTTCGGGAAAGACGGAGATCCTGCGCCGCAAGTTCAACGCGGAGAGCTCATCCGCGGACGTGAATCTCCCGTTGACCTCGGGCGGAACGCTGGTCATCTCGCTGGAAGAAGGCGCATACGGGCCGATCCAGGACCGCGTGGTGATTTCCAGCGGCCTGGTGCTGCACGCGCCTTAACGACGTCGCCTGGAACCAACCATGCCTCCGAGCGCGAGCAGCGCGAGGCTTCCCGGCGTGGGGACCGAGTCGAGCTGAATCTCGATCCAGCGGTTGGTGGATTCGGCGGTCCATGAGCCGACGCCGCCGGTGCGCACCATGCGCGTGGAGTCGACCGATCCGACGAGCGGCGCCGCGATGGACAGGCGCGAGCCTCCCGTTCCCGGTCCGGTCGAGACAAAGCGCGACGAGATCCACATCGGGGAGGGGGCCGCGACACTGAGGCCGGTGAAATCGACCAGCGTGGAAACGCTGGCGACGCTGACACTCTGCGACGAGGTGAACAAAAGCGTTCCGGGCGTGCCCGCTGCGTCGGCGTAGAACGAGAGCGTGATGGTCCCGGCGTCGGGGGTGAGCGCCGAAAGTCCGAGCCGCATGCGCGCGGAGGTGATCGTCGATGGGCCGGGCGCGAGCGTGATGCGTTCGGCGTATTCGATGTTGGGCGTCGCGATCAGGCTCGATGCAGCGATCAGGTGGTCATACACCAGCGTGGCCTGCGCAGTCATTGCGGCCAAAGCCCCGCTGGCGCACGCGAGCGCCAGGCGGCGCGTCTCATACGCGATCATGTTGTCTCCCTCACACAAGACCCGATGCCTCGCCGTGAGCACGGCGGGACCCTTCCCGCTCCGAGACTAACCAGCTGCACCCCCCTGCTCCCAGCGCCATCACGCCGATTCCGAGCCAAACAATCCGATCAAAATCCGAACATTGGTCCGGGCTCGTCCCCCAAGGCGGGGCGAGGCTCCTAGACTCTGGGCCCAACGGACCGCCAGGAGTGTGCGGCCTTCCTGCTTACGGAGCGTTTCATGCTGCCCATGCTCGGCGTTTCCAGCCTGATCACCCTCGGCATGGCCCCCTGGGCCACCGGTATCCTCGGCGTGATCTTCGTTCTGATCTGCCTGCTGCTCATGCTCACGGTGCTCATCCAGCGCCCGCAGGGTGGCGGGTTGGCTGGAGCGTTCGGCTCCGGCGCGGGCTCGGGCCAGACCGCCTTCGGCACCAAGACCGGCGACGCCCTGACCATTTTCACGATCGTCGTGTTCGTGCTCTTCGTGGGCATGTCCATCGGTCTGAACTTCGCGCTGCGGCCCAGCGCCCCGGACCCGACACCCGCAGCCAGCCGGACGCCCGGCACGGCCCCGGTGAGCTCGGATCAGGGCGCTCCCGCCGATGGCGCCGCTCCCGCGGACCAGAGCAAGACCGAGCAGCCCAAGACCGAAGCCCCCAAGACCGACACCCCGGCTGCTCCGGCGGGATCCGCTCCGGCAGCAACCCCGGCAACGACGCCCGCCCCTGCAGGCACGACGCCCGCGCCGGCCCCGGCCTCCGGGACTGATTCCAAGCCCGCCCAGCCCGCGCCAAAGTCTTAAACTCGGCGAGGTTCGAGCCCTCTTCCCTCGAAGCGTCCGCCTGGGGCGCATTCTGGAGCATCCGCGTGATCCGAAGCATGACCGGCTTTGGTGAGGCCTCGGCGCAAGTCGAAGGCGTGCACTACTTCGTCGAACTCCGCTCGCTGAACAACAAGTACTTCAAGGCCGTCATCCGCCTGCCCGACCAGCTGCAGGGCCTCGAGGCCGACATGGAGGCCCAGCTCCGCAAGCGCCTGGACCGCGGGACGATCACGCTGAGCATCTCCTGCTCCGACGATTCGGCCAACGCGGCGTACGAGATCAACACGCGGGCCCTGCAACGCTACATCGATCAGCTCAAGGCCCTTCCTCAGATCGGCTCGGATGTGAAGCTCGACCTGGGCGCGTTGCTTGATCTGCCGGGCGTGCTCCAGCCGCCGGGCGATGAGGAGCGTCGTCTGCAGGGGGCCCGCAAGGCCCTGACGCAGCTTCTGGACAAGGCGATCAACGGCCTGATCGACATGCGCCGCCGCGAGGGTGGCGTGCTCCGCGAGGAACTCCTCTCGCACCGCCAGTTCATCGCGTCGCGCCTGACGTGCATCGCCGAGCGTGCGCCGACCGTGGTCGCCGACTACGAAAAGCGGCTCAAGACGCGCATCGACTCCATGATCGCCGAGGCCGAGATCTCGATCGAGCCGGGCGATCTGATCCGCGAGATCGCGGTGTACGCCGAACGCACGGACATCGCCGAAGAGATCGCCAGGCTCAACGCCCACCTGGATCAGTTCGGCGAACTGCTCACCTCAAGCGACGATCGTCCCCTCGGACGCACGCTCGACTTCCTGGCCCAGGAGATGCTCCGCGAGGCCAACACGATCGCCAGCAAGTCCCCCGACGCGGGGATTTCCAAGCAGATCGTGGAGGTGAAGGGCGCCATCGACCGGATCAAGGAACAGGCCCAGAACGTCGAATGAGCCAGGCGCGGGCCGGAGCACGCAATTCTCGGGCCTGACGGGCCTCAGATGCCAATTTGTTGTTTGTCGCTGCTAGCCTCAGCACGGCGGGCGGATCCCTGCGATAATCCATGGTCCTTCCGGGCGACCCCATGAGGCACGCGACCTGCATCAGACTGATCGGTGCGATCCTTGCCGCGCTTCCGTGCGCGAGCGCGATCGCGTCGGAACCCTCGCTGGATCGCCTGATCACCCAGCTCAACGACGACTCGTTCAACAAGCGCCAGCAGGCGACCGAAGCGCTCTACGCGCCGGGGAGCTCATTCAAGCTCAAGCAGATCGAAGCCGAGCTTGCCCGCGCGGACCTCACGCCCGAGCAGCGCGTCAGGCTCTGCCAGGCGGGCGAACAGCTCTTCTTCCGCGAGCCCCGCGGCGCGCTGGGTGTGAGCTGGGACAACCTCAACGGCCCACGCTCGGGCCGGGGCGCGTTCATCGGCGGATGCATCGAGAACTTCGACTCGATGCGGGTCCTCAAGCCCGGCGACGCGATCGTGGCCATCGGCTCCACGAAGTTCGAGGAGAACCGCTACGACCTCATGAACTCGATCTCCGCGGAGATCCTGTCGCACGATCCCGGGGACGAGGTCACGATCTCGGTGATCCGCGATGGGCACCGCGTGAACGTCACGTGCAAGATCGGCAACTACTCGGATCTGCCGCGCATGCAGATGGGCGTGGGCCGCCGCGGTCCCGACTCCTCAACGCTCAGTGAAGCGTGGAGCCGTCGCCTTGAGCGCCTCGCGGCGCTGGGCACCCAGGGTCAGGCTTCCAGCGTGCTCCGTCCCCCGCTGCTTCCCGCGGGCTGGACGCAGGCCCGCGCGGAGATGCAGCGCAGCCAGCACGATCGAGCGGTCGGACTGGCCCAGCAGGCCAAGGCCCAGGGCATTGATCCCGCGGCCGTGGACGTCGAGGGCCTCATCCCGTTCCTGGTCGCGGCGGGCGAACCGCGCGGCCTGCCCGAGCAGGCCATGCGCGAGGCCAATCCGTTCGGCGAGCCCGAGATGGGCGTGCGCCGCGAGGGCGTGCGATTCCAGCGCCCGGACATGCGTCGCATCACGGACATCCAGTCCGAGATCAACCGCCAGCTCAGCGAGATGCAGACCGCCATGACCATGCTCATGGACCCGGGGCTGGGCAAGCCGCAGCGGGCCTCGGCCCAGCAGCGCGTCGATCTGGCGCAGCGCCGCATTGAAGAACTGCGGAGCCAGCTCCGCCAAGCCGGCGTCGGCATCCGCGTCGACGAGTAATCCAGACTGTAAGGACCGACGGGACCACTCCCGGCGCTCGACTCCCGGCACACGCTCGGAAGTTCCCAGCGGCGATGCTGCTCAGTCGCGGTTGCGTGGTCCTCGGGCGAGCAGCGCCCGGCAGGCCTTGATCGCCCGCGCCGTCTCCGGGTGCTTCTTGGCGTCGGGCTGCGCCAGCCTGATCGCGCGGCGGACCTTCACCGCGGTCTCCCGCTTCTTCTTCCCCGGCTGATTCGGGGCCCGCATCACCGCGTCCGAGTAGTTGTCGTACTGGTCCGCGAGCTTCACGAGCCTGGCCCGCCAGTCGGCCTTCGCGAGCCTCTGGTCGTAATCCGCCTCACGGCGTTTCTTGGGAAGGATCATGTTCTTGGTCAGCGCCGCGACCATGTCCGCGACTTCCTTCCCGAATCGCTTGGCGACGTCGTCGTAGTCCGTCGTCGAGTCCTCGATCGTGTCGTGCAGGAACGCCGCAGCAAGGGCCTTGGCGTCATGACACTCAAAGACGTACATCAGGGTCATCGCGACCCGCACCGGGTGCGAGAAGTAAGGCGTTTTCCCGTCCTTGCGGTAGTGCTCTTCGTGCGCCCGCGCCGCGAACGCCGCAGCCTCCGCCCAGATGTGGATGTACGTCATCGAATCCTCCCGACATGCGCGGGCGCAGCGTACCACACGCGCCGCGGGCGCGTCCGGGTTTGATCACATCATCGACCCCGCCTTACTTCTTACGCGCCGTCGCTTTGGGAGCGGCAGCCTTCGCGGGCGCCGCGGGCTTGGCGGCGCCCTTGGCGGGCTTGGCCGGCGCGGGCGGGGGTGGAGGCGGAGGAGGAGGCGTGGGCGGATCGGGCACGAACCGCGCCACGATCGGCAGGTCCTGCTCGAACACGATCCGGCACTTGCCCGGATTCCCGCCGTGCTCGTCGAACACGACCACCTCGTTGTCCGCGTTGAACTTCAGCCAGGAGCGCGGGATGAACAGCCGCTCGCCGGACGTCACCGCCTTGCCGTCGGGGGTGGAGACAAAGAAGCGCCCCAGGTGCCGGCCGTTGATGTAGACCTGCCCCTTGGTGACGCCCGTCAGTTCGAACATCGCCGCTGCGTCGGTCTCGGGGACCTGGAAGGAGGACTTCCACCACGCCGGCAGATGCGGGCCGCGGGCCTTGGGGGCTTCGTACATCGTCGCGCCCGGAGCGTCCCACTTGGCGAAGGACCACTCAGCCTTGGCGGAAAGCACCGCTGCGACCTCGTAGAACGAGACCTCGGGAGCGTGCTTGAGGATGATCTCCTGATCGTGCGCCCCGCCGGCGAAGACGCCTTCGGGGAGCATGGCGATCTGGATCGTCGCGTTCCCGCGACCGAGCTGCTCGTCGGTGAGCACCAGGCTGCTCGGGCCCGAGCGATCCACGAACGCGACGGGCTTGTCGTTGAGCAGCACGAGGCCGCGGCCGGTCATCTGACGGATGACGATGAGCAGATCGCCCTTCTTGCGGTGCGGCATCGCCCAGGTCAGTCGTGCCGCGAGCGTCGCATCACCCGGGCGGAGCTCCCAGAGGGGCGCGCGGAAGGTGAGCGGATCAACGGGCTGCCCGTTCTGGAGCTTGGGCTTGCCCGCCTTGATCTCTTCGCACTCGAGCAGATGGCCGATCAGGCCCTTGGGTTCGCCAAGGCACGCGCCGCCCGAGAAGCGGCCCGCGTTCTCCGCGAGCACGACCAGGTTCTGCTGCTTCTTGAGGGGAACGACGACCTCATCGCTGGCGCCCGGACCAACGCCCAGGACGCCAAGGGGCTCGCCGTCGAGGAACAGGTGGAGGCGATCCCCCGAGCCCGGCGCACGGACGTGAGCCCGGTGCGCGGTGGATGACTTCATCGACAGGCGGTACCAGCCATAGCCATAGGGAGCGCCCAGGCGGCCCAGTTCGGCGGGGCCCGTGATGCTCGCAAAGCGTGCGCTGGAACCATCCACGTAATCCGAAGCGCCCGCGGTGGTCCACTTGCTGAGCGTGATCGGGCCCGGCGCAGCGATGCTCTTGAACTGCTCCGCCGCGGGATTGGAGACGGTGCCGTCGGAGGCGATCTTGAGGCACGAGCGCTGACCCGCAGCGGCGATCGGCTTGCCGTTGGTCGTCAGTCCCGCGACGCCGTGATACACCGCGTCATCGCTGATGTACACATGGTCGATCTGATCCTCGGAGCAGACGACGACCATAAGGCCTTCGTGCTCGACGACGCTGGGCGTCTTGCCCGAGGGGACGACCGTTTCCAGAGGCGAGCCATTGACGCTGAGCATGGCGCGAGCGCCCGCGGGGCCGTAGCAGACAAAGACGCGACCGACGGCGCCCATCGCGCACAGGTTGCAGTAGTCCACGCTGTAACGGCCGCCGACCTGAACATCGAGCACGCACCAGACGACCGACTGCTGCCCGAGGTTGACAGGCAAGGTGGATCCATCGGGCATGAGGAGCGTCGCTTCGCGTGACGCGCCGGACGAGGCTTCCTCGCCGAAGACGAACACGACGCCGCCCTGGGTGCCGTTGATGTGGACCACGCCCTTGGCGTTGGCGGGCGTCGCGGCCTGCGCCTTGGCCCTGGCGCCCTTGGCGTCGCCCTGCGGGCCCGGGTCGAGCACCACGGGCTGGTACGCGGGATCGAGGTTGGCGAAGAGGCGGCCGAAGCGCGTCGCGAACGTCGTGATGCGGCGGATCGCGTGGAACGAAGCTCCCGCGGCGCCCGTTCCGAGCACCGGTGCCGAAGCGTCATCCCCCGAAAAGAAGAAACCATCGACCGATTCCGGATCGCGGCCGGCGCTGAAGCCGAAGCTCCCGCCCCCCACCGCCGGATCGATCATGTACTGCGCGCCGCCCGCGAGCACCTCCGCCAGACGCCGCTGGATCGACCAGGGCGAAACCGAAGCCCCGGGCGTGTGGCCGAAGACCGGGCGACGCCCGATCTCGAAGCCCGCGACCATCTTGGGGCGATCCGAGCGCACCGCGCCGAGCTGGCGCATCGTGCCGAGCAGTTCGCCCGCGCCGGACCAGCAATCGATCTCGCCTTCCACGCTCTGCCAGAGGTTGTTGGCGTTGAGCACGGGAACGTTGAGCCCGCCCTCGCGCTGATAACGGATGAGCTCGCCCAGGTAACCCGACGCGAGCGTGTCGTCGCCGCAGGTCCAGGCGCTCTCGTTCTGCACCATGAGCACCGGGCCGCCCTTGCCCGGGCTGGTCACCTGCAAGTCGCGCAGCTGTTCGCTGGCCGCGGTCAGGAATCGCGAGCAGGCCTCGAGATACGGCGCGTTGTTGGTGCGGAGCTTGACATTGGGAAGCTCGAGCACCCACGCGGGCAGACCGCCCATGTCCAGGCCTTCGCCGACGAACGGACCCATGCGCAGGACGCAGTACATCCCGGCGGCGCCGACGAGCTGGACGAAGTGACGAAGATCGTTGTCGCCCTTGAAATCAAAGACGCCCGGCCTTGGTTCGTGACGGGACCAGACGACGGTGGTCTGAATGACGTTGACGCCCAGGAGCTTGGCGGCATGGATGCGATCGGCCCAGTGCTCGCGCGGCACGCGCGTGTAATGCACCGTGCCGCCGACCAGCCAGACGCGCCGGCCGTCGAGCATGAAACTGCGCCCGTCATAGGTCACGCTGGGCATCGCGTGGGCTCCTGGGTCCCCCGCCAGCGACGGGGAAGCGTGTCTCATTCGGAAGCGGCCCGGGGTTTTCCCTTGGTCACTACGCTGGATAGAGGAAAGCCTCAAGGGTAGGACTGCCAATCTCGGTTCTCAAACGACCAAAACCCAGCCGGAACCCGATCGATGTCTCGGCGGTCCAACGGGTTACACTCCGACCCCTCTGGGGTTCTGGGGTTTGGCGTCGGGCACGGAGCGCCGGCGCATCCTCATTGCGTTCACGCCAAAGCATCGGAGGCCCAGCGCGTGCCGACTCGACGCCCAGCCAAGGAAACCCCTCTCTCTCCAGCCCGCGCGACCGCACTGGCGCTGCTGCTGCTCGCCGGCGGCTGCTCATCGGGGATGGACGCGATCGACAAGCGCATCGAGCGCGTCGTGGGCCAGCGCGCCGACTCGCTTGGCAAGAGCGCGCTGACGCCCTCCACCGAATACAACGACAAACCGAGCGACAAGACGCAGCGCAAGGAAGAGACCGCCAAGGACCCGTCCACTGTGAACCCGCCGGCGGATCAGCTCGAGTTCAAGGCGGCCGACGAAAAACGCGACGTGGAAGCGATGCTCGAGAAGTTCACCTCGGGCGAGCAGGGCGCCGACAGCCGTCCGGCGTTGCCCCTGACCATCGAGGATGCGCTGCGCATCTCGCAGAAATCGGGCCGCGACTTTCTGACCGCTGAAGAGGAGTACATCCTCGCCGCGATCAGCCTGCTGCAGGAGCGCCACCGCTGGGGGCCGCGCCTGTCCAACGACACCACCGTCGGCATCATCGGCGGCGGCGACAACGGCCGATTCGATCACACGCTCTCGATCATCAACACCCTCAAGGCGACGCAGAAGCTTCCCTACGGCGGACAGGCCGAGGCGGCCTGGGTGTGGGACGCGACCGAACAGCTCCGCGATCAGGCGACCAAGCAGTACACGCAGGCCTCGCGTCTGGTGCTGAGCGGGAACATCCCCCTGCTCCGAGGCGCCGGACTGGTCGCGCAGGAAGCCCTCATCCAGCAGGAACGCGACCTGATCTATCAGGCGCGCACGTTCGAACGCTTCCGCCGCCAGAACCTTGTGGAGATCGCGACCGACTACTTCGATCTGCTCGAACTCCAGGCCCAGATCGGCAACCAGAAGCGCCAGCTCGAGGGATTCATCAGGCTCCAGGAGTCGACCGCGGCCCGCGTCGCCGCCGGGCGACTGAGCGAGTTCGAAACCAACAACGCGGCCAACCAGGTCGTGCGGGCCCGCGCGTCGCTGGCCTCGCTCCGCGAACAGTACATCCTGGCCGAAGACCGCTACAAGATCAGGCTCGGACTGGACATCAACCAGAAGATCGAGGTCAAGCCCCTCACCTTCGAGGTGCCCGAGCCCGATGTGACGATCGACGAGGCGGTGCGCCGCGCTTTGCTCTTCAGGCTCGATCTGCAGAACTCCCGCGACCAGGTCGTCGACGCCCGCCGCGCCGTAAGCAACGCCCGCAACAACCTGCTTCCCGACCTGGATCTCAACGGGAACGTCTCGATCCCGACCGACAGCGACACCCGCGAAGGCGGCGTGTACTTCGATCCGGACGACACCAACTACAGCGCCAGCGCCAAGTTCAGCATGCCGCTGGACCGCGACATCGAGAAACTCTCCCTGCGCGCCACGCAGATCCGCATGCACCAGCGCGAACGCAACCTCGAGAGGCTGCGCGACGAGGTCATCGTCTCCGTGCGCCGTGCGGTGCGCCAGATCGAGCTCCAGCGGTTCCAGCTCAACCTCGCGGAACAGCAGGTCGAGATCAACCGGCGTCGTCTCGAGGAAGTCGAGCTCAAGCAGGACACCATCGATCCCCAGAAGATCGTGGACGCGCAGAACGACCTGCTCCAGGCCGAAAACCAGCGCGACGCGGCCCGCACGAACCTCCGCAACGCGGTGCTGGCGTATCTGCTCCAGACCGACGAGCTCCGCGTGAAGCGCGACGGCTCGTTCCAGAAGCTCGGCGCCGCGGAACTCAACGAGCCGCCCGACACGCCGCCCGAGCCCATCAAGCCCGAGATGATCGATCCGGGCAAGCCCGATCCCGCGGGCGCCGCCGCGACGCCTCCCGCCAAGGAGCCTTGAGTTTCGGGGGGTCTTCAGACCAAGGGGTCAAAGACGTAGTAGTCGTGACGCTCCCAGCGATCACCGACGCGGAGCATCGACTGCTTATTGCCATCGCGCTTGAACCCCGCGCGGATGGCGGCCTTGGCGGAGTTCACGTTGGCGGGCGCGATGCCGCCGTGGATCCGGTGAAGGCCGAGTCCTTCGGGCAGATCCGCGGTCGCGAAAGCGATGACCGCGCGGAGCGCTTCGAGGCCAAGCCCGCGGGCCTGAAGGTCGGCGCGGATCCACAGCGCGACGTCCGCCTCGAACGACATGCCGCGCTGGATGGAGTTGAGGTTGATCACACCCGCGATGGGGTTGGACGTCCCGGGCTCACGGAGTTCGATCAGGCGTCGCCACGCGTGGCCCTTGGCCTCGCCTTCCCGGAACGCGGCCAGCTGGCGCGCGAACATCGCATCATCAGACTCGCCTGGCTCGTAGATCGGCATGTGGTGCTCGACCGCGCTGCGCGACAGGCACGCCGCCGCGATGTACGCCGTGCGATCCGACTCAGCCAGAGGCCTGATCCGGAGCCTCGTCGTCGTCAGCTCCCCCGCGGCTCCCTTGACGTACAAGGGCTGGGGCTCGCTCAGGCCGCTCACAACCACCGGGCGCACGGTCAGCCTCGAGAGCAGTTCCCGGTTGGGTCCGGACGATGCCGCTGCCGTCGGCGCGGCCGAAGTCGGAAGGGCATGTCCTTGCACGTGCACAGCGGCCAAGCGACGACTCCTGCAAAGGGCCCCCGTTGCCGGCGGGCGCAAAGCTCCCTTGGTTATCGACCGCCGGTCCCGCCCCGATAAGCAAACGTGATCGGACTTTCGATCCTGACCGGCCTTTGTGGGTCCTGATAACCGCCCGCCAGACCCGCAACCCCGCCTTAGGCCTCGGGGCGCACGCCCTCGGCCCAGGCGATCGCGAACCAGAGGGCCGCATCGGGCCGTTTTCCCCAGCTCTCGAGTTCGGCCAGCGCCCGCTCCACGCTGCTGGCGGGCATGAGGCCATGGTCGACGATCAGCCGCTGTGCGCCACGCAGGAGCCCGATCATGTTGTCGGTCAGCGGGCCGAGCCTGCCGTCGCCGGCGCAGGCGCCGAACCAGAGCCACTTGCTGCGCGCGGGCTTGGCGCCGGCGCGGTGCAAGAGCTCGACGAGCCTGCGCCCGACGATCGGGTCATTGCCGAGTCGGTCGTACATCCGCTGGTACGCGCACCAGAGCTCACGGAACCCCGCGGGCTCGGGCCAGAGCCTGAGCACTTCGTGATCGTCGTCTTCCAGGACGATCCGACCGCCGGGCCGCACCGCGTTCACCATGTGCTTGACGACCGCCAGCGGATCGCGGACGTGTTCGAGCAGGAACCGGGTGTGGGCCAGATCGAAGCGTCCGACCTCTCCAGGCAGCAGCGGCGGATCGGTCGCGTCGCCCTGGCGGATCTGCAGGACGCCGTCGTTGATGAGCGACGCATCCCCGTCGTGCATCGCGAGGCGCTCGCACTCGGCGATCTGATCGGGACTTCGTTCGACCGCGACGACGAACCCGCCGGGCGCCACCGCTCGCGCGATCAGCCTGGAGAGCTGTCCGAGCCCGGAGCCCATATCAAGCACGCGCATGCCGGGCTTGAGCGCGAGCATGGGGAAGGACTCGGCGTTGACGATCGCGTTGAGCCTGGAAAGGCGGTACTGCTCGTCAGGATCGGTGCCGTGGATGTACCCGCCTTGGCCGGCTGTCATGCGGGCAGTATGCCGCGCGGGCCAGGCCTCAGCCAGTCGATCACGGGGTGGCCTTGGAACTGGGCGTGGAGGTGGGCTTGGGTGTCACGCCCGATCCGCGGCCCGGCTCCATGATCTTGGTCGCAAGGCCCAGAACGCCCAGCAGACGGATCGTGAGGTAGGTCACATCGACCTCGTACCACTTGAGCCCGTGGGCGGCACAGCGCTGATCGGCGTGGTGGTTGTTGTGCCAGCCTTCGCCGTTGGAGATCAGCGCGACGAACCAGTTGTTCCGGCTGTTCTCTCCGGTCTCATAGCTCTGGTACCCGAACAGATGGGACAGGGAGTTCACGCTCCAGGTGATGTGCCACACGAGCACCGTGCGCACGCAGACGCCCCACACGAGCATGCTGGCCGCGGCCTGCAGCGCGCCGGACATGCCGACGCCCAGCGCCAGCGCGACGCCGAAGGCCAAGGCCCCCAGGACGACCGCATGGGCGATGTACACCCAGAGCCAGCCGTAGCGCCGCTCAAGCTTGTAGTAGAAGGGCTGGCTCAAGAGATCGCGGGCGTAACGCTGGTAGAGCTGGATCGAATCGGTGTCGCGGTTGTCGACCAGAAGCCAGCCCACGTGTCCCCAGAAGAACGCGACCAGGGGGGAATGCGGATCGGGCTGCTCGTCGGACTGCTGATGATGCTTGCGGTGGATTGCGACCCACCGGGCCGGACCTTCTTGAAGGCAGCACACGCCCAGAATCGCCAGCGCCTTCTCGAGCCACTTCGGGCACGCGAAGCTCCGGTGCGTGAGCAGGCGGTGAAAGCAGAGATTGACGCCCAGCGTTCCAAAGACGTACAGACCCGCAAGGCACACGCCGACCGCCCACCAGGAGAACGTCCAGGGGACCAGCGCGAGCAGCGCCAGCGCGTGCACACCGATGATGCTCAGCGTGTAAGACCAGCGCACGCGGATGCGGTCCACCGCGGGCGGAGGCGTGAAGACGCCCTCGGGCAACGGAAGCTGTCCGGGCTTTGCCAGCGGCGTGGGAGAGACTGGTGCGTCGATCGTCGCCTGAGGCTTGGCCTCGACGACCTGCTCTTCGGGCGGCATGATGATGGAAGACTGTGGAACGGAACCCTCTGTTCTGCCCGCTTGGGCGCGTCGGCCCGCAACTCTGGGCGCGGAGAGAGTTTACCGGGCGGATCGAGCTTCCCGACACCCGTTGCGACATTTCGCGACGCAAATATGCCCAGGCGGGCGCTTCGGGCCACGCTCGGCCAATGACGACCACGAGGTCGCAAGGACCTCCCAGTGAACCGGGGCGCGCCCGAGGCGGGCGGCCTCACTCCACCGTGACGCTCTTGGCCAGATTGCGGGGCTTGTCCACGTCGTGCCCGCGGAGGACCGCTGCGTGGTAGGCCATCAGCTGCAACGGCACCACCGCGACCATCGGGGAGAGGCACTCGGGCACATCCGGGATGTAGAAGACGTCGTCGGCGTGGCGCTTGATGTCCTGGTCGCCTTCGGTCGCGACCGCGATGATGCGCCCGCCGCGGCTCTTCACTTCCTGGATGTTGCTGATCACCTTCTCGTACTGGCGACCCTTGTTGGCGATGAACACCGCGGGCATCCCGTCGTTGATCAGCGCGATCGGGCCGTGCTTCATCTCCGCCGCGGGCATCCCCTCGGCGTGGATGTAGCTGATCTCCTTGAGCTTGAGGGCGCCCTCCAGCGCCGTCGGGTAGTTGTACCCGCGGCCCAGGAAGAGCCAGTTCTCGCGGTCGATGTACTTCTCGGTGACCTTGCGCACGTGCTGATCCAGCGCCAGCACCTGCTGGATCTTGTCGGGAACCTTCTCGAGCTCGCGCATCATGTCCGCGCACTGATCGGCGGACATGAACCGGCGGCGGGCCAGGAAGAGCGTGACCATCGTGAGGACCGCGACCTGGCCCGTGAAGGCCTTGGTGCTCGCGACGCCGATCTCGGGGCCCACGCGGAGGTAGACGCCCGCGTCGGTCTCACGCGCGATCGAGCTTCCCACGACGTTGATGACGCCCAGGGCCAGCGCGCCGCGTTCCTTGGCCTCGCGGAGGGCCGCCAGCGTGTCGGCGGTCTCGCCCGACTGGCTCACCGCGACCACCACGGTGTTGTCCTCGATGATGGGATTGCGGTACCGGAACTCCGACGCGTACTCGGCGACCGCGGGGACCTTGGCCAGGTCCTCGAGCAGGTATTCACCGATCATGGCAGCGTGCAGCGCGGTGCCCTGAGCCGCCAGGACGACGCGGCGGGTCTTGATCAGGTCCCGCGAGAACTTGCCCACGCCTCCGAGCACGACGTTGCCTTCACGGATGTCCAGACGCCCGCGGAAGCAGTTGGCCAGCGCCTTGGGCTGCTCGAAGATCTCCTTCTGCATGAAGTGCTCGAACTGGCCGAGCTCGATCTCTTCGAGCTCCAGTTCGAGCTGCACGATCTTGGAGTTCACCGGGACGTTGTGGATGTCGCTGGTCGTGAACCCGTCGCGGGTGATCTTGACGACGTGGTAGTCGTCCATGTGGAACGCCTGGGTCGTGTGCGACACGATCGCCGAGGCGTCCGAGGCGACGATGAACTCGCCGTTGCCGACGCCGACCATGAGGGGCGAACCCTTGCGGGCCGCGACCATCACGTCGGGCTCTTTGTCGCAGATCACGACGATCGCGTACGCGCCCGTGACCTCGCGGAGCGCCGCCTGCACCGCGGACTGCAGGTCCATCCCGTCCTTGGGCGCGTAGAGCTCGCCGATGAGCATGGCCAGGACCTCGGTGTCGGTCTGGCTCTTGAAGACGTGCCCTCGCTCTTCGAGGTACTTCTTGAGCGAGGCGTAGTTCTCGATGATCCCGTTGTGGACCACCGCGATCCCATGGCGGTCGTCGGTGTGGGGGTGGGCGTTGACCTCGGTCACCCCGCCGTGGGTCGCCCAGCGGGTGTGGCACATGCCCACGGTGCCGCGCAGTCCGCCCAGCTCCTCAAGCTTGTCCTCGAGGTTGGCGACGCGCCCGACCGCCCGGACGACCTGGATCTTGTTGTCCTGCAGGACCGCCATCCCGGCCGAGTCATACCCGCGGTACTCCAGGCGCTTGAGCCCCTCGAGCAGCAGGTTCTGGCAGTTCTTCTTCCCGATGTACCCGACGATCCCGCACATAAGCCGACCTTTCGTGACGCGTGCTGATGGACGCCTCGGGGCAGATCCTCGGGCGTGCGCGGACTCCGCAGTGAAAATCGGCCGTCGGCCGCGTCCGAGTCAATCGTACTGCCCACCCCGGAGTCGGGTTCGGTACGGAGCCCCTACGACCGGCACCCCCCGCCAAGGATCGCCCCTGGCGCGCTCCCAAGCCGGGTTTTGAGGCCCCCTGCTGCGCGGGTTTATGCGATCTGTGCCTTCTTTTCTGGCCGTCCCGAGAACCTGTGGCATGTTTGAAGACACCGCCCACTCCCGGGCGGCGGCCTTCTTTGGGGTGCTTCATGAACATGCGCTCGCTCGTGGTCCTGGGTTCCGCTTGCCTCCTCTCCGCTGCAGCATCGGCGGACGAACTCAAGGCCAAGTCCTACGACATGCTCAACGGGGAGACCGGCTCGTTCACGTACTGGGACGACTCCTACAACGGCTCTGGCAACCCCACCCAGTCGGGCTCCGCGCTCTCCGGCGGGCTCGGCGACCTGACCGACGGCGTGATCGCGGAGTTCAACTGGTTCTCCACGCCGGGCCCCTACGTCGGATGGAACACCATCACCCCCACCATCACGTTCCACTTCGATTCGCTCTGCACGTTCAACAACATCGCGCTCTATCTGGATGACTCCAACGGCAACGGGGGCGTCGCTCCGCCTTCGGTCGTCCGCATCAAGATCGGCGACAACGCCGCGGTTGACTTCCCCGTCACCGACCCCGACTCCGGCACGCCCTTCGCCTTCATCGCCGACACCGGCGGCGCCCAGGGCGACACCGTCGAAGTCACGCTCTTTGACGGCCGGGCCCAGTGGGTCTTCCTGAGCGAAGTGAAGTTCAACGGCGCGATCCCCGCCCCGGGGGCGGCCGCCCTGCTGGGACTGGCGGGCCTTGGCCTGCGTCGCCACCGCTAAAGCACTGCGGCAAATACACTTGAAGGCGGTTCTGCAACAATCCCGGCCGGCGGGATTGTTGTGTTTTTGGGTGACTGGGCCCGATCAAAATCCGATCAATATCTTTGAGCCCGGGTCGAAACTCACCCGGAAGGCCGAGGTGGCCGATTGGACATTCCGTCCGCGAAGGTCCTAAAACCGATCCTCGCGGGCTCCGACTCGCCCCATGTTTGTCGCCAAAGCCCATTCCTTCACCCAGCAGGCTCGCCTGGCCGTCACTCTGGCCTGGATCGCGGGATACACCAACATCATCTGCATCATGGCCTGCGGCACAGTGGTGTCGCACGTCAGCGGGACGACCTCGAACCTGGGTCGGGATGTCGTGGAAGGCTTCCGGGGCACCGAGAACGCCTGGCCCCTGGCTCGCTATGGGCTCTTCCTGCTCACGACCTTTCTGTTCGGCGCGATCCTCAGCGGCGTGACGACCGAGCTGGGCCGTCGCCGTGGATGGGAGTCGATCTACGTCTTCCCGATGGCGCTGGAGGCGGTGCTCCTCTCGATCTTCGGTCTCGGGCTCGAGCTCAACGAAGGGCGGGCGCTGACCGAGGGCCCGATGCACTACTGGATGGCGGGCGTCGCCAGCGCCGCGATGGGGCTTCAGAACGCGACGATCACGCGCATCTCCAGCGGCGTCGTGCGGACCACGCACGTCACGGGCGTGCTCACCGACCTGGGGATGGAGATCGTGCATTTCGCGTGGTGGTTCCGCGATCGCGCCCGCGCCGCCGCGCCCGGGACCAAGAGAACGTTCATCCGCACGCTGCACCAGCAGACGCCCACGCGTCGTCTGGCGCTGCTGGCCGCGATCATCGGCTCGTTCGCGCTGGGCGCGGGCCTGGGAACCGCGATCTACGACGAAGCGGCCAGGCTCTCGATGGTACCCGCGGTGATCTTCCTGATCTGGATCGTGTACCAGGACGTCGTGCGCCCGATCGCGGAGATCGAAGCCTCGGACCAGATCGCGGGCCAGACGATCGAGGGATTGCCGAGCTCGCTGGTCGTGTATCACCTGCGCCGCGACCGCTCGCGGCGGGGAAAGGTGCACAGACTGCCCGATCTGGAGGCTTGGGTCGAACGCCTGCCGCGCACCGCGCGGGTCGTGGTGCTCGACATGGGCGACATCGCACATCTGGACGCCAATGCTGCAGCGGTCCTCCGCGGCGCGCTGGCCAGACTCCGCTCGGAAGGACGCCACCTGGTGGTGTCGGGCATCACGACCGCTCAGTATGAGGATCTGCGAAGGACCGGCGCGGGAGATCTGCTTGATCCCTCCAGCGTGTGTCCCGACCTTGAGCTCGCGGTGGCGCGCGGGCTCGTGCTGGCCGAGAGGCTCGCGGGTTGACCCGCCGCACGAGCGCAGCAAAAAGCCCCGCCTCGGGAGACCGGTGCGGGGCTTCGAAAGTGAACTCGATGTTCGCGCAGCGCCCGGAGCTCGCTTAGCGCTTGGAGACCGCTTCGGCGATGATCTTGAGGTAGTCCTTCTCGGTGGGACCCGCGGGAGCGGCTGCGGGCTTCTCTTCCTCGAAGCGCTTCTTGGCGGTGTTGAACGCCTTGACCATGAGGAAGACGACGAAGGCCATGATCATGAAGTTGATCACGTCGCTCATGAACTTGCCGTAGCCCAGCACCGCGCCGATGGCCTTGGCGCCGTCGTAGCTCGTGCCCAGGGCGATGTCCTTGCCCGAGATGTTCAGGTAGTTGTTGGTGAAATCGACGCCGCCGGCGACCTTGCCGATGATCGGGTTGAGCAGGTTCTCGATCAGCGAGGTCACGATCTTGCCGAACGCGCCGCCCATGATCACGCCGACCGCCATGTCGAAGACGTTGCCCTTGATGGCAAAGTCACGGAACTCTTTGACGAAGCCCATATGCATCCCCTTCTGCGTGCGCCGCGCCGTGGAAGCCGAGCGGCCCGGCGTGGCGGTTGAGTGGTCGGTTCAGCGTCGTTGCGGGCGGGCCGACCCCCGCCCTCGTCCATCAGTTTAAACAACACACGCCCCCGATGTTGGGGGCGTGCGTCATATGCACCCGGAATCCGGGCCCCCTGCGGTCATGGGAGGAGGCCAGCGGGTTGGATTGCCTTCGCGCCCGGCTTACTTCAGCTTGGCGGTCAGGTCCGCGATCATCTTCTTGGCCGAGTCGATCTTGCCCTTGGCGTCGGAGAGGAGCGAGGACCACTTGTCGCTGGTCTTGGCGTCAGCGATGAGCTTGTCGAGCCCGCCGATCTCGCCCTTGAGACCTTCGACCAGGGGCTTGAGCTCGAGCTTGGAGGCAGCCTTGGTGTACAGGGCCTCGGCGTCCTTCTTAAGGGGCTCGATCATCTTCTGGACTTCGGCGATGGCGGCGTCCTTGGCCGCGGTGGCGGACTCGGCGACCTTGTCCTTGGCGTCCTTGGCGGCCTCGGTCACCTTCTCCTTGGCGGCCTCGCCGGCCTTCTGGGCCGAGTCCTGCACGCCCTTGGCCGCGTCCTTGGCCGCGTCGGTCATCGACTTGGCCGCGTCTTTGGCGGGCTCGGCCTCTTTCTTCTCGCAGCCAGCGATCATCGCGACACCAAGAAGCAACGCCATTCCAGTCTTGCGAAGCATGTGATTCTCCTTTGTTTTCTGCGGATGAAGGCGGGCCCGAGCGGGCCGCCTGGATCTTGTCCTTCGGGGAACAGGCTCCGGATGTTCGTGTCCGGGCCCCGGACATTCCGACACCGAACAATAGGCTTCCAGGCCCGATAAGGTCGGGACGCGCGAAGGCTGGCCGGGCTTGGTTCGGGAACCGCAGCACCCCCGGGGCGTCGGTTGAGGACCGCGGTTCGTGGACCGCAGCACAACACAGGAAACCGGCGATGCAAACTCGGCGTGACTTTGTTCGACTCTCCGTCGTGGCGGGAGCCGCGGCGGCGGCCCTTGGACCGACCTCCCAGCTGGCGCGGGCCGCGACGGGTCGCAAGCAGCTCAAGATCCTCGTCCTGGGCGGCACCGGGTTCATCGGGCCGGCCATCGTCGAGGCCGCGACCAAAGCCGGGCACTCCCTGACGATCTTCAACCGCGGCAAGACGGAAAAGCGTCTGGGCACGGGCCGCGATGACGTCGAGCACCTCTACGGCAACCGCGACCCCAAGCTCCGGGCCGACGACGCGGACCCCAACTCCGCGCAGGGCCTCTCCCAGATCGAGGAACGCATCAAGGCCGGCGCCAAGTGGGACGCGGTCGTGGACACCTCGGGCTTCGTCCAGCGCATCGTCAAGGCGTCGGCGGATCTGCTCGCCCCCGCGGCGGGCCAGTACGTGTTCATCTCCTCGATCAGCGCCTACAAGGGCAACGACAAGCCCAACGCCGATGAGACCGACGAGCTCGGCACCACCACCGCGACCGACGAGACCATCACCAACGAGACGTACGGGCCCTTCAAGGCCCAGTGCGAAGCAGCGGTCGAGGCAGCATTCCCGGGCAAGGCCACCAACATCCGCCCGGGCTTCATCGTCGGCCCCGGGGATCCCTATGACCGCTTCACCTACTGGGCGGTCCGCGTGAGCAAGGGAGGCACCGTCCTCGCACCGGGCGCGCCGAGCGATCCGGTCCAGTACATCGACTGCCGGGACCTGGCCGACTTCGTGGTGCGCAGCATCGAGCAGAAGATCTACGGCGCGTACAACGCGATCGGCCCCGCCAAGCGCTTCACCATCGGCGAGATGCTCGATCAGTGCAAGCAGGCCGCGGCATCGGACGCCAAGTTCGAGTGGGTTGACGCGGAGTTCCTGGGCGAGCGCCACGTCATGCCGGCGGTGGACATGCCCATCTGGGTCCCCGCGGTGGGCGAGTCCGCAGCGTTCCACACCCGCAGCGTCGCCAAGTCCGTCGCGGCGGGCATGCGCTTCCGCACCGCGGAAGACACCGCCAAGGCGATCCTGGCCTGGTGGCCGGGCGAGGTCGAGCGCCGCCTGCGCGTCGGCAAGCAGATGGTCGAGGACCTCACCAAGGCGGGCAAGGACATCCCGCCCTCGCTCAAGGACCCGGCCAAGATGCGGGCGGGCATCTCCGCCGAACGCGAGACCGAACTGCTCAACGCCTGGCGCGAGCACCTGAAGGCGACGCCCGCGACCAGCCCCGACAACAGCAAGAAGTAAGCACGCTCGAATCACGATACGCCGGCCCCTCGCGCGAGGGGCCGGCGTTGTTTTTGGGCTGCCCCACTTTGCCTTTGGAGAGCAAGGCAAGAACGCAGGGATGGAAGCACGGGCCGGTATGCTCGACGCATGTCCACGGGGGGAAAGAAGATCTGCATCTACTGTGGAGCGGACTGCTCGCAGCGGCCGCGCGTGAAGAACGACGCGGGCGCGTACGCCTGCCGGTCGTGCGCCACGGTGTGGAAGCAGGCCTCCCAGCGGGCGGGTGCAGAGCCGCCCGCGTCGGGGCCGAAAAAGCATCCGGAGCCGGAAGTCAGGCCGTCGCCAGCGCGGGCTCCCGAGATGCCCGCAGCCGAGCCCGACGATCTGGTCATCCCGGACGACGTCGGGGTTTCCAAGCCCGACGAGGGGCACAACACGGGCATCTACGCGCTGGCCGAGCCCGAGGCTAACCAGTCCGCCAAGGTCGCCTGCCCGGGTTGCGGCGTCTCCATGTCCGCGGATGCGGTGGTCTGCTCGCGCTGCGGGTTTGATCGCAAGCGTGGCATCCAGTTCGGGACCGCCCGCGATGACGATGGGCCGTGCTGCCCGGGTTGCGGCTACAGCCTGCGCGGGCTCCGCGGACGCACGTGCCCGGAATGCGGCAGTGCAATCCCCAGACGTGGGTCAAGAGCCGAGGCCATCGCGATCGAACAGCGTCAGGCCCGCGACTTTGCCAGCTGGGAGTACAGACGCCCGGCCCTCTACCTGCTCGTCGGGCTCTTGGGCACGATCGTGCACGGGCTGTCCCAGTCCAACACCACGATCCTGGTGAGCTTTCCGCTCGGGCTGGTGGTGTCCACGATCGCGGGGGTGATCGCGTTCTACCTGTTGTCCCTGGTGCTCTGGGGGTTTGACGCGCCGATCGGGCTCATCGCGCTCAGGCTGGCGGGGATCAACGCGCTGACGCACCTGATCTGGCTCGTGGTCTCGTTCACCGGGCTCGGCTTCGCAGCCTGGGGGGCGCGGGTGGTGGTGTTCTACCTGCTGGTGATGCAGGAGTTCGATATCGATGACTACCGGGAGGTCTGGCTGCTGTCGGTCCTCATGCAGGTGCTTTCGGTGCTGGGGCTCTGGTGGGTCGCCTCGCTGATGTGAGTGCCCGGGAGGGGAAAACGCGGTCCCGGGGCGGGGGGAGAAGGGTGCCGCTAAACTCCCGGTCCATGGATCGCTCGAATCGGCACAGCACAGGGATGTTCGGCCCGACGCGGGGCCTGCTCATCGGCGTGGGCGCAGCGCTTCTGGCGTTGCCCGCGCTGGCGCAGCAGCAGGAGTTCAAGCTCTCGGATGAGGGCGACCTGGTCAAGACCCGGGAGATTGATCCCGCGTCCGACGAGGGCAAGCTCCAGCGCGCCAAGCAGCTCCTGGCGCAGAACAGGCCCCAGCAGGCGTTCAAGATCGTGGACGACTGGCTCGACCGCAACGAGCGCACCGAGAACGCGTGGGTGCCCGAGGCGTACCTGATCCGGGGCGACGCCAAGACCGCGATGGGCAACGAGTACGACGCGCTCTACGACTACGAAGAGATCGTCAAGGGCTTCCCGGGCACCGAGCAGTTCGCGCTGGCGATCGAGCGCGAGATGGACATCGGGATCCGGTACCTCAACGGCCTCAATCGCAAGTTCCTCGGGCTGCGCATCGACAACGCCACGGGCGTCGGCGAGGAACTGCTCCTCCGCGTGCAGGAGCGCATGCCGGGCTCGCGCATCGCCGAACGCGCCTGCATCGAGATGGCGGATTACTACTACCGCACGCGTGACCTGCGCATGGCTGCGGAGGCGTACGACATCTTCCTGAAGAACTATCCGAACAGCCAGTATCGCCAGAAGGCGATGCAGCGCCGGGTGTACTCCAACATCGGTCGCTTCAAAGGCCCGCTGTACGACACCTCGGGGCTGCTCGAGTCCAAGCTCCTGATCGAGGGCTACACGCAGAGCTATCCGACCGAGGCCGAGTCGGCGGGATTGAACGATGCGCTGATCGCGCGTCTGGACGAGTCCGCGGGCGCACAGATGCTCGAGAGCGCCCGCTGGTACCTGGACCGGGGCGATGACGTGTCGGGCAAGCTGATGCTCCGACGCCTGCTCCGCAAGCATCCCGACAGCGTCGCGGCGGTCCGCGCCCTGGAGATCATCAAGGAAAAGGGCTGGGAGGCCAAGGACTTCGCGCCGCCTGCGCCCAAGGTTGAAGAGCCCGCGCCGGAGGACACGCCCGAAGGCGACGCCCCGAAGACCCCGGACGCCAAGGGTGCCAGCGAACAGGCCAAGCCCAGCGATCAGGCCAAGCCCGGCGATCAGGCCAAGCCCGGCGAACAGGCCAAGCCCGGCGAACAGGCCAAGCCCGCGGGCGGAGCTTCGCCCTCGCAAGAACAGCCCCCGATCAAGGCGCCCGAGTCGACGCCGAAGGAGAAGCCTTGAAGAAGCCTGGCGAGCAGTTGGGTCGGCGGCACGACACCGCGATCCCCCGGACCGCCCTGACGCTGGCGGCATGCATCGGCGCGCTCGGACTCTCGGGCTGCGCCTCGGACCCGCATCAGGGCTACTCGTTCGCGTCGACGCACTCCACGAACGTGCAGTCCGTGTCCGTTCCGATCTTTGAGAACACCACGTACGCCTCCGGCATCGAAGCGGAACTCACCGACGCCATCATCAAGGAGATCCAGCGCACCACCCGCTGGGCCGTGGTCTCCGGCGCCGCGTCCGACACCGAGCTCACCGGCACCATCACCAACGCGCAGCTCGAGCGTTTGTCGGTGCAGAAGGAAACCGGCCTGGTCCAGGAAATGGCCTACCGCATCCGCGTGGACTTCGAGTTCCGCGACAACCGGTCGGGCAAGGTCATCACGAGCCGTCGCAACTTCGAGGCGCTCGACACGTTCGTGCCCGCTCGCCCGAGCCAGGAGCGGATCGAGATCGGGCAGGTGGGCGCCATGCAGCGGCTGGCCAAGCAGCTCGTCGCGGAGCTTCGTGACGCCTGGTGATTCCCGCGGGAGCGCGGGATGGCGGGCCATGCCGGGATTTGCAAGGGTTTCGTTTGGGGCCCGAGAACCGCGGGACGCGGCGGGCCGTATCGAGGGATGGCTATCGTTGGTCGACGCGGCGTGCCTGAGGCGCCGGCGGGAGTGTGGGCCAGCGATCGAGCGATCTGGTTGCTGCCTTCACCCGGGCCTGCATCCATGCCTGCCAGGAGCCGAAAAAAGCCGGAGAGCGAGCATCTTCTCGGGCCCGTCTGTGTGAAAAGCAACCTCATGCCAATCAAGCACAACAACATCGCGATTCGCACCCTGGATCTCATGGCGGGCGCGTTCGGCCTGCGTCGCGCCATGGCCGACGAGGGTGATCGCCCGCGCGGCGGGCCCGGCGGCCCGGGCGGGCCGAACCAGAAGGGTCCCCCCGGCGCTCTGCCCCCGGGTCGCGGGATCTTCGGCGTCGTCGTCGCGGTGCTCATGGTCGTGCTCGTGCTGGCCCTCTTCTCGACCCCACAGGCCGGCAAGTCCATCACGGTCTACGAGTTCCGCCAGCTCTGGTCCAACAAGTCCGTGCTTGATGACTCGGTCGTGATCCGTGACGACTCGATCACCGCCCGCCTGCGCGACAGCGCCGTGGGTCAGTCCGAGCAGATCCGCATCGGCTTCAACCCCGCGAGCCGGGACGAGACCGTCAAGCAGGTGATGGAGATCACCGGCGGCAAGGCCAAGTCGATCGCGACGAGCCAGTTCCTCACGTTCTTCCTGTGGGTCGGTCTGCCTCTGATCATCCTGGCCGCCATGTGGGTCGTGATCGGGCGCGGGCTGCGCAATGCTGCGGGCCCGGGCGGGATGCTCGGGAACTTCGGCAAGAGCAAGCACCGGACCCTGACCAAGGAGATGACCGGGATCACGTTCGCGGACGTGGCGGGCATCGACGAGGCCAAGGAAGAAGTCACGGAGATCATCGAGTTCCTGAAGAACCCCAAGAAGTTCACGCGTCTCGGCGGCCGCGTGCCGCGGGGCGTGCTGCTCGTGGGCGAGCCCGGCTGCGGCAAGACGCTCCTGGCCAAGGCGATCGCAGGCGAGGCGGACGTGCCTTTCTTCTCGATCTCGGGCTCGGACTTCGTGGAGATGTTCGTGGGCGTGGGCGCCAGCCGCGTGCGCGACCTGTTCAAGCAGGCCAAGGACTCGGCGCCGTGCATCATCTTCCTGGATGAAATCGACGCGGTCGGTCGTCGCCGCGGCGGCGGTTTCTCTTCGGGAGGCCACGACGAGCGCGAACAGACCCTCAACGCGATCCTGGTCGAGATGGACGGCTTCGCGACCGGCGACGGCGTGATCGTCATCGCCGCGACCAACCGCTCCGACGTGCTCGACCCGGCGCTCATCCGTCCGGGCCGTTTCGACCGCCAGATCACCGTCCCGCTCCCCGATGTGAAGGGACGCCTGGAGATCCTCCGCGTCCACTCCAAGAAGGTGAAGCTCGGGCCCGACGTCGATCTGGGCCGGGTCGCCAAGGCGACGCCGATGTTCTCCGGCGCGGACCTGGCCGCGATCATCAACGAGGCGGCCATCAGCGCCACCATGCACAACAAGGACTTCATCGAGCACGAAGACCTCGAGGAAGCCCGCGACAAGGTGAAGTTCGGCCGGGCCAAGAAGAGCCGCGTCCGCGAGAAGGACGAGAACAAGCTCGTCGCGTACCACGAGGCGGGACACGCGGTGCTCCAGGTCCTGCTCAAGGACGCCGACCCCTTGCACAAGGTCACCATCATCCCCCGAGGCGGCGCCGGCGGCGCGACCTTCAGCCTGCCCGAGAAGGACCGCATGGGGTACAGCTTCAAGTGGCTCACCGCGACCATGCGGGTGCTCTGCGGCGGACGCATCGCCGAGGAGCGGGCCATGGGCGACGTCTCCTCGGGCGCCTCCCAGGACATCGCGCAGGCCACCTCGCTGGCCCGCGTCATGGTCCTGGAGTGGGGCATGAGCCCCAAGCTCGGGTTCGTGCGCTACGCGCCGGTGGACACCCGCGACATGTTCCTCCCCGAGAAGGACTACTCGGAGAACACCGCCCGACTGGTGGACGAGGAAGTCCGCCGGATCGTGGACGAGGCGTACGCCGAAGCGACGCGCATGATCGACTCCAACTGGGAGAAGGTCTCCGCGGTCGCCGAAGCGCTGCTCAAGTACGAGACGCTCGCTGCCGACGACGTGCAGAAGATCATGCGTGGCGAGGAGATCGCCAAGCCCACGGTCTCCGATCTGCTCCGCGCCGAGGCCCGCCGCCGGCTCGAGAGCCAGCCTCCGGCCCCCACGCCGGACACCAAGCCCGATCTCCCGCCCGGCACGCTTCCGACGCCGGCGTGAGTTGGGATCGCCAGACGGGGTTGAACATCCAAGACAGAACGAAGACCGCCGGGCTTCGGCCCGGCGGCTTCTTTTTTGGGATTGCGCGTGGTGCGGCGTCCGCGAGAGCTCGGCTTACTTCGGGAAGAGGAAGGCGCTGGGCTCGATGCTCGACGTGCTGCCCCGCTGCACGACGTGGGTGTACCCCTCGTGCATCGAAGCCGAACCGACCAGTCCGTCGGCGCGGAGCGCGTAGAGCGTGATGTTGAAGGTCGGACGGCCACGCCCATCCAAAAGCCGCTTGGCGCGGGTGCGATCGGCGATCTGCTTGAGCACCGTCAGGCACGCCTCGGTCGGCGTTGCGCCCCGGCCCATCTCGCTCACGATCGAGAACGCGCCGCACGCCTGCAGCACGCTCTCACCCCGACCCGTCGCGCCGGCGGAACCGACGCCCTGATCGCAATACAGCCCCGCGCCCACGACCGCCGAATCGCCCACCCGGCCCGGGATCTTGTACGAGAGCCCGCTCGTGCTCGTGCAGCAGGCGATCGTGGAGGTGTTGTCGCCCGGGATCAGACCCGAGACGTGGATGGTGCCGAACGTGAAAGGCGCCATCGGCGCGCCGCCTGAGGCGCCCGGCGCGGGGTTGGCGTGCCCGGGCGGAGACGCCTGCAGGTCCGAGGTCGCCGAGTCGGATCCGAACTTCGGATCGCGCCCCGCCCAGGAGGCTTTCCCGAAGTCGACGGGGCGATCGCCGCCGCCGGGAGGAAGCCAGGCGTCGCGGTCCGAGAGATTGGCCTTCCAAAGGAGCCAAGCCTCGCGGGCTTTGGGGGTGAGCAGATCCTCGAAAGGAAAGCCGAGCTGGCGGGCGAACTGGGCAGCTCCTTCGCCCACGAGCAGGGAGTGGTCGGTGCGACGCATGACTTCGAGCGCCAGGCGAGCGACGTGGCGATAGCCCCGCACACCCGCGACCGCGCCGGCGCGGTGCAGCGCCGCGTCCATGACCGCAGCATCGAGCTCGACGATGCCTTCCTCGTTGGGAAGCCCGCCGTAGCCCACGGACATCTCTTCGGGATCGTCTTCGACGAGCTGGATGCCCGCGACGATGGCGTCCAGGAGATGGACGCCTTTGGCAGCCAGCTCGGCGGCGCGGGAGGTTGCGGGAACGCCATTCCAGGAGGCGACGAAGATCGGTTCGCGGGCCGGAGCGTCGGGCATCGGGGCTCTCCCGTGCGGTTCCGCGAAGGCACAACCCAGCGGCCGGGCGACTTCGCGGGGGCTCCCGGACCGGGGGATTCTTGCCCCGGGGCGCGCCGGATTCCCGTTTGGCTCCTATCAATCCCGCATGGCAAGCGGGCAGCACTACACCAAGTACCAGCAGGGCATCATCAACCGCCACTACGAGCACTACGACACGAAGCTGGCCACGCGCCTCCAGGAACTGCTGACCGAGCTCTTCCTGGCGACCAAGTCCCAGACGCCCGGGGACGCCTCTTCAGCCAAGGCGATCGACAAACTCTGGACCAAGGCGCAGGAGAACCTGCTTAAGGCCAAGGTCGAGCCCGCGGTGGTCGCGAAGATCATGGCCGAACGCAAGGTCGAGAAGCTTGGCGAACTGGTGAACCAGCTCACAGCACCCCGCAAGTGACCGCCGGGCGCGTGCGCGATTTCACTTGGCGGCCAGCGTCTTGAGGATGTCCATCGCTTCCTTGGGATCGGCGCGCTTGGTGTAGTCCTTGTCGGCGTGCGCGTAGCGGATGACGCCTTCGCGATCGATGACGTATGTCGCGGGATGCGGGAGCGACCAGGTGCCGGACGCGTTGTGCGCCGCCAGGTCGATGCCGTAGCCCTTGTACTTGGTCATGGTCGTCTGATCGAGGTCGAAGGCGAGCTTGAACGCCTTGGCCGCCTCGAGCTTGGAGTCCGAGAGCAGCATGTAGCTCGTCTTGGTCTTGTCCGCGGTCGTCTTGAGCGCCTCGACCTTCTCGGGGGAGATCGCGATGATCGTCCCGCCCGCGGCCTTAATGGCGTCGAGCTGCGCGCCCCACGCCGCCAGGTGCTTGTCGCAGAAGGGGCACCATCCACCGCGGTAGAAGACGACCACCAGCGGACCCTTGGCGACCATTTCCTTGAGCGTCACGCGAACGCCATCGGCGCCGACGAGCGACGCGTCCGGCGCCTGATCACCGACCGCCAGGCCGATGGCGTCTGCGCTGGCCGCCTGGGCTGCGGGCTTGACGGGCTTGGCCTCGGGCTGCGCGAGCGAGACGCTCGGGAGAAGCGCCGCGGCGCCGGCAAGGGTGAAGACAGCGAGGCCGGCGCGTGCGATGCGGAAGTTCATGGTGAGGCTCACAAGTGCGATGCAGCACCGCACGACCAGCAACGCGCGGTCATGCCGGTGCATTCGCCGGGTTGTGATGCCTCAGGCCTTGACGGGTTTCGCGGTCCGCGTCGCCTTCTTGGCGACACGCCGCACCGGCGTCTTGGCGGGACGTCCCGGGTTGGTGCCCACGCTCTTGGAGAAGTCGCGGAGCACGCTCGGGACCGCGGAGAGGTAGTGGAAGACACCTTCCTTGCGGACGCGGATCAGCCCCGCCTTGCGGAGCGTGTGCAGGTGATGCGAAATCGTGGGCTGCGCAAGCTTGAAGCACTCGTGCACCGCGGTGCACGTCATCTCGCCCCGGGCGCGGATCTCCTGAAGCATGCGGTAGCGCGTGGGATCAGCCAGAGCTTTCGCGATCGCCACAAGAGTGTCTTCGTTCATCGAGAGTCCCCTGAGAAGCCAGCGGCCAAGCCAGCGTGCAAAGCATACCCGGATCCGGTCGAAAATGGACACAAAGGACCTGAAGACCGTCAATGCCTATGAAAGGCCCTCTTCGTTCCCGCGATTCCTACGGATGAACCGCAATCGATCCGAGCATCCGCAACATCGGTGATTCTCGAAGTGCATGAAGTCACACCCCGATCGTGGCACCAGCATTTCCCCCGGCCCCAATTGTTGACGCTTTGGTTAGGATGGCATTCTTGTGGGCAATCCATCTCCCCGATCAAGGGCTTTCACGCTCATCGAACTGCTGGTGGTCATCGCGATCATCGCGCTGCTCATCGGGATCCTGATCCCCGCGCTGGGCAAAGCTCGAGAGTCGGCCCGCGGCGCCGCGTGCCTCTCAAACCAGCGGCAGATCGGTCTGGCCCTGACGATGTACGCCAACGACTTCAAGGAATACGTCCCCAGGGAGAGCGGACGGAGCGAGACGCTCAACCAGCCCACCAACCCGCAATGGCTCACGGTGCTCCGCGCGTACGTGGACTCCACGCGCTACTCGAACACGCCCGGTGATCCCGACGGCGGCGGCCCGCGCGATCTGTTCGCGAACGCCCCCTACTACCGCGATCCTTCCCGCAAGCCCGATCGCCACAACGTGCACTACGTCAACAACGGGATCGGCGTTCGCACCGTCGGCGCGTCCAAGGTCTATTACGCCAAGGGCCCCACGCCCATGAGCCGCATCCCCAGACCCGCGGACGTCCTCTACATCGCGTGCTTCGCCGATGACGCCGCGGGCACCCTCGCCAACCAGTGGTACAACAACGCGGTGAGCAACGCCGACGTCGCGACCTTCTACGACATGGGCGAGGTCAACGACGTCGTCCGCGGGCCCAATCAGCGCGTCGCGCCCAACCGTCACGGCAACGGCGCCAACGCGGTCTACATCGACGGACACGCCAGGCTCGTGGTCGCCGCCTCCATCCAGAAGATCGACTTCTGGAACGATGGCGACGAGCCCCCCAACAAGTAAGCCCGCCCCGACCGGCGTTCAGCAGCCCCGGTCGTATCCGTTGAAGAAGGCGAAGAAGTCATCGAGATCGATGATGTCGTCGCGCGTGATGTCGGAGCGCGGATCGGAGAGCTCGAATCCCGCGATGAACTCCTCGACGTCCGCGTCGTCCACGGCGCCGTCGATGTTGTAATCCGCCCGGCAGACCCAGAGCGTCGCGGGGTTGGTCGTCACCGCGCCGCAGTCACCGATGATCGTGCAGACGTACTCGCCCTCGTCCTGTTCGGAAGCGTCGTTGATGTTGATGTACGACGTCGTCTCATCCTCGAGGATCACGCCGTTGCGACGCCAGATGTAGCCCCAGGCGTCGGGATCGCTCGACGCGACCGCGATGCGGGTCTCCCCGCGCTGAGGCACCGGGTGCGACACAGGCTGCGCGGTCACCCACATGCACTCGCCGGTGGGGACGGGATCGAAGTACCCATCGGAAAGCGTGCGCAGGAAGGCCACGATCGCCGCCTCCTCATCGGAAGTGAGGCCGATGTTGCCCACGGTGCCCGAGGGCTCCGCCGCTCCGGGTGGATCCTGCCCGAAGTCGCCCGGCGCGTTCTCGAGCGTCTCGGGATTGATGTACTCGGGAGGAGGCCACAGCGGCGTGCCGATCAAACCCGCGTAGGGATCGTCGTTCTCGAAGTTGATCACCTCGCCCGGCATCGTGGTGTGATTGCGCGTGTTGTAGAAATGCACGACCTGCTCAAGGCTCTTGAACACGCCGTTGTGCATGTACGCCTTCACGAAGTCCGGGCTCGGGCGGCGGTCGACGTTGCGCACGCTTGGCGCCTTGATCCGACCATTCACGCCCAGGAAGTCGCCAAGCCCGTTGGAACCCTCGCCCACATTCCCGGGGGGAAGGCCGAGCTCGGTGTAGAAGGTCACGCCCAGGCCGTAGTCCACGAAGTCCTCACCCAGCGGGTTGTATCCGAGCGGATTGGAGACCTGATCGGTCTGGGTGTAGAACGGATTGTCCGGATTCCGCGGCACGCCCACGTTGGAATAGCTCGTGTTCGTGAACAGATCGGGCGTCGCGGAAGGCGTGGCGGCCACACCATGGCATTCGATGCAGTTGGCGACGCGCGGGAACGGCGCACCCGCCGGCCGCCCGGTCCATGAGCCGGTGAACAGGCGCAGACCGAGCATCTCCTGATCGGTCAGCTGCGCCTTGCCCGCCTTCCACGCGTCGTACTTGGAGCTGAATGGCGAAACCTCATACGAGCGCTCATAGGTGGCCAGCGCCTTGGCGAAGAGCGCGTACACCTCGTCGGTGGGCTTGGTGAAGACGTCCTGGCCGTAGACCGCCTTGAACGCCTCGGCGTTGGGCCCGTTCTGGATCTTGCTCACCACCAAGGCCGGGTCGGGCACATGGTTGGTGGAGTTGTTCATCTCGTTGGGACTGATCGGGGGGAGCTTGGCCTGGGCTTCCAGATCGGTCGCGTGGCCATCCCAGAACTGTCCGCCCGCGTACTCGCGGAGGATCTGCAGAAACACCGGGCCTGGCCTGGTGAACGCGGAGTAGCTGATCGCGGGGACCGCGCGCTTGCCGAACCGGCCGGGCGTCGCGCCGGGCGCGACGCCGAGGCTCTGATTAATCTTCGAATCCGGAAACGTGAAACCCGCTGCCGCGACATGGCAGCTCGCGCAGGACTGTCCGGGCGGAACCGAGAGCGACGTATCCGAGAAGATCGCCTTGCCCAGCGCTTCCTCGGCGCTCAGAGGCGGGGGCTCGGCCAGCGCGATCGACGCCGGGAGCGATCCAGCCGCCAGAACAAGCACAAGCATCCGCGCGCGACGCATCATCACAAATCTCCGTCCGGCCCCACGCCAGAGCCCCTGCTGGGCGATCAAGGCTACCACAGCATTCCCGTGGCAAACAACGGGAATTCCCCCAAAGCGATGGGCTGGAGCGTTCCCAGCCTCGTACGCGGGCGGGGGGCTGATTTGCGGACGGTCCGCGGTCCCAGAAGCCGAGCGGGCCAGGGTCAGTAGACCTCGAGGAACATCCGCTTGGTGGGCTTGATCTGCTTGTGGATCATCTTGCGATCCCACGAATCGATGCGGGTCATCGCCTCGGGATCCACCTCGATGTACTTGCGGAGCAGATCGGGCGGAAGCGTGCGGGCCATGGTCTGGAAGATGCCAAGCTCCATGCCCGCGATGCCGCAGACATAGACGAGCGTCTTTCCATCATCCAGAACCTTCTCGAGCTGCCCTTGGATGGCGCTGAGGCGATCCTGCACGTACATGGGCTTGGCGTTGACCAGGGTCGGGTCGCCCACATCCGCGCACTGGCGTTCACGGCTCAGCGCCGTCCAGTACTTGAAGTTCTCGTGCGAACGGGCCAGCTCGCCGAGTTCCTTGTGGTACAGGAAGTCGCTCGCGTAAGGCGAGCCCATCAGGAACGTCACATCCGAGCGGGCCGGCGGCAGGGCCGGAGAGTTCAGCACCGCGGGCGAGCCTTCGAGCAGGTCCAGGATCATCCCGCGGAACGGCGCGATCCCCGTGCCGGTCGCGATGAAGAGGTAGTTGTGCCGCGAAGGCTCCGCGGGGAGAAGGAACCGCTTGCCCGCGGGACCTGTGAGCGTGACCTTGTCGCCAACCTTGAGATCGCAGAGGTAGTTGGACGCGACGCCCAGGAAGAGCTTGTGGCTTTCCCAGTGTTCGTCGATGACGCGTTTGACGGTGGTCGCGACGATCGAGCCCTTGCCGTCTTCGCCGCGCGTCGGGGACGCGAGGGAGTAGAGACGCAGCTTGTGGTTGTTCCCGTTGGGGTCCAGACCAGGCGGGACCACGCCGAAGGACTGACCGGGTCGGAAGTTCCCCGCGAGCTGGGTGCCTCCGACGTCGATCGAGATGTGGCGCACGAAGCCCGCCGCCTTCTTGCTGGCGGTGCAGCGCTCGTTGGAGACGACGGTGCCGGTGCAGGGCTCGACCACCGTGTGCAGGTGCATCTTGGCCTCGGGCAGGACCGGAAGGCCGGGGTCGGCGACGTTGGCAGCGGGAGCGGTGGTCATCGCGTGATTCTTGTCAGTTGGAGGCCTCGTGGGGACGCCGGGAGCCGCAAATGTTTGCCTCCGGTTTGGGGAATCCCCACCCCCCGGGGATGGGGCCGAAGAGCGGCCCGGGCTGGCGGGGCGGCGCGGGCGGCTTAGCATTTGACCTTCTCCGTTGGGGGCTGATAGTGTGCCCCCCCTCACGGGGCCCGGACAGACCGGCTGGAGCCCGCTCCAGCGCTCCGGGGGATCCCGACCTGCTGCGCTCGCGAAAGGAACTGGCGTTGCTCGACGTCCACGCTCACGCCCGACTCAACGCCCGGAATCTCCGGGTCACCGCCCGCGCGCTCGCCCTGGCCGGCGCCATCTTCATTCCGGGCGTCCTGCTGGCGCCGTCTGCGCTGGCGCAGATCGCCAACCTCCCGCCGGGGGTCAACTCCCGCGCCCAGCTCACGCCCGACGACGAGAAGGCCATCACAACCTTCCTCGACGCGTACAAGGCCAAGCTCACCGGCACGGACCTGGACGATCTCCGCGACGCCCGCAAGAACATTCTGCAGACCCTCCAGCCGCAGAACGTGTCGGTGGACTACAAGCTCAAGCTCGGCTCCCAGCTCGTGCCTCTGATCCGCCAGCTGGTGGACTCGGGCGATGAGGTGAAGGTCGTCAATGGTCTGTTCATGGCGGGCGAGCTGGGGACCCAGCCCTGCGTGGAAGTGATGACCAGCAAGCTCGCGGATCCCAAGACCACGATCCGCCTGGCCGCCGCAGCAGCCATCAACCGCGCCCTGGAGTCTCTGAGCGGGTCCGCCCCCGCGATGCAGGCCGGCGGCGCGGGATCGCTCGTGAACGCGGTCGCGTCGCAGCTCCAGGCCGAGAAGGACCCCATCGCGGCCGACCCCATGGTCCGCGCGATGGTCGCCGGCGTGAACATCTCCGCGGCCAATCTCAGCGACGTCCGCACCTCGGCTTTCGCCAAGCTCTGCACCATCATGACCGAGCGGACCGCGGCGATGGAAAGCAACGCCCCCTCCGATCGCGAGCTTGAGAACCTCATCCGCGCCGGATCGGCCATCCGCGACGCCCTCACCGGCGCCGGCGGCAAAAACGTTCCCCAGTCCGCGGTCAAGGACGCGGCCGCCCTGTCAGGCGAGTACCTCGCATACGTCAAGCGTCTCCTGAAGGACGGCGTCTACCCGCAGATCTCCAAGGATGACCCCGCGGAGGCCCAGGCCTCCAAGCTCTCGGCCCGCGCCGGCGCCGTGCAACTGGTCTCCGTCGCGGAGAACATCGCCTTCTACGCGCTGGCGACCACCGCGACCCAGCCTCCAGCCCAGACCGCCCTGGCCCAGAGCCTCAGGTCAGGCACCACCGCCAACGACGCCCGCTTCGCCGAGGACGTCAAGGCGCTCATCGGCCCGCAAGGCTCGCTGGTGAAGACCTACAGCTTCGCCGCCGACCGGTTCAGCAAGTAACCAATTCCCCACCGATCGTTCCCGCGGGGCGTTGCGATGCAGCGCCCCGCTGTGCTTTTGCGTGTTGACGGCCCTGTCGCGCCAGTGCGTCGAGCTCAAGCACAACGGAAGTCTCGTCAGCGGACCGAGTACACCCCCATCACCTCCGGCTCGGAATCCACAGGAGTCTTCATGCGTTCTGTCTATGGAAACGACACTCGGATGCAAGTCCCCATGGGCTCTCGCCCTCGTGGTACCGCGCCTGTTACAGTGCTTACCGAGCGACGACCAGACACTCTGCTGCAATCCGGGGCAATCATGCAACGACGGTACCAGCCAGAATCCCGCCGCCAATGCTCTTGGCGTCAAGCCTGCTCCACGATCTGCCGTCATGGCGTGACTCCGATCGTCATCCGGGCCGGAGTGCTCGCGGCTGTGCTCCCTGCATCAGCCTCCCTCACGCACTTCCTTGCTCGCGAGGGAGATCCGCCTCGCCCGTATGAACCGACACCAGGACCACGCCTCCAGCCAGAGGAGGTCGAGTTGGAGATCGATAGATGGATGCTGGCAGCACAGCCCACCATTGACAGCAGGGCGTCACATGCTCTGAAACGGGACCTGTCGAACGCAATCTGACTCTTGTTCCCGATCGATGCCGGCGCGTACTTTGACTACAGGCTTCGCACGGATCAGTTCCATCGGGATCGGGTTGATGCACAGATGGACGAGTGGAGGGCTGAGAGCCTTGTTCCCGCGCAACCTGGTTCGGGGCTTGATGATCGAGGAGCCTTTGTCGCGATGGTGGAAGCGTCGCTCCGCATCGCACCCTCGGTTGCTCAAGTAGAACTTCCGAAGGGAGTATTGATCCGCGGCATCTCACTGCCCCTCTCAACTCCTCAGTGGCCGGACTCGGCAACAATGGGGCGAACGTCGTTCTTTGCAGAGGCAGGGGAGGGGATGCGAACCTCGGACCCTCCAACTTGGACGAGCAGCTGGGATGGATGTTGCGCCGTGATTCCGGTCCGATACAACGACGGCAGTGAAGGCAGAGTCGCCCTTCACATGGCCTACGACCGAGCGGCTGGACGCTGGAGATTGCTGATGCTCTCCGTGTACTCCACCGGGAAGTGGTGGCCGATCGCGGTGTGTTGATTGACCCCGAGTTCACAATCCGAGCGTTCCTTGCCCATCGTTAGGACGGCTCCCTCGTCTGGTACTCGCCTTGCACGATCCAGCGCTGGGTCGTGAGTTCTTCCAGACCCATCGGGCCGTACGCGTGGACGCGCGAGGTGCTGATCCCGATCTCCGCGCCCAGGCCGAGCTGGAAGCCATCGTTGAAGCGGGTGGACGCGTTCACGACGACGCACGACGAGCGGACCCGCTCGGTGAACGCCTTCGCGTTCGCGTCGTGACGGGTCAGGATCGCCTCGGTGTGGTTGCTGCCAAAGCGGTGGATGTGCGCGATCGCCTCGTCGAGCCCGTCCACGACCTTGCACGCCAGGATCAGGTCGAGGAACTCGGCGCCAAAGTCGGAGTCCTGCGCCGGGACGATCCCGGAGGCCGTCGCCCGCGATGCTTCGTCTCCCCGCACCTCAACCCCCATGCCCTGCATCGCCTCGACGAGCCTGGGGATGAAGACCGGCGCGATCTGGCGGTGCACAAGCACACACTCGGCCGCGTTGCAGGTCGCGGGCGCGCTGGTCTTGGCGTTGACGCAGACGCGCACCGCCTTCTCGATGTCGGCGCTCTGGTCCACGAAGATGTGGCACACGCCCTGAAAGTGCTGAACCGTCGGGATCCGCGAGTGCTCGTGCACGAAACGGATGAGTTCCACCCCGCCACGCGGGATCACCAGATCGATGCAATCCTCGAACGTGAGGAGTTCGCGGAGCTGGTCGCGCCCGAGCGTGGACTCCACCGCCGCGGCGCCCTCAGGCAAGCACCTGGCGCGCAATGCCGCATGGATGATCGACGCCAGCGCCGCATTGGCGCGGGAGGCCTCTTTGCCGCCCTTGAGGATGCACGCATTGCCCGCCTTGAAGCACAAGGCAAACGCATCGATGGTGACGCCGGGCCTTGCCTCGTAGATCATCGCGACCACGCCCAGGGGCGCACGCACCTTCCGCACATCCAGCCCCGCAGCGGTGCGGGACTGCCTGGTCACCGCGCCGATGGGATCGTCCATGACTGCGATCTGACGCAGGCCCTCGGCCATCTGCGCCAGGCCCTTGGATGTCAGCCCGAGCCTTGCAAGCTTCGCCTCCGAAAGCCCCGCTGCACGGGCGGCGCTCACATCCGCAGCACTGGCCTCGATCAGGGCTCGCTCCTGCGCGACCAGCGCCGCAGCGATGTCGAGCAGCACCGCGTCCTTAGCCTCACGGGAGAGTGAGCCCACCATGCGGGCCGCGTCCCGGGCGGCCTCCGCGAGCGCACGCATCTTGCCCGCCTGTGCGTCACCATTCGGGTTCATGCCTGCTCCTTGAGCACCAGGTCGTCGCGGTGGACGATCTCCTCGGCGTACGCCTGTCCGAGGATGCCCGCGATCTGGCTCGACTTCTTGCCTTTGATGCGGGCGATCTCGCTTGACGCGTACAGCGAAAGGCCGCGGGCGAAGGCCTTGCCGTCACGACCTCGGATCTCCACCGGTGCGCCCTGCTCGAACGCGCCGCTCACGCTCACGACGCCGCCGGGCAAAAGGCTCGCGCCGCGCGAAACGATCGCCTTGCGGGCGCCGTCATCGACGACGATGATCCCCTTGGGCTTGGCGGAGTACCCGATCCACCTCTTCCGGCTCGCCAGCTCGCGGGCCTCGGGCGTGAAACGCGTGCCGATGGGCTCGCCCGCGAGCACCCTGGCGATGACGTCGGGCTGATTGCCCGAAGCGATGACGGTCGCAAAGCCGCTCTTGGCGCCGAGGCGGGCCGCCCGGACCTTGGTCACCATGCCGCCAGTCCCGACGGAGGACGTGTCGGTGGAGATGAACGCATCAACGCCGGTGTCGGGCGTGACCTCGGGCACGACGTTCCCCGCTTTGCCCTTGACGAAACTGTCGTAGAGCCCTTCGACCGTGGAGAGGATCAGGAGCAGGTCCGCATCGACCAGAGACGCGACCAGCGCGGAGAGGTTGTCGTTGTCGCCGAGCTTGATCTCATCGACCGCGACCGAGTCGTTCTCGTTGATGATCGGGACGGCTCCATGTTCCAGGAGCGTCTGAAGCGTCCGTCGCGCGTTCAGATAGCGCACGCGGCTCGTGAAATCTTCGGCGGTGAGCAACACCTGCCCCACCGCGATCGCACAGCCTTGGAACGCGCCGGCATACGCGGCCATGAGCCTCTGCTGCCCCACCGCGGCCGACGCCTGCTTCAGCACGATCGTCTTGGGAGGCGACGCCAGACCCAGGACCCGGAACCCCGACGCGACCGCGCCGGAAGAGACCAGGATCACCTCGAGGCCCCGGGACTTGGCCAGCGCGATCTGGGACGCCAGGCCTTCCACCGCTGCGGGCTCGAGTTCACCCTTGGGGGCCAGGACCGCGCTGCCCACCTTCACAACCACCCGTCGGACCGCCGAAAAATCGCGCCGCTCCGGGGTTCGGGGCGCGTTTGACCGGGGATTTGAGCCTGAACCTGACGCTGGCATACGCAAGCGTATTGACCCAAGCCCGGCCCCTCCTTAGCGTGCCTCCCCCAAAATCGCGATCGAGGGCTTTGTTTCAGGGACCATCCGACCATGAGCCAGACAGGACTTGAGCAGAACGACCCCACCCGCGCCGCGCCCATCTACGCGGGTGTTCCCAACCTTCCCGATCGCTCCACCGCCCGGGTGCTTGGTGATCTCTTCCGCGGCGCCGGGCTGACCCAGCAGCGCGTCATGGAGGTCTTCGGGATCCGCGACGCGGTGCAGTTCCAGGCGCTCCCGCCTCAGGTCCGCATGTCGCGCACCGCCGAGCCCACCGCGCTGAACATCTTCATCCGCCTGTTCCTCATGGGCCTGGAAGTGCCGGTCGAGAGCGCCCGCGCCGCCCTGGGCTCGCTCTCCATCGAAGACCTGGTCAAGTCCGACGTGCTCGAGCTCGTCGAGAACCGCGTCCGCGCCGTCATCCAGCTCGACGTGCACGACAAGATGTACACCGCGTCGGACATGCCCGCCCGCGCCAGCGGCACGCCCGCCGACACCGTCATGGCCGTCGTCGGCACCACCCTCCTGCTCGCGGACGTCACCCTCCGCAAGAGCTTCGGCGAGGCCCTGGACCTGGGCTGCGGCACCGGTTACCTCGCGATGCGCGCAAGCCCCCATTGCCAGCACGTCACCGCGATCGACAAGTCTCCCCGCGCCGTCGCCTTCGCCCGCTTCAACGCGGACCTGAACAACCTCGAGAACGTTCACGTCGCCTCGGGCGATCTCTTCGAGCCCGTCAAAGGCAAGACCTTCGACTTCATCTTCTGCAACCCGCCCTTTGCGATCTCCCCCGACTCGGCGTACCTCTACCGTGACTCGGGCATGCAGGGCGACGAGTTCTGCCAGCGCATCGTCCGCGAAGCCCCCGAGCACCTGAACCCCGGCGGGTGGATGCAGATGCTCTGCGAGTGGACGCACCTGAAGGGAACCGACCCGAGGCAGCGCCTGGGCTCGTGGTTCGCGACCTCCGGATGCGACGTCCTCGTGCAGCGTTTCCGCACGATCGATCCCCTGAGCTACGCGATCGAGTGGCTCAGCCTCGACGCCCGCGAGGGCCGTCTGGCCAACCAGACCCAGCTCAACGAAGCGATCCGCCGCTGGGTGGATTCGTTCCGCGCCCAGGGCATCGAAGGCATCAGCCGCGGGCTCATCACGATGCGCAAGCTCGATCCGTGGGAGCTGGCCGCGGGACGCCAGCCCTGGATCCGCATGGACGACGCGCCGGACCGCCTGCAGTCCTCCGCGGGGCACCAGATCGAACGCGTCTTCAAGAATCAGGACTTCCTGAACTCGTGCGACGACCGCAAGCTCGTCTCGACGCGCTTCAAGGCCGCCCCCGAGATCCGCATCCGCCAGGAACTCGCCCCTGGTGCGGGCGGCGGCTGGGGAATTGCCGAATCGCACATCCGCTTCTCCGATGGCTTTGCGATGGGCGCTCCCTCGCCCATGCCCATGGTCCAGCTCGTCATGCTCTGCGACGGGATGCGCACCGCGGGCGACGCGCTGAACGTCCTGGCCTCCAACGCCAAGGCCCCCATCGAGAAGATCGGACCCCAGCTCGTGCAAGCCCTTCGCGGCCTGATCGAGCGCGGCGTGCTCATCCCCGTCTAAGCCTTCGCAGCCAGTCGATCATGCGGTAGTCTGCACGACGCATGACCCCGACCGAGATCCCCATCCCGAGGCTTCCGGGCCCGGCATTGGCCCGCGCTCTGGGCGACCAGCTGCGCCGCGCAGGACTCTCCGAGGCGGCCCTGCTCCGGGCGCTTGGCGTGCGCGCGTTGCACGAAATCCCGCGCCTGCCGCCGCGCGACCGCGCGATGAAGCTCGCGACACCCACGCCCTTCAACCTCCTGCTCAGGCTCTTCTACTTCGGAAGCGAGCTCTCCCAGGCCGACGCAGCCCTCGCACTCGGACCGGTGCCCATCGACGAACTGGCCCGCGAGGGCGTGCTGACCCTCACATCAAGCAGCGTCCGCTCACGCATCCAGCTCATCCTGACCGGTGACACCTACACCACCAACGACCCGCCCCCCTCGCCGGGCGGCGCCGCACTGGACGCGCACAAAGTCATGAGCGTCGCAGGCACGACCCGCATTATGGCCGACGTCGCGATCCGTCGTCCGTGCCAAACCGCTCTGGACATGGGCTGCGGCTCGGGGCTGCTCGCGATCCTGGCGGCCTCCCACGCGACACACGTCGTCGCCTCCGATTTTAACCCCGCTGCCGCGGCGTTCACGAGCTTCAATGCGGCGCTCAATGGCTTGACGAACGTTGAGGCGGTGCAGGGCGATCTCTTCGCCGCGGTCCGCGGGCGACGGTTCGACGCGATCATCTCCAACCCGCCCTTCGTGATCAGCCCCGAGACCACAATCACCTTCCGCGACAGCGGCGTGCGCGGCGATCTGTTCTGCCAAAGGCTCGCACGCGAAGCCTTCGAACACCTCGCGCCAGGCGGCTTCTTCCAGATGATCTGCGACTGGCCCCACACCGGCGCCGACTCCGACGCCGACTCCGACGCATCGCCCCGACACTGGTTCGCGGGACTCGACGCCGACGTGCTCACGCTCCGCATCCGCACGATCGATCCGGATGCTTACGCCCGCCAGTGGGGTCTTGGCGGATTCACGCCTCTGGCAAGCTCGTCGCCCGAGCAGGTTCGCCAGCAGGTGGAGCAGCGGCTGAAGTCCTGGACGGACTTCTACCGCGCGCAGGGCTTCAATGCGATCTCAACGGGTGTGGTCACGATGCGCCGCCGGAGCGAGGGAGCGTCGGGCTCCCCCTGGTTCCAGCTTCTTGAAGCAACCGAGCCCTTGGTCTCCCCCGCGGGTGATCAGCTGCTGCGTCTGATGGACAACGAGGACCTGATCCGCTCCGGAGCGCTCGGAGGCACCAGCCTCAAGCTTGGGCCGCACCTGAAGCTCGAGGATCGCGCCGGAGAGTCGGGAGCACGGCGCGCCACCTCCAACGCGGGATTTGGCCTTGTCACCGATCTGGATGCGGAGAGCGCACGCGTGCTCCGCGAGATCCAAGCGAGTCGGACCGGATCGCAGGTCATCGACGCGGTCGCGCCGGTCGTCTCGCGATCAGCCGCGGAGTCGGCCCTTGAACATCTGCTCAGGCGCGGCGTGATCGTCCGCGCCTGAGGTTCGGATTCGGTTACTTGTCGCGCCAGTCACTTGGACTTCATCTTGAGCAGGGCATCAAGCCTTGCCTTGTGGACCGCCTGATCGGGCTCGAGCGCGATGAGGGCCCGCACGTGTCGTTCGGCGCGATCCAGATCGCCCGACTTGATCGCGACCGCCGCCGCCAGCTCGCGCGCCGAAGGATCGAAGGGCGCGATCCGCGTGGCCCGCTCGGCCTTCCTGGTCGCGTTGGTCCAATCCCCGATCTCCGCGTAACGCTCCGCCAGCGCCACCGCGTACGTCGTGGAGTATTGCTCGCGCACGTCGAGCCATTCCAGATGCTCGATCGCGTCGTCAAGGCTCTGGCTCTGGAGCTCACCCGACAGGTACATCTGCGCCAGCAGGCGGTGCGGCGTCGGATCCGCGGGGCAGGCCTTGGCCGCCCGCCGGAGCAGCGGCGCCATGTCCGCGCTGGGCTTGCCCTTGTTGTCCCGCATCTTCAGCATGACCGCGAGCTGGAGCACATCAGGATGCTCCGGATATTGCTCGAGCCAGCCATTGACGAGCTCGGCGGTGGGCTCTTCCGCGCCGCCCGCTTGCGAAAGGAGTTCGGTGAGGCCCGGCATGCCCTCGGGCCGAAGCAGACCATTGGCGATCAGATCGGCCCGGGCCCAGACCTTGAACTTCTCGGCAAACTCATCGCGCGAGAGCCCCAGCACTTCGCGGATCGCCTGCTCCTCGCGCTGCCCCTGGGCATAGCGGTCGAGCAGATCCAGAGGCGTGCGTGGGCCGAAGGCCTCGATCATGAACTCGTACATCCAGAGACCCTGCGCGTACGCCTGCTGGCGATCGGTGGGCTTCTCGGGACGAACGAACGCGATGTTGATCTGGTCGAAGTCGAAGAGCTCGTTCCGCTGGAGGACGCGGGAGAGAAGCTGCCACGTCGGCCAATCCTTGGGCGCGTCTTCGAGATACTGCGCCGCCGCCTCGGTGAACCAGTGCGGAAGGCGGTTCTTGGCCCGCGCCAGGCTCACGGTGTGCGTGAACTCGTGCTGAATCACCCGCGGCCAGTCGTACGGACCCACCCGATGCCCGGGCCCCTCACGCGGCGCCTCCATCGCGATCACCGGACCCGTCGCAGCCGCGATGGTGTGCACCTGAGGCATGCCCGTGATGCGCACGCTGAACCAGTGGTGATCGGGCATGAGCTCGATCGTGGTCCGATCGGGCAGCGCAAAGTCCATCCCGCCCTTGGCGTTTCCCGTCACGCGCTTGTAGATGCCCTCCAGCACCGCGCCCATCTCGCGGGCCATCACGTCGTCCACGCCAGGCTTGTAGCGCACGATGAAGTGATCGGTCTGAATCTGGTTGTACGACGCCAGCTCGGTCACGAGCTTCAGGCTGTTGTCCGTGCGGACGTTGAACGGATCCAACGCGTTGGCGGAGCGCAGCACCTCGCGTGCGTCGGCGTCCTTGCCCGCCTGCACGAGCATGAGCCCGAGGTCAATCGCGGGCTGTGGCCACAAGGGCTCGATCTTGGTCGCGGCACGCAGGAACCGCTCTGAGTCGGCGTACTGCCTGAGGTCGCTCAGGAGTGATCCGATGATCGCGTGGGCCTCGGCCGAGCCCGGAAACAGCGCCGTGAACTTGGCGACCATCGCATCGGCCGCTGCGAAGTCGAACTGTCCCGCTGCCGCCGCGGCACGCAGCGCCAGCGCCGTGGGCTGCTTGGGCATGATCGCCAGCACCCGATCGGCCGCCTCTGCTGCTGCCTGAGGATCCTGCTGCTTGAGCCTGAGCTTGGCGCGGAGCAAGTCCGCCTCGATGCAGGGCCCCTCGCCGAGCTTGGCCGCGTTCAGCTCCAGACGCTTGATGACGTCCTCAGCCGCGGCAAAGTCGAACTGCGCGACCTTGATCTCGCCGAGCAGCGCCCACGCGTCGGCGTTGGAGGGATTCAGCGAGAGCGCCGCCTGCATCCCCTTGCCCGCCTCCGCGGGGTTGTCCTTGTCCCACAGGATCTCCGCCTCGGCCAGGGGGATGAACGGATCGAGCTTGTCGAGCGTCTCCCGCGCCGTGCCGAGCAGCGACAACAGAGCCTTGAACCCCGCGGCCTGATTCCCCGCGGTCGGCGTCTCGGGGACGCGCGTCGCGATGGTCAGGCCTCGCGCGATCCACAAGAGCTCGCTCGCCACCTTGCCTTGCGGACTCCGAAGCAGCGCCGCGAGCGCTTCAGCGTCGCGTTTGGCGTCCTCGGGCTTGCCATCCCGATGGTTGATCGTGATCCGCAGCGCCAGGCCCTTGGCGGACGTCGTGTCCTTCAAAAGCTCGCGGGCTTCCTGATCCTCGCCGCGCAGGATGAGAGCCTCGGCGCGATCCTCGGGGGAGAGCGCGGGATCGGAGAGCGACGCATCCGCCCACCGCCCGAGCAGGATCGAGGCGCGGGCCTTGGAGGCGGCGTCCGTCAGGTCTTCAGGCGTGAAGACGCCGTGCTTGAGCTTGGCCAAGCGCCGTTCTTCAGGCTTGAGGTACTCCGCGTCGACCAGGGCCTGGGCCGCTTCGTCGAGCGGAACCACCAATGGCTCCGGCGGCGGCTTGGCGAAGTCGGGCGTCGCCTCGGCCTTGGGCGGGCCAAACCCCGCCAGCGCCGGCGCGGCGCACAGCGTCAGGGCAAGCCCCGCGATCGTGATGAGCATCCGAGCCTTGCTGCGCGAACCCGCCATGGCCGCACTCCGTGAAGGGTGTTCTCCCCTTACTTCGGCGTCCCGGCCCCTCCGGGCTTGGAAGTCCCGGGCTGAGGCGTCGTCGCCGGCTTGGCCGGCGACTCCTTGGAGGGCTCGGCCTTGGGTTGTTCGGCCGGTTTGGTCCCCGGGTTCGCGCCGGGGGTCGAAGTTCCCGCGCCCGGGGCTGTTCCCGGCCCGTTCGCGGGCCCGTTGGAAGGCTTCACCGCGGGCTTCTCGGTCGGCTTGCCGCCGTCCTTGTTGTCGTCGATCACCTGCGGCCCATTGACGTACTCGACGTTCTCAGGACCCTCCCGCCAGGGCTGGACCTTCACGTCCCAGCCATCCGGCGGCGTGGTGGTGTCGAACAGGCCCGTCGGGATGTCCCCCGCGCCGTTCACCTTCACATTGATGAGCTGCACGAGCGACTCGTCCTCGGCCTGATTCAGCGTCTTGGCCATGCGAGGAAGCAGCGCCCCGTCCTTGTCGTACTGGTACCAAAGCCTGATCTCGCGGAACTCGCTGTCGCGCTCCAACTCGGGCCTGGGGGTCAGGCGCAGCTGCTGGGCCGAAGCCACGAAAGGCTTGAGCTTGGGATCATCGATCCCCGCGTCCGAAGGAAGAAGCTCCGCGTTGAAGCGGGCCAGGATTTCGTTCTTCTTCTGACCGATCGGAATCGGCAGAGGCCCCTCGCCGATCTTCAACGGATCAAAGGGCTGCCCGGGCTGGGCGATCTGCCGCTTCACGAAGACCTTCTGCTCGGGAAGCTTCTCGACCAGGAAGATGCCGTCGAAGATGTAGAACTTGGTCTCCTTCTCCTGGCGCGAGCCGACGTAAAGCTCGTCGAAGCGGATCGCGAACTTGCGATCGCGACGGGCGGGCACCACCTGCTCGATGGTCGGCGCCGACAGGAAGTAGAGCTTGCCCTTGCGGAGCTGGCGATCGCCCTGCAGCGCGAACGTGCGGTCGTACACGAGGTCCGCCGTGAGCGAACGCACCGAAGCGTCCGCGGTCTCCAGCGCGGCCAGCAACGCCTCCGCGGTCTGGAACTTCTCCATCTTGGGGGCGGGCTTGGGCGTCGGCGCCGATCCACCCGGCGGCACGATCGCGGGCTGGTTCCCGGGCGTCACCGCTTGAGGCTTGGAGCCCGCCGGCGTCCCCGGCTGAGGAGCAACGCCCGCGAGCGCCTGAATCAGAGCAACAAGAAGGATCGTCTGCACAGCGTGGAGTCCCCTGATCCCCAGGAAGCGAGCAACCACCCGCCTCCGGGAACGCCCTAGGTTAGACGGACCGGAGCCCGAATGGTTCGAGGGCCCTCCACGCCCCTCCGAAACCACCCAGAACAGGCCTTCCGCGTGAATCAGGGCTCGTTTTGGGGCGGGTTCGGGTCCACGCCGCGGGCCCGCTGCTCCAGGAAATCGCGCAGGATGTTCGACGCCGCCAGCGCGTCGCGCTTCTGCTTCTTCTGGCGGTGCGTCATCCCGGTCTGCCTCATCTGCCAGTGTGCCTCTTCGGTCGTGAGGCGTTCGTCCTGGAAGTGGACCTCAAGCCCGGTGCGCTCGCCAAGCCTGGCGGCAAAGGCGCGGATGTGGCGCGTGCGCGGGTTCTCCGTGCCGTCCATGTTCAGAGGCAGGCCGACGACCAGCCCCCCCTTGGGCGGATGCTTCACGCCATGAACCGTGCGGAGGACCCCGATGTGCTCTTCCACCGCCACCGCCAGCGCGTGCAGCAGCGCCGTCCCGTCCGCGATCGAGATCGGAACCTCGACAGTCTCCAGCGGCATGACCAGGCGCGTCTCATCATCGCCCAGGGCCAGCCCGGTGCGCTTGTCGCCGATGTCGATGGACAGGAAACGCAACGCAGGGACTCCCCGAGCCTCGCGTCCGACGCGGACGCGCCCGCATGAATGTACGCCCCCACCGCTCCCCGCACGCCTTACTTGAGCTTGTCCTCGAGCATGCTGTGGAGCGTCTTGAGCTCCTCGGCCTTGCTCCGCGGCATGACCAGCGTGGCGTCCTTGGTGTGCACGACGATCAGATCGTCCACGCCGAGCAGCGCGATCGTGTGGCCCTTCACCGCGTTCACGACCAGGTTCTGACGCGCGTTCACCGCCAGCGCCGGACCCTCGCCCGTGATGCGGTTGCCACCCTCGCCAGGCTCGACGGTCTGCGAATAGCTCGGCCATGAACCGACATCGAGCCAGTCGATGTCCATCTGCACGGTGCAGATCGAGAAGTCGTCCTCGCCCTTCTTGATGGCCGCCGCCACCGGCTCCATGATCGCGTAATCCACCGAGATCTTGGGAAGCTCGGGATAGACCTTCTCAAGCGTGGACTGCTGCTTCTTGGTGCCCCAGGCCTTCTGGATCTCGAGCATGCCCTCGTAGGTCTCGGGCTTGAACTTCTTGAGGCACTCCATGATCGTGGACGCCTTCCACACGAACATGCCGGAGTTCCAGCCGAACATGCCGGACTGCACGTACGCCTGAGCACGCGGCAGGTCGGGCTTCTCGACAAAGCGCGCGACGTGGAAGGCCATGGGCTGGCCCTTCTCGTTCTGCGCGTCCTTCACGCCGCGGATCGGCGTGCCGCGCTCGACGTAACCGAAGCCCGTCGCGGGATAGGTGGGCGTGATGGAGAACGTGACCAGGCGCCTGGGGTCGTCCTCCACGAGCCTGAACCCGAGGTCCATGCGCTTCTGGAAGACTTCCTGAGGCTCGATGATGTGGTCCGCGGTGAGCACCGCGAAGATCGCGTTCTTGTCGAGCTTCTGAAGCACCGCCGCCGCCAGGCCCACCGCGTTCACCGTGTCGCGTCCGACGGGCTCGCCCAAGATGCGCTCATCAGCGCCCTTCCCCGTGAACCCTTCCACGTCCTTGGTGATCTGCGCGCGATACGCCTCCGACGTGCAGATGAAGCGATGCTTGTTGTCGATCAGGCCCTCGAGCCGCAAAGCCGCCAGTTCCAAGAGCGAACGTGGCTTCTTCTCACCTTTGCGGTGAATGAACCTGATCAACTGCTTGGGCTCCTCCTTCCGGCTCATCGGCCAGAGTCTGGTGCCCGCGCCCCCCGCCATGATCATCGCGTAACGCATGTGCCGCCAGAATATCGGTCCGCGCCGTCCCATGAATCAGGCTTCGCGCTCCCCGATCCGCTCTTATCCGCGCGACGCGTAGACCGTGTGCAGCACCAGGTCGACCGTGACCTTCGAACCCTCAGAACCCAGCCGCTCCAACGCCCGGCGCACCAGCCGCTCGGCTTCCGGTCGGGTTTCCCCCAGGCCCATCAGGGCCGCGATCGCATCGCCCGCAGCATCCGGAAGCGGGCTGGCCGCCGCCACCTTGCGATCCAGGGACTCGATTTCCGACGCCGCCAGATACCCGTCCACCTTCCCGGTGAGCTCGGCGATCACGGTCTCCGCCAGACGCTTGCCGATCTCGGGCAGCTCGTAAAGCCCCCGAGCGTCCTTGGCCGCGATCGCCCGCGCGATCACCGCCGGCTCGACCGCCATGGCCCGCAGGGCCTTGCGATTACCGATGCCCTTCACGGTCGTGAAGAGCTCGAAGAAGTCGCGCTCCTGCGTTGTCGTAAACCCAATCAAGCGAGGGACATAGCTCGATCCTTGATTCTGGCTCTCCAGGTACTGAAGGGTCACCAGCGTGAGGCTCCGGCCGACCTGATCGGCCAGCCTCTGGGCCAGATAGGCCGGGAGAAGGACCTCGTAGGTCAAGCCGCTGGCTTCGACACCCACGCACGCCGCGGCGCCCTCGATCGACTCCAGTTTGCCCGTCAGCCTCGCGATCATGCCGACACGATAGCCGAACCGGCCCCGCCTCAACAGAACCCCCATCCCCGGACCGATAAGAGGGACGTGCCGCAGGAAAACCACACCGATACCAGCCAGCCCTTTGACGCCTCGCGCAAAAACCGCGCACCCGCCGCCACGATCCTGGTGGGCACCCCCGAGTCGGTGCGCCTGCTGGCCAACCAGATGGGCCTGCTCCCGGAAACGCCCGCGGCGGTGGGATGCGTCCTGCTGGAAGAGTCCAACTACCGCACCATCGCGGCCTTGCCTGTTCTGGGGTTCATCCGAGATCTGGGCTTGATCGCCCGGTCGTTCAAAAGCTCCCATCAGGTCGGGTCGGCCTTGGTCTGCCTTCCCGCCAGCACCGCCGATCGCGCGCCGGGGATCACCAGCGCGCTCAAGAGCGCCGGGCTTGCGGTCCGCTTTGTCACCCCCCTGGACGAACAGCTCGCCGGCACCGCGGCCCCGATCACCACCGGCACCGTCTCCATCGACATCGGCGATCTGATCGGGCGCACGCCCTACGGCATCGACCGGCGCGTCGTCGCGCGGGCCATCACCGACAAGAAGGTGCTCATCACCGGCGCGGGCGGATCCATCGGCTCCGAGATCGTCCGCATCTGCGCGACGTTCAATCCCGCGCAGATCCTGCTCATGGAGCGATCCGAGAACGCGCTCTTCGAGATCGATCGCCAGCTCCGCGCCCGCTTCCCCGACATCCCGCGCAAGGCCCTGCTGCACGACGTCGTCGACGCCGAGCAGACCGCGCGATTGCTCGCGAGCCTCAAGCCCGACGCGGTTTTCCACGCTGCAGCCCACAAGCACGTGCCGCTGATGGAAGACCATCCCGCGCACGCGGTGACCAACAACCTGTTCGGGACCAAGTCGATCGCGGACGCGGCGCTGGCCTGCGGCGCGGAACGCTTCGTGCTCATCTCCTCCGACAAGGCGGTCAATCCCACCAGCGTCATGGGCGCCACCAAACGCCTCGCGGAGATGTACATCCAGCACCTGCACAAAGAAGCCCGCGCCAAGGGCTCCTCCACGTCCTTCTCGATGGTGCGCTTCGGCAACGTTCTTGGGAGCGCCTGCTCGGTGCTCCCCATCTGGACCACGCAGATGCAGGAAGGCGGCCCGGTCACCGTCACCGATCCGCGCATGACGCGCTACTTCATGACCATCCCGGAAGCCGCCTCCCTGGTCATTCAGGCCGGCGCGATCGACCTTTCCCGCGATCCCGCTGCAGCGGTTTACGTCCTGGACATGGGCGAGCCTGTCCGCATCCTCGACCTGGCCCGGCGCTTCATCCGCGCGCACGGCTTCGAGCCCCTGATCCGCGAAGCGGGCGTCGCGCTCCCGCCCAGCACCACAGGCCTCCCGGGTATGGAAATCAGGCTCAGCGGCATCCGCCCGGGCGAGAAGCTCCACGAGGAACTCGCCTACGCCGCCGAACAGCTCAAGCCGACGCACTTCCCGGGGATCAACGCCTGGGCGGGCGCGAGCACCACGCCGGGCTCCATGGCCATCCTCCTCGCGGACATGACCGCCTGCCGGACCAGCACCGACCCCGCGCAGGTCGTCAGCCTGATCCGCAAGCACGTCCCCGAGATGGTGAGCCCCGAGCAGTCGACCAAGGCGGCCTGATTCAGCGTGTGAGGAACCGATCCGGCGCGCCCGCTCACCGAAGGCTCCCAACAATCGGCCATGCTCATCCTTCCCGCGTTGCTCGGGGCCCTGGCCCTCGCCTCCGATCCGATCGCCGATCTCAAGACAGCGCTGGCCAAGCCCGCGCCGGATGCCAGCGCTCTGGCGGACACCTCGCCCCTCACCAGGCCTCAGGCCGAGCAGGCGCTCACGGCGCTCATGGACGCCACGCTCGCCAAGCTCCGCGCCGAGCGCCAGGCCGAGTGGACCGCCAAGTCGATCACCATCGACGGCAAGACCATGAAGTTCGACTTCAAGGTCTTCGGAAAGCCCGACGCGGGCCAGGGCCGACGGCTCTTCATCTCGATGCACGGCGGGGGCTCCGCGCCGCCCGAGGTCAACGAGCAGCAGTGGAAGAACCAGATCAGGCTCTACACGCCCGAGGAAGGCGTCTACCTCGCGCCCCGCGCGCCCACCGACGCCTGGAACATGTGGCACGAAGCACACATCGATCGCTTCTTCGACCGCATCATCCAGGACGCCGCCCTGTTCGAGAATGTCGACACCAACCGCGTCTACCTCACGGGCTACTCCGCGGGAGGCGACGGCGTGTACCAGATGGGCCCCCGCATGGCGGACCGCTGGGCCGCCGCAGCGATGATGGCGGGCCACCCCAACGACGCGTCGGCGCTGAATCTCCGCAACGTCCCTTTCGCGATCCACGTCGGCGCCAACGACGGGGCGTTCGACCGCAACAAGATCGCGGCCCAGTGGGGCAAGGCCCTCGATGAACTCAAAGCCGCGGACCCGGATGGCTACGTGCACGTCACGCAGGTCCACGAAGGCCGTGGACACTGGATGAACCGCGAGGACTCGGTCGCGATCGGGTGGATGTCGGGATTCACGCGCAGCGCCTGGCCCCGCAAGGTCGTCTGGCAGCAGGACGACGTGATCACGCCGAGGCTGTACTGGATCCAGGTCGATCCAGCCAAGGCGAAGAAGGGCGATCAGATCATCGCGATCGTCGAAGGCAACTCGATCACGCTCACCGCGCCGCAGAGCCTGGGAACGCTCACGCTCTGGCTCTCCGATGCACTGGTGGATCTCGACAAGCCCGTGATCGTCAAGGTCAACGGGAAGCAGGCCCATGACGCGATCGTGCCGCGGACGATCGCAGCGTGCGCCGCCTCCGTCGCGTCACGCCCCGATCCCAAGCTCGGCGCGGTCGCGGAGCTTTCGATCACGATCCCGCAGTAACGACACCCAGAAAAAGGCGTGCAGCGAGGTGTTCGCTGCACGCCACTGACGCTTCGCGGGTTTCCGCGATGATGGGCGATCGATGGGCTTGCGAGCCTCTGCCCGAGGCTCGCGACGTGCTGGCTCACCCAGGTTTTGGGCTCACCGAGCTTCCGGCCTCACTTGGGAGCGGCGCTGGACTTCACCTCGACGGTCGCTTGTCCGTTGGCGGGCGCCTGCATTTCGACCTGGAGGCTCTTGCCTCCCGCGTCGTCCTGCTGTTGGATCTGCACTTCCATGTCCTCACCATTGGGGCCCTTGACCTTCATGGTGCCGACGCCGTTCTCCACCTCGGCGACGCCGCTGAACTCGACGCGGTTGCCGTTGGAATCGACGCCGACCACGCGGACCTGAACGAACTCGCGGTACGCAGCCGCCAGCGCGGTCACTCCGACCAAGCCGACCAGAATCCCGGCGATGACGACCTTGCTCTTGCGCTTCACAGTGATGCTCCCGTTTGCTGGGCCCGCCAGCGCCTCCTCCACGCGAGGACTGCGCGTCGAGCCATCCCACACCTGCGATCCCATCAGCGTCAGCGCCCGGACCACCGGGTCGTTCGGATCGCTGCGGCCCATTCCCGCAGCGCTGGATTCGTGCATGCCTTCCGGAGCGTCGTAGTCGTTGCGATTCGTGTTCATCGCGCACCCCGCTGCTCGAGCTCCCGCCTCAGAGACTCGCGTCCCCGGCTCAGGAGCGATTTGACTGTTCCCTCGCGCCACCCCAGCGCCAGCGCAATCTCCGACACGCCGAGCCCCTCGAAGTAGTGCAGCGCCAGGACCGATTGCTCAGCCTCGCGAAGCCTCGAGAGCGCCCGCCTGGCGCGGGCCAGCTCCTCGCTGGCCTCCGCATCCGGGACATCAGGGCTTCCCGGCCCGCGTGCGTCCGCCTCGGTCCGCCGGCGCTTGCGCTGCCTTCTCGACCAGCCCGTCGCCTGGTTGGTCGCGATGCGGTAGAGCCAGCTCCGGATCGGCGCTCGCCCGGTTCGGAACCGGTGCACCGAGTTCAAAGCCGCCAGAAAGGTCTCGGCTGCCAGGTCCTCCGCCGCATGGCGATCACCGGTGCGTCGGAAGAGGTATCCCACGATCGCCGCGTAATGGGCGCGGTACACCACGCCGAACGCGCCGCGATCGCGCGTGCATCGTTCGATCAGCTCCGCCTCATCCGCGAGATCCGTCGCTGGCGCCACAGGCCCCCGCGCCGTCTCTCCGCCCTGAGGCGGCCTTGTCCAGATCGCCTGAGTCACACCCATAGAAGATGCGCCGCGGGGATTCGGTTGCAGCATCCGGCGCGATTTGGAAACAAAAACCCCCGAGCCGAAGGGCCCGGGGGCTTGGATTCACGCTGGTCTGGCCTGTTCAGCCCTTGCGCTTCTCATCGACGAGCTTCTTGATCGCGGCCCAGGTCTTGGCGCCGACGACCGCGTCGTCCTTGAGCTTGTTGTCGCGCTGCACCGCCTTGACCGCCTTCTGGATCTGCTCCAGAGAGGCCTTGTTCGGATCATCGATCGCGCCGATCGACGCCAGCACGCGGGCGAGCTTCTTGCAGTTGTCGTCAAACGCAGCGTTCTCGCCGGCCTTGTGGTACGCCGTGAGCCAGAGCGGGCTCTTGGCGATCGCCGCGTCGAGCTGGGTGATGAGCGTCTTGAGCTCCTCGGGCCGCACCGGCGCGGAGGAGAGCGGCGTCACGCCGCCGATCGTGGGCTTTCCGCCCGTGGCGTTGTTGATGATCGTCGCGTCGGAGAGCCTGGTGAGCTCCGCGTCGGCGTTCAGGAGGTTCAGCGCGGTTTCGCCCGCGGTCTTGCCGCGGAAGCGCGTGGGGATCTGGTCCAGACGCACCGCGGTCGCCAGCGCATCGGTCGCCGCCTGCTTGTCCGCCGCGAGCTTCTGGTAGTCGTTGCGCAGCGTGCTGATCGCCTCGTCCTGGCCAGCCGCGACCTGGAGGTTGGTGGTGCCGATGGTGGTCTCGACGGTCTTGTGCCGACCCGACATGACGCCGACGCCGACCAGCAGGCCGAGGACCAGCCCACCGCCCAGAGCCGCGAACACGACGCCGCTGGCCGACTTGGCCTGGGCCGTCTGGGTGATGCGGGCCGCACCGGAACCGGGCTTGGCCTCAACGAAGGTGTCGGATGAACCAGTTTGCGTAGGCACGGGAAACCCTCCATGGAACCAGCGAAAACCGCCGGCGTTATCGCCGATCGTACGTTCCCCGCTCCCCGGCGGGTAGCCCCAGGGCCCCGACGCGCCAAATCCCTTGAAAATCAGAGCAAAAGCCCCGCCCTGAGGGGCGACCTCGCTCCCCGCCGGCGGCTCTGGCCGGCCTCAGCTCAGGGCGCCCCGACGCCCCCCGCAACCGCAGCCGGGCCGAGCCCCGAGAGCTCAAAGGACGTCACGGCGCTCTTGCTGATCGGGTCCCCGTTGTCGACGATGCCGACCAGGACGCGGTTGCGGCTCGGCAACGCCGGGCCGAGCGTCAGCCCTTCCATGTTGTTGAGATTGCCCTGCCAGAGCAGGGTCTTGCCGACCGTCGTGAAGGTCTGCCCATTGAGCCCAGCGACAAAGCCCGAAGCCTCCGTCGCGCCCGCGAAGCTCACTTCATACACCCGGCTCTGGAAGAAGCCCGCCAGCGAGAACGCGAAGGACCGCTCCAGCGCGATCAACCGGCCGTCAGGCAACGCGACCAGATCCGAAAGCCCCGACCGCGCGCCCGACACCGTCGAGCCATGCATGGGCTGGGTGCGATAGGCGTACTGCGTCGAGGGCGCAGGAGTCGAAGCCAGGCTCGTCCGCAGCAGGCGGACGACCGTCCCCGTCGTGGGCGTGCTGATCCCGCCATCGACCGCCAGGGCTTCCTCGTTGGCGTTCCAGAGCCAGCCCGCGCCCACCGCGCAGGACTCGAATCCGAAGTTGGCCCGCCGCTGCGCAAACACCGCAGGAGGCAGAATCGTCCGGACCAGCGCCCCATCGGAGAGCCTGAACTCCAGCACCGCGGGCGTGTCCTCCTCGGAAAGGAACACGGTCCGCAGCACGCCCGAGGCGTCACGAGCTCCGGGCGCGATGCCCTCAAAGTCCCGGCTGACCGCCAGCGAAATCCCGCCCGCCACGCTCGCCGATGCGATCGAACCGTTGGCGTTGAACGTGATGTTGATCCGCAGAAGCTTGTTGGAGTTGTCCATCACCGCAAGGAACGGCGTCGGCCCCGGCGCGGCCGGACGCGATCCGGCCCACGTGATGCCGCTGAGCCCCGCGATCGTGAACACGACGCCGTTCTGATCCGTCGTCGTGTCGGGCAGCAGGACCGTGTTGCGGTACGTCACGCCGAGGGGCCTGGTGAGCGCGCCGGCTTCGGGCTGTGCGTGCGCACAGCCGCCAAGCAGCGCGTTCCCAGCCAGCGCGGTTACACCCAGGACTCGGAATCTGATCGCGTGATGCACCCGCACACGTTCGCGGCACGCGCGAGTCCCGTCAAGCCCCGTCGCGCAAGTTCGGCCCGAGCAGCCCTGAATAACCCGACTTCGGACGCAGGACGAGCCCCCACGCCCGCGGGCCTTCCGAGAATCTGGACTCGTCCATCGGATCGAGTGGTGGAAGAGCCCCCGGGTCGTCCGATGTTCTTGACCATGAGTTCCTCCGCTGTCGGCAGCTCCACCTCCGCGCTCGTCCAGACCCAGCTCGCGGCCCTGCAGACGCGCGACCAGATCTCCACCAAGGTCGCCGTGAAGGCGATGGACGCGCAGCGCGCCCAGGGCGATGCCGCCATCGCGCTGCTCGAGTCCGCGGTCCAGACCGCCGAGAGCGTGAACGCCCGCCCGGGCCGCCTCGACGTCATGGCCTGAGCACGACGGCGCACGCGAGCGCCCGCCTCCATCCAGCGCGATACCCTGACGCTCCACCGATCCAAAGGAGCCCGCCATGTCGCGCAAGGACATCATCGCCCATCTGGCCTTCTCCCGTTCCATGTCCCACAAGGCCATCGAAGGCTGGCCCGCGGACAAGCTCGCGTTCCAGCGCACCGCTGCGGACAACCACCCCCTGTGGGTCGTCGGTCACATCGCAGGCACGGACGCCTGGCTCGGCTCGGTGATCGGCATCCCGGGCATGAGCGTTCCCGGCGACGCCCACAAGCTCTTCGGCATGGGAAGCAAGCCCCTCCCCAGCGCCAAGGACTACCCCCCGCTGGCGGATCTCGTCGCAGCCATGGACAACAACCGCAAGCTCTTCATCGACTGGTACCAGAACGCCACCGATGCGCAGCTCGGGATCTCGCTGAAGGAAGCCACCGGCGGGTTCCTGAGCGATCCCGTTGCGGCGCTGCTCCTCTCCGCCTGGCACGAAGGCTGGCACTTCGGTCAGGTCGCGACGCTCCGCAAGGAACTCAACCTCCCCTCGATGTTCGGAGGCTGACCCAGACCGCAGTCGCGACTTTGCTCGCGGGCGATATCCTTCGCCCCGATGCCACATGCGCCGATGCCACACGCGCCGAATCCGCCCGCGCCGCTGCGATCCCAGGAACATGACCAGCCCGCCAGCACGGCGTCGCTCGCGCCCGACTCGCCGCTCCCGCGCCGCGTCGGCGTCATCGGCGCGCTGGGCGTCATGGTCGGCATCATCATCGGCAGCGGCATCTTCCGCACGCCCACCTCCATCGCCGGCCAGATCGAATCACCCGGGCTGATCCTCCTGCTCTGGTGCGCCGGCGGGCTCTTCTCCCTGCTCGGAGCGCTCACCTTCGCCGAGCTGGCGTGCATGTTCCCCCAGTCCGGCGGCGTGTACGTCTTCATCCGCGAGGGCTTCGGCCGCGGGGCCGCGTTCGTGTTCGGCTGGACCTACATGCTCATCAGCAAGCCCGCCGCCGCGGCGGGCATCGCCGCGATCGTGGGCGAAACGCTCAACAGGCTCCTCAACACCAACATCGACATCCGCATCCCCACCTCGGTCATCATCGTCGTCTTCACCATCATCAACGTCATCGGCGTCCGCGCCAGCACCGCGGTCGCGGTCGTGCTGACCACCCTCAAGGCCCTGGTCCTGGCGTCCATCATCATCCTCGGATTCACGTTGACTTCCCACACGCCCGCGGAGCCCGCGACCAAGGCCTTCATCCCCACGCCCATCTGGATCGCGATCGTCTCGGCGATGTCCGCGATCCTCTGGACCTACGACGGCTGGTCCGACGTCGGCGCCATCGCGGGCGAGGTCAAGAACCCGCAGCGCAACCTCCCCCGCATCTACCTCATGGGCACGCTGCTCGTTACCGCCCTCTACGTCGCAATCAACGCAGCGTACATGCACGTCATCCCGCTCGATCAGATGAGGGCCATGGACACCGTCGCCCCCGAGACCATGTCCAGGCTCGTCGGTCCTATCGGCGCCACCCTGGTCGCCATCGCGGTCATCGTCTCCTCCGTCGGATCAACCCATGGCTCGGTCCTCACAGGCGCACGCGTCACCTTCCAGCAGTCCCGTGACGGACTGCTCTTCTCTCCGCTCGGAAAGGTTCATCCGAAGTTCCAGACCCCCGCGACCGCCCTGTGGGTCCAGATGGTCCTCTCGCTCACCGCCGCCTGGGCGCTCAAGACGTTCGAACGCCTCGCCGACAGCTTCGTGTTCACGATGTGGATCTTCTACGGCCTGGCCGCGCTCTCGATCTTCATCCTGCGCGTCCGCCGGCCCGACCTGCCCAGGCCCTTCCGCTGCCCGGGCTATCCGGTCGTGCCCGCGCTCTTCGTCATCTCGTCCGCGGGCATGATCACGCTCTCGCTGATCGGCCCGGACTGGAAACAGAACCTGCTCTGGGTCGGGGTGCTGGTCGCGGGCTTCCCGGTCTACGCCGTGTGGAACAAGCTCCGCGCCAAGGCGTGAGCGTCGTGGAAAGGCGTCCAGAGATCCGCATCCAGCGCCATGCGCACGCCGAGCTGGGCCGCGTGGATCAGGAAGCCGCAGACGATCGCGTCGATCCAGCGCAGCTTCACCAGATACACGAGCACGAACACGATGCTCAGCAGCGGCACAACCCACATCAGGGTCAAGCCCGCCGTCGGAACGCGTGTGAGCGCGATGGCGCAGCACGCCATCAGGGACGAGTACGCCGCCAGCCTCACCGCCGCGATCGGCCAGGGAAGCTTGGGGCGCAGCCAAATTCCGCAGCACAGCGCATACACGCCCGCCGCGCCCGCGGCTTGGGTCGCGGCGCTGATGCCGCTGTTCATCGCAGCGTTGATCGCCCGCGTCGTCTGGTTCGGTGAAGCACTGAGGGAGAACGCGAGCATCGCCGCCCCCAGGATCCCGAGCACGCACAAAGCCGCAGGCAGTTGCAGATGCGACGCCCGCACCCGCATCATCAGATCGCTGCGATCCTCGGGAATGTCGTCGAGATTGACCGGCTCGCCCACCTCGCTGACCGGCGCGGGCGCCGGTGGAGGCAGCTCCTCTTCATCCCCGCCCGTGAGCTGCACGTGGCGCCGCGGTCCGAGCGCTCCGGTGTAGCCAGGCTCCTCCTCCGACGCCAACCTCATCTCGGGCTCGCGCCGCGTAGACGAAGGCATCGCGGGCGGGGGCTCAGCGAGCGCTTCCTCATCCACCCGGGTCTCGGCCATCGCGGGGTCAAATCCCATCGCGGCGCGGGTGTCCTCCACGCCTGCGCCGGTCTCGACACCAGGATTCGCGCCAACGCTCGTCTCTTCGAGTTCGCCAGCACGCGCGTCGGACTGCGGCACGTGGATCTCTTGCGCCGCCCTTGGATCCGGATCATGGCACGTCGGGCACCGGTAACGCCCCTGGGCATCACGGACGCGGCGCAGCTGCGACAGATCCTTGCCGCAGATCCGACAGTGCTTGCCTCCGCCTTGATGTGCTGATCCCGAGCTCATCCGAGTTTTCCCGGGGCGAGTGTAGCCGAAGGCATCCCCGCGCTCAGCCCGCCCGCGAATCCGCGCCGCAGGGTTGCAATGCGCCGGCGCGATCGACGTTTGGCCTCCTGTCGCGGGAAAACCGCGGCACGCGGGCGACTCCCGAGCGTCGTGGCCGGGACTCCGCCGAAATCCCGCACACCCCATCACACACGCTGCCCCGCGCCGCGCGTCGCGTCGCCGGATGCTGCATTGCACTCAGAAAGGCCGAGTCATGTCCACCCGAGTTGCTGCGATCGTGGCGTTGATCATCGCCCTGCTCATCTCCTTCTTCACCTCATCCGAAGCGCAGGGCGCTGCCCCCCCGCCCGCCGCCAACATCAAGGGCATCGTCGTGACCAACGTCGCAGGCGCGCTGACCCCCGTCGCGGGCGCCAAGGTCGTGCTCAAGCGAGGCAGCGTCATCACCCAGGAAACGACCACCAACGCCGCGGGGGAGTTCGCCTTCGCGAGGGTCGCGCCGGGCGTCGCCGACGTGATCGCCCGCAAGCCCGCCGTGGGCGTCGACGCCCGCCATGTCATCCTCAAGCCGGGCGAAGACCAGAAGGCCCGCCTGATCCTCACCAAGCCGTAATCCTGTCCAGGGATTCCCGATCCCTCACCCGACCACGACAGGCGCGCCCCGCCGTTCGAACAGGACGACGGGGCGCTTGTATTCGTGTTCTTCAGGAGTCTCGCGCACGCCGCGCAAAAGCCACCGCCCGGCCGCTGGGCCGGACGGCGCAACTGGTTGCGATTCAGCAGCCCAGATCAAACCCGTCGAAGAACGAGAAGAAGTCGACCAGATCGACCTCGCCGTCGTTGGAGACGTCGGCGCAAGGCTCGCTCAGGTCCCAGCAGTTGAAGAACACGAAGAAGTCCGACAGATCCACGGTCCCGTCAGCGTCCAGATCAGACCGGCACACGATCGCCAGATCGATGGACGTCCCGCTGCTCACAAACCGCGCCCGGGCGTTGGCGGGCAGGCCCGTGTCGAGCACCTTCCCGAAGTTCGGGACCGCGCCGCTCACGCCGTTGAGCGTCTTGATGATCACCGGCATGCGGTCGCCGATCTGAGGCTGATACCCCTCGATGGGCGTGACCAGCGCCGTCGCCGGACCGCCGATCCATGCGAGCATCGAGTTGTACCGGCCGTAGCCCGCATCGGTCGGGCCCGCGATATGCAGATCCAGGATCGCCGACGTGGTCGCTTCCGCGGAGCCCATGGAGACCAGCTGCGAACCCGGATTCACCTCCACGACGCCCCGATTGACGAACAGGTTGTTTCCGTTGAGCCCGACCGTGACATACGCGCCGGGCTTGATGTGGATCACGCCATCGTTGAACCACACCGAGGAGAAGTTCGAGAACGCCGCGCCGCCTCCCTGGAACATGAGCCTCACGCCCGAGTTCACGCCCGACGGGTACCGGTCCGCCGGGCACATGATGCGCCCGTTGTACATCTCGTATGCGCCGGTGAGGATCGGCCCATTGCCCGGCGGCAGGAACGCGGGCCCATCGATCACGCAGTCCACGCCGTAGGTCGCGACCGTGCCCGTGTTGTAGAAGTAGATCTTGCTCGGGAAGGTCGTGGTCAGACCGTTGCAGGTGAGGGTGCCCTGGTTGATGACCGCCCCGCCGTAGGGATCCGTGCTGTCGAGCGTGCCTCCCGAGTTGAAGTTGATCGTCCCGCCCGCGGTGTTGTTCAGAACCGGGAACGAGAGCGTGCCGAAGTTCTGGAAGACCAGGCCAACGCGGTTGACGTTGAGCACTGCGCCGTTGTTGATGGTGACGCCGATGCCCAGGCTTCCCGCGGTCGACCCGACGTTCATCGTCGCGCCGGGGCTGAGCTCGATGTTCGAGCCGGTCCCGGTCACCGCGGGCCAGATGGTGCCCGAGATCCAGTTGAGCTTGCGGGCGAACGTGAGCACCGTGCCCGACGACAGCACCGTGGTGTTCCCCGCGATGCTCGTGTCCTCGTAGAAGACCGAGTTGGTCTTGATGGTCAACGCCCCCGAGAACGAGAGCGGGCGGAAGGACACGATCTGCCCGACGTTCACGTTGGCGCCCGACACCGTGCCAAAGCCCGCGTCCAAATAGGCGGTGTCGGATCCGTTGGGGACCCGGCCCGCGTTCCAGTTCCCCGCGTTGTTCCAGTTGTTGTCGCCCGCTGCTCCGGTCCAGCTGACCAGGTCCGCCCTCGCCTTGGCGGGGGTGAGCGCAGCACAACCACACAGCAGCAAAGCCGCTCCGCGCGTGCCAATCGATCGCATTGTTCACAATCTCCGTGGTGCCACATCAACCGGAGAAGCTCTCCGGGATAGCCCACAACCCCGCCTCACCTTAGCAAGGAGTGTCCTCCCGGTCGAATGGAATCTCACGGAGTCATCCCGCGCGGGCCAAAAACAACGCCGCCCGGGTGGTGGACCGGGCGGCGAGTAGGTCGCGGGGCGCAAGAGGAGGCGCTGTGGTGGTGCCCCAGTGGTGGCTGGGGCGGCCCCGCGGCCGGGAGGTGACTGGTTCGACAGGCCCTCTCACCGATAGGCGTGCCGACCATGCTTGTTGCGACCGGGCTGCCCCCGCGGAAACTCCGCGTGCACAGCCGATCGCGTGGCTTTTCGCAGGCCCGCGCCGCCGGCTCACGCCGTCGCCGTCAGGCCCGCTGAGAACCGTTCGCCCGGTGGTGGATCGGGCGAACGTGCCGGGCATTTCACAGGCGCACCAGGCCAGCACTTCCCGCTGCCTGAAAGGACCAACAGCGGGAAAGCTCGGTTCGGACCCCGCATCCTTGCGGGGCCCTTCACCGATCCTGTCTGGAGCCGCAAGCCGGACGCATCCCTGCACCAGCCCGCGTCTGCCCATCAGCCGGGCCTTCTCAGGCCCGAATCCTGCAACCGGCGTTTCCGCCCAGTGCAGGCAGCGACAGTCGCCTCCTTGCGAAAGCCTTGCCGCTCTCTCTCAACCAACCATCTCTCTCTCAACCAATCCGTTGCCCCGACACACGCAGTCCGCGTCCGCCGAAGCCTCATTTCTCGCAAACCGGCCCGGCGCTACCGCTCCGTGCCGCGTGATTTCTTCCCCTCGATCCGCGCGACCAAAGTGGGCAGCTGGCTGAAGCGATCCTTCATGCTCGCCATCCACGTGGCCCGATCCCGGACCTCGAGCCGATTCCCGGCCCCAACCACCACAACGTCCGTGCCAAGACCCGTCAGTTCCAGCTGCACCCTCGGCAGCGTGATCCGACCGGCCGAATCCATCTCCAGCCGTTCGGCAAACCCGAACAGATCCGACTGCAGACTCGCCTCGTCCTGGTCCGGCGTCAGCGATTGCTCGCTCCGCTCCGCCAAGGTCATGAACCGCGGCGCTGTGTACAGCCTCAGCAAACCGCCCGGCCACGGGACGCAGTACCACGCGTTCCCATCCCGCGCCGCATCCAGCAACCCCCGAAACTTCGAGGGAATCGCCAGACGCTGCTTCGCGTCGATGGTCAGTTCCGCGTGGCCTGTGAAAAGCACCGTTCCGCTCCATGCGCGTCTCCGACGCCTCCCGTGAAGGCGTGGGATTATGCCCCACTAGCCCCCACTTTGCAACACCATCGGCCACTTGTGGGTGGGTTGTGGAGAACAATTCCCGTTTGGATTACGTATGGATCATCGGAGATTTCGTTGTTCCTGAAGGGGTTCCCGGACCTCCCCCTTCATCGGCACCGCCGGATGGACGACGAAAGACACAATGCCGCAGCTCCCCGACAGGTCGCCTTACGACCTCCGCGCCGCGTCCTTTGACCAGGCCGAGACGCGCTGCGCCCTGGACCTGCTCCCGGGATCCTGCTTTGTCCTCACCGCGGCCCACGAAGGCCGTCGCGCCGGGCTGCTGGCCCTCTCCGTCCAGCTCTGCGCCACCGAGCCTCAGCTCATCTCCGTCGCGGTCCGCAAGGGCCACGTCATCGAGCCCATCATCCGCGACTCCCACGCCTTCTCCGTCTGCCGCATCGCGCCCGACGACAAGCTCACCGCCCGCAAGTTCGCCGACGGCGTGCTCATCGAGGGCGATCCCTTCGACTCCCTCCAGGTGGAAAACCTCGTCACCACCGCGCCCATCCTCAAGCGCTCCATCATGGCCCTGGACTGCGAAGTCATCCGACACTTCGACATGGAAGCCGACTGCGAGCTCTACATCGGCAAGATCCTCGCCGGCCGCGTCTACCAGGGCGAGTGCATCGGCGGACGCATCGCCCACCATGCCAATGGCAACGGCAATGGGCACAAGAACGGCCACTGAGCCCATCCGCTACGCTCAGGCATGGCCCACCAGCTCGTCATCGCCATGAACGTGACCGACCCCGAGCGCTACGCCAAGTACCGCGCGGGCATGACCCCGATCCTCACCCGCCATCAGGGCTCGTTCGGCTACGACTTCACCATCGCGACGACACACAAATCCGCCGCCCCCCATCCGGTCACGCGCGTCTTCACCATGCGCTTCCCAAACAAGGCCGCCCGAGATGCCTTCTTCTCCGATCCCGAGTACGCCAAAGTCCGCGCCGAGCATTTCGCGCCCGCCGTCGATGGCTTCACACTCATCGCCGAGCATGACACCGCGGACTGAACGCCGATTCTGTGGCCGCCACGGATGACAATGTCCGGCATGAATCCCCGCAATCGGTGCTTCGAGCCGTCCTCCAAAGCATGTGCTTTGTTCTATTCTCGGGTGCAGGTCGGCACGCTTGCATTGACGCGTTACGATGCCTTCATGCACAGCCCGCACCTCCGCCTCCCTCGTGTCGCCATCGCCCTGATCCTGCTCACCAGCGGGCAGGTCTCGCTCGCTTCCGCCCAGAACGCGGTCGCCGATCCGCCCGCGGCTGCGACGATGGCGCCCGCCAAGGGCGATCGCTTCCTCACCCCCGAGAAGGTGCAGACGCTCGCGGACGCGTTCGTCGAGGCCTACAAGGTCGATGGCAAGCTCGCGCCGATTCCCACCGCGAGCAACGACTTCGAGCGCATCATCAACAAGCAGCTCGGGGAAGTCTCCTCGCCCGTCATCGCCGCCGCTGCCAAGCAGGACGCCAAGACCGACGAGAAGGAGTCGCTTTGGTCGTTCGCATCCGTGCTCGGCCCCAAGTTCACCGCGTCCAACTGCCCCGACATCAAGGCGTTCATGGACACCGCGTTCACCGACGCCAAGCGCGTGAACTCCGCGACCAAGAAGCAGTTCAACCGTCCCCGCCCCTTCGAGGAAGACCCCCAGAATCTCAAGTCCAACCCGTCCTTCCCCAGCGGCCACTCCACCACCGCGGGGCTGCGCTACCGCCTGCTCACCGCGATCACGGAAGCCGACCCGACCGACGAGATCGCGCTCTTCAAGCAGGGCTGGTTCATGTGCTTCGAGCGCCTCGCGGTGAACGTGCACTACCCGAGCGACGTCGCCGCGGGCTTCGTGCTCGGCGAGATGATCGCCGACGCCGTGCTCAAGGACGCGAGCGAGAACCCGGAAGGACCGGCCGCCAAGGCTCTGGCCAAGGCCCGCGACGAGTGGAAGCGGCTGAAGTAACCCGCGCCTTCCGGACACGCGCCGCCAAGCCGCTCACTCCAGAGGCTTCAGTCCCAGCGCCGCCCGCACGTGCATGATCTGCCCGAGGTGGTAGATGTCGTGCCCGAGGTGATACGCGAGCCGCTCCGCCGCACTCCCCCGCTCGAGCGGCCCCGCGCCCGCCGCACCGAGCTTCTTCATCGCGTCGGCCATGTCCATGTGCGTCTGCTTGAGCCTGGCGACCAGCGCCTTCCACTCGGCCTCGGTCGCGGCACTGGGGCCGGCGCGGGGACCCTGAAAGTTGAGGCCATCCATCTGATCGCGCTTGGGCCCGGGCCTGCCGTCGACTTTCGTCAGCGTGTACTCGCGCCACACACAGACGTGCGCCACGTTCTGCCAGATCGAGTGCAACGCACCCCCGGGCGACCACGCCGCCTGCTCAGGCGTGAGATCCCCCACCGCCTTGGCCCAAGGCCCGCACCAGATCCCAACGCCCCACGACTCCTCCCAGAGCCTGAGGAACATCGCCAGTTCGCCCGCGCCACGCGTTTCCACAGTGCTTGCCATGATCTGCTCCCGCCCGGCAACGTTGGGCAAGCGGAGCTTAACGCGCAGGTTTCCTCACCCGCCCGCCTTCCAAGCGGCGCCACCCATGCAACACCCCCACACGAGCGTGCCACAAAGAGCTCCCGCACCGACCGAAGGCCTGCCCGTCCGGAGCTGGAGGCGGAGCAACGCGACACGCCTGGAACACGCCGCACACGAATCCTCGACCCCGCGGGGGTCGGCGTCGTGCCATCAGAATCCCGTCTCGGGATTCTGATGCGGATCGCCCGATCACGTCAGAATTGGAGAAGCCGATTCTGACGGCACGGCGACAAGGAGAGGGGCGCGACCCGCCGCGTCCGGTACGTCGGCTCTCCGAGCCGACCCTACACACTCTCTCGCACAACTCCATCCCAACGCGTCGCTCCCGCCCATCAACGGAGCCGCCCGGTAGAGCAGTGAGCCTCAGCCCGGAGGTCCGACGTACCCCGTGCCATCGAAGTCACTTCGAGTGACTTCGATGCGAGCTGAATGGAGGCATCGAAGTCGGAGGAGCCGACTTCGATGGCACGGGGGGGGGGGGGGGGG
>CAZHFW010000017.1:0-79046 GCA_964531675.1 uncultured Phycisphaeraceae bacterium | reverse complement strand
GAAGCGAAGAAGCGAAGAAGCGAAGAAGCGAAGAAGCGAAGAAGCGAAGAAGCGAAGAAGCGAGAGAGCGATTGAGCGAGAGAGCGACTTAGGTGGGTGGGGTCCAGGTCCAGCGCTGGTAGGTCTGGTCGAGTTTCCAGCCGGTGGCGGCGTAGAGGGCCTGGGCTTGGTGGTTGGTGTGCGCGGTGAGGAGTTGGAGTGACGCGTTCAGTTCGGTCGCCAGCAGCATGGAGCGGAGCAGCAGCTGCTTGGCCAGGCCTTGGCGGCGGTATGCCTGATCAACGAAGAGGTCGTTGAGCGTGAGGCGGGGCGCGAGGGCGACGCTGGAGAAGCTTGGGTAGAGGACGACGATGCCGGCGGGGGTGCCGCGATGGTCGGCGACGCAGAGCGGAGGCTCGGCGGGCGCGACGTCCGCGGGCATGAAGGCGACGTAGATGGTCGCTTCGTTCCGGGAAAGACGATCGCGGAGCCATTGAGCGCAGGCTTCGGGAGCGGCGGGCTTCAGATAGAAGCGGCGGTAGGCGTCAAAGAGCGGCGCGATGCGTTCGGCGTCGGAGACATCGGCCTGGATGATCGGGTGCGCGTGGATCATGCGCACAGCGTACCGAGGCCCCGGGCAAGTCCGAGCGCGAATGGAGTGCGAGCTTCATGCGACCGGCGTGCGAACAGAAGGGCTGGGCCGGGAAACGCCTGGTTTTGCTCGGAAATCTGTGCAGCTCCTTGTTCGCGTAAGGGGCGCGCGAAAAATGGCGCAAAGCACCAGCGCGCTCCTTGAGGAGCGTTTCTCCACGGAGCCGCTGCCTCTTTGGAGGCTCCTCATGCGAATCAACTGCACGATGATCGCGACCTTTGCGGGCCTTTCGCTGGGCATTGGTGGCGCTTCGGCCCAGCTCCTGCGGTTTGAGCAGGTGAACTGGCAGAGCGGGGCGTCGACGACCCTGAACAGCAACTGGGGCAGGGCGGTGATCGATTACACCGGCTCGGCGCAGGACCTGTATCTCAACGTGAACGTGGGCGGCCGGTGGGTGGTGCAGAACGCGCTGATCACCAGTCCGTCGGGCGCGGGCGCGGCGCAGTCGATGTCGACGTTCTTCAATCTCGGGAACGTGCCTGGCGTGGATGTGTCGTTGATCGACGTCGGCTGGTCGCTGGCGCCTGACATGGTTTCGGATGCGCCGCCTGTGTCGACGTTTGGCCGTCCGGTGGATGATCTGTCGGCGCTCCTCGGGAACGAGGGTGGGACGGGTCAGGACTGGGGCGCGCCGGGCGTGTTCCCGGATCCGTGGCCCAAGCCCCCGCGCCCGCCTCAGGTCGTGCTGGACGGGAATCTGCCTGGCGCGGACAAGGTGCCGCGGTTGCCTCAGGGTCCGGACGAGTGCGTGCCCGGCGCGATCGCGACGAGCATGGGCTATCTCAAGTCGCGCGGCGCGCCCGCGAACACGCCCGCGACGATCCAGGAGTGGAAGGACATTCTGTCCGCGGGGGGCTACTGGCTTGGCGCGGGTGCGGGCGGCACGGCGCTGGGATGGTGGGACTGGAAGGCCCAGTATCTCAAGGACCATCCTGAGTACGGCGTCACGACGGAGGTTGCCGGCGGTGGCCTGACGTACGAGAACGTCCTGAAGGTGATCCAGGCCCTCAACGAGGGAAAGGATGTTGAGGTCGGGATCGAGGGCCATCGGGCGATGATCTCGAGCTTCCAGCTGCTTTCCGATGGCACGTTCCGCGTGGTGCTGCACGATGACAACCAGAACGACGGTGACAAGGCCGATCCGCCTCGGACGGTAATCATCGGTCCGGACGGGAAGATCGATGGGCGGAGCATCACCAACTTCGTGATCGAGGGTGTGCCCGCTCCGGGAGCGTTCGCGCTGGTGATGGTCTCCGCGGCAGCGGCGGCGTCGGCCCGTCGCCGGGGATCGGCGCTCGGATAATCGGTTCTGATGTGGTGCAGAACGGACACCGGCGTCGGACCAAGCTCCGACGCCGGCGGTGTTTTTGCCCCGTGGCGGGGAGGGTAGAGGTGGTGGGGCGGGGAAGGTCCGGGCGAGGTCCGGGGGGGTTGAGGTTCCTAGACTTGGCCGCAATTTTCCTGGAGACGTGTATGTCGGACGCTGCGAGCAAACAGTCTGCTTCTCCCGCCAAGTCGATGGACGCGATCATGTCGCTGTGCAAGCGGCGCGGGTTCATCTATCAGGCCTCGGAGATCTACGGCGGTCTCAACGGTTTCTGGGACTACGGCCCGCTGGGGACGCTCCTGAAGCGGAACCTGCGTGAGGCGTGGATCCAGGACGTGGTGATGAATCCGTGCTGGGGGCGCAGCGGGCCGGATGGGAAGCCCGTGAGCATGGTGATGGTGGACACGCGGCTGATCCAGCATCCCAAGGTGTGGGAGGCGTCGGGGCACGTCGCGGGGTTCAACGATCCGATGGTGGATTGCCGGGACACGAAGGGGCGGTACCGATACGACCACGTGATGGTGTATGTGCCTGAGAATGGCGATCCGGGCGACAAGCCTGTGTTTGCGTACGTGGGCGATCAGCCCAGCGAGGCCAAGCAGAAGAAGAAGGCGGAGAAGACGTTTGGCGCGGTGAAGAGCGTGCCGTTGTCGTCGCTGCCGCAGCCTTGGGCGCGGGTGATTGCGCCCGACGCGGACAAGCCTGGCTCGTTGACCGAGCCGCGCCAGTTCAACCTGATGTTCCATACGTACGTGGGCGCGACCGCGAGCGCGGACGACAAGGCGTATCTGCGGCCCGAGACGGCGCAGGGCATTTTCGTGCAGGCCAAGAATGTGTGGGACACCAACCGCGTGCGCGTGCCGTTCGGTATTGCGCAGACGGGGACGAGCTTCCGCAACGAGGTGACGCCGCGGAACTTCACGTTCCGATCGCGCGAGTTCGAGCAGATGGAGATCGAGTTCTTCGTGGTGCCGCCGGAGGCGCTGGAGGGGGACGAGAAGCAGAAGTCGGATCCCCTGGCGTGGTACCGGTTCTTCCGGGACTGGCGCATGGAGTGGTGGAAGTCGATCGGGCTTGGCGGGGAGAACCTGATCCTGCGTGAGCACGAGCAGGACGAGCTGGCGCACTACTCGAAGGCGACCAGCGACATCGAGTACCGGTTCCCCTTCACGGCGCCGGGGTTCGGCGAGCTCGAAGGCATCGCGTACCGCGGGAACTTCGATCTTTCCCAGCACCAGAAGCACTCGGGCGTGAAGATGGAGTACCGCGACACGGAGCGCGGCGAGGTGCTCCCCAATGGTTCGCGGCGCGGCTTGGCGTACATCCCGCACGTGATCGAGCCTTCGGCGGGACTGGACCGCGGCGTGCTCGCGCTGCTGTGCGAGGCGTACACGAAGGATGAGTCCAGGCCGAGCCCTGAGTTCATGAAGTTCCATCCGCGCGTCGCGCCCATCAAGGCGGCGGTCTTCCCGCTGGTCGCCAAGGACGGGATGCCCGAGGTTGCGGAGAAGCTCTACGCGGACCTCAAGAAGAACTTCGGCAGGCTCGGGATGATCGAGACCGACGAGAAGCAGTCCATCGGCAAGCGCTACGCCCGCATGGACGAGGCGGGGTGCCCCTTCTGCTTCACGGTCGACGGCGACACGCTCACCAACCAGACGGTGACGGTCCGCAACCGCGACACCGGCGGCCAGGAACGCATCGCGATCGACAAGGTCGTGGGGTTCCTCGGCGAGAAGCTCGGGGTGTAAGGGTTGGGAGATCGGTGCGGTTGGCGGAGAGCCCACGATTCGAGGACTCATCGTGGGCGTGAGAGTCGGCGTGGGCGTGGTCTTACTTGGCCTTGGCGTGCTCTGCGAGGGCGCTGAGCACGCGGGGCCAGGCGCTGGCGAAGTAGGCGCGGGTCTCGGCCCACTCGGCCTGATGGCCCGCCTCCTTGGCGTTGTTTTCCGAGAAGCCCTGCTGGATGAAGCGGACGCGCGTGGTTCCTGGGGAGAGTTCGTCGAAGCGGACGACGACCCAGGTGTGGTGAGCGCGGGTGTAGGCCTGCGTGGGCGGGGCGTTCCAGGTGTGCGAGACCATTTCGTTGGGGACGTAGGAGAGGATCGTGCAACCTTCGGAGCCGCGCTGGCCTTCGGGGTTGGTCGTGCCGAAGTAGACCTCGAAGGGGCCGCCTGGCGCGAGCTCGATCCTGGTGTCGGCGCCCATGAACTCCTTCCAGCCTGCGCTGGTCGTGTACCAGCGGAAGACTTCGGCGCGGGGTGCGTTCACGATCTGCGTCAGTTCGATCGGCGCGAGCGGGTCCTGGGCGTGCGCGGCGCCGGCGGGAATGGCGGTCTGGGCGTCGTACTTGGATTGCAGGACCTTCATGACGTAGGCGTTGCCCGCCTTGAAGAACTCGCGCATCTTCTGTGACTCCTCGCTCGCGTCGTAGCCGAGGCCCGCCAGGCGCACGTTGGTGCGCTGATCGCCCAGGTCCGTGAGCGTCACGACGGACCAGCTGGTCTTCCAGGCTTCCTTGAATGGGAAGCCCTTGGGCGGCTGATGGATGTGGAACGCGAGCATGCGGCCGGGCTCGAAGGCGAGGATCTGGTTCTGGATGGTGCCCTCATCGCCCAGCACGCCCTCGGGGTTGTAGTGCGTGCGGATGAGGCCTCCGATGCGGAAGTCCATGTCGCACTTGGCGACGCCGAGCTGTTTGAAGCCCTCGGGCGTCGAGAAGACGCGCCACACTTCATCGATCGGCGCGTTGACGATGCCCTCGGTCACCTGGGGCGAGGTGTCGGCCGCGGTCGCGGCGGCGGAGGGAGTGGTGGGGGCGGCGGGCTGGTTGGCGCTGGGCGCGGACTGGGCCAGGCCAAGCCCGGTGAGGGCGATGGCGACGAGCGAGAGCGTCATGTCGGGAACTCCGTTGGTTGGTCAACAGCGTGCGAGGCAGAGGCGGAATCAGCAGTCCTTGTTCTTCCAGAGTCCGAGGACGTTGCCTTCGGGGTCTTTGATCCAGGCGAAGTGGCCCATGCCCGGGACTTCGGTCGCGGGGACCAGGACCTTGCCGCCGAGTTTCTCGGCGTGGCTGATGGAGCTGGCGAGGTTTTCAACCGCGGCGTAGATCACGGTGTAGTTGTGCGGCTCATGGCCGAGGCAGTTCAGGTGGCCGCCGATCCCGGGCGTGGGAGGCTGGCACATGGGGCCGATGTTGGAGAGCATCGCGGCCGGGCCGTAGGAGGAGAACTCCCAGCCCAGGAGCGGCCCGTAGAAGGCCTTGGCATTTTCGATGTTCTTGAAGCCGATCTCGAAGTGAACGACGGGTGCGGGCATGATGTGTCTCCGGATGAAATGAGGACGGTGAGCGGGGCAACGGGTCGCGCGGTGCGGCCCGGTCAGGACTCGGTTGCGGTCTTGCGTCGTGATGCTCGCGCGGAGCGGGCGGGCTTGCCCGCTTTTTCCTGCCGCGCGAGTTCCTGGAGTGTGTTGAAGTGGTCGCGCAGCTGTGCGACGGACTGGTCGAAGGCGTCGAGGTTCTTGGCGGCGCGGGCCTGCATGAGCCCGCCTTCCATGATGGTGAGGACGAAGCGGGCCAGCTTCATGCGGTCGCAGGAGGCGGGGAGCCGGTCGCCCGCGGCGTCGAGCCAGCCTTTGACGAAGTTGGCCCAGTTCTCGAAGTTGGCGTGGATCAGGCGGCGGGCTTCGGCGTTGTCGTCGGCGACTTCCAGGGCGAGGTTGCCGATCGGACAGCCCATGCGGCATCCATGGACGCACATGCCCTGGCGGTAGTTCTCGAGAAGGGTGAAGACGCGTTCGATGGGGTCGGAGGTGGCGGCCTCGACCGGGGCCATGACCGCGGGGTAGCAGAACATCAGGGCGAACTCGAGGACGCCGATGAGGACCGCGTCCTTGCTGGGAAAGAAGTGGTACATGCTGCCCGCGTTGACGTCGGCCTCGCGGAGGATGGTGGCGACGCTGGTCGCGTGGTAGCCCTGCTCATGGAAGAGCTGGAAGGCGGTGCGCAGGATGCGCTCCCGGGTCTGCGGGCTGGCGGGGGGATTGGGGGAGCTGGGGGTCAACGCGGTCTCCGGCCCGGACGCTTGAATGAACGTTCAACTATCTTGAACGATCGTTCAACTGCTGTCAAGGGGGAGGCGCGGATTTTTCGATCCCGGTCAGTGCTGGGTGCGCTCGGGGTCGGGGAAGTCTCGGAACAGGGCGGACTTGAAGTCGGTGACCATGGAGTAGACGGGGCGGTGGAGGCGTTCGACCTCGCCATCGCGGGTGGCGACATGGCTGAACGCGGCGTCGAGCTGGGTGAGGTCCTTGGCGTGGACCACGATGTGGAACTCACCGAGGCCATCGGGGCCAAAGCCGAACTTGCGGCGGGTGAGGGTCCAGCCTTGGATGAGGCCCTTGGTCTTGAGGTGATCCAGGTAGTTCTTGACATGGCCGGCGAACTCGAGGTCGCGGTGCCCGTCTTTGAGGTTGACCCACATGTGGTAGTAGTTCATGTCGGGGAGCGTACCTCGCGGGCGGTGGGGAGGTCGGGGGCGCGGGGATACGCTCGGGGTGTCGGTTGAAAGGGAAGCGGTCGGGTTCCCAGCAAGCGGGACCGGCATGTGTTTGGCACCGGTCGGGGTGGCGTGCGTCCAAAGGGGTCCGGCGGCGACCCTGTCGGCGAAGTGGGGGATGGTCCCCGAAGACCAGCGGAGAAGCCCAGCGTGTGGAAATGGCTGATCGGAACGGTGCTGCTGCTTGCTGTGCTCGTCGCGGCGGGCGCGGTGTACATGGTCAAATCGGGGACGTTTGAGAAGATCATGGCGAGCTTCAACCCGGACGCCCAGGGGCAGAAGGTGAAGCTCGAGGGTGTGTCCAAGGGGACGCTGGTGCGCACCGTGAGCGCACCGGGGATCATCGAGCCCAGGACCAAGGTGGATATTTCGGCGCAGGTGGCGGCCCGCATCACGGCGCTGCCTTTCCGCGAGGGTCAGGTCGTCAAGAAGGGCGATGTGCTGGTCCGGCTCGACGCGGTGGAGTATCTGGCCCTGCTCGAATCGGCCAAGGCCCAGCTCAAGACCGAGGAGGCCAGGCTCGAAGGCGCCAAGGCGTCGCTCGCGAATGCGACGGCCGAGCTCGGGCGCAAACGCGAGCTCTTTGCGACCAAGGACATTTCCAAGTCCGAGCTTGATCAGGCCGAGGCGGAGTACCGCCGGTCGGAGTCGAACTACAACGCCTCGCTCGCCTCGCTCGACATCGCCCGCGCCAACATCCAGCGGGCCCAGAAGGACCTGGACAACACCACAATCACGGCGCCGATGAACGGCGTGCTCACCAAGCTCAACGCGGAGGTGGGCGAGCTCGTGCTGGTCGGCACGCTCAACAACGCGGCCTCGGTGATCATGCAGGTCGCGGATCTGCGGGATCTGCTCGTCAAGGCCAAGGTCGACGAGGCCAACATCGCGCCGGTGCGAGCGGGGCAGAACGCCAAGGTCTTTCTGAACGCGTATCCCGAGCGGCCTTTCGCAGCGACAGTGGAGCGGGTGAAGCTCGTCCGCGAGATCGACAAGGATGGGACCGCGTACTTCCAGACCGAGCTCAAGCTCGAGCTTCCCGAGGACGCCAATCTCTTCTCGGGCATGACCTGCAACACGGACATCGCGGTCGAGACGATGTACGACGTGCTGCTCGTGCCAAGCCAGGCGATCCTGGACCGCAAGACCGACGAGCTTCCCAAGGCGGTGCTGGAAGACTCCAAGGTGATCGACCAGGCGAAGAAGTTCGCGCGGGTGGTCTACGTGATGGAGAACGGCAAGGCGGTGGCCCGGCCCGTGAGCGTGGGGGCCAGCGACCTGACCAAGAGCATCATTCTGGCGGGATTGAAGGAGGGCGACCGCGTGGTTGCGGGGCCTTTCAAGGCGCTGCTCACGCTGAAGGATGGCCAGAAGCTCGACGAGGATCTGACCAAGCCCGCGGATCAGGCTGGGCCCGATGCGCAGAAGAAGCTGGCGGGGGACGCGGCGGCGGGCGCGAAGCCCGAAACGGCCAAGGCTGGTGATGCCAAGCCTGGCGAGCAGAAGAAGGACGAGGCGTCCAAGCCTTCGGGCGGTCCTGCGGGATCGGTCGCGGGGAAGTGAACAGGTCCGCGGGAGCGACGCGAACGTGATGAACAGTCCGGCCATCCGCATCAAGGGCCTGCACAAGGTCTACCGCATCGGGAGCGAGAAGGTGCACGCGCTCCGGGGCGTGGACCTGACGATCATGCGCAATGAGTTCGTCGCGATCATGGGCGCGTCGGGCTCGGGCAAGAGCACGCTCATGAACATCCTGGGTTGCCTCGACAAGCCCACCGCGGGGGTGTACGAGCTTGCGGGGAAGATGACCCAGCGGATGAGCGCGTCGCAGCTGGCGCAGGTGCGCAATGAAGAGATCGGGTTCGTGTTCCAGAGCTTTGAGCTCCTGAACCGTGCGACCGCGCTGAAGAATGTGCAGCTCCCGATGCTGTATTCGGCGCGGAACATCTGGACCGCGCGGCGGCGGGCGGTGCAGGCTCTTGAGCGCGTGGGCCTGGAGCACCGCATGGGCCACAAGCCCAACCAGCTCTCGGGCGGTCAGAGGCAGCGCGTGGCGATCGCGCGGGCCCTGGTGAACGAGCCGGCGATCCTGCTGGCGGACGAGCCCACGGGCAACCTCGACAGCAAGACCAGCGAGGAGATCATCGCGCTGTTCAAGAAGCTGCACGAGGAAGGACAGACGATCGTGATCGTGACGCACGAAGAGGACATCGCGGGGCACGCCAAGCGGATCGTGCGGCTGCGCGACGGACTCATCGTGTCGGATCACCCCACGGATCTTGATCCCATCCATCGCGACTTCGTGGCGCGGGCGCTGTCGGCGGCACAGCAGCAGGCGGCGGCGGTGAGCACCGGAGGTGCGGCATGATGGTCGTCAGGCTGCTCTTTCAGACGGTGTTCCTGGCGCTGGCCCAGATCTGGGTCAACAAGTTCCGCGCGATGCTCACGACGCTCGGCATCATCATCGCGGTCTCGGCGGTCATCTCGATCGTGGGCGCGACCACGGGGCTCAAGCAGTACGTGCTCGATCAGTTCGCGACGCTCGGCGCCAACAAGGTCTGGATCTTCCCCAAGCGGCCCGACGATCAGCGCGAGCGGTTCAGCTTCCGGCAGATCCGCATCACCAAGAGGCAGGTCGACGGGCTCATGGCCAACTGCCCTTCGCTGGCGCGGATCAGCCCGATCATGCAGATCAACGCGACGGTGCAATATGGCGAGCGCTCCAAGGACTTCGTGAGCATCCAGGGGATCTGGCCCGAGTGGCACGACATCGAGCAGCGGTTCGTGACCGCGGGGCGCACGTTCTCGTGGATCGATGAGCAGGAACGCCGTCAGGTCTGCCTGATCAACGACAAGGGGCTGGCCGAGCTCAACATGCCGGGCGATCCGACGGGGCAGTACGTGCTCATCGGGGGACGCCGGTTCATGGTGGTGGGCGTGGTGGAGACGCGGGCGCCGAGCCCGATGTTCGGGGGCAACGAGGCGCAGACCGAGGTGTTCATCCCGTTCGCGACGGGCGTGATGATCCGTCCCGAGCCGATGATGTACGTCGTGGGACAGTCCAAGGGCCCGGAGCTTTTCGAGGACGTGAAGGCCGAGGTGAAGCTCTACATGCGGCGCGTCCGCGAGCTCGGCCCGGCGGATCCGGACACGTTCGGCGTCGAGGCGATCGATCAGATCATCCAGCAGTTCAACAAGGTCGCCCGCGTGATCACGATGGCCGCGGGAGGCATCGTGGGGATCTCGCTCCTGGTCGGCGGCATCGGCATCATGAACATCATGCTCGTGAGCGTGAGCGAGCGCACGCGCGAGATCGGTCTGCGCAAGGCGGTGGGGGCCAAGCCCTCGGTGATCCTGCTGCAGTTCCTGGTCGAGGCGATCGTGCTGTGCCTGATGGGAGGCCTGATCGGCCTGGCGATCGGCTACGGCACGGTGTACGGGCTGCGGATGATCCCGGATTCGCCCCTGAAGGCGGCGAACGTGCCGGTGTGGGCGGTCGCGGTGGCGGTGGGCTTCTCGGGCGCGACGGGCGTGATCTTCGGGATGTTCCCGGCGATCAAGGCGGCCCGGCTCGATCCCATCGAGGCTTTGCGTCACGAGTGATTGGGCGGTTGTTCGAGGCCTTGGTCGGGGCGATGGTCGGATCAGTTGGGGCAATGTCGAAAGGCGCGGGAACGTGGGTGACACGCAACGGAAAAGGCTGGTGATCCTGACGGTGACCTCTGCGGGCCTTGCCCTGAGCGGGTGTCAGAGTCCGTTCCTGGAGTACGAATCGGATCTGGGCAAGAACCTCTCGCCCGAGACGTTCCGGAGCGTGGACCGCGTCAGGCTTGATCGGTTCCAGAAGGCCCCGATGCCTGCGCCGGCGACGGATGTCGAGGCAGCGGCGGCCAAACGCTTCTCGCGGAACCGGTTCGCGAACCTGGAGAAGATGGAGATCACGCTCGACGCGGCCCGCGACTCGGCCCTGGAGCACAACCTTGACCTGAAGGTCGTCTCGTTCGATCCCACGCTCGCCAACGAGAATCTGAACCACGAGCGCGCCAAGTTCGAGTCCGCGTTCACGGCGCGGGGAAGCTGGGCGGAGTTCGATCAGCCGACCGCGTCCACGCTCAACAGCTCGCAATCCCAGAGCATCACCGCGGAGCCCGGCGTCCGCATCCCGCTGCGCACGGGCGGCACCGCGACGGTGAGTCTGCCCATGTCGCGGAACCGCAACAACAACGGGTTCTCGACGCTCAACCCGGCCTACACCGCCGACGTGCAGTTCTCGGTGAGCCACGAGCTTTTGCGGAACGCCGGACGAAGCGTGAACAACGCCAGCATCCGCATCGCCAACTACAACCGCCAGGCCGATGAGGCGAGGACCAAGCTCGAGGTGATCCGTCAGCTTGCGGCGGTCGACCGCGCGTATTGGAGGCTCTACCAGTCGCGCGGCGAGCTCGAGGTCAGGCAGAAGCAGTACGAGCTTGCCAACGAGCAGCTCGAACGCGCCAAACGCCGCGTCGCGGGCGGTGCAGCGGCGGAGATCGAAGTCACGCGCGCCGAGGCGGGCCTTGCCGAGCGGCTCGAGTCGATCATCCTGGCGGAGAACGCGGTGCTCCAGAGGCAACGTGAGCTCAAGAAGGTGATCAACCTCCCCGGGCTCGATGTGGAGACGCAGACGGTCATCGTTCCCACCACGCCTCCGGATCCGGTCGAGTACGAGTTCGATCCCGAGAAGGCGGTGAAGACCGCGCTGGCCAACCGCATGGAGCTGCTCGAGCTCGAACTGAGGCTCGCGGCCGACGCGGTGTCGATCGAGTACAACAAGAACCAGACGCTCCCGAGTTTCGCGCTGGACTACACGTACCGCGTGAACGGGCTCAACAACGACTTTGGCGGGGCGTGGTCACAGACCATCCGCAACCGTTACGAGGACTGGCAGCTCGGATTCGCAGCCGACGTGCCCTTGTGGAACGAGCAGGCCAAGTCCGTGCTCCGCGAGTCGATCCTCAGGCGGCTGCAGCGGCTCTCCTCGCGCGAGGCCCGCGAACTCTCCATCCGTCAGGAGACGCTCGACGCGCTGGACACCATCCGCACCGGTTGGCAGCGGATTCTGGCGGCGCGCCAAGCCTCGATCCTCGCGGCCCGCACGTTGCAGGCCGAGCAGAGGCAGTTCGAGGTCGGCGCGTCGACGAGCACGGACGTGCTCGATGCGGCGGCCAAGCTCGCCGACTCCCAGTCGGCCGAGGTGCAGGCCCTGGCGGACTATCAGGTCTCGCAGGTGGACCTGGCGTTCGCGGTCGGCGTGCTGCTCGGCGCCAGCCGGGTGGAGTGGTCGCCCGCGCCCACCGCGACGGGGAACGAGCCCACGCCGACCGATCTGCCAAGCGATCGGCCTCCGCTGACCGAGCACGGCGAGCCCATCAAGCCCGCGGCCGGATCCTGAGGAGGATCAGCGCGTCCCGGTTTTCGAGACGGCCTTTGGCTGGGCGGCGTCCGCGGAATCCTCGAGCTGGAAGCGGCTGACCACGCTGTGGAGGCGCTGGGCCTTGTCGTTGAGCGCGAAGGCGGCGCGGCCCGTCTGCGTGTTGGCGCGGGAAACCTCGTCCGCGGACGCGTTGATGGTGGAGACGTGCTTGCGGATCTCTTCGCCGAGGGTCGCCTGGCGGTCGGCGGAGTCGGCGATGAGGGTGATGAGGCTGGCGGTCTCCTGGACCGTGGTCACGATGCGGCGGAGGCCATCGCTCGCGGAGGCGGCCAGCTCGACGCCCCGGCGGACCTGTTCCTTGCCCGCGGTCATGCGCTGGACCGCGTCCTGGGTGTCGGACTGGATCTGCCCGATGGCGCTGGTGACTTCCTTGGTCGCGGTTGTGGTGCGTTCGGCGAGCTTGCGGACCTCGTCGGCGACGACCGCAAAGCCCCGGCCGTGCTCGCCGGCGCGGGCCGCTTCGATGGCGGCGTTGAGGGCCAGGAGGTTGGTCTGGTCGGCGATGTCCTTGATGACCTCGATGATCTTCCCGATCTGCTCGGAGCGGCTTCCCAGGGAGAGGACGCTCTCGGCGCCCGCGGCGACGGTGGACTCGATCACCTGCATGCTCTCGATCGTCTGCGCGACGACCTGATCACCCTCGGTCGCGACCGAGCCGGCCTGCTTGGCTGCGGTGTTGGCCGACTGGGCCTGTTCGGCGACGCCCGAGGCGAACTCGGCGAGTTCGTCGACGACGCGCGTGATCTGGCGGACGTTGTCGGACTGAAGCTCCATCGAGCGGCTGGTCTCTTCGTTGGCTGCGGCGATCGTTTCGGTCCCGGTGCGGACCTCCGCGGCGACGTTGCGCATGTCCGCGATGATCGCGCCGACGCGGGAGGAGAACTGGTTGAAGCAGCGCGAGAGCTCGCCGATCTCGGACTTGTCGTCGCACGCGATCCGACGACGGAGGTCTCCATCGCCTTCGGCAGCGGCCTTGAGCGCCGAGACGACCTCGCCGAGCTGGCGGGACATCTGGCGGCTCAGGAGCCAGCCCAGGATCAGTGAAGCGCCGGCCACGCCGACGCCCATCGAGAGCAGGAGCGAATCGGCGGCCTGAACCTTGGCTTCCGCGTCCCGCTCGTCGGTCGTGGCCCGGTGGTTGGCGAGCTGGACGACCTTGTCGACCGCGGCGCGGTTCTGTTCGTACAGGGGCTCGAGGCGCTCGCTGAGCACCTCACGGGCCTTCTTCAGGTCGCCCGAGCGGACCGCGGGGACCATCTGGGTCTCGAACGTCTCGAAGAACTTGCGGGCGGGCCTGACCGAGTCCTCGACGAACGCGGTCTTGAGTTCGGACTTCTCGAGCGTCTGTTCCCAATACGTGATGCGCGTCTCGAAGTCCTCGCGGAGCTTTCCGACCCGGGCGATGAGCGCCTGCGCCTCGGCGGGACCCTCGCGGTTGGCGATCTGCGATGCGGTCATGAACGCTTCGACGATGTAGCAAGGCGGAGGCAGGATGTCCGCGATGACGTCCTTGTTCTCGACGATGCGCTGGTAGATCGGGCCGCGAACCTGGACCTGGTTCAAGGTGTTGACGGTCACCGCGGCGAAAATCGCAAGACCCGCGACGGGAAGGCTGACCAGCGCCGTCAGCTTGGCGCGCACGCTCAGATCACGCAGATTGAACATCTTGAACCCCGATCGAAGTGCTGGGAATCCGGAGAGGTCCGGACCGGGCACTCATCGGGCGGCCTGCTGCGCGGGATCAGGGTGTGGGCGGAGCTGTGCGGACCCTTCCCCCTTAAAGGCGGAACTCCGGGATAAACAGGCGTTGCCCCCGGGGCGTTATCAGCCTCGGAGCGCAAAAGCGGTGGGGGCGGGATTCGAACCCGCGAAACCCTGACGGGTTTACCGGTTTTCAAGACCGGCGCATTCGACCACTCTGCCACCCCACCCGGGCGGACGCTTCATCTTAGAGGCGTGGACGGGCCTCGAGCGACCGGCGGATCTGCGATCTGATCTGGGCCAGCTCGGCCCCCTCGGGCAGCAGCCTGGGGGGGCGAGTCACCGGCCCTCCCGAACCGACCAGCCCGACCTCGGCCTGCACGAGCTTGATGAGCTGCACGAAGTCATAGGTCACGTCCATGCGCAGCAGCGGCAGGAACCAGTGGTAGAGCGCGTCCAGCGCGGGCGAGCCGCCCTCGCGGGCGAGCCTGAAGAGCTCCACCGACTCCTTGGGAAGGGCGTTGACCAGCCCCGCGATCCAGCCCACCGCGCCCGCCTGCACGCCTTCCACGAGGGCGTCGTCCACGCCCATGAACAGGGCGAGCCGGTCTCCGAGGACGGCGCGGATCGCGTGAATGCGGCGGACATCGGCGCTCGACTCCTTGACCGCGTGAAGATTGGGATTTGCGGCGGCGAGTTCGGCGATCTGCTCGGGCGTCGTGTCCACGCCGTAGGCGATGGGGTTGTTGTAGAGCATGCACGAGAGATCGGTGGCGCGGAAGATCGCCTCGAAGTGCGCCCTGGTCTCGCGCCAGGCTCCCTTGTAGAGGTACGGCGGCAGGACCATCAGTCCTTTGCATCCGGCGTTGCGGGCGTCCTGGGCGAGCGTGACCGCGTCGGAGGTGGAAGCGGAGGCGATGGCCGCGATCACCGGCGCTCGGTGTCCAACGGCCTGCACGCAGGTCTTCCACAACGCCGACTTCTCTTCACGGCTCAGGGTTGCGCCTTCACCGAGGGAGCCCGGCGTGACGATGCCCCGGCATCCGGCGTCGATGAGCAGGGTCGTGTGTGTGCGCACGAACGCGTGATCGATGGAGAGATCGGACGCGTAAGGCGTGGTGATCGCGGGGATGACGCCGTGCCAGTCGGTGCGGTTCATGCGGAGGATTCTCGCGGGTGGTGCTCAAAGGCGGATGCCGTGACGGAACGGGTCGTTGGGGTCGATCAGCAGCGTGTTCTCGGCGGTGATGTACGCTGCCCCGGCGATGGTGGGGTAGATCTTGTCCCCTTCGATGCGGACCGATCCGACGAAGCGTGAGCCGATGATGGATTCCTGACGCCAGGTCTGGCCTGGCTTGAGTTTCCCGTCCGCGACGAGGCAGGCCATCTTGGCGCTGGTTCCGGTGCCGCAGGGCGAGCGGTCGTAGGCACGGCCCGGGCAGAGGACGAAGTTCTTGGAGTCACAGTCGTCGCGGGAGGGCGGGCCGAAGAGCTCGATGTGGTCGATGACGCCGTCGTCTGCGCCGGTGATGTGCTCGCGCTCCAGCGCCTGGCGGATCGCCCAGGTGTACGCGGTGAGGTGGTCGAGATTGCGGGGAGAGAGCGTCTGGTCGTGATCGCTGGCGAGGAAGAACCAGTTGCCTCCCCAGGCGATATCCCCTTCGACGGTGTGTCGACGGCCCTCGAAGTCGAAGTCGACGAACACGTTGTGGCGGTGCCGGTACGACGGGACGTTGTCGATGGAGACCGATCCGTCGTTGGCGAGGTTGATCGCGACGGGGCCGACGGGGGTTTCGACGACGTGCCGACCGGGGCCGATCTTTCCGAGGTGGCGGAGCGTGGCGGCCAGCCCGATCGTGCCGTGGCCGCAGGCGTTGAGCAGGCCGACGTTGTTGAAGAAGATGACGCCGCAAACGGCGCCCTGGAGGGTTGACGGTACGATCAGGGCCCCGACGATGGCGTCGTTCCCCCGGGGCTCGTTGACGATCGCGGAGCGGAGGTGGTCGAAGCGTTCACGGAAAACGCGGGCCTGATCCGCGACGGTGCCCTGGCCCAGGTCGGGCCCGCCCTTGATGACCACGCGGGTGGGCTCGCCTTCGGTGTGCGAATCAACGGTGTGAATGGTCTGCATACGCGTCCCACATCTTGGGGGAAAAGGCGACTGGAGCGAAACAGCGTATCGCGGTCGTCGCGGGGGCGGGGCCCCAATAGCATTCGCCCCGTGGAATCCATCAGCGTTTTCGACATTTTCAAGATCGGCGTCGGTCCCTCCAGCTCGCACACCATGGGCCCCTGGCGGGCGGCGCAGCGTTTCCTCGCGGCGCTCGGCCCCGAGATCGCCATGGTGCGCAGCGTCCGGTGCGATCTCTATGGCTCTCTGGCCAAGACCGGGAAAGGTCACGGCACCGACTTCGCGGTCATGCTCGGGCTCGCGGGCGAGGACCCCGTCACGTGCGCCCCGTCCTCCCTGTGGGGGAAGATCGAGCGGATCTATCGCGAGCAGACCCTGCCGCTGGGCGGCGGCGAGGCGAGGCCCTTCGATCCCACGAAGAACATCGTCTTCCACATGCGGGAGTCTTTGCCCTTTCACGCCAACGGGCTGCGCTTCACCGCGGTCTTTCCGGACGGGACGGAGCGCGCCGAGACGTATTACTCCGTGGGCGGCGGGTTCGTGGTGCAGGAAGGCGCCGACGCGGACGATCACCAGCGCCGCAAGCTCCCGTTCCCCATCGAGCTTGGCGAGGAGCTTCTGAAGTACTGCGCCGAGCAGAACGCGGGGATTCCCGACATCGTGCTGCGCAACGAGCTGACGTGGCGCACCCGGGAAGGCGTGCGTGAGGGCCTCCTGAACATCTGGCGCGTGATGCAGGAGTGCATCCATCGCGGATGCCACACCGAGGGCGTGCTGCCCGGCGGGCTGAGCGTGATGAGGCGAGCTGCGGGGATGAACCGCAAGATGCTGCGCGATGTGGCGCCCTCGACGATCCCGGCGTGGAAAGACTCGGTGCGGGCCCGCGGCGTGGAGTTCAACGAGATCCTCAAGTGGGTGTCGTGCTTCGCGCTGGCGGTCAATGAGGAGAATGCTGCGTTCGGGCGGGTGGTGACCGCGCCGACCAATGGCGCTGCGGGCGTCATTCCCGCGGTGCTGATGTACTACGACCTGTTCTGCCAGAACAACGCTGCGATTCAGGGAGAGGATGGCGTCGTCCAGTTCCTGCTCGTCGCGGGCGAGGTCGGGAGCATCTTCAAGAAGGGCGCGACCATCAGCGCCGCGATGGGGGGATGTCAGGCCGAGATCGGCGTCTCCAGCGCCATGGCGGCGGCGGGTCTGGCGCATTGCCTCGGGGCCGATCCGGCGCGGGCGCTGATGGCGGCCGAGATCGCGATGGAGCACCACCTGGGCATGACCTGCGATCCCATCGGCGGGCTGGTGCAGATCCCGTGCATCGAGCGGAACACCATGGGCGCGATCAAGGCGATCACCGCGGCCAACATCGCGATGGAGAGCGACCCCAAGCACGCCAAGGTCACGCTCGACGGCGTGGTCAAGACGATGTGGGCCACCGCCAAGGACATGCAGAGCAAGTACAAGGAGACCGCCGAGGGTGGGCTGGCGGTGAATGTCGCGGTGCACATTATTGAATGTTGAGGAGGCACGGAGGCACGGAGGCACGGAGGCACGGAGGCACGGAGGTGCGGACGTGCGGACGTGCGGACGTGCGGACGTGCTCAGGCCATTGCTTTGGTGAGGGCTTCGAGTTTGCGGGGGTCGAGGTTTCCCGCGGTGCGTACGCCGCTGCAGAGGTCGATGCCGAACGGGCGCACCTCGTCCAGGGCTTGGGCCACGTTGCTTGGATTGATGCCCCCCGCCAGGAAGACGGGCTTGGGCGACTGATCCACGATTCGGCGCGAGAGCTTCCAGTCGTGCACCCGGCCTGTGCCGCCGAGCTCTTTCACGAGTGCCGCGGGGTTTCCGGAGTCCAGGAGCAATGCGTCGACCTTCGAGGCGACGCGGAGGGCCTCGTCGACATCTGCCTCCGCCCGGACGTGGATCACTTGGACCAGCTTCAACGCAGGCAAGGTGCGCCGGAGGGCGGCGTACGTCTCGTCCGGGACTGCGTCGACCAGCTGGAGCGTGGTCGTGTGGACCCGGCGGGCGTGTTCGACTGCAGCGATGGGATCGATCTCGCTGGTCAATAAGAATGTCGCGATCGGCGGCGGTGTTGACCTGGCGATCTGGGCGATCAGGGCGTCATCGATCACGCCGGGACCGCTCGGCATGTGGCCCACCAGCCCCAGGGCCGATGCGCCGGATGCGATGGCCAGGCTGGCCTCGTGCGTGGAGGCGATGCAGCAGACTTTGAGCCTTGCGCGCATGACCAATGCTACTCTGGGCCCATGCGATGCGTCGTCCAGCGTGTTCGGTCGGGGATGCTCGAGGTGGTCGCGCCCGGCGCTCACGATGCGCCCGCGACGGACCAGGGGGCGAGCCGTCCGATCGGGCGCGGGCTGGTGGTGCTGGCGGGTCTCGAGGTGAGCGATACGCCCGAGGACTGCGCGTGGATGGCGACCAAGATCACGGAGCTTCGGATCTTCCCGGATGAGGCGGGGAAGATGAATCTGAGCGTGAAGGACATCGGGGGCGAGGTGCTGCTTGTTCCCAACTTCACCCTCGCGGGTGACGCCCGCAAGGGGAGAAGGCCGAGCTTTGACAACGCGATGGCGCCGGGCCGCGCGGCGCTGGAGTTTGCGGAGTTCGTGAAGCTCGTGCGGAGCACGGGCGTGACGGTGCGCACCGGCGAGTTCGGCGCCGACATGATGCTCACCCTGACCAACGAAGGCCCCGTCACGATCTGGCTCGACTCGGCCCAGAGCCGCGGGGCTTCTCATCCCGGGAGAACCAATGCCTGACCTTCCTCTGGCGACGCTGAAGTTTGGCGACCTGCTCGATGCCCTGGCGGCCAAGACGCCCACGCCCGGCGGCGGCGCGGTCGCGTCGGCGGTGGGGGCGCTGGCTTCGGCCCTGGCGGGGATGGTCGTGTCCTACAGCGTCGGGAAGAAGTCGCTCGCGGCCCACGAGCCTGCGCTCAAGGACGCGATGCACGAGCTCGCCAAGGCGCGCCTGGTCCTGTTGCACCTGGCCGATGAAGACGCCGCCGCGTACGGGCTCGTCAATGAGCTGCAGCGGCTTCCCGAGACGGACGCGCGCCGCCAGCGGGACTTGCCCGCAGCCATGGAAGCGAGCGTTCAGGTGCCCATGGCGACCATCGCGACCAGCGTGGTGCTTTTGAGGCTGTTCGAGAAGCTCGCGACGATCACCAATCGCCAGCTGCGTTCGGACCTGGCGATCGCGGCGGTCCTGGGCGAAGCGACGGCGCGCTCGTCGGCGTGGAACGTTGCGGTGAACGCGGGGTTCCTGCCTGATCAGGCCCGAGGCAGGGCGATTCTCCAAGAATCGGACCGGGCGGTCCGGGAGGCCAAAGCGCTGGCGGCGAGGGTCGAAGCGGCCTGCGCCTAGACTTGGCGGTGGCGGACTTCGATGGCCGCCGATGAACGGGCCGGGACTTCCGGGGGCAGCGTGCGCCAAATCGATCTGCTCAACGACGACCGCATCAAGCTCGTGATGGAGATGATCACGCTGGTCTCGAACGCGTCGCGCCCGACGGACGTTTTCGAGATCTTCGGGCCGCGCGCCTGGAGGCTCAGGCCGATCGATTACTTCGTCTCACTCTCGGTGCGCAACCTGCCCGAGGGCCAGTACAAGATCACCAGACGTCTGGACATCGATCACGTGCGGGCCGGGGACATCTCCGCGACCAAGGCGCAGGATCCCTGGAGCTCATGGAGCCAGATCCAGGCGTTCTCGGGCGGGCTCCTGGGCCAGCTCATCGCCGACGGGCATCCCAAGATCGTGACTGGTCTCAACGTGCAGGACGATCCGGCGCTGGGGAACGCCATCCGGGACATGCGCAGCGCCATCGCGTACCCGATCCTGGAAGGGGGCAAGCCCCTGAACTGGTCGGTGCAGTTCCGCCGGGACCCCGCGGGCTTTACGCCGCGGGAGTTCGAGGACATGCTTCTGCAGGGGAACATGGTCGGCGCGGTGACGCGAAGCCTGGTGGCGATCAACGAGGCCAAGGAGGCCAACCGCAGGCTCGTGCAGCAGTTCGAGGAGGTTGCGCGGGTGCAGCAGTCGTTGCTCCCCGCACGCACGCCCGACATTCCGGGCCTGCGGATCGCGACGAGCTATCTCACGAGCGAGCAGGCTGGCGGCGACTATTACGACTTCATTCGTCTGCCGCGCGGCGCCCACGAAGCGCCAGGCCCGGATCGTTGGGGCCTGCTGTGCGCGGACGTCTCGGGGCACGGCGCCGCCGCGGCGACCGTGATGGCGATGCTCCACGGCATCCTCCATTGCTATCCGGGCCCGGACATTTCGCCCGACGCGATCATCAGCTACGCGAACCGGAAGCTCATGGAGGCCAAGCTCGAGGGCTCGTTCGTCACCGCGTTCTTCGCGGTCTTCGACCCCGCGGACGCGACGCTCCGGTTCTGCAACGCGGGTCACCCGCCGCCCAGGCTCCGGCGCGGCTCCGACGGGTCCGTCCTGCCTCTGGAGGGAGGTCAGGGCCTCCCGGTGGGCATCGTCGACGAGTACGAGTCGGGATGGTCGCATCTGACGCTCAGCCCGGGCGACACTGTCGTGCTCTACACCGACGGCATCACCGAGGCCTTCAACGACCAGCGTCAGATGTTCGGCACGCAGCGATTTGATCATGCCCTGGCCGGATGCTCCGGCGATCCGGACTGCGTGATCGACTCCATTCACAACGCGTTGTATGAGCACACCAAGGCCCGCACCCGCGCCGACGATCAGACGCTCGTCGCGGTGCGTTATGTGGGCAACACCTGAGGCGTCCGCGTGAGGGATGAGATGCTCCAGCATGCTCGGTCCTGGCTCGCGATCGCGGCCCGACCCGGTGTGCAGCAGGCGTTCGACGCGATCTATCGCGAACTTTCCGAAGAGGTGAACGCCAGAGGGCCCGCGTGCTGGGCTTCGGGACGGTGCTGCAGTTTTGAAGCACACGGCCACCGGCTTTACGTCACGGGTCTTGAGACCGCGTGCACGCTTCTTCGGCTCCCGGCCCGGGAACGTCCGGACGCCGGTCGGATTGAGGCCGCACGACTGGCGGGCGGGTGTCCGTTCCAGATCGGCAATGCGTGCGGGATCCACATGGCCAAGCCCATGTCGTGCCGCGTGTACTTCTGTGATCGCGGGGCGCAAGACTGGCAGCAGGTGCTTTCCGAGAAGCTGCACAAGCAGATCATCGCGATCCATGAGTCGCTTGGCGCGCCGTACGTTTACGCCGAGTGGCGCGGTTTGCTGACGGCGCTGGCGGAGGCGATCACCGCGGGAGGCAACGTGGTGGGCGATCCCGCGGGCGCCGATCGCGACCTGAGCTGCATGCGGACCAGCTCGGAGAACGCCTTGCCATCGGGCTTGACGATCCGGGGCAAGCCCGCGGGTTGAGTGGTCAGGCCGTCCAAGACTCCGCGGAGTACGCGGCTCTGCCTGGACCAGTCGGGCCCCGCGAGTTTGTGGGCCCAGAGGGCGCCGGCGAAGATGCCCATGAGGCCTGAGAGTCCGCGTCCGTGACGGCGTCCCATCCAGATCCAGTTGCGGGTCGCGAGCCTGAGCCAACGCTCGGTCTTCATGGCTGCTGCGGGGCTGTCGTGCCAGACGACCCAGGCGGGGTTGAAATGCACGCTCAAGCCCGAGCCGATCAGTTTGAGGGCCAGATCCGCGTCGTTGCGGTAGAGGAAGTACGAGCGCTCGTAGCCTCCGACGCGCAGCCAGGCTTGACGCCGGACGAGATTGCCGCAGCCCATCATGGGCCAGTTGTCACGGGCTCGGGGAAGCTGGGACGCCGAGGGCCATTCGGCGCGGGCGGTCTCGGGATGCCTGGGGAGGAGCGTGACCGCGCCCGCTTCAGGATGAGCAGCCAGGTGCTTCAGGGCCATCTCGAGGGAGATCGGTTCGGGCTGGGAATCGTCGTCGAGGATGAGCACGCACTCGCCGTGGGCCGCTTCGACGCCGACGTTGAAGCCATGCACGCCGCTGTTCTGCTGGAGCGAGATGAGCTGGACGCCCGGGAAATACTCGCGGACCGCGGGGACGCTGCCGTCGGTGGAGCCATTGTCGACGACGATGATCTCCGAGAGCCTGGTGATCGGGCCGTCGTCGAGGCTCTTGAGGGTCTCAAGGAGTGAGACGCGCCGGTTGTAGCTCAGCACGACGACCGAGAGCGAAGGAAGGCGATCCGGCGCTTCGGGCTCGACGAGCCTGAGATTGGCCTGGGCCGCTCCGGAGGATCCTTCGGTGGCGCGGGGGAGCTTGGTCGGGCGGTTCGGGAGGGCCGCGAGCAGGATCGAATACCAGAGTCCCCGCGCGCCCATGCGCGTGACGCGTGAGATCGCGGCGCTTCGGGAAGCGCGCCGGGTGACAAAGCCCTCGGGCGCGAGCTGGATGGTCACGTGCCCCGCGAACCACGTCGAAGGGCCTCCCTTCGACGGCACGACGGCGACGTCGAACTTGGGTCCCTTCACGAGCCGGCGGAACGCGCCGCGCCAGCCGCGCTTCTGGCCTCTGCCCGCGGGCCCTGACCGCGCGATCAGCTCGCGCTCCTCGTGCTCGTCGAGCTCGAGCTGTTCGCAGAGGCGATGGGCCTCCGGCGGCGTGAAGCGCAGGTCCGGATGAATGAACACGCTGCGCCCCAGGGGGCTCGAGACGTCGGTGTTCTGGAGCGAATCGCGCAGCCCGGCCATCGAGCGGAAGCGCTCGAAGCGCAGCACGCCTTCGGGCGCCGGACCGATGCGTGATCGGAAGAGCGCGTCGGAGAGACCGGCCAGATGGAGGCGGGCCAGGTCCTTGCGGGCCATCATCGCCTGGTTCACCGCGTTGGCGGTCTCGATGAGCGCCCTGCGGAAGCGGGCGCGACGCCCGAGACCCAGGGCGGCCATCGCGCCGAATCCGTTGCGGGCGTGGTAGTACCGCGCCCAGGTCGGGAAGCGATCAAAGCGGGGGTGGTACGCGGTGAGGGAGGGATCCACCGCGATGTTGAGCCCGGTTTCCTGCGAAAGTCTGATGCACCACTCCACGTCGTCGCCGTTGAGGAAGACGTCGGGCATCAGGCCGACCGCGCGCACCGCGTCGGTGCGCACGAGCAGGCAGCACGAGGCGGCGTAGTCGCAGACCACCAGCTCGGTGGCGGCGTCACCCGTCGGGCGCGTGTCGTGAACCGGGCCGAATCGCCCCGTCTTTCGGCAGACACGCCCGCCAACTTCGAAGACCTCGCGGGTCGACGGTTCGGCCAGGGCCGGTCCGATCGCGCACAGGTCGGGGCGGTTCACGAGTCGCTCGGCCAGGCCGAGCAGCGTCCCCTGATCCACGCGGGCGTCGCTGTCGACGAGCCAGAGATAATCGGGCGAGCCCGAGGCCAGCGCGTGACGCATCCCGCTGTTGAACCCGCCGCTGCCGCCGCGATTGCTCGGGACGCGGAGCAGGTCCAGGCCCGCCTTCTGCTCGACGCGGAGCGGAGGTTCGGAGAGATTGTCGACGACGATCACGCGCAGGTCGATGCGGACGCGTGCGGAGTTCAGCGTGACGCCCGACAGATCGCCGAGCAACGCGTCCAGGTCCGTCTGGCGGTTGTAGCACGGCACGATCGCGGCGACCTTGATCGTGCGCACGCTCGTGATCCCGGCGCGACGGCCCAGGTCGCTGGCGCCGCGCGAGGCGGGGCTTGTGATCGTGGATGCCTCAGACATGGGCTGTCCCCCGAGGCTTTTCGGTGTCCATGGGCACGATCCGCTTGCCCGCGCTGAGCGTGGATCGGGCAGCGCCCGCCAGGGGCCTCGGGAGGCGATCGATGAGCTTGCGGACCTTGCGATACACGCGCACCGCGACCAGCTGTTCGTACCAGGCCTTGGTCTGAGCAAGCTCCGCGTTGGCCGCGGCGACCTGACCGATCAGTGCAGCAATCTGCTGGGCGCTGAGCTGCTGCTCGGTGCGCAGGCGGGCCGCCTCATCCCGCTGGGACCAGAGCCACTGGAGCGGGATGGGGAATCCCGTCTCGTCGATCCAGTTGGCGTCGAACTTGCGGAGCATGTTGTTGGAGAGCGTGATGATCTCGGTGGCCTTGCTCGCAAAGAGGGCCGCGTGCCGGTCGATGATCTGGCGGTAGAGCAGGTCGTGCCGCTTGACCGCTTCCATGACCATGGTCGTGTGCGAATGGCGTCGCCAGAAGAAGAGAGGCTCCGGCACGCGCACGCCATGGAACCCGCGTGACGAGAGTCGAATCCAGAACTCCCAGTCTTCGTACCCCAGGTTCATGCTTGTGTCGAATCCGCCGGAGGCGGCGAAGACCTCGCGGCGGATCACGCACGTGACCGGGTGGAGATTGGTGATCAAAAGCAGAAGCGGATCCCACGCGGGGACGCGCCACGTGCCGGTGCCGAGCTCGGTGAGCGTCTCCTGGCAATACGCATGCGAGGCGTTCTCCTCGGCGCGGAGGGCTTCGATGAGCTTGCGACCAAAGGTGGGATCGAGATAGTCGTCCGCGTCCAGGAACGCGATGAACTCGGTGGTTGCGAGTGCGGCGCCCGCGTTGCGGGCCCCGGAGAGGCCCGTGTTGGCCTGATGAACGACGCGCACGCGATCGGACGCGCAGCGGTCGCAGGCCTCCGGCGTGCTGTCGTCGGTCGACCCGTCGTCCACCACGACCACGCGGACGTCGACGCCTTCCTGTGCGAGGCAGGAGCGCACAGCCTCGCCCACGAATGAGCCGTGGTTGAAGCAGGGGATGATGAAGGTCAGTCCGGGCAGGTCCATTCGGGGTCGCGCGGGAACGCGGTGGGGGATCTGAGGGGCCTTTAGTGTAGGGAGCGGGACGGCCCGGAACCCGCCCGGAAGGGCTTTGTTAGACTGGGTTTCTGATGCGAAAGCGAGCCAATTCCGGGCGGATTTCGGGTGGGAAGGCCGCGGCTGTACTGGCGGTTGCGTTGGGAGTGGCGTGTGAGTCCCGACCGGTGCCAGGGCCGAGCCTCCCTCCCAACGCGATACGCCAGTTGCCCAGTTCGCCCACGACGCCGGTCTCGCCGACGCGGCGCGATCTGGCGGAGGCGTATCTGGCGTTCGATCACGCCTACGACCCCGCGAGGCTCACGCCCGAAGAAGAGCGGCGCTGGAATCTGGAGTTCGATCGCATCACGCAGATGTTCTTCACGGGCCAGTTCGCCGCCGCGATCGACGCGCTGCGTCAGGCCGCAGCCGAACTCCGCAGGCCGTTCGATGATCAGATGAAGCTCGGCGCGCTCGTGCAGGTGCGCGCGGATCCGGAAATCACCGTGGCCCCGGCGGGCTTGGCGAGCACCACAGTGCGGGTGCGGTCCTTTGGACCTTTGAAGACCGGGATCTCCATCCCGCGGGGTTTGGCCTGGATTCAGTCGCCGGACCTGGCGGGCGGCGACTCGGAGCCTGAGTTCGTCCTGCCTCCTGTGGAGTTGAAGCCGGGCGAGCCTTGCACGCTCGACTATGCGTGCGATTTGATCGCGTCTGAAAAGCCCGAGGCCCACGCCATCGGCTTGTTCGGAACCGTGGGCGTGACCACCTCCCCGGAGCCTCTCTCCGTGTGGAGAGGTCGCGTGGTTGAACGCCTCGATCGCGTCGCTTCGCGACAGCCCGCGCTCGCGGAGTCGATCACGGTCACCCGGGCTCGGGCCGAGATTCTCAACGACACGATCAACAATGGCGTGAGCGCCTCGTTTCGCCTGTCACCCGGCCTGCTTTACGGCGAAGTGGAAGCCGAAGCCGCGGCGCTTGAGCGAGGCGACGATCCCTTGCGTTGGCCTGGCGTGGATCAGCGCTTCAAGGGCGTCTTCACGCCCACGCCGCTGGTGTTCTGGCGACCGATCATCAGGCCCACCGGGAACATTCCGGCCTGCGTGAGCCCCTCGCCGCACAACCTCCTCGGGTCGAACCAGAAGGTGCAGCGTGAAGGTCGGTCACACGTCGGGCTCATGCCTCTCATCATCGCGTTCCACGGCGCGGGCGGCGATGAGTTCATGTTCATGGAGGCCTACGGCCGCGGAGCGATCCTGAAGACCAGCGAGCCCTGCGTCGTCGTGACGCCGCGGACCGAGAACTTCCTGGTCGGAACCGATGCCTACGACGCGCTGATCGAGCAGATCACGCGTGACTACCCGATCGATCGCGACCGGATCTACCTGGTGGGGCACTCGCTCGGAGGCGTCGCGCTGACCAACGTGCTGCGCACGCGGGGCGATCAGATCGCGGCAGCGGTCGGGATCGCGCCCGGCGGCGGATTTGGTGGTCCCGACGGGAAGCCCCTGGCCTGGATCCCGCCGACGCGCTGGATCGGCGCGGAGATCGACCCCATCATTCCCGCGAGCCGGGTCGCGCGAACCGCAAAGCTCGCCAAGGACGCCGGTTTGCCCGTCGAGAGCATCACCATCCCGAACTATGGGCACACGCTGGTGGTCGGGAAGGTCATGAAGGACTCGCTGGACTGGCTGCTGGAGCACCGCCGAACGCCCCGCCCCGATGCATCCCGTTGACATCCGGAATCGTCGAATCGGCGAATACTGCGATATGACCAGCGGTTCTTCAGGAAAGCCCATCGCTCCCGCAGTGCCAACCACGCCGGCGTGGATGCGCACGGTCTTGCGGGCGGCCGGGGTGTACAACCTCGCGTGGGGTGCGTGGGCAATCCTCTTCCCCGCGGCGTTCTGGTCGCTGCTCGACATGCCCGCGCCGAACTACCCCTTCCTCTGGCAATGCATCGGCATGATCGTCGGGGTCTACGGCGTCGGATACTGGATCGCCGCGTCGAACCCCGCCAGACACTGGCCCATCGTGCTGGTCGGACTGCTCGGCAAGATCTTCGGCCCGATCGGTTTCCTTCAGGCCTGGCTGATTGATCACGCGGTGCCCGCGAAGTTCGGGCTCACCATCCTGACCAACGACATCCTCTGGTGGATCCCGTTCGTGCTGATCCTCGCGCACGCGTATCGGGTTGCAGAAGCACAGCGGGATCTGATCGACCATGCGCCCGACCAGATTGATCTTCGCGGCGCCTTGCAGGCCGCCAAGACCAACGATGGACGTTCGCTTGCGGAGATCAGCGAGTCGGGGCCAGCGCTGGTCGTGTTCCTTCGCCACGCGGGATGCACGTTCTGCCGGGAGACCCTCGCGGATCTCCAGCGCCAGCGCGCCGCGGTGTTTGCCTCGGGGGTGACGCCGGTACTCGTGCACATGGGAACTGATGCGCAGGCCTCGGGCTTCTTCGCGAAGTACAACCTCGCCGACGTGCCGCGGATCAGCGATCCCGATCGGCAGCTCTATCGCGCGTTCCAGCTTCGGCGCGGCAAGCTCGCGGAGCTCTTTGGTCCCCGCGTGTGGATCCGGGGCTTTGTCGCGGGCGTGATGAACCGTCACGGCGTCGGCGCCATGGTCGGCGATGGGTTTCAGATGCCCGGCGCGTTCATCGTGCACCGCGGGCGCATCGTGCGCGCTTTCAGGCACCGCGACGCGTCCGACCGGCCCGACTATGAGCGTCTGACCGAGGGCGCGTGCGCGATCTGATCGTGATTACTCGACCCGGCGGAAGTCGTACGGGCCCTTCTCGGCGCCCCAGACTTGCTTGCCTTCCTTGTCGTACCCGCGATCCCAGGTGCGCAGGCCATCGGGGCCGATGATCGCCTCGCTGGTCGCGTATGCCGCCCCGCGGAGCGAGCTCACGCAGCCCGTGCCTTGCGTCGCGCCGCGGAACGTCCCGTCTTCGGCGTGGTGCAGCACGATCTGGCATCCATCGCGCGCGACCAGATTGTCGGGCGTCACGCCCTGAAGCTTGGCGAGGTCCATGAACGCCCCGGCGTATTGAAGCGGGTCGCCCTGGAACTCGTAGACCTCGCTGGTGAACTCGCCCGGCTTGGTTTCGTGCAGGCGGTAGATGCGCTGGCGATAAGGCTTGTCGAGCTTGGCTGCGGAGGCCTGCTCGACGTAGAGCCAGCGGCCGTCGGTCCGCTCGCGCCAGATCTGCACCATGTGGAGCCTGATGTCGAAGTACCCCTCGGGGTCGAGCTTGGACTGCTCCTGGCTCGAGAACGATCCGACCATGAACTTCACGAGCTGGTCGAGGTCGGACTCGGGGGGCTGCTGATCAGGCTTGTTCTGGTGGACGGGCTGCACCGGCGCAGGAGCCGCCTCGGGCTGTGAGCCGGGCGCGGCGCTGGGGGCGACGGGCTTGTCCAGACGCTGCTGGGGCTCGATCTGCGCGAACGAGGCAGCAGCCCAGAGGCTGGCGATCAGGGTGCAGGCGAGGCGCGGGCGGATCATGCAGAACTCCGTTGGTTGATGAATACGCCCGATGTTAGGGCGCTCGATCGCGGAGTCCACGGGGGTTCACCGGGCTCTGGCGTTCACTTGCCCTTCTTGTCGCGCCGCCAATCGGGCTTGCCCTTGTCGCGGGCCTTGCTCTTGCGGCTGCGGCGTTCGCCGCCGGTCATCTTGTTGAAGCCCGCACCCGACGAGTGCGAGAACCCGCCCGAGAGTCCGCCGCCGAAGGGCTTGTCGAAGACCTTCTTGGCCTTGCCCGCGGCGCGGCCATCAGCGTCGGCGACGACCAGCTCGAGCTGGCGCTTGGCCAGATCGACCGAGACGATCTTGACGGTGACGCTGTCGCCCATGTTGAACGAGCGCCCGCTCTTGATGTCGACCAGCGCGCCGGTCTTGGCGTCGACCTTCCAGACCGGGATCTGGTTGCCTCGGGTGACATCGCCGGGCAGGTCGGAGGACTTCACGAAGCCGTCGCAGAGGTACTTGTCGATCTGGACGAACACGCCGCGGGGCGTGACGCCCGTGACCACGCCCGAATAGCTCTCGCCGATGTGGCCTTCCAGGAGCTGGAGGACCAGGAACTGGCGCAGGGCGTGCTCGCCGTCTTCGGCGTTCTTCTCGCGCATCGTCGCGTGCTTGCCGATCTCCAGGAGCTCCTGCTCGGGAGGGCACATGTCGCTGTTCCGGAGCTTGCGGCCCAGGGCCTTTGACTCGTCCTCGCTGCGCGGGCGGTTCTGGCCGTTGTTGGTGTGGCGCAGGTACTCCGCCAGGGCGCGGTGGACCGTGAGGTCCGCGTAGCGCCGGATGGGGCTGGTGAAGTGCGCGTAGGCCTCGCTGGCCAGCGCGAAGTGTCCGATCAGCGCGGGGGAGTACTCCGCCTTGCTCATGGTCCGCAGGACCGCCATGTGCACGGCGCGGGCCGCGGGCGTGCCCTTGGTCGCGTTCACCAGACCCTGGAGTTCCTCACGCGTGGGGTTCTTGGGGATGCGGAATCCCGCGACCATGGCCGCCTTGCGGAGTGTGTCGGTGTCGCCTGGCGTGGGCTCCGGGTGCGTGCGGCGGAGCAGGGGCACATCCACCTTCTCGAAGAGCCTCGCGAGCACTTCGTTGGCCTCGACCATGAACATCTCGATCAGCGTGTGCGTGAACGCATCGTCCTCGCGCTCCGCGTCGATCACGCGGCCGTTCTCATCGAAGAGGAGAACGACGTCCGGGAGTTCGAGCGAGATCATGCCCTGACGCTGGCGGCGACCCTGGATAGCGCGGGCCAGCGCGTTCATTTCCTTCAGCGCCTCGAGGAGCTGGTCGGTGTACTTGGGGGGCGTCTTGGCGTGCTTGCGGGCCTCGGTGAAGTCGCCGTCGATCAAGGCCTGGGCTTCGAGATAGGTCAGCCGCTTGGCGCTCTTAATGAGCGTCTGGGCGCAGCCTTCACCCTTGACGTTGCCCTGGGTGTCGTAGCGGATGAAGGCTGTCTTGCAATAGCGGTACACGCCTTCCTGGAGCGAGTGGATGCCGTTGGAGAGGATCTCCGGGAGCATCGGGATGACCAGCCTCGGGAGGTAGCACGAGTTGCAGCGGTCGCGGGCCTCGACATCGAGCGGGCTGCCCGGCGGGATGAAGTGCGCGACGTCGGCGATGTGAACGCCAAGCTCCCAGCCCTGCTCGGTGCGCTTGATGCTGATCGCGTCGTCGTAGTCCTTCGCGTCGGGCGGGTCGATGGTGATGATGAACTCTTCGGAGAGGTCAAGGCGGCCCGGCGCCTCGAAGGCCCCAATGCCCTTTTCCTTGTACGCCGCGATCTCTTCGTCGTAGCGCTCCGCGGCTGTCCGCGCCTGCTCCACGCACTCTTCGGGGAACTCGCCCGGCAGGTCGTAGGCGGAGATGACCGCCTGGGTCTCGACGTCGGGGCGGCCTGCTTCTCCGAGGACCTTGGTGATCACGCCCTCGGCGAGCATGGACCCCTCGGGGTACTGCACGATCTCGACGACGACCTTGTCGCCGGGCTTGGCGTTCTTGCTCTCGGCGTCGCGGGCGACGACCGGTTCGGTCAGTTCGCGGCCGTCGGGGAAGACGAGCCATTGCCCGCCGCGCTTCACGAGCTCGCCCGTGAAGTTCGAGCGCTTGCGCTTGATGACGGTGACGACTTCGCCCGCGAACTGCGGGCCCGCGTCCCCGAGCTGGCGCTCGCGCGAGCGGTCGCGGTAGAGCTTGACCTTGACAGTGTCGCCCGTCAGCGCGTCCTTGACGTCCTCGGCCGCGATGAAGATCGAGCCTTCGCGCACGTGGGAGGAGGGCGTGACGAATCCGAACCCGCGGAGGGTCTTGCGGAAGGTGCCTTCGATGAAGTCGCCCTTGGAGACCAGGGAAGGCAGGTCGACCAGCCCCGAGCCTCCGACGTTGAGCACGCCTTCTTCGAGGAGCTGCTTGAACTCTTCTTCAAACTCGGGACGGTCGTCCGCGTGGATGCGGAGGTCGTCCATGAGGTCGGAAAGTCGCCTCGGCGTGTAGTCGTCGTGGCTGAGGTGATCCAGGAGGCGGCGCTTGTACTTGTATGCCATGATGGCTTTCAATTGATCAGCGCAGGGTCCGGGGGCCACGCGGCTTTCGCGTGCGTCCCGATCCGCCCTGCTTCAGTGTGGGTGTGCGGGCCTCACAGGCGCTCAGCATACCCGGCAAATGCAGCCCGGAAGGGCTTGGGCTCGATGCCCAGGTGTGTGCGGACCTTTTCCAGTTCCGCGAAGGAGTTCTGCGCGCCCATCATCGCCATCCCCGCGTCGAACGGGAGGGCCGAGCCCATCCCGATCTGCTTGGCCGCGATCGCCATGCCCGCCGCGGCAAAGCCCGGCAGTCCCCAGGGCTGCGCGTCGGGGTTGCCGTGGTGAATGCTGTCGCGGATGTGCACGAGCATCTCGGGCCAGGAGAGACGCTCGGAGCCCACCAGGTTGTACGTCTCGCCGATGGTCCGGGGTTCGCGGAGCGAGCCCACGAACGCCAGCGCCACGTCATCCACGCTCACCGGCGCGATGATCGGGGAGAGTTCCTTGCTCGGGCCCAGGGGCACGCTCAGGTCTTCTTCCCAGCGCGTGAAGTACGGCATGATGCCCATGGGGCCCTTGCCGCGACCCCACTGAACCGCCATCTGCGTGAACTCGCCGCCTTCGCCGTGGATCAGGCCCGGACGGAAAATCGTCCACTCGAGCTCCGAGGCGTGCACGAGGCGCTCCGCGGCCCACTTGGTCTTCTGGTACTGGCTCACGCCCTCGGAGCACACGCCCAGCGCGGACATGTGCAGGTAGCGCTTCACGCCCGCAGCCTTGGTCGCCTCGAGCACCGCGGCGGTCGCGTCCACATGGCACTTCTGGAACGACTGACCACCCGGCGCTTCCCGGAGGATGCCCACCAGATGGACCACCGCGTCCACGCCGCGGACCAGCTCGGCCAGCGCAGCCTTGTCGGTCGCCTCGCCCGCGACCATGGTGACCTTCTCGCCATGCCTGGCGAAGATCTGGTTGGCTCGGGCCCGGTCGCGGACCAGCGCACGCACCGAGTGACCCCGGCCCAAGAGCTCGCGGACGATGCGGCGACCGACGAACCCGGTGGCGCCGGTGATCGCGACGGTCAGCGTCTTGTTGGCGTGGTCCGAAGCGTGCGTACCCATGCAGATCCCTCACAGTCCGGCGGTGGGCCGGTTCGGGAGAGGGTAGTGTCCTCCGCGCTCAGATTCCAAGGCTGCCCATTCCCGGCTCGCGGGCGGCCCGGTTTCTCTCTATCGTCCCGGACCTTGGAGCCCCACCCCGGACAACCCACGCCGCCCGCCCTGGAGGTCAAAGACCTGCGGTTTGCGTACGCCGGCGGTCCGCCGATCTTGCCCGGAATCTCGCATGTCTTTGCGCCCGGGAAGCTCACCGCGATCGTCGGACCCAACGGCGCGGGAAAGTCCACGCTCTTGCGCCTGCTCGCGGGCCTGCTGATCCCGGATGGAGGCGACGTGCTCGCGGGGGGCACATCGGTCCGGACCATGTCGGCCGCGGCGCGGGCCTCACGGCTCGTTTATATCCCGCAACGTTCGAGCGTGGCCTTCGCGTTTACGGTCCGCCAGGTCGTCGCGATGGGTCGACTCGCCGCCGGCGAAGGGCCAAGTTCGCCCGCGGTGGCGCGGGCGATTGAGCAGGCCGAGCTTGCCTACGTCGCGGATGCGCCGGTCGGGCACCTGAGCGTCGGTCAACAGCAGCGCGTCACGCTGGCGCGGGCCTTGGCGCAGGTCGATCGCGGCGATGGGCAGTTCGGCGCCACAGCGCTGCTGGCGGATGAGCCGGTGTCGGCGATGGATCCGGCGCATGCCGTGCGCACGATGGCGGTGCTTCGGGCGCTGGTGGAGCGCGGGCTGAGCGTGGTGGTGGTGCTGCACGACCTCGGGCTGGTGCTGCGGACCGCCGACGAGGTCCTGTTGTTCGATGCTTCCGGCCAGATCGTGGGCGCGGGCCCGGTGGGGTCGACGTTGACCGCCGCGACCGCAGCATCGGTCTTTCAGACGCCCTTTGACGCCCTGGTCGACCCGGCGGGACGGGTGGCTGGTTTGGCGCCCAAGGCCACTTCCTGATCCTCATGTCCGTGTTGGGCCCGGGTTCGGCCCGGCGTGCTGCCGGGCCGATACACTGTGCCCGCATGCCTTCGTGGCTTCAGAACATCTCCGGCAACCACATCATCGTCCTGATCATCATCATCTCAGGCATCTGGGGATGGGTCAGCAAGGTGATTCAGGAGAGCGCCGCCAAGCGCCGCGTCGAACAGCAGCGTCGCGAGCGTCAGGAAGAGATGCTGCGCACGGGCCGGACCGAGGCGGACGAGGTTGCCGCCCCGACAACTTCGAGCCAGACTTCGACCACCGCGCACCTGGATCCCAAGCGGATGCTCGAGGAGTTGGCCCAGAGGCGCCAGGCGCAGCTCGAGGAACTCCGCCGGCGTCAGGCTGCGGCTCCGGGCGCGGCCAATCGCGCGCCGTCGACCCCCTCACCCTTGCCCCAGTCACCCGCGGGGACCATGAGCCCCGAGCGGTACAACCAGCTCAAGCGCCAGCAGGCCGAACGCGAGAAGGCGCGCCTGGAGCAGGCGCAGCGCGAACAGGCCAAGCGCGAGCAGGCCAGGCTCGAGGCCGAGTCGCGTGCGGCCCGCGCCCGAGCCCAGGCTCAGCAGACCTCCAAGCGCTCGTCCGCAGCGGGGGGGCGAACCTCCGGCGCGTCATCGCGGGCCCGGGAGGATGCCAATATCCAGCGCCAGCGCGAGCAGGCGGCCCGCGAGGACGCCAGGGTCGCCGCCGAGGCCGCAGCGGTGCGGGCCAAGGCCCAGGCGGCTGCGGCGCCGGTCGTCGAGCACGCCCGCGGGTCTTCGAATGTGGGTATTTCCAGGCCGGCAGCCGCCGGGATCATGGTTCTGGGCGCCAAGGTTTCCACACCGCGGGACTGGCAGCGGCTCATCGCGATCCAGGCCATTCTGGGGCCTTCGGCGGCGGCTCAGGACATCGAAGGGCGTCCGGACCCCACGCGCTCCTGAGGCTTTATACTCTCCGCCCATGAACCAAGGCGTTGATGTTCGCTCCCGCCGTGCCTCCGCAGCGCCCCGTGCGCTGGCGATCGCGGCCGCGCTCTTGGGTCTGTGCAGCTTCGGCTGCCAGTGGGATCTGCCCCCCGGCGCCACCAGCATCCTCCAGTTTGCTGCCGAGCCCACGCCTTCGGAAGCTGCAGCCTGGGCTCTGGACAAGTACGACGCCGACAAGCGCTATCGCGGCACGCTGCTCCTGGCCAACGCCCCCTTCGGCGGCGAGCCCATCTACATGCAGCTCTACCTCGACAACATCAAGGACCCGGATCCGGGCGTGCGTGCTGCGGCGACCCGCGCGATCGCGCGTCACGGCAGCCCCGATCAGGTCCCGCTTCTGGTCGAGCGCTTCGCGGACGAGGACAAGCTCGTGCGCATCGAGGCGGCCCGCGGCCTGCAACGCCTTTACAACCCGGTCGCGGTTGAACCCTTGATCATGTCGCTCTCGCTCACCAAGCGGGGCGATGACTTCAACGAGACCGAGCCCGACGTCCGCGCCGAAGCGGCCCAGGCGCTCGGGCAGTACGCCCAGCCGCGCGTGGTCGAGGTCCTGGTCGCGGGCCTGGCCGACCCGAGCCTGGCGGTGAACCGTTCGTCGCTCGAATCGCTCCGCACCCTGACCGGTCAGGACTTCGGGCTTGACCGTCGCGCCTGGATCGACTGGGCGGAGGGGTCCAAGACGCTCTTTGCAGCCCAGAGCGAGTACGTCTACCCCGTGTTCAACCGCGACAAGCACTGGTTCGAGTACCTCCCGTTCGTGCCCGCGCCGAACAACGAGCCCCCGAGCACGCCGGTCGGCCTGCCCAGACTCGGCGCTCCTCCGGGCTGACGCCGAGCGGCGCTGGCCCGCGTTTTCGGACCTCCATCGGCTTCGCGATTGCGTCGATAACCGAGTGTGAACGCGCTCGTATTCGACGGCAAGTCCGTGATCCGCAAGACCGATCAGCCCGAACCGGTCCCCGCACCGGGCGAGGCGGTGATCCGGCCGCTGCGGGTCGCTTTCTCTTCGGCTGACCGTGCTGCAGCATCCGGGAGGTTGAACTTCCAGGGCGTGCTCGGCCATCAGTTCGTCGGCGTCGTCGAGCGCGTGAATCCCGCGCCGGGGCGTGATGAGCACGCCAAGTGGGTTGGCCGACGGGTTGTGGGCGGTCCAGTGATCGCGTGCGGCTCGTGCCCGCGCTGCAAGGGCGGGCTCTCGGCCCATTGCACCCAGCGCAGCGTCATCGGGCTCTTCGGGCGCGACGGGTGCTTCGCGGATCTCTTCACGCTTCCCATCACGAATCTCACCGAGGTTCCCAAGACGGTTCCCGACGATCGCGCGGTCTACGCGGCCACCGTGGCGGCGGCGGCCCACGCGCTGGGCATGTGCCGTCTGGAAGGCAAGCCCTACGTCACGGTCCTCGGCGATGGCCCGGTCGCGCTGTGCGTCGCGCAGCTCGCGACGAGGCTGAACGCGTCGGTCCGCGTGCTGGGCCGCAAGCCCGAGCGGTACACCCTCTGCGAGAAGTGGGGGATCAAGCATCGCGACGTGAACGATGTGGGCTTGCGCCAGGATCAGGACCTGGTCATCGACTGCACCGGCGATCCCGCGGGACTGTCGCTCGCGCTGAAGCTTGTGCGTCCCCGGGGCAAGGTCGTGCTGAAGACCTCTCCCGCGCCGGTCCCGAGCGCCGCCTTGCGCGAGCACGAAGGCCAGGCGACGGTCGATCTGGCCCACGCGGTGGTGAACGAGATCGAGATCCTGGGCGCGTCGGGCGGACGCGTCTCCGAGGGGCTCGACGCGATCATCAAGGGGCTGGTGGACGTCGGCCCGCTCAAGGCCGCGGGATTGCCTCGCGTCATGGAGCTCGATGAGCTTCTCAAGGACGCGATGCGTTCGGCAGCCTGAAAGGTGAATCGTCCAGCGCCAACGAGCCCCACGCGCAAGCGTGGGGTATCTCCAGTGTCGTTTGGATGAAATCCGCCCCCGGATTCAACCCCACGCTTGCGCGTGGGGCTCGTTGGCGTCGGGTGAGACTGGCGGGTGGGGGCTGCTACCCTCCGCCCATGCCCAACCTTGCTGTGCAGAAACTCTCTCCCCGCGCCACGTTGCCCGCGTATCAGACCGCGGGATCGGCGGGGTTGGACATCTCCGCGTGCCTTCCCGCGGAAACGCCTTCGGTGGTGCTCAACCCGGGGGACATCGTCGCGATCCCCACCGGCCTGGCGCTGGCGATTCCCGAGGGCTTTGAGGGTCAGGTCCGGGCTCGGTCAGGCCTGGCGACCAAGCACGGCGTCGGACTCCCCAACGCGCCCGGGACCATCGACTCCGACTATCGGGGCGAACTCAAGATCGCGCTGATCAACCTCGGCAAGCAGGCGTTCACGATCGAGCACGGCATGCGCATCGCCCAGCTCGTCATCGCGCCCGTCGCACGCGTGCAGATCGATGTCGTGGAGTCGCTCAGCCAGACCGCGCGGGGCGCGGGAGGCTTTGGATCGACCGGCGTGCGCTGAGTTGTGTGCGGGCTCGAGTTTTCGATCAGCGGCGCAGCTTGTTGAGCAGGCGCAGGATCTCGACGTAGAGCCAGACGAGCGTCACGAGCAGGCCCACCGCGCCGACCCACTCCATGTACTTGGGCTGATTTCCCTCGCGCGACGCGGAGTCGATGAAATCAAAGTCCAGGGACAGGTTGAACGCGGCCAGCGCGATCACGACCAGCGAGAAACCGATGCCGAAGGGCCCCGAGCTGTGGATCAGCGGCATGCTGAACCCGAACGCGAGGTTGGCGACCAGCGACACCAGATAGAACAGCGCCACGGCGCCGGTTCCCGCGAGCACGATCTTCTTGGCGGTGGATCCCAGCCGAAGGATGCCCGTCGCGTAGCCCGCGAGCATGATGATGAAGACGCCGAACGTGAGCCCGATGGCCTGCGCGATGGTCGTCGCGCCAAGGCCGGGCATCTTCTGCTCCAGACGGGCAGCGATCAGGATGCTCAGGGCGCTCAGGAAGGCGCCCTCCGCGATCGCGTAGATCGGACCGGTCACCGGCGCGGACCGGGGCGCGAAGGAGACGACCAGACCCGTGATCAAGCCGACGATCGCGCCGCCAAAGAGGGGCGCGTAAGGCTGGATCTGCCCGGAGCTCATCGCCCACCAGCAGACCGCTGCCGCCGCGACGCAGAGCGAGATGAGAATCGCGGACTTGCGGGCGGTCCCGCCCAGCGTCATGACCTTGGGGGCCGCGGTGGAGCTCCCCGCACGCTGCTGGGCCGCGACCATCTCCTGCCAGGCGGAGGGCTTGAAGGAACGGTCGCTGAGGATCGGGTTTGAGGTTCGCATGGCGATCTCCGGAACGTGCGAGAAGGAGGTATCGGCAAAAGTGTAACACGCCCACGCAAACAGCGTCCGGACCGCAAGCTCCGGTGGGCGACGAACTGGCGACGATGCCTCACGACCCGCGCTGCAGCGTGCGAATCAGGTGCTGCGGTGATCGATCGTGTAGTTGGGCGATTCCTTGGTGATCTTGATGTCGTGCGGGTGGTTCTCGACGACGGTGGCCCCGCTGACCTTGATGAATCGCGTGTTGGCGCGGAACTCATCCAGGGTCTTGCACCCGCAGTATCCCATGGCGCTGCGCAGGCCTCCCACGAGCTGGTACACGAACTCCGCGAGCGTCCCGCGGTACGGGACCAGGCCTTCCACGCCTTCGGGCACGAACTTCATGGTGGGCTTGCCATCGGCGCCGAGCTTGTCGGCCTGGCGATAGCGGTCGGCGCTTCCCGCGTTCATGGCGCCCTCGGAGCCCATCCCTCGATAGCTCTTGTACCGGCGTCCGCCCGAAATCACGAGCTCGCCCGGGGACTCTTCAAGGCCCGCAAAGAGCGAGCCCATCATGACGGCGCTGGCGCCGGCGGCGATCGCCTTGGCGATGTCGCCCGACATGCGGATCCCGCCGTCGGCGATGACCGGGACGTGCGGATCGACATCCGCGGCGCCCTGCACCGCGAGCATGATCGCGGTGATCTGGGGCACGCCCACGCCGGTGACGACGCGCGTCGTGCAGATCGAACCCGGGCCGATGCCCACCTTGATCGCGTCAGCACCCGCCTCGATCAGGTCGCGGGCCGCTTCCGCGGTCGCGATGTTGCCCGCGATGACCTGCACGCCTGCTGACTTCACGGCGGGCATTTCCTTGACGGTCCGGACGGTGCGGAGCACGTTCTCCGAGTGGCCGTGCGCGGTGTCGACGACCAGCACGTCCGCGCCCGCAGCGAGCAGGGCTTCCACGCGGCTGTACTGCTCCACGCCCACCGCGGCGCCGCAGACCAGGCGGCCGCGGGTGTCGGTGTTGGCGACGGGGAAGCGGCTGAGCCTCTCGATGTCGCGCATCGTGATCAGGCCGCAGAGATTGAAGTTCCCATCCACCAGGATGAGCTTCTCGACCTTGTTCTTGGAGAGGATGATCTCGGCCTGTTCGAGCGAGGTGCCCGGGGGCGCAGTGATCAGGCCCGAGTCGGTCATCACCTCGCGGACGGGCTGGTTGAGATCATCGATGAACTTCAGATCGCGCCGGGTGAGGATGCCCAGGACCTTGCCCTTGCCGCGGCGGATCGCTTCGTCGGCGCTGGAGCCATCCTCCGTGACGGGGAATCCCGACACGTTGTGCTGGCGCATGAGTTCCTTGGCGCGGGAGACCGTGTCGCTCGGGCCGAGGGTGATGGGGTCGGTGATGATGCCGTTGGCCGAGCGCTTCACCTTGGCGACTTCGCGGGCCTGGGCCTCGACCGAGAGGTTCTTGTGGATGAACCCGATGCCGCCTTCCTGGGCCAGCGCGATCGCAAGCGCGGACTCGGTGACAGTGTCCATGGGCGCGGAGATCATTGGGATGCGGAGCTTGAGCGAGCGCGTGAGCCTGGTGGACGTGTCGGCGTCCCCGGGCATGACCGCGGAGCGCTGGGGGATGAGCAGCACGTCGTCGAACGTGATGCCGTCCATGATGATCTTGTCGAAGGGGGAGGCCACCCTGCCGCCCAGCGGCGAAGGACGCGCCGCCGCGTTGCCCGAAGCGCCCGGATTGGAGGGGGACGACGCGATGCCGTGAGAGGTCGAGGTCGCCATGGATGAGTGTCGCGGGAGGGTCGCCGAAGTCAAGGGCGGGACCCGTCAAAGGGCCAGTCAAAGGGCCAGTCAAAGGGCCAGTCAAAGCCTTGTGAGCGGCGGGTCGGCAGGTCCGGAATTGCCGCACAGAACTGTGCGGACGCGGGTCCGGGGCTTCCCCACGCCGTGGGCTGGGCAACCCGAAACCAGCCCGAACCGCAGCGGTGCTACGCTCGCCGAGTCATGACCGCTGCAGCGGATTCCAACCCCGTCCCCGTCCCCGTCATCGTCCGACCCGCGTCTCTGGGCGCGTCGGCCCTGGTCCGCACCGAGTGGTTCCTGACCAACGGGCTCGGAGGCTTCGCACAAGGGACCGCCTCGGGCATTCCGACCCGGCGCTACCACGCGTGGCTGAACGCGGCGACCAAGCCGCCGGTCGGTCGCGTCCAGGCCCTGGCCGCCTGCGCCGAGTGGCTCGTGCTGCACCCCTCGTCCGAGGGCGAGCAGCCTGTCCGGCATGACCTGACCAGCTTCGGTTTCAGGCAGGACCAGACCAGCCCGGAAGGCCTCACGAGCCTCGTGCGCTTTGAGAAGGACGTCTCGTGCCGGTGGACCTATCGCGTCGACGGCATCGATCTGGTGCGCGAGCTTCTGATCTGCCGGGGTGATGCAGGCGACGGCGTGCGCAACGCCATCGTCGTGCGATACCGCATCCGCTGCCCGAAGCGGGCGTACTCGCTCGAACTCCGCCCGCTGACGGCGCTGCGCGACTTCCACTCCCTGCGCAACGGCAAGTCCCCCGCGGATTGCGTCCCCGGCGCCTGGGACACGACCGGCAACGGCGAGACCCTCACGCTCTCCTCCGCGCTGATCGATGTCCGCATGCGCGTTCCGGGCGGAACCTTCATCGCTTCGCCCGAGTCCTGGCGCGGCTTTGAATACCCGCGCGATCTGGACCGTGGACAGGATGGCCATGAGGACCTGGTCAGCGCCGGAATCTTCGAGGTCGAGCCCGATCCCGCGGGCGATGGCTGGTGCGAGTGCGAGTTCAAGTGCTGGACCGACGGCGTCGAGCCCGGGGACTTCGAGGACGAATACGCCAAAGCTCGCGCGCATGTGCACCACCATGTCAGTCTGGCCGCCGCCCGCGTGCCCGCCGCCAACGGGCTCGCACGCCAGCACATCGCGATGCTGAGCGCTGCAGCCCAGCAGTTCGTGGTGCGCCGCGAGTCCATCGGCCTGGACGCGTCGGGCCGTCCGATCCCCGCGGACAACCTCGTGTCGGTCATCGCGGGCTATCCGTGGTTCTCCGACTGGGGTCGCGACACGATGATCTGCCTCCCCGGTCTCCTGATCTCGACCGGTCGTCTGGATGAAGCCCGGCGCGTGCTCGAGACCTTCGCGAAGATGATGCGGCGCGGGCTGATCCCCAACTGCTTCACCGACGGCACAGGCGAGCCCGAGTACAACACCGTGGACGCGCCGCTCTGGTATCTGCACGCAGCCTGCCGGTATGCCGAGGCGCAGGGCACGCCCGACGCGCTCTCCGGGCCGATCCTGGGCGCGTGTCTGGGGATCATCGACGCGTATCGCGCGGGCACCGACCACTCCATCCGCATGGATTTGTCCGATGGGCTCATCTCGGCGGGCGACGCCGACACGCAGCTCACGTGGATGGACGCCAAGCGCAACGGCGTGGTCTTCACGCCACGCTTCGGCAAGGCGGTCGAGATCAACGCCCTGTGGTACTCAGGCCTCCGCGGACTGGCACGCTTGCTGCAGAACGTGGACGCGAACACCTCCCTCGAGCTCGGGACGCTGGCCGATCGGGTCCGCGCCTCGTACACGCGGGCCTTCTTCGATCACTCGCGCAGCTGCCTGTTCGACGTGCTCACGCCTCACGCCGACGAGAGCGGACACACGCGCTGGATCCCCGACCACCGGATCCGCCCGAATCAGATCTTCGCGGTCAGCCTTCCCGATTCACCCCTGGACCCGGCGCACGCCCGCGGCGTGGTCGCCAAGGTCAGGGAGAAGCTGCTGACGCCGATGGGCCTGCGCACGCTCGATCCCGCGGATCCCGGATACAAGGGCCGGTTCGAGGGCGATCTGATGGCGCGGGACGGCGCGTATCACAACGGAACCGTGTGGCCCTGGCTCATCGGGCCTTACGCCGAGGCGGTGCTCAGGCTCGGGAACTTCTCGGCGGAGGTCAAGGCCGAGGCCCGCGCCGCGATCTCGCCCTTGCTCGCGGCGGTGGATGGCTTCTCCGCGGGCCAGCTCGCCGAGGTCTTTGACGGCGATTTCACCGCCAAGTCGCCCCAGCGCCCCGACGGGTGCTTCGCGCAGGCGTGGTCCATCGCGGAGCTTCTCCGCGTGAGCCTGCTCTTGGGTTGAAGGCAAAGCTCAGTGTCCGCCGGGCTTCTTGGCGGGCGCGGCCTTCTCGCGCTTGGGCTCGACGACAGGTTCGGCGTGCGCATCATCGAGTTCGCGCTGGGGGGCCGCTTCGGGATCCTTCTGCTCCGTCGAGTCTTCGCGGGAGTAGGGATCGGGCGGGAGCAGGTCCTTGGTGACGACGATCTCGACGCGCTGGTTGGCAGCATCTTCCTTGGCGTCGTTGGCGCGACCGACGATGCGGTCGCCATCGCCGCAGGCGACGACGCGGATCTGCTCCCAGCGCACGCCGCGCTGGGCCATGGCCTGGGCGACCGCCATCGCGCGGGCGCTGGAGAGCTGGAAGGCCTTGACCGGGTCGCGCTCGGGGAGCGTTTCAAACGGGCTGGAGTGGCCTCGGATCTCGATGATCCAGTGGAGGCCCTTGATGCGATCGGCGACGTCGATCGCGACTTCCTTGGCAGCGGGGGTGAGCAGGCTCGATCCCTCGTCGAAGTCGATTCGGCCGCCGATGTTCGTGTAGTCGGTGGGGCGCGTGGCCTGGAGGTCCTTGTGCTTGCCTTCGGGGCCGTCCTGGGTGGTGCCGCCGCTCAGGCGTTCGAGCATGCGCTGGCGGAGCCTGGCTTCCTGGGGATCATCGGATCCGAGGTCGATGGGGTTGTTGAAGCCCTCGCGGACCGCGATGACGAAGTCGAGCATGCGATCGTCGGGGTTGCCCGCGTGCGTGCCGGTGCCTTCGGACTCGCTCTTGGCCTTGGGGCCCATGTTCATCGCGAGCAGAATCACGAAGAATCCCATCATGAGCGCGACGTTGTCGGCGAAGGAGATGAGCCACTCGGGCGCACCCTCGTGTCCTTCCTCGTGCCCGCCGCCGTGGCCTCCATGGCCGCCGCCGCCGTGCCCGCCGCCGCCGTGGCCTTCGCCCTCGTGATGCTCGTCCTTGTGTTCGTGCTCTGCCATGGGAGGGCCTCGGGAGCGTGTGATCAGGCGGCCAGCTTGAGCTTGGAGCGGGCGGCGCTGGGGACGAAGGCGATGAGCTTGTCCTGGGTGACGCGGGGGTTATCGCCGGCCTGGATGCTGAGGATGGCCTGCACCATCATCTCGCGGGTCTGCATCTCCTCGGAGGAGCGCATCGCGAGCTTGTCGCCGATGGGGCCCGCGATGGCGTTGGCCAGGATGGCGCCGTACATGGTCGCCACGACGGCGATGGCCAGCGCGTGGCCCAGGGCGCCGATGTCGGCGCTGGCCAGCTTGCCGAACATGCCGACCTGACCGACCAGCGTTCCGACCAGCCCGTAACCCGGGCCGTAGAGCTTGAGCATGTCGAAGAGCTTCTTGCCCGCCTTGTGGCGTTCGGCCATGGCCATGAGTTCAATGCGGAGCGTCGCCTCGATGTTGGAGGGGTCCACGCCGTCGATGGCCATCTTGAGGCCCGCCGCCAGGAACGGGTCCTTGATCTTCTCGATCTCGCTCTCCAGGGCCAGGATGCCGTCCTTGCGGGCCTTGTCGGAGAGGGTCGAGATCAGGGTGATCAGTTCCACCGCGGACATGCCCTTGTGGAACAGGAACTTCTTGATGTAGCCCGGGAGCGCCAGGACCTTTTCGAGCGGCATGGCCATGAGCACCACGCTGATCGAGCCGCAACCGACCATCAGCACGCCTTCGAGCGAGAAGAACATCTCGAAGTGTCCGTGCGACACTTCGAAGAACACGAAGCCCAGCGCCGCGGCGCCGATCAGGATTCCCAGCAGACTGGCCTTATCCACAACCTGGCTCCGATCTGGTCGTTTCGAAGGCGGCAGCTTCCATGCCGCAGCGCCCGGGACCGAGGCCCGCAAACTCGGACCCCGATCCCGCGTCTCGGATCGGCGGTTCTGGGTCTCGGGTCGAGCCGGCGGAACAAATCGGTTGAGGGGGCTGGGTCGGTCGTGCCGTCTGCGCGGGCGCCGCGTCGCTCGCCCGAGCCAATGAGGGAGCCAATCCGGGAACCAGTGCGGGCACGTCCGATTCGCGGGCCGGGTTATCGGGTCACGCGCCGCTCATCTCGGGACGAGTGTCAACGGGACGTCGATCTGCTTGCCGTCGCGCTTCACGCGCACCACCACGCTCGCGCCCGGCGCGTAACCGCCGTCGAGGGACGTTCCCAGGACCCGGACCAGTTCGGGCGTGTCGCGGGTGGGCTTGCCATCGATGCTGATGACGACATCTCCGAGCTTCAGCCCCGCACCGTCCCGGCGGACGACTTCGACCACGACCGGTCCATCGCCGGCGCCGGTCTCGACGACCACGCCCAGGCTTGCGCGTCCCGAGGCGAGCTGTTCGGGCACCTCGGGCATGGCGCGGACGTACGCGCGATAGCTCTTCTCGACCTCGTCCATTGGCATGCGCAGCGCCGCCTCGAACGCACCGCGCGTCGCCTCTTCCGTGTTGACGCCGCTCCAGCGCCGCGTGAACTCCGCGTACCAGTCGCCCAGGCGCTGACGGTCGCTGATGAACATGAAGAGCGTCCGGGCCTGCGCGTAGTTGGCCATCGGGCGCGTGCCGATGAAGTGATCGCGGTCAAGCGAGGTCAATGCCGCGATGGTCAGCAGGCCCCCCGCCTTGGTGAGTCTTTTGGCGGTGTTCGTGCGGTACGACGGCGCCGGGCGCAGGCTGCCGTCCTTGAGGTCGTAGTCCTCGACGAGGGAGCAGAGCCCTTCCTGCAGCCAGACGGGATGGATCTGGCCCGCGCGGACGCACATGCGCCAGTGCAGCACGTGCATGAACTCGTGCCGGAGCGTTGAGCCCAGATCGCGGGCGACGAGCCTCTTGGTGTCGTGGTCGTACGCGCCTCCGACCGCGGCGTAGCCCCCGGGCGCCATGGGCTTGGCCCCGAAGTACCACTCCTGCCAGCGCTCGAAGCCCGCCTTGTCGGGGAGCACGACGACGACCCAGGGGTCGAGGGCCTTCTCAGATGCGTCGAGCAAACCCGGGAAGACCGTCTTCTGCGCCCATTGCGACAGGCGGGACAGCTCCTGCCGAGATGACGCGATGATCTCTTCGTCCCAGTTGGTGATGATGACGATGCGAAGCTCGTCGTCGCGGATCTCCCGGCTCTCGGGCGGCGCAAACGTCCGCGAGAAGGCGATGTTCTCACCCAGGTGCGCGTCGAGCACTTCGCCCCACGCGGCGTCGAGCTTCTTGTAGACGTCCAGGTCGCGGACCGCCTGCATGAACGGGTCGCGACGCAACCGGCGCAGATCGTCAAAGCCCGTCTCGATCGCGGCTCGAAGCTCGATGAGCCCCGCCTCCGCGTTCCCGAGCTTGGACTCCACCCGCGCCAGGTTGTACCGGGCCTGGAAATCGCCCGGCGAATAGACCAGCTGCTGGCGGAACAGATCGCGGGCCTTGGCCAGATCTCCCGCAGCACCCGCGAGCCTGGCCTCGCGTCCCAACGCTTCGGCCTTCGCGCCCGCCTCCTTGTCGACTTTCGCCCCGGACGGCGGCGGCGTGGGTGTGGACGTCGTCTGCGCCAGGGCGGCGGGCGTGAACAGGAGACCCGCGAGCAGAAGCGTTCCAAGCCGGCGCGGCATGCGGGGACTCCCTTGGCTTGTCAGTGCTGGACAGGCTGAGCGCCTGGCTTCCATCGTCCTTCCAGAAGCAACCCCAGCGCCTCGGGATACGCGAGGCACTCTTGCTCGAAGACGCGGGCGGCCAGCGTGTCGGGCGTGTCGCCGGGCAGGACCGGGCACGACCGCTGGAGCACGATGGGGCCGGTGTCGTATCCCTCGTCGCAGAGATGGACCGTGCATCCGCTGATGGGCTCGCCCGCCTTGATGACCGCTTCGTGCACGTGCGTGCCGTGCATCCCGGGCCCGCCGAACTTCGGGAGCAGCGCCGGGTGGATGTTCACGACCCTGCCTTCGAAGCCCGCGGGGATGCGGACCTTGCGGAGATACCCCGCCAGCACGATCCAGGTTGCACCGCGGGCGCGGACTTCGCGTCCGAGCGTCTCCGGGTCGATCGTTCCCGGGATCGTGATGCACTCGATGCCAAGCTCGCGGGCCCGATCACATCCGGCGCACGCCCGGCTCGCGATCACCAGCGCCAGCTCGGCATTGAGCTTGCTGCGCCGGATCGCCTCGGCCAGGTTGACCATGGTGCGTCCGCCTCCGGAGAGCATGATCGCCAGGCGAGGTCGAGGCGCGTTCATCGTGCTGATTGTCCGCTCGGAGCCCCGCTCAGGCCAGCGATTCCGCGGCCGACTTGGGGTCCTTGGAGATCGTGAAGAGCTTGTCCAGCCTCGTGATCTTGATCAGGTCCATGAGCTCGCTCGAAAGCCCGGTGATCACGAACTTGCCCTTCTCCTTCTTGCAGCGCTGCTCGAGGGAGATCAGGACGCGGATGCCCGCCGAGGCGAGCAGTGCGACCTTGGTCATGTCCAGCACCATGCGCCAGCGCGAGTTCTCCGCGATGGACATGAGCTCAGGCGTGAGCACGCTCGCCTCGTAGTCCGTGACCTTTTCGGTCAGGATCTGCGCGACGATTCCGTTGCGCACAATCTCCGTCTTGATGCGTTGCGACTCGTTCATGGCTTCCCTGAGCGTTCCGTAACAGGTCCCTCTCCTGCAGACTAACCAATTCTCACGAGCGACGCACGCCCGAAGGCCTCACGGACCGCCCAGGGGGCGGTCTTCCGAGATCGTGGGGGGGGACCGGAACGGGATCGGACGGCCCCAGGCGTCCACCGAAACCAGGGTCAGGGTCGCCGTCGTGACCTGTACGGTCTTCCCGCTGGCGAACCTCTCGGCCTCGACCTCCACCAGGATGGTCACGCTGGTCGTCCCCGCCCGGAGGGCGGTCCCGTAGAAGTTCACCACGTCGCCGGTGTGCACCGGGGCCTTGAAATCCACCCGGTCGATCCCCGCGGTGACCCAGCGGTGGGCCCCGTGGCGGCGGGCCTCGACGAACCCAGCCTGGTCGATGTAGCTCAGGATCACGCCTCCAAAGACGGTCCCGTAATGGTTGGTGTCCTTGGGCTGGGTCACGACCCGCAACGCCAGCTTGCGCTCACCGGATCCCTCGAGCGGTTTGGCCGCCGGCTGCCCCTTGGTACCCGGTCCTTTGGGCTTGCGTTCGGGGGGGTGGGTCTTGCGATGGATGCGGTCGCGGCGTGCCATGCCTCACGATAGGCGAACTAGGATTGCCAAAGTCCTTTCCCGCCCGCCCGCGCCGTTGAGAACCTCATGAGCACCACCCCCGCCGCTCCGTCCCAAGCCTCCCAGGCCTGCTGCACCCGCAAGGTCCGAAGCGTGGACGAGTTCATGGCGATGTCCACCGCCGACTTCCTCAACCAGTACAAGCGGGGCGTGGAGCACTTTGACCGCCGGATCTTCTGGCTCGCGCCCGAGCAGCTCGATCAGGCCTTCCTCCCGGACGCCGGGGTGGGCACCTGGCCCATCCGCGTGCTGCTGGGCCATCTGGCGGACGCCGAGCTGGTCTTCATCCACCGCATGCGCCGGGCTGTCGGGGAAGACAACCCGGTCGTGGCGCTGTGGGATGAGAACGCGTTCATCGATTCCAACATCTACGGCAACGCCCCGGGCTCGTCGCGCGTCGCCGACAACCGGACCAGCCATCCCCTGGCGGGCCACATCGCGCTGATCCACCTGCTCAGGCAGTGGGGGACCGACTGGCTCATGACGCTCAACCCCCAGCAATGGGAGCGGCAGATCATGCACCCGGAGCGCGGGCCGATGAGCGTCAGGCTGATCGCGGCGTACAACGCCTGGCACGTCGAGCACCACGCGGACTTCCTCCGCAAGAAGCTCGACAAGCTCGGCGTGGACGTCCCGGTCGCCCAGGGCGCTCCCGCGGCTTCCGCGGGGTCCTGCGGCTCGGGCTGCGGCTGCTCGACTCCCTCCTCCGGTTCCGCGAACCAGTAACCCGCTCCAGCGTCTACGCTCTCCCGACATGGACCGCCTGTTCGACGATCGCCGATACCTCATCCCGTTTCGGTCGACCCTGCTCCCGCAGATCTTCACCGACACGCTGGTGATCGGCGCGGGCGCTGCGGGCCTGCGTGCCGCCATCGCGGCGGCGGCCAACGGCGAAGTCATCGTCATCTCCAAAGGCGAGCTCAAGAGCACCAACACCGCCTGGGCCCAGGGCGGCATCGCCTCGGTGCTCTCTTCCGGTGACAGCTTCGAGAGCCACTCCAAGGACACGCACGACGCCGGCGCGGGCCTCTGCGACGATGACGTGGTGGACCTGGTGGTGCGTGAAGGCCCCATCCGCGTCCGCGAGCTCATCGGCTGGGGGCTCCAGCTCGACGCGGACGTTTCGGGCGTTCCGCACTTGGGGCGTGAGGGCGGCCACACGCACCATCGCATCGTGCACTCGGGAGGCGACGCGACGGGGCGCGAGCTCCAACGCTGCCTGCTCGAACGCTTCAAGATCACGCCCAACGTGCGCTTGTTCGAGAAGTGCTTCCTGCTCGATCTGATCACGCCTTCCAACGACCCGGGCGCGCCGTGCATGGGCGCGATCACCTGGCACCCGCGCTATGGGCTCCAGATGATCTGGTCCAAGGCCACCATCCTGGCCTCGGGCGGCGCGGGGATGCTCTACCGCGAGACGACCAACCCGAGCCTGGCGACCGCGGACGGTCTGGCGGCGGCCTACCGCGCCGGTGCGACCCTGGCCGACATGGCGTTCGTGCAGTTCCATCCCACCACGCTCTATCTCCCCGGCGCATCGCGCTCGCTCATCACCGAGGCGATCCGAGGCGAGGGCGCCTATCTGCTGGATGCCTCGGGCTACCGATTCATGCTCGACGTGCATCCGCTGGCCGAGCTGGCGCCGCGCGACGTGGTGAGCAAGGCCATCGTCCGTCAGATCGCCAAGCAGGGCGGATCGCACGTCTGGCTCGATTGCCGGCACATCAAGGGCGTCGACGACAAGTTCACGGGCTTCGCGGACCTGCTCAAGAAGTTCGACCTCGATCCCGCCAAGGATCTGATCCCGGTGCATCCCGCGGCCCACTACATGGTCGGGGGCGTGCGCACGGATCTGTACGGCCGCACCGATGTCCCGGGCCTCTACGCGGCGGGCGAAGTCGCGTGCAACGGTCTCCACGGCGCCAATCGCCTGGCGAGCAACTCGCTCCTGGGTGGTCTGGTCTTCGGAGAGATCGCGGGCCGGATCTGCAAGGAGATGTGGAACGGCGGGGTCTCTGCCGCGAACAACAACTCCCCGGAGTCCAAGGCCTGGAGATCCTCCCCGCCCCGCTCCGGCCCGGTCCCGATCGTGAGCGACATCCGCCCGAGCGAGCACGGCGAGCTCGACCTGGCCGACGTGCGTTCGAGCCTCCGCTCGGCGATGTGGAAGAACGTGGGCATCCAGCGCACCGGCGCCAAGCTCGCCGACGTCTCGGACATGCTCGACTTCTGGGCGCGGTACACGCTCGACAAGATCTTCGACGACCCCGACGGTTGGGAGACGCAGAATCTCCTCCTGGTCGGCGCCCTGGTGGCGCGTTCGGCGACCTGGCGTGAAGAATCGCGGGGCTGTCACGAGCGTGACGACTTCCCGGGGACGCGGGACGCGTTCCACGTCCATGATCTCTGGCGTCGCGGCCGTGCGACCCCCGAGCTGAGGCCTGTGCATCGCTCGGTCTGATCCACGAGTGATTCTGATCCACGAATGATGATGCTCGGAGAGCCCACGCGGTGACCGGCGCACAACACACAGCCCTTGCCTCTCGCCTGGCCCTCGCGGTCGCGCTGGGCTTTTCTGCTGGCTGCGTGGAAGAGAAGATCATCCGCAATCACCCGTTCATGTCGGGCATCCCCGGCGCGGTGACCAATCAGACCGTGACGCCCATCGAAGGCGCCGGCCCGCCCGACACCGCTTCCGCGGACAGTCTGGTCAAGGAGACGCCCGAAGGGAAGAAGGTGCTCGTCGCCAAGACCGGGCGGCAGCTCATGGTCCACATCTTCAACACGCTCAAGAACAACGACGCGGACCTGTTCGTGGATCAGGTGCTTAGCGAAGCCACCAAGTCGGAGTTCTACGCGCGGGGGTTGAATCCCCGGGAGGCCTTCCGCGAGCTTCAGCGTCGCGAGGAGGACATCGACCTGCTCTTTGCGCGCATGCCCATGGGCGAGGCGACCCCGGGCGTGATCCTCTCCAATGTCGGAAAGGGCACGCTCAGGCTCATGGTGGGGGGGATGGCGGCCCGCGATCTTCCCTGGGCCGGGTTCGACATGGTGATGGAAAAGGGCAACTTCAGGCTGCGCTGGTTCGTGGACGGCCCTCGCGCGCAGCCCACCGCCGAGACGCCTTGAGCGTTCGGGCGTGGGCGCTTGATCGCATCGTGGTTTTTACTCGCCCTGACGGCGCGCCTTGAGCGTGGCCTTGGTCGTCATTTCCTTGCCGTCGCGGACGTAGACGATCTCGACGACGTCGCCGGGCTTGGCCTCGCCAAGCAGCGGCATCCAGGCCTCGACGCTCTTGATCTCCTTGCCGTTCCACTTGGTGATCAGATCGCCAGCCTTGATGCCCGCTTCCGCAGCGGAGGTGCCTTCGGTCACGTCGCCCACGAGCACGCCGGGCTTGTCGCCCGAGTAGTCTCCCGGCGCGATTCCGAAGCGGACGCGCGAGGCGACCGGGCCGGGCGCGGGCTGATCGCCCTCGGCAGCGTTGGACTCACCCGAGGCGTCGGCGCGCTTGAAAGGCTCGGTCCGGGCTGCCGCGTCGAGCGCGATGCGCTCGGTCATGTCGATGATCTTGGCGGCGCCCTCGACGTTGATCAGGTCCGAGGTGTCGGTGGGCATGTGGTACTGCTCGTGCAGCCCGGTGAACAGGAACAGGACGGGAATGCCCCAGGCGTTGAAGGACGCGTGGTCGCTCGGTCCGCTGCCGCCCTTCTTGGCAGCGATGGTCATGCCCGAGGAGTCGAAGTAGGGCTTGAGCCACTCCTCGAAGCCCTCGGCGGTGCCCACGCCTCCGATTTCCAGCCGTCCTTCGTTGAGCCGTCCGACCATGTCCATGTTGATCATGAGCGCGTGCTTGGACTTGTCGGCGATGGGGTTTCGCGTGTAGAAGCGCGAGCCATTCAGGCCCGACTCTTCGGCGCTGAAGCCCATGAAGAGCATGGAACGCATGGGCTGATCCGCGGGGGTTTCCGCGTACTTCCTGGCCATGGTGTTGGCGAGCACGAGCATGGCGCTGGTGCCGCTGGCGTTGTCGTCAGCGCCGGGGTGGAGCTTGCCCGCGCCGCGGGGATCGCGGGACCCGAACGCGCCGTAGCCCACGTGGTCGTAGTGGGCGCCGATGATGACGTACTCGGACGCGAGCTCGCCCCGGCCCGGGAGCAGGCCGATGACGTTGTCGGTCATGATGGGCTCGCGCACCAGCTCATTGTCGAGGGTGACGCTCGCGTTGGGAAGATCGACGACCGCACGCCCCGCGTCGGCGAGCTTGCGCAGGTCCGTGAGCGAGCGTCCCTGGGGATCGCCCGCGCGGACCAGCGCGTCGGCGGCGTCGATCGACATCATGGAGACCGGCACCTCGCCCTTGCTCATGGCGCGGATTGAGTTCACGTCCTCGAGCTTCTTGGTGCGTTCATCGGTCGCGCCCGGAGGATTGACCAGGATGATGCCCGCCGCCTGGCGCAGGACCGCGGCCCGGATCTTTTGCTCGAGTCCGGCCCGCATGGACCAGCCTTCGCGCCCGCCGTTCCACTTGCTCTTGCCCTCGTCGTTGATGGGCTCGAAGCGCAGGATCATCGCGATCTTGCCCTGGAGGTTCTCACCTTCGTCGAAGCTCTTGTACCCGTCCTCGCCTTGCGGGATGGCGTAGCCCACGAACACCACCGGCGCGGTGATGGCCGCGGTCGAGGTGTACGCCAGCGCGTTGAAGTCCTTGCCTGGGGTCAGGGTCGTGGTCTGGCCGTTGGAGGTCCAGGTCGCGACCTGCTTGTTGAGCTTGAGCTTGGTGCCCGCCGAGAAGGGCTGGCGGAACGTCGCGGCCCCGGAGGCGTCCTTGAGGGCGGGCTGGAGCCCCGCCCGCTTCATCTCGAACTCGACGTACTCGGCCGCCAGCACGTTGCCCCGCAGACCCGGGGCGCGTCCCTCAAAGAAGGGCTGGGAGAGGGCGGTGTCGTGCTTGCGGAACTGGTCGGCGTAGACGCCCAGCACCTCAGCGCTCGAGGGGTCGGTACGGCGGGAAGGGTCGTTCAGCGCCGCCTGGAGGCTCTGGGGGGCGATCCCCGCGGTGAGGACAAGGGCCAGAACGGTCGCCCGCGCGGAGCGGCTGAAGCTGAGCATGGTCTTTCCTTGGGTCAAATGGGCAGAATCCGCTGCTGAACGCAGCGTTCGGGTCCGGTTCAGACGCCCCATGGTACCAGCTGGTTCCGGGTCACCCGCGTGGTCTTGCCACCCCCGGCATCCGAACCCTAATGTTGACCGAAGACGCCTCAGGTCTGGTGCAGTCTCCAGGGCGCACGCCGGCGGAGTATCCGGCAACGCCTCTGGGTCACGCCTGCCGCGATCTTTCCAAGGTGCTCCCCACGATGCCGACCACCACCAGCGCCCCCCGCACCGGTTCCTCCTGCTCCTGCTCGGGCGGGTCCGCAGGCTCCGCGTCGATCCTCAATCCCTCCGACACGTTCGCGCACCGGCACATCGGCCCGAGCGAGGCCGAGATCGCCGAGATGCTCTCCACGCTCGGCTACAAGGACCTCGAGTCCTTCACCGACTCGGTCGTTCCCGAGAACATCCGCAACCGCAACCCGCTGAAGCTCGCGGGGCTCTGCGGCACGCCCGCGGGCGAGCACGAGACGCTCCTGCGCCTCAAGGCCAGCGCCTCCCAGAACAAGATCAACCGCTCGTACATCGGGATGGGGTATCACGATTGCATCACGCCGCCGGTGATCCTGCGCAACATCCTGGAGAACCCGGGCTGGTACACCCAGTACACGCCTTACCAGGCCGAGATCGCGCAGGGCCGTCTTGAAGCCCTCCTGAACTTCCAGACCATGGTGAGCGACCTGACCGGACTCCCGGTCGCGGGCGCTTCGCTGCTCGATGAAGGCACCGCGGCCGCCGAGGCCATGGCGATGTGCTTCTCGATGGCTTCCCAGGACAAGTCCACGTTCTTCGCGGCTTCGGACTGCCATCCGCAGACGCTCGCGGTCCTCGCGACCCGCGCCGATGGCCTGGGCATGAAGCTCATCGTCGCCGAGCCCGCCAGGTTCGACTTCGCCAACGCCGATCTCTGCGGCATCCTGCTCCAGTACCCCACGACCGACGGCCGGGTCGAGGACTATCGCGCCATCGTCGAGAAGGCCCACGCGGCGGGCGTGGCGGCGGTGGTCGCGGCTGATCTCCTCTCGCTCACGCTGCTCACGCCCCCGGGCGAGTTCGGCGCCGACATCTGCGTCGGCAGCGCCCAGCGTTTCGGCGCGCCCATGGGCTTCGGAGGCCCGCACGCGGCGTTCATCGCGACCAAGGAAGAGCACGTCCGCAAGCTCCCGGGCCGCATCATCGGCGTCTCGCGTGACGCGACGGGCAAGCCCGCCCTCCGCATGGCGATTCAGACCCGCGAGCAGCACATCCGCCGCGAGAAGGCCACGAGCAACATCTGCACCGCCCAGGCGCTCCTGGCGATCATGGCCTCGATGTACGGCGTGTACCACGGCCCCGAAGGCCTCCGCCGGATCGCGGCCCGCGTGCACGCGTTCGCCAAGGCCTTCGAGGCGGGCGTCAAGAAGATCGGACACGCGGTCCTCACGCCCACCTACTTCGACACCCTCCGCATCCGTCCCGGCGCGGGCCAGACCGCGGCGGGCATCGTTCAGGCGGCCCTCAAGCTCGACATCAACATCCGCGACTACCGCGACGGCACCGTCGGCGTCTCCTTCGACGAGACCACGACCCGCAAGGACCTCTCGGATCTCCTGGCGGCGTTCAACGGCGGCAAGGCTTTCGGCGAGACCGTGGATCAGCTTCTCGCGACCACGTCGGCCCAGGTCCCCGCGGCGTTTGCTCGCCAGTCCGGCTATCTCACGCACCCCGTCTTCAACTCGCACCACTCCGAGACGGAGATGCTGCGCTACATCTTCTCGCTCATGGGCCGTGACCTGTCGCTGGCCCAGGCGATGATCCCGCTGGGCTCGTGCACGATGAAGCTCAACGCGACCAGCGAGATGATCCCCGTCACCTGGCCCGAGTTCGGCAAGCTCCACCCCTTCGCCCCCGCGGATCAGACCAAGGGCTACCAGCAGCTCTTCTCCGATCTGGAGTCGTGGCTCGCGGAGATCACTGGGTTCGCAGCGGTGAGCCTCCAGCCCAACGCGGGCGCGCAGGGCGAGTACACGGGCCTCATGGTCATCCGCGCCTACCTGAAGTCCATCGGTCAGGCGCACCGCGACATCTGCCTCATCCCCGACTCGGCCCACGGCACCAACCCCGCCTCCGCGGTCGTCGCGGGCATGAAGGTCGTCGCGGTCAAGAACGATCCCCAGGGCAACGTCGACATCGCCGACCTCAAGGTCAAGATCGCGGCCCACAAGGACAACCTCGCGGCCCTCATGGTCACCTACCCCTCGACCTACGGCGTGTTCGAAGCGGGCGTGAAGGAAATGTGCCAGCTCGTGCACGAGGCCGGCGGTCAGGTCTACATGGACGGCGCCAACATGAACGCCCAGGTCGGCCTCACCAGCCCGGGCTTCATCGGCGCGGACGTGTGCCACCTCAACCTGCACAAGACCTTCTGCATCCCGCACGGCGGCGGCGGCCCGGGCATGGGCCCCATCGGCGTCGCCAAGCATCTGGCGCCGTTCCTGCCTTCCCACCCCGTCGCTCCACCCGCGAACGCGACCGACAAGTCCATCGGCCCGGTCTCGGCCGCGGCGTACGGCTCGGCCTCGATCCTCACCATCTCCTGGGTCTACATCGCGCTCATGGGTGCTGCGGGACTCCGCAAGGCGACCCAGCTTGCGATCCTCAACGCCAACTACATGGCCAAGCGCCTCGAGAACCACTACAAGGTTCTCTTCCGCGGCGCGACAGGCCTGTGCGCCCACGAGTTCATCATCGACGTGCGCGGCTTCGACAAGTCCGCCGGCGTCACGGTCGATGACATCGCCAAGCGCCTCCAGGACTACTCGTTCCACGGCCCGACCATGTCTTGGCCCGTGCCCGGCACGCTCATGATCGAGCCCACCGAGTCCGAACCCAAGTACGAGATGGACCGCCTCTGCGACGCGCTGATCTCGATCCGCGAAGAGATCCGCGCCGTCGAGGAAGGCAAGGCCTCGCGCACCGACAACGTCCTCAAGAACGCGCCCCACACCCTCTCCATGGTCACCAGCGACGCCTGGACCCATCCCTACTCGCGCGAGCAGGCAGCGTTCCCCGCCGCCAGCCTCCGCCAGAACAAGTTCTGGCCCTCCGTCGCCCGCGTCGACAACCCCTACGGCGACCGCAATCTGGTCTGCACGTGTCCTCCGGTCAGCGAACTGGCAATCGGCTGATCCATCCCGCGTTTCACTCCGGCCCCGGGCGTGCGCACGCCCGGGGCTTTTCTTGAACCGGTCCCTGTTTCCCTGAGGTGCTCGCGATGCCTTGGCTTGCGTGTGTGATCGCAGGATTGGTCCTGGCGGGCGTCTGCTCGCTGGCTGCCTCCGGCGTGCACGCGCCCGTTGCCTCGGCCCGGGTTCCGATTCTCATGTACCACCACGTGGGCGAACTCGGCCCGACCACCGATCGCGCGGCGCTGCGCTACACCGTCAAGACCTCGGACTTTGCAGCCCAGATGAACTGGCTGCGCGAGCATGGCTATCACGCCATCACACCCGAGCAGCTCGCCGACCACCTGGAGAAGGGCATCGCTCTTCCCGAGAACCCGATCATCATCACGTTCGATGATGGCTGGTACGACCAGTACGCCAACGCCTTCCCCGCCTTGAAGGCCGCGGGGATGACCGCGACGTTTTACGTCTACACCAACGGCATCAGTGCGCCGGGCTATCTCTCCGAGGCGCAGCTCAAGGAACTCCAGGCTGCGGGGATGAGCGTCCAGTCCCACACCATCAGCCATCCGAGCCTCACGAAGTTGAAGCCCGAGGACGCCAAGCGCGAGATCGAGTTTCCCAAGTCGGAGATCGCCAGGAGGCTCGGGACTCCCGTGACTTCCTTCGCGTATCCCTACGGCGACTTCGACGAGCCGGTCGTGGGGATGGTCCGTGCTGCGGGCTATCGCACCGGCGTTTCGACGGAGCTCGGGCTCACGCAGACCGCGGAACGCATCCTCTACCTGCGGCGCGTGCTGGTGACGTATGAGGATGATCTCGACACGTTCCGCCGGGTGATCACCGAAGATCCGGGCCCGGCGCTCAAGCACCCGGCGTTCTGACCCGTGCGATCAGTGCATGAAAAAAGCCCCGGGATCCGGGGCCTTTGTGCGTTCAAAAACGGTCGTGATGCTCAGCCGCCGCCGTTGGGAACGACCGCGGTCACCGGCGCGGTGCCGAAGCCCTGGAGCTCGCTGGCCTGGAACCCGCCATTGAACTGGACCCAGCGGCGCTGGCGGACCTGGCCTTCGGCGCTGGCGTTGGCGGAGTCGGGCCAGTAGTTGTAACCATTGAGTTCGCGGTGGATGTAGTCGGGAGCGTTGACGATCAGTGCCTTGCCGTAGGGCTGGATCGTGGCCGCGTCGCCGCCAGCGTTTTCCCACTGCTCGGGCTCGACCAGTCGCGTGATGAGCGTGATGGTTTCATCGAGGCGCTGCTCGACGGGCTTGGTGGTGAGCGACTGGTTCTGCTGGCCGGAGCTCTGGAAGGGGCTCTGTCCGCCGCCGCCGCCCTGGCTGGACTGGAGAACGCTCTGCAGGTCGAACTGCGGCGCGTCGGTGTAGTTGGGAAGCTCGGTGATCAGGTCGGAGACGTCGTAGATCTCGACGCGCTTGAAGGCGTTCAGGCGGGACTTGGGCCCGATCTGGATCTCGCCCGAGTCGGCCATCTGCCACTGGCTGCCAGAAGCGCCGTTGACGCCCGCGGTCTGATCGGCCTTCTGCAGCACGCGCTCGATAAGCGTCAGCGCGGGCTGGCCGTTGCAGTTCAGATTGATCTTGAGTTCCTTGTCCAGCCCCGTGGGGTTCTGGTCGTCCTGCCACATTACGTCCATCTCGGCGCCGGTGGTCTCGCGGATGAACGCGAAGACGTCTTCCAGACGCTGATCCTGGAACTTGACGACGATGGGCCGCATGAGGGCCAGGAGCGTGTCGCGCTGCGGCACACCCGTGGAACGCACCGCGGGCACGCTGCGCGTCAGCGCGGTCTGCGGCTTGGCTTCGGCCTTGCCCTGGCCTTGGGCCTGGGAGCTGCCAGCCAGCGCGATCAGCGAAGCCGCCATCAACATCGCACGTCGGGAAGCCTTCATGCCGTCATCCTTTCCAGGTGAGCCCACAGGCCCTGGGCCGCACATCGCGACCGTCTTTGTACCGCCCCGTCCCGGGGCGGCCAAGCGGAATCCGCACCAATCACAGCGGTCCAGCTCCCAAACAGAATACGTCGGATCGCCTCACCCTGTTTCTTCAGAGCCAAATCGCATCTGGGCCTTCTGTTCGGGGCCCGGTCTGTACACCGGGGCTCAGCCGCGCCGGCCGCCGGTGGCCTGCCGGATGGCCGCCAGGGTCCTGAGCAGCTCACCGACCAAGTCCAGCCTGAGCATGGTGCTCGCATCGCTCATGGCCTTGGACGGGTCCGGGTGGCACTCCATGAACAGGGCATCCACGCCCGCTGCGACCGAGGCCCGGGCCAGGAGCGGCGCACGGTCCGGGCGTCCCCCGGTCGTTTCACCGGTCCCCGGGGTCTGCGTGGAGTGGGTGCAATCAAAGCACACGGGAGGAGGGCCTCCCGCGGCGGTGTTGAGGCTCATCAGATCCCCAAGACCCAGGAAGTCGTTGACCAGACGCCCATAACCGAAGAACGTCCCGCGCTCGGTCAGCATCACGTCATGGCAACCGCTCTCGGCCAGCTTGCGCACCGCGCCGGACATCTCTCCGGGAGACATGAACTGTCCCTTCTTGACGTTCACCGCACGTTTGTGCTTGGCAGCAGCCTGGCCCGCGGCCATGAGCAGATCGGTCTGCCGGCACAGGAACGCGGGGATCTGGAGCAGGTCCACTGTCGCCGCGACAGGCATGGCCTGTTCGGGCTCGTGGATGTCCGTCGTGATGGGCACGCCAAGCTCGGCGCGGATCTGTCCAAGCCAGGCCATGCCTTGCTCCAGACCAGGCCCGCGCGGCGAACGGATGCTCGACCGATTCGCCTTGTCGAAGCTCGCCTTGAAGACGTACGGCAGGCCCGCCGCCTGGCATGCGGCCTTCACCGTCCGTCCAATGCTCAGCCCGAGCTCGAGGCTCTCCAGCAGGCAAGGCCCCGCGATGATGACCAGGGGGCGTCCGGCTCCGATCTCGATCGATCCCACGCGGCAGATGCGTTCCATGCATGAGGTTAGGGCCGTGGTCTGCTCCGGCTCGTCCCTCGGTCGGTCCCCGCATGGGAATCGGGTCCGGGAGGCCCCCGATAACCTGTTTCCGCGGGCTGGGGCGATCGGTACAGCCCGCCGGAGGAGATTCAGGCCCGCACCGTGTCCCCCCGCACGCTGCGGCGGACAATCTCCAGGCACGCGGTTCGGATTCGGCAGCGCCGCAAGAGGTACAAGTGCACCAGGACGGGCACGATGTCTTTGAGATCCTCGTCCGCGAGAACGCCGAGATGCTCTCGGCGTACCTGCGGAGCCTTTTGGGCGCGGATTCCGCGTCCGACGATCTCTTTCAGGCCACGATGATCGTCGCCTGGAAGCGCCTGAAGGATTACGACCGATCCCGCCCCTTCGGGGCTTGGCTGCGCGGGATCGCGCGGATGCTGGTGATGGAGCACGTGCGCAAGTCAACCTCGTCCAGGCTCGCGACCGCGGACGCCCGCGTGCTCGAGGAGCTTGATGCGCGCTACGCCGCCCTCACCGAAGGCGGCGTGAGCTTCGGCGAAAGGCTCGATCAGCTCGTCAAGTGCATGGCCGGCCTGCCGGACTCCATGCGTGAAGTCGTTGACATGGTTTACGCCCGCGGGATGCTCCTCAAGCAGATCGCGCTGGCGGTGGGGATCGCGGAAGAGACGCTCAAAAAGCGCGTGCAGCGGGCCCGGGTCGCGCTGGCCGACTGCGTGCGCACCTCGAGGGTGGAGTCATGAGTTCGAACAGCGCCGATCAGCACGACCGCAGCTTCCTGCCGCCGGAGTCGGATGCCGCGCCGGGAGCGCAGGCCGACGAGCTTCTGATGCACGGCATGCTCGGGGCGTTGAACGAGCGCGCCGAGAACGTCGCGGGCCGTCGCACCGAGCGCGTGATGAACGCGCTCCGCGAGCAGGCAGAGCTTGATCGCCTCGCGGGCTCCACGACCGCTGTGCGGTCCGCCCGCGTTTCCGGGCGTCGGGTCTTCGGCCGGCGCATCAGCCGCTTCGTTGGTGTGCCGGTGCTCGCGTTGACCGTGACGCTGGGCGCGATCTTCCTGGTTTCCCTGCCGGACAGTCAGGCCCGCGCCGCGGTGATTGCGGCGGCGTCGGAAGTGGAAGGTCCGGGCAACCGCCGATTCGAAGTCCACATCATGCGCGAGAGCGACACCGGGCTCTCCAAAGACGCCGAAGCGGTCTTCGACACCACCGGCGGCGGGCATTACCTGCTCCGCGCCCGCCATCCGCTCGGCTTTGTGGTCTGCGTCGGGCAGGATGCTGCGGGCGAGTGGGCGATCAGGCCCGACGGCGGGATCGAGCGCAACAACCCCAGGCTCGCCTGGCCGCGCTGGTCCACCGATCGCGGAGAGTCGCTCTTCCTCGAGTCCGTGGGCACGCTCATGAAGTCGCTCTCGATGGACTATCGCCTCAAGGACGAGGGCATCGCCCAGGACAACGGCAAGCGCGTGCGCCACATCATCGCGATGCGCCGCGCGGGAACGCCAAGGCCCCTGGCCGATCGCGTCGAGCTCTGGATTGATGTGGATTCGAGCCAGCTCGAGCGCATGGAAATGAACTGGGATCGCCCGCCTGGGATCCGCGACAACGGCGAGCGCCCTCAGCCCGCGCAGGATCAGCCGCCAGGGGGCGCCGCGACGCAGACGCCGCGCGAGGACGCATCGGCCCAACCCGCACCGGCCGAGAACGCCTCGCCCGCAGGCGATCATCCCGATCAGCATGCGCAGCCCGCGCCCGAAGGTCGCCCGGGTCCCGAAGGCGGTCCGGATCGCGGGTCGGCGGGTGGCCCAGAAGGCGGCCCCGAAGGCCGGCCCGATCGACCCTTCCCCGCAGGCCCCGAAGGTCGACCCTTCCCCGGCCCGCGCGGTCCTCGCCCCGGACCCGATGGCAGACTTCCCGAAGGCCAGCGTCCCATGCGCGGCGGCCCCCTCGGCTCCGGTCCCAATGGCCCGGGACCGAATGGACAGGGCCCGATGGAAGGACCCATGGGTGAAGGTCGTCCCGAGGGCGGCCCGCCCGGCGATCGTCCGCTCGGACCGCGCGGCATGATGCGTCAGGGCCCGCGGGGTGTGGACGGTCCAATCCCCGGGAAGGCCCCGCGGAAGATCGTCATCCAGCGCGTCGAGCCTCCGACCTGGCCCGCCGATTGGTTCCTGCCCGAGAGCCACCTCAAAGGCGAGTGGGGCGAAGAAAGCAAGAACTGATCAGTTTCGGGCTTAGCACCCCTGATCGAACGCGCCCAGGAAGTCGAAGAAATCTCCGAGATCGATCGAGAGATCGCCATTGACGTCCGCGATGGGCAGGTTCTGATCAAACCCGTTCAGGAAATCGAAGAAGTCGTTCAGATCGACTTCGCCATCAAAGTTGACGTCTCCGCGGCACAGGCCGGGTGGCTCGTGCTGGAGCAGGAGCACCGTGCGGGCTGGGAGGCTCAGCACCACCGACTGCGCGAAGGGTGAGCCCGCGACGTCTTCAAGGGTCACCGGGCCGGAAGTGCCGCCGCCCGGTCCGCCGTATTGCGTGTCGTTGGAGTTGAGCACCACGCTCCACCGGCCCGTGCGCGGCAGGCCAACGCGATAGCTCGCGCGATCCGTGTTCGACAGGTTCACAACCGCGACGAACGAGCCGCCGGTGGTCTGGTAGCGCTCGAACGCGAGGATGTCCTGCGCCTCATTGACGTGGTAGGCCCAGAGCGGCGCGTTGGCGAAGAGCGCGGGCTCGCTGGTCCGCAGCGCGATGAGGTCCTTGTAGTACTTGAAGACGCTCGCGTACGTGGTCTTCTTGGACCAGTCCAGACGCGTGGTCTCCCATCCATCGCTCTCGAGGAACTCGGTGCCTTGCACGATCGCGGGGATGCCTCGCGAGAGCATGACCAGGGTCTGCGCGACCTTGGTGCGCCCGCGGGCGAACTGGTCATCGTTTGGCGCGGTGGTGTCGATCTGCGCCACGGCGCGGGACCCGCCGTTGGAAGGCCACACGTCGTCGTGCAGCTCGAAGTAGTTGAGCACCTGATCGCCCTGGACACCCGTGCCCTGGCCGTCGAGCACGTTGGCGACACGGGTCATGTTCGAGGAGTTGGAGGCTGCCCCGAAGACCGCCGAGCGGACCGCCTCCTTGAACTCGTTCTGATACTGGGCGTCAAAGCCCATGCCGGTGGTCGTCGGGTCGGTGACCCACTTGTTGTCGATGTAGATCTCCGCGATCGTGTTCGCGTCGGCGTGGCGCGTGTTCTTGATGTTGTTGATCGCGCGGAGGATGGACTGGCCCGCCGACCACTGGGGCGTGTTCCCCGAGTCGGTCATGTAGTGCGTCGCGTCCACCCGGAAGCCATCGAGCTTGTAGTCGGTCAGGAGCGTCTCGGCAGCTTGGACGAAGAGCTCCTGGACGCCCGCCTTGTCGAAGTCGCACTGGGCGCCCCAGGGCGTGTTCACCGCGGTCGTGTCGAAGTACTGCTGCGTGCCCCCGAAGTTCCAGAGGTAGTTGTCCGAGGGCGAAACGTGGTTCCAGACCACGTCGAGGATGACCGCGATGCCGCGCTGGTGCAGCGCGTCGACCATCTGCTTGAACTGCGCGGGCGTGCCGAGCTTGGACTCGATCGCGAACGGGCTGATGGGGTTGTATCCGCCCGAGAAATCGCCCGGGAACTCGTTGATCGGGTTGAGCATCACCGCGTTGACGCCCAGATCCGCGAGCTGATCGGCGCGATTGGCCACGTCGATGTACCGCGACGGATTCGGAGTCGAGCCCTTGGGGTCGTTGCGCCCCGCGAATGTTCCCACGTGGAGCTGATAGATCACCAGCTCCTCGAGCGGCCTGGACACGAAGGTCGGATTCGACCAGACGTACGAATCCTGGTTCACGATGATCGAGTTGTAGCTGTTGATCGGGTCGACCTGCGGCGCCCGCGGATCGGTGGCCCAGGTCGTGTTGTTGAAGTAGTACTTGTACGACTGACCGGCGCTGGCGCTAGAGACAAACGCGATGAAGTACTCGCCGTACTTGGTCATCGGGTTGGCCGAGCCCCAGCTGTTGAACGTGCCCCGGACCTGCGCCGAGGTGGAAGCGGGGGACCAGACCTTGAAGACCGTGCCGCCGATGACCGGGGTCGCGCCGACCGGCGCGTGCTCGAGCGTCGTGAAGTTGAGGGCAAATGGCTTGGTCAGGTCGAGGTTGTCGGTCATCCCGCCCGCGTTGTAGTAGTCCGTGTCGGTGCCGTCGGTGATCTCGAGGACGTAACTCTCGGTCGAGGATGCGGTCGCGGGGATCGTCGCTTCCCAGAGGTCATACACGCCTTGCGTGCCGACCTTGAAGGCGTTGACGAAGCTCACGCTCCCGGTGTCGACGCGCACGCGCGCCGACGACACGTCGTCCTTGGCGGTCTGGAACTTCACGACGAACGCCTCGCCATTCCGCGGCACGCGCGGGCGGCGGTCGTTCCAGCCCATGTGGCTCACGCCGTTCCACTGCACGTTGTTGTCAAGCTGCGCAGCTGCCGGCGCGCCCGCCAAGGCAGCAAGCAGCCCGCACGCCAGTGCGCGACCTGAAACGTTCCTTCGATCGAGGGCCATGAGCGACTCCGAACGGACCACCTCGAGCGTCCGGAGACGCCTTGGGCCGAGATCCGATCCAAAACCCGGGGAAAGGCCCGCAGCACACCCGCCGCGGGCGGGGTCGCAGCCATGGCGACATGGGCCGGTACGTCGACCGACCGTCTCCAGATCCTAACGAAGGGCCCCGGTTTTCCGGCTGCGCATTCCCGCTCTCAGAGGATCTTCGGGCTTTGGAAGGGTTTGTCTCGGACGCCCTGCGCGGGTTTGGTCCTGAGAGCTTCGATCAGCGCCCCGCTCCCGTGATGTTGCCTCGACAGGTCGCGTCCTCGGATCGTTTTCGCCGTCCGCTTCAGCGGTCGCGGGCATCGTCCCCGGCGAGTTGACGGCCTATCCTTGACCCCCGCCCCTTTATCGGGGCGTTCGGTCTTTGGTCGCTTCTTTCCTTCGGCCGCGTGCTGCGGCCCCGGAAAACACGAGGAAGACATGCCCACCACCGGCACGATCACCCAGGTCATCGGCTCCACCTTCGACGCACAGTTCCCCGAGGACGGCCTCCCGGAGATCTACAACGCTCTGGAGATCAAGGCCCAGACCAAGGCGGGCGAGCTCGACCTGGTCGGTGAGGTCCAGCAGCACCTCGGCGGCGGCCGCGTCCGCGCCGTGGCGCTCGGCTCGACCGACGGCCTGAAGCGCGGCATGTCCTGCGTTGACACCGGCAGCCCGGTGAGCGTCCCCGTCGGTGAGGGCGTTCTGGGTCGCGTGTTCAACCTCCTCGGCCAGCCGATCGACAAGGCCGGCGCGGTCAAGGCCACCAAGAAGTCGCCCATCCACAAGACCCCGCCCGCCTTCGCCAACCTCAACCCCAAGACCGAAATCCTCGTGACGGGCATCAAGGTCATCGACCTGCTCTGCCCCTTCGTCCGCGGCGGCAAGATCGGCCTGTTCGGCGGCGCCGGCGTCGGCAAGACCGTCGTCATCCAGGAGATGATCGCCCGCGTCGCCAAGAACTTCGGCGGTTACTCCGTGTTCGCCGGCGTCGGCGAGCGCACCCGCGAAGGCAACGACCTCTGGCGCGAAATGAAGGAAGCGGCCTACACCGACGAGAACGGCAAGACCGCCCACGTGCTCGACAAGGTCGCGATGGTGTTCGGCCAGATGAACGAGCCGCCGGGCTCGCGTCTGCGTGTGGCCCTCTCGGCCCTCACGATGGCCGAAGAGTTCCGCGACGCGTCGGGCAAAGAGACGCTGATGTTCGTGGACAACGTCTTCCGCTTCACGCAGGCGGGTTCGGAAGTGTCCGCTCTGCTCGGCCGTATGCCCTCGGCCGTGGGTTACCAGCCCACCCTGTCCACCGAGATGGGCGCTCTGCAGGAGCGCATCACCTCGACCGCCAAGGGCGCCATCACCTCGGTGCAGGCCATTTACGTGCCCGCCGACGACCTGACCGACCCGGCCCCCTCGACGACCTTCGCCCACCTGGACGCGTTCATCGTGCTCAGCCGCGGCATTGCCGAGAAGGGCATCTACCCGGCCGTGGACCCGCTGGGCTCCACCTCGCGAATCCTCGACCCGGGCATCCTGGGCGAGCGTCACTACCGCGTCGCGCAGCGCGTGCAGCGCATCCTGCAGCGCTACAAGGACCTCCAGGACATCATCGCCATCCTGGGCGTTGACGAACTCTCCGAAGACGACAAGCAGACCGTGGCCCGCGCCCGCAAGATCGAGCGCTTCCTGTCCCAGCCCTTCCACGTCGCCGAGCAGTTCACCGGCTTCAAGGGCGTCGACTCCCCGCTCGAGCAGACCATCGACTCCTTCGAGCGTCTGTGCAACGGCGAAGGCGACGATCTCCCCGAAGGCGCCTTCATGTACGTCGGCACCCTCGAGGACGCCCGCGCCAAGGCCGCCAAGATGGCCAGCTGAGCCGCCCGCAGCCTCAGTCGCAAGTTCACCAAACCCAACGAGCCCCACGCGCCAGCGTGGGGTTCTTTCTTTCCCGCCCGCCCTCACCCCAAACGTAAAGCAGCCCCGGAGTCACCACTCCGGGGCCGCATGGGTTGCTTCACGCTCTGGAATCACCGAGCAGAAGTGCTCCCGCACTCACTCGAACGTTGCCGCGGGGCAGTTCGAGTTGATCGCGCACTCGGTGTACGCCGACCACATCGCCACGTAGTCGTCGATGTCGACCTTCCCATCGAAGTTGAGATCGACCATGAAGTCAACGCCGTTGGGATCGACGCATTCGGCGTCCCACACCATCGCGAACAGGTCCATGTCGGTGAAGTCCACGAACCCGTCCTGATTCAGATCGGCGATGGGATCGCCGGTGTCGAAGCCGTTCAGGAAGTCGTCGTAATCGGTGAAGTCCACGAAGCTGTCGTGGTTCACGTCCGAGATGGGCGTGGTGTGGCACGATGAGAAGAAGATGTTCTCGAAGGTGGTGACGTCGTCGAGGTCCACGTCCCCGTCGCCCTCAAAGTCGGCGGCTTTGCGGTGCGTGTCGTCGTCAGCCGCGACCTGGAACAGGTCGTACTTCACGGTGCGATTGCCCGAGCCCGAAGTCGCGCCGGTGAACTTCACCCGCGCCGTGATCGTCCCCGAGAAGGTGCTGGACGGATGCAGGATGCGTCCCGTGACCGCGACGCGCTTGTTGGCGGTCACCGCCAGATCCGTCGCGGAACTGGTCGGATCAAGGTCCACCGTGAGCCAGCCCGAACCATTCTGAACTTCCACGCTCACCCGGCTGTTGGCCGAGGACTCCGCCTCGACGTTGAATCGGAGCCCAAGGCTTGAGCCGTAGGTGTTGGCGAAGGTGGCGGTCAGGATCGAGTCGGTCGTCACGCCGACGGTGTGCTCCAGGAACGTGTCGGGTCCGGTCGCCAAGCTTGCGGCGGTTCCGGTGGTGGAGCCCGCGTTTACGCTGGCGGTCGCGACGGTGTACTTCCACACCTGGTCGACCATGGCCTTGAAGCGATTCCACTGATACGGGTTGTCCGTGTTGAGCTCGTAGACGTTTCCGTGCTTGCTCACGTAGAACGTCTCGTTCCAGATGACCAGTTCCTGCACGTTCCGCGAGCGGGCGAGCATGAGCAGGCGGCGGACGCCATCGTCCGGCAGACGGTAGAAGTACTTGGAGTATGCCGCGGGGATCGGGTTCGGATTCGTGGTGGCGTTGTAGAAGGACCAGCCTCCGGGGATCCAGAACTGACCGGGCATTGCGTGATAGGTGATGATCGCGTCCTTGTAGGCGCCGCTGAACGAGCGGGCGCACGCGTTGATGGTGTAGCGATGCTGGCGGATCGAGGCGTCGAGGATGGACTCAGGGCTCGAGAGCGTGTAGGGCGTGCCGTAGGTGACCCCGTCGTCGAGCGAGCGTTCCTGAGGCCTTGGCCAGACGTAGTTGGTGTTGGTGGGCGTGCCCTCAATGCCGTAGGAAGCGGTGACGCCGTACATCTGAAGGGCCTGGAGATCGCCCTTGCCGTCCCAGGCGAGCTTCATGCCCGAAGTGGTGGGGTACCAGCCGCCGGAGAGGTAGCTGTTGTCTCCGCTGTTCCCGCCATCGAGGCGGAGCGTGCCGTCGTAGTCGCTTCCCTTGAGGCTGTAGGCGGTGCGGAGCGGAGCGAAAACCGCCTCCTCCAGCGCAGCCGACTCGGCCTGCTTGAGCACGCCCGAGTACCAGCGACGCCACTTGTCCTTGTCGGAGGCCGAGGATGTCGAGGAGATATCGGGCACGCCAGAGGGACGGGCCGTCCAGATGTCGCTGAGCGTCTGGCCCGGGTACCCCGGAATGCGGCCATTGGCCGCGGTGGAGTTCCAGCGCGAGTCGGCCTTGATCATCGTCCAGTAGGTTCCAAAGTCGAAGCCCGGGCGGTGCGCTTCCAGGCCCTGAGGCTCCTGATCCTGGTGGATGCGATCGATGTTCGCGAGCCCGTGGGTGGTCTTTTTGGCGTTGTACCCATCGATGAAATCCTCGACCCAGGCGTGCACCTCGTCGATGCCGTCGTTGAGCCAGGGGGTTTCGGCCAGGTTGTAAACCGGGTCCGAGTCGGAGAGTGCGTCGCTCTCATGGTGATAGAGCGAGACCCAGCGCGAGTTGGAGCCTGAGGTGTCCTGCAGGTATGCCGTGGACCCGTCTCCGGTCTTCTGGTTGCCCCAGCCCAGTCCATTGACGAAGAGCGCGATCCGCCCCGCGGTCAGTCCGAGCGTGTGGACGCGATCACCAAAGACCTGGCCCATCGCGTACCCGCTGCGATCGGGCTTGCCGCTGCCGTCGAGCGGATAGCCCCCGGGCACGCCGGTGTACGCCAAGGTCAGCGCCGTGAGCTGCCTGAACCGCGCGTCGCTTGAGGCATTGCCCTTGGGAGAACCCCACGACCAGATCCGCGGGACGCCGTCGCTGAGCACCTGCGGAATCGGCTCATCCTCGGGGGGCGGATTCGATTCGCCGCCGCTCTGGCCGAAGGCGGATCCGAAGGGCAGAAGCCCCGCCAGCAAAGCCAACTCGGCAGCTTTCTTGAGATGACTGCGCATGAGATCTCCTTCCCGGGCGGCGCCCGGGAGCCAAGGTCAACAGAACACCCGTGGTCACGACACTCGTGACGCTCGGCCGCGCGTGGCGCGGAACAACTCGTGGGTCGCGTCTCCGCACGCTGCGGAATCGCGACGTCACACTACACGGCTCATGCGTGTTGACAAGCAAAACCCGCTTGATCGTGGGGGCGTGCGCGGCGCGGAAGGGCCGCTTTGGCACAGGAATGAGTCACATCGGATTGCAAGTGAATTCGCAGACCCAACGCTGCGCCCGAGGGTGCACGCGACAGACGATTCTGAGTCAGAAAAAATATTGCATGTTGCCGACGCCGTGTGCCGTGATCGATGCATGAGCGCATCGGGGATACGGCGTGCAGGATCGACTCATCGCGACGACGGCGCGACCTGCTGGACGAGCCGCAAGGCGCCCGCAAGCTCCTCATCGTCCCGCCCGCACTCGGGGCACGTTGACGAATGCGTCAATCCACGAAGGTCGTACCCGCAGCTCCGGCACATCCTCGCGATGCGCAGACGCCGATCTCGCCGATACACGCACCAACCCGCCAGCAGACATCCTGTCGCGACCGGCGCGAGCGGGATCGTCAGGTCCTGGCCGAAGTTCGGAGGTCCGAGCAACCGGCCCCACACCGAGGTGCGATTGCCTCGGAACGGCTCGTAGACCGCAAAGAAGAGATGACGCACCGCACGCGGATCGGGCCCGCGGGTGGAGGGCATCGTCGTCACGTTGCCCCGTGAGAGCGTGATGGCCCCGTCCGTGAGCGCCAGATATCGATAGAAGTGGATCGCCGAGTTCTGCCCCGGGACCGGCGTCGTTCCAACCAGAACGGGCAAGACGCTCCGCACCCGGAGGCTCACGCCCCAGGCCGCTGCCAGTCCCGCCCCCGCGACGAGCAAGCCGATCCAGAGTCGGCGGCGGAGGCGATCGCGCCGCCGCCGTTTCTGGCACGCCGGACCGACAGCGCCATCAGAAGCCTGGAGCTCCATCGGGCGACTCCCAGGGCAAGGGCTCGTGCGGGATCTCGAGCGTCCGGATCACCCGGCCTTGCGCGTCAGCTCGAAGGTCGCGTGGCTGGTCTGGTCCTTGCCGTTCACGATGCTCGTCCAGATCTGCGTGACGTGATTCGGATCCTTGAAGACGACCTTGAGCCCGCCCATGTACTCGGTGGTGGGGGTCTTGAGATTGGTCACGCTGTCGAACGTGAAGTTGATGGAGCCATCGGCGTCCATGTGCTGGGCCCGCATCCGGGGCTGGTTCCCCGCGGCGCAGTAGTGGGTGACCACCAGACTCGCGCCGTCCAGGTGGTACAGGTTGGTCATCTCGTGACTCTGTCCGGGGAACATGATCTCGCGGACGACCGAGCCATTGGAGCTCACAGAGAAGACCGCGGCGGTCATCATCTTGCCGTCCTCGCCCGGCATCTCCCATGTCCCGGCCATGCCCTTGATCTTCTCGAACATCGCCTTCTGATCGGCGCCGGCCTGGCCCGCGACATGCGCCTGGGCCTTCTGGCTGGATTGGCATCCCGCCAGCCCGCCGGCCATGCCGAAGCACGCAGCCACGATCGACGCAAACCCGATCACGCGATTCATCCGATTCATGGGGACCTCCGGAAGCAAGTGTGTCGCGCAGCATACAGCGCCGGGCCGGCGCCCGGGAGTTGACCGCCAGAACCGCGAAATGGGCGTGTTACTTCAGGCCCTTGAAGAAGCGCGAGACCCGCGGGATGTAGTACTCGTTGAGCGAGAACGCGATCGCGGAGGTCCGGCCCGTCACCATCTTCTCATCGACGAACTGCCAGGACCGGGAGTCCCGGGAGTGGTCGCGGTTGTCGCCCATCACCCAGAGCTTGCCCTCCGGCACCGTGATCGGCCCGAAGGAGCGGATGATCTGCGGGCTCTGCACCTTCGGGTCGAGCATCTTCAGGTGCTCCACGCCGTTGATGTTCTCGATGTAGAAATCGCCCATCAGCTTCTTATCGATGCCCGCCTGTTCCTGATCCGAAGCCTTCCGCACGTCCAGCGGCTTGCCGTTGCGCATCAGGACATTGTTCTTCATCTCGATCACGTCGCCGGGCTTGCCGATGACGCGCTTAACGAGCCGTGCGTTCCCCTCCACCGGGGAGTGCACGATGATGATCTCACCGGGCTCGGGATGACCCCAGCGCGCGATCCAGGTGAACGTCAGCGGAACGCGCAGCCCGTACGCCAGCTTGTTGGCGCAGATGCGGTCCCCGGTCATGATCGTCGGTTCCATCGAGCCCGAGGGAACGTCGTACCAATCGATCAGCGATGAACGCACCGGCGTCAGGATGAGGATCGCGAGCACGAACGACCCGATCCAGGTGCCGAAGAACCGGCGGATCGGGCCCTTGGGCTTCTCGGCAGCGGGCGTTGTGGAGTTCGCAGCGGGGGTCTGTGCCATGGGAGGCCAAGCATAGGTTGGACCCCGGATTCCGGCTCTCAGGCTCCCTTTGCAGGCGTCCTCAGGCCAGCACCCTCCGCCGCCGGAGGGACGCTGCTCCGATCAGGCCGAGGACGCCCAAGCCTCCCGGCGCGGGAACCGCGGGGCGGGTCAGGATCCGGATGTAGTCCCCGGGGATGGCGATGCCCATGTTGATCTCGATGGAGAGCGAGTCGGCCGCGATCGTGAAGTTGTCCGAGGGCGAGGAGAGTTCCATGCCGCGCATTTCCTCGCCGTGGGTGAAGGACGTGGGTGCCCCCAGGAAGTCGGAGTCGTCGATGTACCAGCCGCCCTGCTGATTGAGGCAGATGACCGCGACGATGGGTCCGTCGAACGTGAGCACGCCGTGGCCAATGGCGCCGGCGGTCCCGTAGGCGTCGAAGTGAACGTAATGGCTGTTGATGGTCGCGCCGGCGGGGACGCCCGTGTTGACCAGATCGCTGGCGTCGTCGTACACACCCGGGAGCTTGGCGTTGGCGTGCAGCGGCGCGGTGAGCGTGTAGCCCTGCGCTTCGTTCCAGCAATAGATGCTCGGCGCGCCAACGAGGTGGTCGATCTGCGCATCCGCGGGAGCGGCGATCTGCACCAGATCGCCCGTCACGGAAACGATGGAGGCCTCCGCCGCGGCGCAAAGGCACACGGACGACACAACGCCGGTCACAAGCTTCATGATCTCCCCCTCAGGTTTTCGCGGGCCTCCAGAGCCGCGTCACCACGCGTACCCGGGCCCGCGAACCTTCTCCCGCCAGAGGCTAACCGCTTGCGGCGCTTCTCACAAACAAAAACGCAGGAACCCGCCGGGAGACGCCCTTGCGGCGCGTCTGAGGCGGGTTTCTGCAAGTGGGGTCGTGAGGACGGGGACTCAGACGCGACGCCGGCGGGCCGCGACCAGGCCGCCCGCGCCGATCAGGGCCAGGGAGCCCGGCGCGGGAACCTGGGTGACCACTCGGATGTAGTCGCCAGGGCTGGAGATCGCGAAGTTGAACTCGATGGTGCGCAGGTCCGCGGAGATGCTGAAGCGATCGCCCGCGCTCGCAAGTTCGAGCCCGCGGTTGTTGTTGCCATGGGAAAAGAGCGTCGGAGAACCCAGGAAGTCGGAGTTGTCCAGATCACGCTGGCCCGATTCGTTCACGCAGATCACGCCGAGGATGTCGCCATCGAACGTGACCGTGCCGCGGGCGGTCCCGGCCTGGGAGCCCGGGGAGTCGAAGTGGATGAAATGGCTGTTGACGCGCTGCTCGGCGCTGATCTGGAAGTTCTCCAGATCGCCGAAGCCGTTGTAGAGGCCGGCCGCGCGAGCGTTGGCCGCCAACCCGGACGTGAGCGCGAAGTCCTGGGCTTCGTTCCACACATAAACCAGGGACGTGCTGGTGAGCTGGTTGAAGCGAGCATCCGCGGGCTGGGCGATCTGGCTGGCCGCTCCTCCGACGCTCACGATCGAGCCGGAAGCGACGCCGCTGAACGCGACCAGGGAAGCAACGCCAAGGGCAAGTGCACCAGTCTTCATGTCCAATCTCCTGCGTGAACGTGGGCCGGCGTGTGCCAGCGGTCCCACAAGAGGTCATGCCGGGGCCTTGTCGACCACCAGCGCGGGCTTTTCCGAGATGCAAGCCGACAACTCGGACCCGCGTCCGCCGATCGGCCCGCACAGGCCGAACCCGAGTCCGGCCCCATAAGCTCGTGCATGGCCACGACCGCCGATCGCTTCTTCATCTCCACCGACCGCGCCGCCATGGATCTGGCGGTCATCCACGGGTTCCTCTCCACCTGCTACTGGTCGCCAGGCCTTCCCCGCCAGACTCTCGAACGCGCGATGCAGCACTCGCTGTGCTTCGGCGTCTTTGAGCGCGCAGACTCGGGCAGTCCGCGTCAGGTCGGGTTCGCCCGCGTCGTCTCCGACTTTGCAACCTACGCCTATCTCTGCGACGTCTTCATCCTCGAGTCGCACCGCGGGCATGGCCTGAGCAAGCGCCTCATGGCCGAAATCCTCGCGCATCCGGATCTCCAGGGCCTGCGCCGCTTCGCGCTCATGACCCGCGACGCCCACAGCCTCTACACCCAGTTCGGCTTCGCACCCCGCAGCGATGGCGGGAAGGCGTATATGGAGATCCACAACCCCAACGTCTACGGCTGCGCCGCGCAGACCAAGTGCTGACCGCGCCCGAGCCTCATGCCCATCCCAGGAGCCCCATGTCTCAGACCCTGACCTATCGCGCGTTTGATCCCAACACCGAGACCGACACGCTGGCCCGCCTGCTGTCCCTGGCCTTCGCGGGCCCCGTGGATGGCTGCAAGGACTGGATGGCGCTCGGGGGTCATCCCAATCTGCGGGTGCTCGGCGCGCCCGGTGCTGCACCGGGCGCCTGCTTGCTGCGGATTCCGATGGGTCAGTACTTCGGAGGCCGTTCGGTCCCGATGCTGGGGATCGCCGGTGTCGCGGTGGCGCCCGAATCGCGCGGACAAGGCCTGGCGCGGACGCTCATGCAGCGTGCGATCGCCGAAGCGGCCGGCGAGCGCACGGCGCTGATGGGCCTCTATGCCTCCACGCAGACGCTGTATCGCAGCGTGGGATTCGAGCAAGCCGGGAGCCGGTTCCGGATCCGCGTGCCCATGAGCGCCCTGGATGTGCGTGAGCGCGCCGGCGCGATCGTGCCCATCGCCGACACCACCGATCCACGCGTGCACGCGTGCTATCGCGACTTCGCCCGCGGGATCAATGGCATGGTCGATCGCGGGCACTACATCTGGACCCGCATCAAGAAGAACCGCGGCAACGAAACCCAGGGATTCGGCGTCAAGGGCGAAGGCGACACCATCGACGCGTATGCCTTCCTCCATCAACAGCGCCACGACACCGGCCGGCACGACATCACGCTGTCGGACCTGGCGTTCCGCACCCCCGCAGCGGCCCGCCGCCTGATCGGGTTCCTGGCCGACTTCGCGTCCATGGCCGATCACCTCGAGTTCTTCGGAGGCTCGGACCATCCCGCCTTGCTCTTCCCGAGCCAGCGCCGTTTCACCGCGGCGCTCGTCGAGAACTGGTACCTGCGTGTCGTCGATCTGAAGGCGGCCCTGACGGGGCGCGGGTATCCCGCGGGGATCGATGGCTCGCTGTCCTTCCGATATGAAGATCCGCTGGTCCCCGCGGGCAATGGATTCTGGACCCTGCGGGTGCGTGCGGGGCAGGCGACACTGGAACCGGGGGGCAACGCCTCGCTCCAGATCGGTCCACGGGGCATGGCAGCCCTCTATTCAGGCTTCCAGAGCGCCGAGGCATTGGCCCTGGTGGGGCTCTGCGAGGGCTCTCCTGAGGGTCTGGCGGCAGCCAGCGGGATCTTCGTCGGCCGGGCCCCGTCCATGACGGATTTCTTCTGAGTTCTCCGGGGCTCGGGGCCTCCGAACGGCCCCCGACTTGAAGAGATCCCCGTGATGCGGGGACCATTTTTTGAAGTTTGCTGGCACGCTCGAAATTTGGTGGCACCTTCTCGGTAGCGATCGGCACGGCGCACATGCGCCCGGTATCGCGCGAGGAGTCTGCACATGCAGGGGAGAAGTCTTTTTGCCCTCACGGGTATTTCTGCGCTCACGCTGGCCACTTTCGCGGGAAGCGCTGCTGGTGAAGTTGTGGTTCAGACGGTCAACATCGGGCCGCTGACGACCAACTGGATCCGCAATCTCACGATCAACCAGTTCGATGCGACGCTGGGCACGCTCACGAAGGTCGAGCTGCAGGTCAGCGGCCACATCGAGAGCCAGTACCAGATCGAGAGCTTCCAGTCGACGGGCTCGTCGCACTACTTCCGGCTGACCGGTGACCTCACCGTTCGTCGCCCGGACAACACCGTTCTGGCCCAGGCCACGGTGCTGAATGAGCGCACCGACAACCTGACGGCGTTCGACGGCAACCTCGACGCGGGCGGCACGTCGGGCCTCACGGCGGGCATCTCCAAGGACATGGCGCCGGGCTCGGCCGAGATCACCGACAACCTCGGAATCTCGACGTTCATCGGCGGCGGGACGCTCGACTTCCCCGTCAGCGCCACCATGAGCTCCTTCTTCCAGGGCTCGAGCAACGTCTTCCGCGCGGTCTTCACCACCGCCAGCGCTGAGATCAAGGTGATCTACACCTACAACGCGGTGCCCACGCCGGGTTCGGTCGCGCTCGTCAGCGCCGCCGGCCTCATCGGCCTCCGCCGCCGCCGCTAAGTCTCTCCTGTTACCGCACCACAGACCCGGGTCGCCAAGGCCCGGGTTTGTTGCTTTTGGCCTGCGAAGCGTCGATTCGCCCCGTGCGCCCCCGGGCCTTATCCTCGCTCCCATGTCGCCCGCGGGTCCGAGCGATGCTCCCGACCAACGCTCCGATCTGGAACTGATCGGCGCCATCAATCGCGGCGATCAGCACGCCTTCGAAGCGCTCTACCGACGCCATCGCGACTGGGCCTGGCGCGTCGCGCGCCGATTCACCCGCGATGACACCCTCGCGTCCGATGTGGTTCAGGAGGCCTTCCTCCAGCTCCTGGGCCGGTTCCCGGGGTTCAGGCTCACGTCCAAGTTCAGCACCTTTCTGTATCCGCTGGTGCGCAATCTGGCGGTCACCGAGCAACGCCGTTCGCGCCGGCTGGCGATCGGGCCGCTGCCCCCGAATCTGGCCCGTCCCGCGAGCGGTGCCGTCCCACTTGAAGCGGACACCCCGCTCCAGCAGGCGCTGGATGGGCTCGCCGAAGGACACCGTGAGGTCCTCCTCATGCGGGCGGTCGATCAGATGACGATCCCCGAGATCGCGCTGGCTCTGGGACTGCCTGAGGGGACCGTCAAGTCCAGGCTCCACAACGCGTTGGAGAAGCTCCGAAGCATCCCGGGACTGGGCGCGTTTTTCGCGGAGCCTTGAGCACAGGGGCCGGGCGGAAAGAAAATCGCAATCGGCGTGAACGATCGGGCCACTCGGCGCGATCCATGGATGTGACGATCCCGTCTCCGATCCAACCCGGTGATCCGGAACTGCCCTCCTCGCTCCAGGCGGAGCTGACCAGGCTTGCGGGGGCGCCCGCGGGGCTGGACCGCTTTGATGCAGCAGTTGCCGCCCAGGCTCATTTCTCGCGCGTGCGTCGTCAGCGCCGCGTCCGCTGGGCCTCGGCTGCACTGGCGGCGAGCCTGCTGGTGGGCGCGTTCGTGACAGTCCAGATCAATCTGGCGGGTCGTTCGCCTGCGCCGGCGAACGCAGGGCTCGCGGGCGATCTGAACCACGACGGCATCGTGGACATGCTCGACGCCTTGCTGCTCGCCAAGCACGTGGCGCAGGGTGATGCCGACGCCTCCTGGGACTTCAACCGTGATCAGCGTGTGGATCGGTCGGATGCGGACACGATCGCGCGGGTGGCGGTGGACCTGAAGGGAGGCCGCCTGTGAGGTGGGCCCTTCTGGTCGCGTTGCTGCTGGCGTGCGTGCTGCGCGTGGGTTGGCAGCCGGCGATTGCGGACCATGCCGAGCACTCCACGACCGAGTGGCCCATGCTCAACTCCATTGACGAGTCGCAGGCCGGTCCGACCTTCTGCGCGTACGACCTGTTCGTGGACTCGGGTTCCGCGTCCCTGGCGGCGTACCAGCTCGAGTTCAAGGCTGCCGAGGCTGACATGCAGATCGTGGGTGTGGAAGGTGGGGACACGCCCGCGTTCAAGAACGCCCCGTTCTACGACCCCGAGGCGATGCAGCACAACCGCGTCGTGATCGGCGCGTACTCGACCGATGACCGGGCCAATCTGCCTGCGGGAACGGTCCGCGTGGCCCGCATTCACGTGATGCTCCCCCCGGGAGGTCACCCCAATCCCGTCGCAAATCTCCAAACCGCGGGCGGCCCTGCGGGGTCCAAGATCGACGCGACGGTCTCCTGGGCGCTCGTGCCCGAAGCCATGCCCAGCCCTTCAAGCCCCGCACGCGATCCTCAGAAAGGCGCCCTGTGATGAAGCTCTCCCGCGCATGGAAGTTCCGGATCTTCGGCCTTTCGCTCGCCTTGACCGGCGGCCTGATCGCCGGTGCGATCTTGCAGTCCTGCTCGAACAACGAGCGCGGCATGAACTCCGGACCCGTCGGACAGCCCGCGGAAGGCCGGAGTCGGATGTCTGATGCCGACGCAGCGCCCCAGCAGTACTCCAGTTCTGTGAATCCCCCGCCGACCAACGCTTCGGCTGGAACCCAGTTCTCGACAATGCCAAACAGCCCGCGTGCGGCAGCGGTGGACCCCGGGGCGGCCCGTGCGCCCGAGAGGCCGAGGCGAGAAGCGCTCGCGGACGCACCGGTCCGCTTCTCCGATGAGCTGCTCGTGATTGAGCGGCGACGCGAGCCGGTCCCCGCGCGCAGCGACGACGAGCCTGGATCCGGTTGCATGCTCTACACCGAGCCCGGCTCGACCCAGACCCAGCCCATCCCGCTCAAGCACACCGATGTCGCGGCGTCCATCAGCGCGTACATCTCGTCGGTCCGCGTGACCCAGACCTTCGCGAACCCCTTCAGCTCCAAGATTGAGGCGGTCTATGTCTTCCCGCTTCCCGAGAACTCCGCGGTCTCCGACTTCGTGATGAAGGTCGGCGATCGCTCGATCCGAGGGATCATCCGCGAACGCGAAGAAGCCCAGCAGATCTACAACGCCGCCCGCGCTCAGGGGTACACCGCGTCGCTCCTGTCCCAGGAACGCCCCAATATCTTCACCCAGCGCGTCGCCAACATCGAGCCCGGCAAGTCCATCGACGTGGACATCACGTACTACTCCACGCTCGCCTATTCCGACGGCGCCTACGAGTTCGTCTTTCCCATGGTCGTCGGTCCCCGGTTCAACCCGCCGGGCACGACCAGCGGGATCGGAGCGGCTTCGCGCAATGCTCCGGGCTCCAGCGGCCAATCCACCGAAGTCACCTACCTCAGGCCGAGCGAACGTCCGAGCGCGGACATCTCCCTGGCGGTCGACGTCGATGCGGGCGTCCGGATCGAGGACGTCGTCAGCCCCTCTCACCAGATCAAGGTCGATCGCCCCTCGGCGAACATCGCTCGTGTCACGCTCGCCGGCGGCAGCACCATTCCGAATAAGGACTTCGTGCTTCGCTACCAGGTCGCGGGAGATGTCGTCAAGACCGCGCTCATGACCACCCGCGACGCCCGCGGCGGATTCTTCACGCTCATGCTCGTTCCGCCCAAAAACCTCTCGTCCCAGGCCCGCCAACCCGTCGAGATGGTCTTCGTGCTTGATTGCTCGGGCAGCATGTCCGGTCGTCCGATCGAGCAGGCCAAGGACGCGGTCGAGCAGGCCCTGGGTGATCTGCAGCCCACCGACACGTTCCAGATCATCGACTTTGCACAGAACGCGTCGACGCTGGGTCGCGCACCCCTTCTGGCGACCGCTGCCAACATCCGCAAGGGGCAGAAGTATCTCCGATCGCTGAACGCCAACGGCGGCACATACATGCTCACCGGCATGAACGCCGCGTTGAACTTCCCGCACGATGAGAGCCGCCTGCGCGTCGTCGCGTTCATGACCGACGGGTACATCGGCAATGAAGACGAGGTCCTCCGGACGCTCGATGCGGGCCTGGGTGACACCCGGGTCTTCGGGTTCGGCGTGGGCGAGGCGCCCAACCGGCACCTCATGGACGAAATGTCGCGCCTGGGCCGTGGCGCGGTGGGCTATGTCGGTCTCAAGGACGATCCCGAGCCCGTCATGTCCACCTTCATGAAGCGGGCCACGCGCCCGGCGTTGACCAACGTCGCGATCGACTGGGGCGACGCCAACGTCACCGATGTCTATCCGAGCCGCATTCCCGATCTGTTCGTCGGCCGCCCGGTCGTGATCACGGGACGCTACGAGGGGAACCTCGATCCCGCGATCCGCGTGACGGGCCGGGTCGACGGTGGTCGCAAGGAGTTCACGCTCCGCACGACGGAAACCACGCCCAATCAGGCCCGCGTCGCCATCCCGCAGATCTGGGCTCGCAATCGCATCGCCGAACTGACGCGTCGGAACCTGATCAGCCCGGGCGGCGTGGACGCTCGCATCGAGTCGGAGATCCGCCGCACCGCGCTGAGCTTCAACCTCGTCTCGCGCTTCACGTCGTTCATCGCGGTCGACACGTCGCACCGCACCGCGGGGGACTTCGGCACCACGGTCCAGGTGCCGGCCCCCGTCCCCGAGGGCGTACGCTACGAAACCACCGTCGGCGACCACTCGACACCGCGCCGCGACTGAGAAGTCCGGCCGCGCTCAACAAAACCGCGCAATCAGAGCCGAGCCGCGCAAGCGGCCGGTTCTTTGTCTTTTCCTGAAACGCTCCAACTACGCCGGTCCCGAATCAGCACATCGTCATGCCGCCGTCGACGCAGATGGTCTGACCGGTCAGGAATCCCGCCTCGTCGCTGCTGACGTACGCGACCGCCGCCGCGATGTCGTCCACGTTGCCCAGGCGCTTCACCGCGATCATGCCCGTCACCGCTTCCTTGACCTGAGGCGGAAGGTTGTGGGTCATGTCGGTTTCGATGAACCCGGGCGCGATCACGTTGGCGGTGATTCCCTTGGAGCCGAGCTCGCGGGCGACGGTCTTGGTCAGGCCGAGCAGACCCGCCTTGGCCGCCGCGTAGTTGGCCTGTCCCGAGTTTCCCACCACGCCGCTGGTCGAACTGATGTTGACGATGCGGCCGAAGCGTCCCTTCATCATCAGGCGAGCCGCGGCCCGCGTCGCGACGAACGCGCTGGTGAGGTTGGTCTGGATCACGTCCGCCCAGTCCGCGTCGGACATGCGGAGGATGAGGCCGTCCTTGGTGATGCCCGCGTTGTTCACGAGGACATCAATGCGTCCGAGCTGCGTGCCGACGTCCTCGATGGCCTTGGCGAACGCTGCGGAGTCCGCGACGTCGACCGCGACCACGCTGGCGCTGCCGCCGCTCGCCTCGATCTGGGCCTTCAGGTCGTTGAGCGGCGCCGCCGAACGCGACATGAGCACGACGTGCCTGTTCGTGCCCGGCCCCGCATTGGAGGCCAGGCGGATGGCGATGGCCTTGCCGATACCACGGCTCGCGCCGGTCACGATGGCGACACGCTTCTCAGTGCTCACGAGTGATCCCTTCGATCTCTGCGGTTGATCTCAAACGCTGCTCATCCGCCGCCCGGAATCGTCACCGGGCCGCTGGGGGTCATTTTCCGGCGGGGCTTGGGCTTCTCAGGCTGATCTTCGGAAGGCTGCGACGGCGCGGGCTCGGCCGCGGGCTTCTCGGAGCCGCTGGACGAGGGCTGGCGATCGGGCTCGGAAGCGTTCCCGCCTCCCGCGCTGTCCGCGTGCGAGAGTGAAACCATCCCGCCGATGCTGACGCCATCAAAGTCCGAGGCGCGAGGCTTGGTCTCGGTCGGGGCCGCGGCCCCGCCGATGATCCAGCCCGAGCCCTGCTTGGAGGCCGCGAAGCCGACGACATAGGCCTGGCCTTCTTCCTGGAACGCGAGCCCGAAGGTCGCGGTCGCCGAGTCGGGGCCCGAGTGCGACACGCCGACGACGTGCACGCCCTTGATCCGCTTGACCGAATCGTCCCAGTCGCCCGAGGCGACCAGCGCATCAAGCGTGTTCTGATCGGACGGCGCAAGCTTGGTGCGAAGGGCCGTCGCATCGCCCTTGGCGAAATCGTTGGCCACCGCGATGATCGCCCGCGCCAGGTCCTCGGAGTACGGCGCGGCGCTCTGCGGGAAGCTCACGCGCGCGTCGGGCTTCATGGACTGGAGCACCGGATCCACCTGGATTGGGTCCGGAGCCTTCGGCGGCGGCGGCG
>CAZHFW010000016.1:0-83031 GCA_964531675.1 uncultured Phycisphaeraceae bacterium | reverse complement strand
CAAGACGGCGTGATGGACCTGGCGGACTTCTTCGGCTTCCTGAACGCCTTCGACGCGGGCTGCTGATTCCCCCGGGGAGCGTTCCGGCTGGCTGCATCTGAGAGATCTCACGAGCGGGGCCCCATCGATGGGGCCCCGTTTTCTCACCAATTCCATGTGAACTTGGGGGGTTTCGGGGAATGCGCTTGAGTTCCGGCGCTGCCAAGTACACTGAAGGACCTGTGAACTGCTGTCCGGCCCCTCAGCCGGACGGGAGGGGGCCTTTGGGCCCGGAGGAACGCTCTGGACGTGGACCAGAAGAACGTGGGGGAATCGTTGGAGCATGCGGGCGAGCCGGAAGGCCGGATGCTGCGTGCGCCGGGTGCGGTGAACACGTCGGGAGAGGTGGAGTCGCTTGAGCGCGACGGCGCGGGGCCGGGCGTCGGGCCTTGGATGTCGGTCGGTCTGGCGGGTTTGGCTTCAGGATTGGCGGCGGGCGTGGCTGCGCGTTCGGCGCAGGCATCGGCGCCGCCGATGTACGGCGCGGACATTGATCCGGGCGCGGTGATCGACAAGCTTTTGCAGCGGATTTCGTATCACCCGACGCCGCAGGACCGACAGCTGGCGGCGTCGATGGGGTATCAGGCGTATCTGGAGTACCAGCTCAACTACCGCGAGATCGTGGATGATCTGTGCGACGCGAGGCTGATGGCGTTTCCGACGCTGGGGTATTCGGCGGCGGAGATGTACACGCTGCAGCCGATGGGGTCCAACAACAAGCCGCAGCGGCCCACGATCCTGACGTGCCTGTCGGAGCAGACCGAGTCCACGATCACGCGTGCGGTGTTCTCGCAGCGTCAGCTCTACGAGCGGATGGTGGAGTTCTGGAACGACCACTTCAACGTGGACATCATCGATCAGGACCAGGTGTACCTGAAGCCTCTGCATGATCGAGAGGCGATTCGCGCGTACGCGCTGGACCGCTTCGAGAACCTGCTCATCGCCAGCTCGATGTCGCCTTCGATGCTCCATTACCTGGACAACATCGCGTCGACCAAGACGGCGCCCAACGAGAACTTCGCGCGTGAGCTGCTCGAGCTCCACACGGTGACGCCCGACGCGGGGTATACGCAGCAGGATGTGCGCGAGGTGGCACGGTGCTTCACGGGGTGGACGCACTACTCCGAGGATCCGATCCACGGCACCAGCGTGGGGACGTTCAAGTTCGACATGTCGATGCACGACACGGGCGCCAAGTCCGTGATGCAGATGGAGATTCCCGAGGGCGGCGGGCTCTATGACGGGCTTGCGGTGCTCCAGATGCTCGCGGCCCATCCGGGCACCGCGAACAACATCGCGAGCAAGCTGTGCCGGTTCTTCCTGGGCGAGGGCACGCATCCTTCGATCGTCGCGGAGGCGGCCTCGGTCTTCCTGAGTTCGGGCGGGGACATCCCCTCGGTGCTGCGGGTGATCCTCAAGCCGGCGTATGTGTACGACGCGCCGCCCCGGTTCAAGCGTCCGTTCCACTTCTACGTGTCGAGCATGCGGTCGACGGCGGCGACGGTGACGTCGTTTGCGGATTCCAGGCCTCATCTGGACCTGATGGGTCATCCGCTGTTTGCGTGGACGCCGCCGGACGGCTATCCGGACACGCTGACGTACTGGGGGAGGCTGCTCCAGCCGCGCTGGTTCTTTGCGATCTATCTGGCGAGCGAGGCGAACAACAACAAGGGCTCGTTCACCGGGGTCACGATCGACGACGAGGCGCTGTTCCTGGGCTGCGACACCTCGGACCAGTGGCTGGCGCGGGTGAACGACCGGCTGTTCCTGGGGACGCTGCCGCTCGCGGATCAGGGGGTTCTGGCCACGATGCTCAGGCCTTACAGCCGGGCGATGCGTCGCAACACGTTGGGCGTGGCCCTTTGTTCGCCGGCGTTCCAGTGGTATTGAAGGGCGCTGCGGCGCGGGAGACGTGCGGATGATCGATCAGGATCAATGCGGGTGTCAGGAGTTCAGGCGGATGTCCCGCCGGAGCTTCGTGGGCGCCTCCGCGGGGATGCTGGCGGCGCTGGCTTCGGGCATGGCGCTGCCGCGGGTGACGCTGGCGCGCGACTATCGGTCGGCGCAGAAGGATGTGCTGGTCGTGTGCTTCCTCCGGGGCGGCGCCGACGGGCTTTCCATGTGCGTGCCCTTCGGCGATCCGGCGTACTACACGTCGCGGCCGAAGCTCGCGATTCCGAGGCCTGATTCGTCGTCGTCGAACCGGTGCATTGCGCTGGATTCGTACTTCGGGCTGCCGCAGGCGATGGCCTCGCTGGTCCCGGCGTATCAGGCGGGCAAGCTCCTGTTCGTGCAGGCGACGGGGTGTCAGGACGGGTCGCGTTCGCACTTCCGTCAGCAGCGCTGGATGGAGGTGGGCAAGCTCGAGGATCTTTCGCTCAACACGGGGTGGCTCGGGCGGCATCTGGCGAGCGTGAATCCGAAGGTCGTCAATGCGCTGGTGCGGGCGGTGGCGATTTCCGACTCGGTGCCGCGGTCGATGCTTGGCGCGCCGCTGGCGGTGGCGGCCACGCCCAAGCCTGAGAACTTCGGGATTCCGCAGGACGACATCGCGGCGCTGCGTGAGGGCGTCATCCGCGAGCTCTATGCGTCGAGCGTTGAGCCGTTGGTTTCGACGGCGGGGCTGACGTTTGACACGGCGGCGCTGCTGCGTTCGATCAACTTCAACGCGTACCAGCCGGCGGGCGGGGCGGCGTACACGACCGAGCCGATCGCGCACGGCCTGCGGGCGGCGGCGGCGCTGATCAAGGCGCAGATCGGCGTGGAGGCGATCTCCCTGGACATGAGCGGCTGGGACACGCACTTTGATCAGTCGCCCATGAGCCCGAGCGGGTATATGTACAAGGCGATGGTGACGCTCTCCAACGCGCTGGCGGCGTTCTTCACGGACATGACCGCGGCGTCGGCGCCTTCGTTCACGCTGGTGTGCATGAGCGAGTTCGGGCGGCGCGTGGTCGAGAACGCCAGCATCGGCACGGATCACGGGCACGGCGGGATGATGATGGTGATGGGAAGCTCGGTCATCGGCGGGCGCGTGCTGGCCAACTGGCCCGGCCTGGGCCAGGGGCAGCTCTTCGAGGGCCTGGACCTGCAGATCACGACGGACTATCGGGACATCCTGGGCGAGATCCTGGCGCGGCGGATGGGGGCGGACAATCTCGCGCCCGTTTTCCCCGGGTTCACGCCAACCTTCCGGGGGGTCGTGTCATGAAGTCTCCCCGCACGAACAGCCTGGCGATGGGTGTTGCGGCGTTGCTTGGCGCGGCGGGTCAGGCCAATGCCCAGCCCACGCTCTACGACAACGCGCGCTTTGCGCCCAATGACTATGGCATCGTGACGGGGACGGTGACCGCCTCGGGTCAGCAGGCGCTGACCGGCGCCGCGTGGAGCGAGGTGCCTGCAGATGCGCTGGGCGCCAACGCGATCGCGGGGTTTGCGGGCGGGCTCACGGAGCCGGCGGGCGGGTTCCGATTCGCCGATGACTTCACGGTGCCTGATGGCCAGCGGTGGAAGATCGAGAAGATCGTCTTCTTCGCGTATCACAACGCGCCGGCGGGCAACGTGCTGCTCCCGTTTGATCGCATGAACCTGCGGGTGGTTCACGGGGCGCCCTGGGATCAGGACGCGGGCGTGGTCTTCGGCGACACCACGACGCCCCTGGCGGTGCAGGCGACGCCCACCAACTGCTTCCGCGTGTTCAACACGGTGCGGACGCCAGGGCCGGTGACGCCCGAGTACACCCGGAACATTGTCCGCCTCGAGCTCTCGACGCCTGGGCTGATTCTGGCCGGGGGGCAGTACTGGCTCGACTGGCAGTTTGCAGATTCGTTCCCGGTGGCGGAGGTGTTCGTCCCGCCCGTGACGCATCCGGGGATGCGCGGGCTGGTGGATGGCAACGCGGCGCAGTATCGACCGCTTTCGCTGGTGGGCGGCGGGCAGTGGATTGATCTGGTCGATCCGGGCAAGCCGAGCTCGGCGCCGGACTGGCCTCAGGACTTGCCGTTCATTTTGAAGGGGACGGTGTTCTGCGCGGGCGACATCAACACCGACGGCAGCCTGGATCTGGAGGACTTCTTCCTGTTCCTCAACGGGTTCGACCAAACGCTGCCTCAGGCGGACGTGAACACCGATGGTGTCGTCGACCTGGCCGACTTCTTCATGTTCCTTGGCGCGTTCGACGTGGGCTGCCCTTGAGCGGGGCCGCTTGGGGGCGGTTCTGTTCGGGTTTTGAAAGCAACTTGAACGGAAAAAATGGGGACGCGGGACGGGGTGCGCGGCGGCGCGCTCTGAGATTCGTGTAGGATTCGACGTCCATGAAACTCCCAGCGGAGACATTCAAGCAGCTGCGCGCGTTCTACGAAGGACGAGCGGTGTGCGTGACGGGCGGCGCGGGGTTCATCGGCGGGCATCTGTGTGACGCGCTGCTGTCACTGGGCGCGTCGATCACGGTGCTGGATGATCTGTCCAACTCCACGCTGGAGCATCTCTCCGGGCTGGTGGAGCTCGAGCCCGAGCGGGTGCGTTTCGTGCACGGGTCGATCCTTGATGATGAAGCGGTGCACGACGCGTTTGCGGGTTCGGTCGCGCCGGGGACGCCTTCGGGTCAGATCACGCCGGGCGGGTCGGTGATCATGGGGCCGGGCGGGCGGTTTGAGCCGCCGCGGACGGTGTTCCACTTGGCGGCGATGGGATCGGTGCAGCGCTCGGTGGAGAATCCGCAGCGGGCGTTCGCGGTGAACGCGACGGGCACCCTGCGCATTCTTGAGGCGGCTCGCCGCGCCGGCGCAGAGCGCGTGGTGTTCGCGGCGTCCAGCTCGGTGTACGGGGATGTGGGTGAGAAGCCCGGTGAAGCGGTGCGGGCCAAGACCGAGTCGCTGGCGCCGGTGACGCGTTCGCCCTATGCCGCGAGCAAGCTGGCGGGCGAGGCGCTGATGGCGGCGTACGCCGGTACGTACGGGCTGAGCACGGTGAGCCTGCGGTATTTCAACGTGTTCGGACCCAGGCAGGCGGCCGACAGCGGGTATGCCGCGGTGATTCCGGCGTTTGCGCGGCGTTTGCTCTCGGGGGATCCGCCGCGGATCTATGGCGACGGGCAACAGACGCGCGACTTCACGTTCATCGACAACGCGGTTTTGGCGACGCTCTTGGCGGGGGCATCGAAGGAAGCCTTGCGGGGCGAGGCGATGAACATCGGCGCCGGCAAGCGCACGACGCTGGTCGAGCTGGCGCGGATCATGGCGGAGATCGTCGCCAAGGAAGGGTCGATGGCGGGGGGCGCGTCGACGGTGCTCACGCCGGTGTTTGATGCGGCCCGCGCGGGCGATGTGCGTCACTCGCTGGCGGACCTGACGCGGGCCCGCGAGCTGCTCGGGTATCAGCCCATCAAGTCGATGGAGGACGGGCTGAGCGAGACGATCGAGTACTACCGGCGGGCTCTGGCGGGCGCGTGATCTGTTTGCGAGCGTGGGCTTGGCCCGGGTGATGGGGGGCGATGTGCTGCGGGGCGTCTGCGACACCATCGGCGGGGTCTTTCAGCTCATCAGGCTTGGGGTCATCTCCGGGTTCCGGTTCCGGGGGGCCTACTGGACGTGGCGGCTGCATACGGCCTTTGGAAGGGGATATCCACCCAAGGGCGAGCTGGTGCGCTCGGTTCTGGCGTATGGGCGCTGGGTCCACCGCATGCGGCGGGGCGGCTGAAGTGTGAAGATCGCGGCCCTGGTCCGGAAATGGCGGGATCCGCTCAACGAAATCCTGCCCAGGTCCGATTACTCCCCCCGGATCCCGGCGGTCGTGTATTCTCAGGACCTTCCGGGTCGTTTCTGAAGCGGGTGACCGCAGGAGTTGGCGTGATGTCGGAGCAGCAGAAGAACGGCGGCGGATTCCCGATGGCGTTTACCGCTGGCCTGGTGGTGGGTTTGCTCGTGGGAGCGTTTGCCGGCGTGGTGATTCCGCCCTTCTTCCAGGCTCCGATCATCAAGCCCAACGCGGCGAACACCGGCACGCATTCGACGCCTTCGAGCGACCGGGACGCGCGCCCGGGCTCGACCCCCGCCACGACGCCTACGACAACCCCCACGACGACCCCCGCTCCGGCTCCGACGGCCGCTCCCAAGACGGGAGACAAGCCGGCTGAGAAGCCCGCGGCCGCGCCGGCGACGGCTCCGGCTGGCACTCCTGCTGGCACGCCGGCTGGGACCGAGCCCAAGAAGCCTGGCTGAGTCACGGGCCTGGCGCCCGCGAGGGGGCTGGGCCAAGTGCCTGTGTGACAGAAGGTTGACCACACGCCCGCGGGTTGCGGGCGTTTTTTGTTGGGGATGGGGTTCCGGGCCCGATAAATGTCCGATGCGCGGCACTGGTGCGCCCGCGGGACCCGATCAGGCAGGAGGCCACTTCGTGTCGGAATCCGACAACATCACGATCATCGGTCGCGGGGCTCACATCAAGGGCGATATCGCCTTCGATACACCCGCTCGCATCCTCGGTACGGTCGAGGGCACGATCCACGCCAAGACGGAGATGTACATCGCCGAGACGGCCAACTGCAAGGCCACGGTGCATGGCACGTCCATTCTGGTGGATGGCACCGTCGAGGGCGCGCTGATCGCCACCGACCGCGTGGAACTCAGCGCCCGCTGCTGTGTGAAGGGCGACATTACCGCGGCGGCCCTGGTCGTCGCGGATGGCGCGAGCTTCATCGGCCACTGCCGTGTGGGGCCCGAGGCGGTTTCCCGTCATCATCTGGAGCAGGCGCCCGCAATGGCGCAGCCGATCGCTGCGCCGGCGCACACGACGCCCCGCGTTCCGGCGGAGCCTCCGGCGCTGCAGATCGCGGCTGAGAAGCCTGCGCCCCGCGCGATTCCGGATCGCATCATCATCCCGGACAAGGGTGGTGTCGAGGTGAAGGCGCCGGCGGCGACGCAGTCCAGGCCTCGGGCCCGGACGGCGGATTGGATGCCTCCGGCGACGCCGGCGTTCCCGACGGTGGTGACCAAGGCCACCGAGTGGAACGGCTCGCCCGCGAACAGCTGAAGAACGATCGACGTTCCGCGGAGCGGAATGACGGTGCACCTTGCGGCGGAGCCGCCTTGGGAGATGTCCCATGGCCCGCTCCATGCTCGAGGCGTCGATTGCGCGAAAGCTCGCGGGGAATGTTGCGCCCGTCAAGGGTTTGACTTCACCGACCAGTCTGGCGGCACGGCCGCGAGGGGTGCGGTGTTATCACTGCGGCGGGGAGTTTGAGGTTTCGCCGCATGCGCGGCAGGGCACGTGTTCGAAGTGCTACAAGCGGTTGTGCTTTGATGATCTGGTGGTGACGCCGCAGACCGCGCCGCTGCCTGAGTCGACGGCGCTGATCACGTGCGGGATGGTGGTGGTGGAGCCGGCGGCGCGGGCGTCGGTGGCGTCGATCGAGGCGATGGACGGGGTGGAGGTGGGGGGGCGGCTGCACGCGGCGATCCGGTCCAAGGGGCCGGTGGTGGTGGGAGCGGCGGGGGAGCTGACGGGCGAGGTGGATGCTCCGGTGGTGGTGATCAAGCCCGGGGCGGTGGCCAGTGCGTTCTTCCGGACGGGGAAGTTCGCGGCGGAAAAACCCAAACTTTAACCGAATACGCCGTCGGCGGCTGTTATGATGTGGTCCGAGAAACGGATGTCGCGGGCCGGGGGGTACTCGGCCCGGGGCATCCGCCGGGAGCACAGTCATGAAACGGATGGCGATGGCGTTGTTGGCGTCGGTGGCGTGCGCGTCGATGGCGATGGGGCAGGCCGAGCAGCAGCCTGCGAAGAAGGTGGAGCGCCAGGCCCAGGTGTCGGGCCAGAAGCAGGCGGACAAGAAGACGGGCGATGCGGCCCAGCCCGGCGGCGCGATGGATCCGGCGATGGAGGCCATGATGAAGGCGGCGGCGCCCGGGCCTCAGCACAAGCTGCTCGAGCAGTTCGAGGGCTCGTGGATCGCGGAGGTGAAGGAGTTCAACACCGACGGTTCGGTGAAGTCGACTTCGCCCGGGAAGATGAGCTGCAAGATGACGCTCGGCGGGCGGTTCGTTCACTCGGAGTTCGAGAGCTCCTGGGAGGGCATGAGCTTCAAGGGCGCCGGGATGATGGGGTACAACAACGCCGACAAGCGCGTGGAGTCGATGTGGGTCGACAGCATGGGCACGGGCATGCTGATGATGACCGGCCAGTGGGACGATGCGGGCAAGGTGCTGACGATCTCGGGCGAGTGCACCGATCCGAGCAATGGCCAGAAGATGGTCATGAAGGAAGTCACGACCTGGACCGGCAAGGACACCTGCGTGCAGGAGATGTTCGACGGCAAGGGTCAGAAGATGATGCAGATCAGCTACAAGCGGGCCGAGAAGAAGGACGTCAAGGCCAGCGAGAAGCGTGAGCAGAAGCAGAACAACAAGCAGGACAACGACAAGTCGGACAACGACAAGCACTGAGCGGACGATCGGTGTGAAGTCCTCGAGGGCGTGGATCGGCGGCGAGCCGGGCCACGCCCTCGGCGTTTTTGGGGTTGCGGGGCCGGTTTCTGATTCGGCCTTGACCGGGCGGGGCGGGCGGCCGATACTTGCATGATGACGCAAGTACGCAAATCACGGAAGGCCGGGGCGTCGGGGCCCATGTCCCCCAAAGAGGCGGCGGCGTGCTGTCGGCCTGTGGATGACCGGCTCGATCCGGAGATCTTCAAGGTGCTGGCGGACCCGACGAGGGCGGAGCTCTTTGGTTGTCTGGTGAAGTGCGGCAGGGCGTGCACGGTGACCGAGGTGGCCGAGTGCTGCGCGGTGGATTTCTCGGTGGTGTCGAGGCACCTGCAGGTGCTGGAGCGTGGCGGGCTGGTGGAGTCCGAGCGGGCGGGGCGATCGGTGTCGTATCACGTGCGGTACGAGCATGTGTGCGGCGTCTTGCGGGCGCTGGCGGATGCGATCGAGCATTGTGCGCCGGCGGGGGGAGCGTGCTGTGGCAAGCGCTGAACGCAAGTTGCGTGTGCTGTTTTTGTGCACGGGGAACTCGTGCCGGAGCCAGATGGCCGAGGGGTGGGCGCGGGCGCTGCGTGGGGGCGTGATCGAGGCCCACTCGGCGGGGACGCGGCCCGGGAGCGTGAATCCTCGCGCGGTGCGGGCGATGGCGGAGGCGGGCGTGGACATCGGGGGGCAGTGGTCGAAGCGGCCCGAGGAGATCGGCGGCGTGTTCGACGTGGTGGTGACGGTGTGCGACAGCGCCCGCGAGGCGTGCCCGGTGCTGGCGGGGGCGCGGATGGTGCATGTGGGGTTCGAGGATCCGCCGTTTTTGGCGCGGGACGCGAGGGACGAAGAAGAAGCGATGGAGCACTTCCGGCGCGTGCGGGACCAGATCCGCGCGTTCGTGGAGTCGTTGCCCGAGGGTCTGGGATTGGCGGCTGGGGGAAGGAGTCTGCGATGAACGGGTCGAAGTCTGAATCGTGCTGCGGACCGGGCTGCTGTGGTGGCGAGAAGGCCGGAGTGTCGACGGCGGCGCCTGAGTCTGGGACCCTTCGCGAGAAGGTGCGTGAGGGCTATGCGAAGATCGCGCAGAGCGGCGTGTGGTCGGTGGGCGCGGAGCCCGCGACTTCGGGCTGCTGCGGCGGCGCGGCGGGCGGCAGCTCTGGGGGCGGCGGCTGCTGTGGACCGGTGTCGTTCAGTCCCGAGCAGCTTGCGGCGGCGATCGGCTATTCCAAGGGCGATCTGGCGGCGACGCCCGAGGGCGCGAACATGGGGCTTTCGTGCGGCAATCCCACGGGTCTGGCGGCGCTGAAGCCCGGCGAGGTGGTGCTCGATCTGGGATCGGGCGGCGGCTTTGACTGCTTTGTCGCGGGCCCGAAGGTGGGCGCGGCGGGGCGGGTGATCGGCGTGGACATGACGCCCGAGATGCTGAGCAAGGCGCGGGGGTTTGTGCCGACGTATCGGGAGCAGTCGGGCTTGAACAACGTGGAGTTCCGGCTTGGGGAGATCGAGCATCTGCCGGTGGCGGACGCGAGCGTGGACGTGGTGATCTCCAACTGCGTGCTCAATCTGTCGCCCGACAAGGCGGGCGTGTGGCGTGAGATCGCGCGGGTGCTGAAGCCTGGCGGGCGGGTCGCGGTGTCGGATCTGGCGCTGTTGCGGCCTTTGCCTGAGAGCGTGCGGCGGGACGTGGAGGCGCTGGTGGGGTGCGTCGCGGGGGCGGTGCTGGTGGAGGAGACGCGCCGGCAGATGACCGAGGCGGGCTTCGAGTCGATCGAGCTTCGTGGGAAGCCCGAGTACATCGAGGCGATGACCAACTGGGAGGATCCGCTGTATCGGAAGATCATCGCGGCGCTGCCGGCGGGGACCAAGCCTTCGGACTTCGTGACCAGTCTGGACATCTCGGCGCGGAGGCCTTGAGCGATGGAAGCGCAGGATTGCGGCTCGGGGCGGCGGCTTTCGTTTCTGGACCGCAACCTGACGCTCTGGATCTTCCTGGCGATGGGGCTGGGCGTGCTGCTTGGAAAGCTCGCGCCCGGAATCCGCGAGGCGATCGGGCGCGTGAGCGTGGGGACGACGAACCTGCCGATCGCGGCGGGGCTGATCCTCATGATGTACCCGCCTTTGGCGAAGGTGCGGTATGAGGAGCTTCCCCGGGTGTTCCGCGATTGGCGGGTGCTCTTGGTGTCGCTGGTCCTGAACTGGGTGGTCGGCCCGGTGCTGATGTTCGCGCTGGCGGCGCTGCTTTTGCACGACAAGCCCGAGTACATGCTCGGGCTGATTCTGGTGGGGCTGGCGCGGTGCATCGCGATGGTGCTGGTGTGGAACGATCTGGCGGGCGGGAGCGCGGAGTATGCGGCGGGGCTGGTGGCGTTCAACAGCATTTTTCAGGTGCTGTTCTTCGGCGTGTACGCGTGGTTCTTCATGGGGTGGCTGCCTCCGGCGCTGGGGCTCGCCGGCGCGGAGGTGCGGGTGTCGGTGGGTGAGATCTTCGGGAGCGTGGCGTTGTATCTGGGCGTGCCATTTGCGGCGGGCGTGCTGACAAGGTTTGTGCTCCGGCGGTGGAAGGGGGAGGCGTGGTATCAGGAGCGGTTCCTGCCGCGGATCGCGCCGGTGACGCTGGCGGCGCTGCTGTTCACGATTGTGGTGATGTTCAGCCTGAAGGGCGATCGGATTCTGGCGCTGCCCATGGATCTTCTGCGGATCGCGCTGCCCCTGGTGCTGTATTTCGGGATCATGTTCTTCGCGGCCTTTGCGCTGGCGCGGCGGGCGGGGGCGGACTATCCGCGCTGCGCGACGCTGGCGTTTACCGCGAGCGGGAACAACTTCGAGCTGGCGATCGCGGTGGCGATCGCGGTGTTCGGGATCACGTCGGGGACGGCGCTGGCGGCGGTGGTGGGGCCCTTGGTCGAGGTGCCTGCGCTGGTGCTTCTGGTGGGCGTGTCGCGGCGGCTCGGGCGGTCGTGGTTCGGCCTTGCCCGATAGACTGGCGGGATGTTCGAGCATGTGCTGTTTGATCTGGACGGGACGCTGACGGATTCGACGGCGTGCATCGTCGCGAGCATGGCGGGCGCGATGGAGGCGCACGGGTTTGCGGCGCCGGCGCGGGAACGCGTGGTGGCGCTCATGGGTGTGCCTCTGGAGAAGTCGGTGGGGATGCTCGATGCGCGGGCGGGCGCGGTTGCGCCCGATGTGATCGCGACGTACCGGCGGGTCTATGCCGAGCGGGCGCCGGAACTGGTGCGGGCGTTTGCGGGTGTGCCGGCGCTGCTCGAGTTGCTGGTGGCGCGGGGCGTGCGCAGCGCGGTGGTGACGAGCAAGCACACCAGGCCCGCGGAGGCGGACTGCGCGGGTGTGGGGATCAGGCGGCATCTGGCGCTGGTGGTGGGGTCGGATCAGGTGGACAATCACAAGCCTCATCCGGAGCCGGCGCTGCACGCGCTGAAGCTCATGGGGGCCAGAGCGTCGGGCGCGGTGGTGGTGGGGGATTCGACGTTCGACATCGAGATGGGACGGGCGGCGGGGGTGCGGACGATCGGCGTGGCGTGGGGCGCCCACCCGGTGGAAAAGCTGGAGGCGGCGGGGGCGGAACGGGTGGTTCGCAGCGTGGGCGAGCTGTCCCGGGCGCTGGGGATGGAGTGAAGCGCGGGGCCTTCCCGGGCGGTTTGGGTCGTGTACGATGGAGACCCCGGGCGTATCGGCCCGGGCCTTGGAAAGGCTTTCCGCGATGAAGATTCACGAGTACCAGGGCCGCGATCTGCTCCGTTCTTATGGCATTCCGGTCCCCGCGGGTCGGACGCTCAAGTCGTTCGAGGAGGCGGCGGGGGCGTACAAGGCGATCGTCGCGGAGGCGGGGAGCCCGCTTGCGGTGGTGAAGGCGCAGGTGCACGCGGGCGGGCGCGGCAAGGCGGGCTTCGTGAAGCTTGTGAACAGCGCCGACGAGGCGACGACGGCGGCCAAGTTCATGCTGACCAATCGCATGAAGTCGCCCCAGACGCCGCCCGAGGGTCTTGAGGTCGGCATCCTGCTCATGGCGGCGGGCGTGGACATCGAGTCGCGCGCGGGCGGCGGCAATGAGGAGTTCTATCTGGCGATCACGACCGATCGCAAGACGCGGCGGAACGTGCTGATCGCGTCGCGCGAGGGCGGCGTGGAGATCGAGAAGATCGCGCACGAGCGTCCCGAGGCGATCATCAAGGAGCCATTGCACCCGCTGCTCGGGCTGCAGGCGTTCCAGGCGCGCGAGGTCGCGTTCAAGCTCGGCTTCAAGGGCAAGCAGGTCGGCCAGGCGGTCGACATCATGATCAAGCTCGCCAAGCTCTTTGTGGAGAAGGACTGCTCGCTGGCGGAGATCAACCCCTTGGTGATCGCCAAGAACTCCAAGGGCGGCGAGGGGCAGGTCATCGCGATCGACGCGAAGTTCAACTTCGACGAGAACGGGCTGGTGCGTCATCCCGAGATCGCGGCGCTGGCGGATCCGCGCGAGGAGAATCCCGCGGAGACCCGTGCGCACAAGTTCGGCCTGACGTACATCGCGCTGGACGGGAAGATCGGGTGCCTGGTGAACGGGGCTGGCCTGGCGATGGCGACGATGGACATCATCAAGCTCCACGGGTCGGAGCCGGCCAACTTCCTGGACGTCGGCGGCGGCGCGACCGAGGAGGCGGTAACCGAGGCGTTCGGGATCATTCTCTCGGACGAGAAGGTCAAGGGCGTGCTGGTGAACATCTTCGGCGGGATCATGCGGTGTGATGTGATTGCGCAGGGCATCATCAACGCGGCGACGAACTTCAAGAACAAGGACGGCTCGGTGGGCTTCAAGGTGCCGCTGGTCGTGAGGCTTGAGGGCACGAACGTGGACGCGGGGCGGAAGCTCCTGAGCGATGCGCGTTCGCGGATCCCGACGATGCAGGCGGCGGAGGACCTGACCGACGCGGCGAAGAAGATCTGCGCGGCGGTGGGGTGAGAGAGGCCAGAGGCCAGAGGCCGTAGGCCATAGGCCATAGGCCGTGGGCCGAAGGCTGTGGGGCGTGGGCCATGGACTGGTGCCTACAGGCCGAGGGGAGTGTTTGAGGACTGGTGGAGGATGCCCCGTGACTCCGAATGACTTTGTTGCGCTCTTCAAGACGGCCCGGGCTTCGGCGATTTTGCGGACCAATGACACGGACGCGGCCCGCAAGGCGATGGATGCGGCGGTGCGGGCGGGGTTTGTCGTGTGCGAGTTCACGCTCACGATTCCCGGCGCGATGACGCTCCTGCGCGAGTTTGCGCAGAAGCGCGGGATCGTGGTTGGTGCTGGAACGGTGCTGACGGTGGAGGACGCCCGCGAGGCGGTGGCGGCGGGGGCTCGGTTCCTGGTCTCGCCGGTGGTCGATGAGGCGGTGATCGAGGAAGCCAAGCGGCTGAACGTCGCGATGATGCCCGGATGCGCGACACCGACGGAGATGCTGCGGGCGCATCGCGCGGGGGCCCAGCTCCAGAAGCTCTTTCCGGCGCCCGGCGTCGGGCCTGTGTGGGTGGCGCAGACGATGGGGCCTTTGCCTTTCCTGAAGATCGTGCCCACGGCGGGGGTGACGGCGGAGACCGCGGGCGCGTACCTCAAGGCGGGTGCGTTTGCGGTCGGGTTCGTGAACACCCTGTTCGACCCTGCGGACATCGCGGCGGGGCGATTTGAGGCGATCGAGGCCCGCGGGCGGGCGATGCTCGAGTCGGTGCGGGGTTTCTAAAGCCACTTGGATGGCAAATCCGGGAATTGCGTGCATATTTGCGATGTGCATGCAGGATGGGTCGTCTGCTGCGCTGAAAGCGGGGGTGGGGCGTGGTCGGACTCGTGGCGGCGGCAGCGGTGAGCGGCGCGTTTGGCGCGGTGGTTGTCAATCCGGGCTTTGAAGATGGGCTGACGGGCTGGCAGTTCACGCGGCCTGCGTCGGCGGCGTGGTCGACGGGCGTGGTGCACTCCGGCGCGGGGGCGCTGCAGTTCACGGTGCCTGTGACGACCGGCACGACCATCGCGTATCAGACGTTTCCGATGGTCAACGGGCCGGTGAACGTGTCCTTCTGGCTCTTTCTGGACACGGCGCTCCCGGCGAACGCGTTCTTCGACGTCGCGGCGGGCAGGAGTTTCTTGACGGTGCCGACGATTGCGCCGGGCGTTTGGACGAAGATCGATTTCTCGCCGTTTGCGGCGCTGTTCACGAGGAGCACGGAGTTCAGGCTTTATCTGAATGCGCCTTCGTCGAACGCGGCGGGCGTGAAGGTGTATCTGGATGATGTCGGGTTTGAGCCGGTGCCTGCGCCGGGCGTGCTCGGTGTCGGCGCGGTCTGCGGGCTTGGACTGGTTCGGCGGCGTTCGACGGGCTGAACACCCCGCGGGAAGCCTTGGTAGCATGCGGGTCATGCGCCGAGCATTCACACTCATCGAACTGTTGGTCGTCATCGCCATCATTGCGCTGCTCATCGGGATTTTGCTTCCCGCGTTGGGGCAGGCGCGGCGGACGGCGCGGGCGGTTGCGTGCCAGGCCAATCTGCGTGGCATCGGGCAGGGGCTGGTGCTCTACAACAACGACAACAAGGAAGGCGTGATTCCGTCGTACAACATGATCGGCACCGATGGCGGCGCCGGGGTGCCTTTGGATGGATGGGGTCCGATTCTGGATCGCGACGGGTACATGACGGGCCTGCAGGGCAAAGTCTCCAATCCGTTCTATTGCCCGGACACGTTTGATGTCGCGGGCGTGGCGTCGGGGCAGACCGGGGCGGATCCGAACAATCCGAAGGGGTGGCTTGATTGGCCCTTTGCGCGCACGGGGAGCGCGAATGTGCCGCAGACGATTCCGGAGCGGAGCTTCAACAAGATCATCCGCGTGTCGTACTGGATCAACGCGGACAACCCGATCGGCGGCGTCGCGAGCGTGACGCCTGACTTGTACTACACGGGGAGCGTGGGCTATGGGCTGAGCACCGAGGGGCTCACGATCAAGCAGACCAAGCTCAGCGCGTTTGCGAGGCCGACGCAGCTCATCGCGATCGCGGACGGTCTCTACGCGGGGCGGCAGCGCGACAATCAGATCGGCATGACCAACAGCAGGATCGGGTATCGCCATCCCGGGAAGCAAGGTGCGGCCAACAGCGCGTTTGCGGATGGGCATGTCGCGCCGCTTGCGGGCAAGGAGTTTCCCCGCGCGCTGGGCGGGTCAAACGTGCCCGCGGATGTGAAGGCGGAGAACGCGAGCGGCAGGCCCACGGTGTACGCCGATCCGGAGCAGGCGCTGGGCTTGTGAGTCGTCGTGGTGCGGCGTTCAGTGCTTGCCCGCGAGCGCGTCGAGGTCGGCGAGCGGGAAGCGGACGCTGAGGATGAAGGGCTTTTGTCCCGCGGTCCATGTGCCGTAGGTTGTCGCGACGAACGTGCCGTCGGGGAGGCATTCGAGTCCGGCGTAGGCGCAGTCCCAGTCGGTGAGGTTGTCCTTGAGCCTGACGAGGTAGGGCGCGTCGGCGCGTTCATCGCGCGTGGTTGAGACGAGTTGATCCCAGGTGCCGATCCATGCGACCCAGTCGCCTTTCCAGGGGTCGTCTTGGCGCATGCATCGGAACGTCACGACCAGACGGCCGTCGGGTGCGTAGCGAGCGATGTGACGATCGCCTGTGAGTTCGGGGCTCATCTCGCGCGGAGCGGACCAGCTTTGGGCGTTGTCCGTCGAGAGCATGATGTGGGAGGGTTTGATCCGGCGGTTCTCACGCAGCAGGAGCGCGATGGCTTTGTGGTCGGGCGAGAAGACGACGCCTGGTTCGCAGAGGTGGATGTCGGAGCCTGACCAGATCGCGCGGGGCGCGGACCAGGTTGTGCCGTCGTCGTGCGTGTCGGTCTGGTAGAGCGTGAAGGTGGTGGGGGGCTTGGCGCCCGGCGTTGAGGGCTTCTTGGGCTGGCTTGCGATGAAGCGGCCATCATCGTGGAAGAACGCGGTGTGATCGTGCGGTCCGGTGCGGGCGACGCCTCCCATGGCGACGATTCCGCCGAAGTCGCCGATGGGGGCGAGTTCGGTCCAGTGCGCGCCCGAGTCTTGGGAGCGGGCGGCGCGGATGGGGTAGAGGCCCGAGAAGAGGATGAGTGATTGGCCTTGCTCGCCTTGGCCCATCGAGAAGATGGTGGGCGTTTCTAGGCTTGTTTGCCAGCTTGCGGGCGTGGGCAGGCGGTCCGACCAGGTGCGGCCGCCATCGTCGGAGCGTTTCAGAACGATCGGGCCATTGCCGTGGCCTTTGGGATAGGTGCAGAGCAAGGTCTTGTGGTCATCGAGCAGGATCGTGGAGACGTGTCCGAGGTAGACGTTGGTCTCGCGGTCGACGACGACCTGGCGCGCGACATCGGCGTCGAGGTCGATGCGGACGGGCTCGGGCGTGGCGGCCAGTGCGCACGCGAGCGACGCGATGGGCAGCACGTGGAGCATGCGATCGATCTCCGCGTATTGCTTTCGGCAGGGAGGATTCCGGCGCGGGATCAGCGTGCGCGGGTGAAGGAGAGCAGGTCCTTTTTGCCATCGGAGATGGTCAGGGTCTTGCCTGAGACCTTGAAGGTTCTGGCGGCGCCGAGGGCCTTGATGATGCGGGTTTCGGTTTCCATCGCGATGGGCGTGCCGGCCATCATGGTGGAGGCGACGGGGGAGAGGACCAGGTTGCCCTTCTCGAGTTCGGGGAGGTTGACCTTGGACATGAGGCGGTTGACGCCGCCGGAGCCTGACATGTTGCCATCGGCGGTGAAGGTGAGTTCGGGGACGCGGGGCGACTGGGCGACTTCGACAGGCAGGGGCTTGCCTTCGATGGCGTCGAGCTTCCACTCGCCCGCGAGGGCGGCGATGCCCGAGAGCGACTGCGACTTCTCGGTGCTCGAGCACGCGGGAAGGGCCGCGAGGGATGCGCCGAGGACGAGCGCGGTGAGGGTGCGGGCGAGGAAACGGGCAGCAGCGGAGCGTTGCATAAGGCCTCCCAGTTGCGATGAGTCTATCGCGCGCGGGAGGCTGGGGCCGGACGCCAAAAATGAACCGAGCCCCACGCATGAACGTTTGCACGCGTGGGGCCCGGTGTGAGAAGCCTGCGATTTCAGCGGCGGCGACGGCCCACGAGCAGCATGCTGCCCGCGATGAGCGATGCGGCGCCCGGCGCGGGGGCGACGACGGTGTAGGTCAGGGTGCCGACCTGCACGCCGAGGTCGCCATCATCGCCTCCGATGAAGGCGACGAGGATGAGCGTGTCGCCCGGACGGCCGATGGGATCGACCGCGATGACGCCGCGGGCGGGGTCGTTGTCGATGGCGTAGTCCAGGGCCTGGAAGAACTCGGGGGTGTCAAAGCTTCCGAGGGCCAGGACGAGCTGGGCTTCGGTCAGGTCCGGGAGGTAGTCCCCGATGCGATGGCCCACGCCCTCTCCCGAGCGGAAGGCCATGACGAAGCTGGTGTCGAGGATCTGGTCGTTGTCGTCGAGGGTGTTGATGCGGCCGAGGTAGCCGAAGTTCAGATAGCCGTCGAGGGTTGCGGGCGGGAAGACTTCTTCGTAACCGATGCTCGAGTCGCCCGAGGTGAGGTTGTCGAGCTGCCCGCCGGTGGAGACGCCACTGGTGTCGGACTTGAAGAGGGCCGACTGGCCGGTGAGTTGGTATTGGCCGGTCTCGGGGCCATCAAGGTGAACGCCGATGTTGATGACGTCCGCGGACGCAGCGGACGCGAGGCCTGCGAGGGCCGCGACAAACAGAGTGGTGCGCATGTGAACTTCCCTTCTCCAGTGCCGGCCGCGGGAAACGTCGCGAACCGACAGGCGGAGTATCGCGGGAAGGTGGAGGGAGGTGAATACGTCGGGAGGCGTAAAGGAGGGGTCAATCAGGGGGTTCGGGAGAGGAAAGTGGGCCCGAGAACGGGAGGGAGAGGGGTGGGGGGAACGAGGGGCACCGACCGCTCGGAAGCGGTCGGTGGCACGGGTGGTGGGGTGGTTGGGTGTGTGAAGAAGTGGCGGAGAAGCCCACGACTCGAAGACTCGTCGAGGGCGTGGATCGGGGTGGGGGTGCGGAACACGCCCGGATTGACCGCTTCGGGCAAGCCGGGATGGGAAGGCGGGTGGGGTCAGTGGCTTGGGCGTGGGCGAACTGGAAGTAGGACACCGACCGCTCGGAAGCGGTCGGTGGCACGTTGTGGGATGTGGATTCGCGGGGTGCCACCACCCACGGAGGCTTGGCGGAGTGGGTGGTGCTTTGGGGGGCTGGCAGGATTGGTGTTGGGTGGGGGATGAAGACGTTTGCAGGACCGACGGCGCGGAGAGTTCGTGGGTCGTGGCACCGGGCTGGGGGCATCAAAGTCGGAGGAACCGACTTTGATGGCACGGGGAGAAGGGATTTCGATGCCACCCGCCCGACGACTATTTCGTCAATCGCTTCAGCTTGCCTAGCTTTCGCAATCTGAGCAACTCGCGAAGTACCCGCTCCCCGCTTGCGCGAGGCCTTGTAGGACCGGAGTTGAATGATCGGACAAGTTGGGCTGCGAGCCCTGGACGTTGCAGCAACTCGTCAAGTGAGTAGGGTGATTTTGAATAGAGCAAGGCCAAACGGGTCTGCTCGTCCGGAGTAAACGGCTCTGCGATGGCCTTGATCGCATCGATCAGCGAGGACAAGCGGGCGATATCGAACAAAGGTTGGTCGCGCAAAAGGCTCGGTAGAGTCTGAGGATGGACCCCTACCAATACCGGAAACACCGACTTGTTCCAGCCGAACGCGGCGCCTAGTTCGAACATCATCGCGGGGGAGGTCATGGAGTCTCGGTCGAGCACGAACACCACTGCCCCTGCCTCTGCAATAGCTGAACGTACCGAGTCTCGGAAGTCGCCGACGACGTCTCGTTCTGTTCGAAAGACGTTCCATCCGGCTCGAGCTAGCGACTCGGCGACCTGCTCGGACTCACGCTTCGACGATGCGGGAGTCGAGAGGAAGACGTCCACGACTGAACTCTTCTTCTTCATGATTTGTCTCCGGATAGACGCTGGGAGATTTCGCGAAGATAGACATCAAAGTCGTTAATGGAGTAGTATTTCTTGGGCTGAAACGTTGCAGGGAATGGGGAATCTCCCACATGCATCAGCACGATGATGACGCGCTTCTTCCAGCCCCAAGCGGCACCCATTTCGAGTCGAACCCAATCGCGTTTAAGGGATAGAGGCGAAAGAAGTACGACGAAGTCCTGGCACTTCTTGATTGCCTGTCGGATCTTCTCGGGTATGTCGTCCCCTCCGTCGATATCGCGATCGTCCCGAAAGCTCTCCGCTCCCTGGGAATCGATCTTTTCGCACATCGTTTTGGCCACCCATTTATCGGCGGAGGCGTGGCTTACAAAGACGGAGTAGTTCTTTGCTTTTCGCCTAACTGCGCGACTATTGGTGCGACTCTGTCTGGGAGATTTCTTGCCCATGCCTTCGAGTGTACATTGTGCTTTGTTCCAATGCTCAATCCCCCGTATCCAGCACCGCCATGAAGGCTTCTTGCGGGATGGTCACGCTGCCCACGTTCTTCATCCGCTTCTTGCCTTCCTTCTGCTTTTCGAGCAGTTTGCGCTTACGGCTCACGTCGCCGCCGTAGCACTTGGAGAGGACGTCCTTGCGGTAGGCCTTGATGGTTTCGCGGGCCACCACGCGGCCGCCGATGGCGGCCTGGAGCGGGATTTCGAACTGGTGCTTGGGGATCTGTTCCTTGAGGCGGACGAGCAGGGCGCGGCCGCGTTGCTCGGCTTTTTCGCGGTGAACGATGATGGCGAGGGCTTCGACGGCGTCGCCATTGATGAGGATGTCGAGCTTGACGAGGTTGTCCTGGCGGTACTCGATGACCTCGTAGTCCATGGTGCCGTAGCCCGAGGTCATGCCCTTCATCTTGTCGAAGAAGTCGTAGATGATTTCGGCCAGGGGGATCTCGAAGGTGAGGATCTCGCGGGAGGCGGAGACGTACTGCTGGTTCTTGTAGACGCCGCGGCGGTCCATGCAGAGCTTCATGATGTCGCCGATGTATTCCTTCGGCAGCATGATCTCGACTTTGCAGATGGGTTCGCGGATGTGGTCGACGAAGGAGAGGTTGGGGAGGTCGGCGGGGTTGTGGACTTCGAGGAGCTGCATTCCCGCGGGGACGTCGCGGTGGAATGGGGAGCTCGGGTCGACGGGCTTGAGGGACTGGCCATTGGCGCCGGTGACGGTGTCGGTGCCTCGGACCAGGACGTGATAGGAGACGGTGGGCGCGGTCTGGACGATCTCGACGCCGCCCTCGCGTTCCAGGCGCTCCTGGATGATGTCCATGTGGAGCAGGCCGAGGAAGCCGCAACGGAAGCCGAAGCCGAGTGCTTCGGAGTGGACGGGCGCGAAGGTGAAGCTGGAGTCGTTGAGTGAGAGGCGTTCGACGGCGTCGCGGAGGTCTTCAAAGTCGGTGGAGGTGCCGTCTTCCTTGGTGGAGGGGTAGAAGTCGCAGAAGACCATCTGGCGCGGGGGCTGGTAGCCCGGGAGGGCTTCGGGGGCGGGGTTGTTTTCGAGGGTGATGGTGTCGCCGATGCGGACGTCCTTGAGCGAGCGGATGGCGGCGACGATGTAGCAGGTTTCGCCCGGGCCGACCTTGCCGTCGGGGAGGCGGTAGGGCTTGGGGTTCATCTTTCCGATCTCGGTGACCTGGAAAGAACGGCCGATGCCCATCATGCGGATCTTGTCGCCGACCTTGAGCTCGCCATCGAAGACACGGGCGTAGACGATGACGCCGCGGTAGTCGTCGTAGACGGCGTCGAAGATGAGGGCGCGGAGCTGGGGGATGACGGGCTTGCGCGGCGCGGGGACGCGGTCGCAGATCGCGGCGAGCAGCTCGGGGATGCCGATGCCCGACTTGGCGGAGACGCGGATGCACTCGGCGGCCTTGAACCCAAGGGTCTGCTCGATTTCCTCGGCGACGTCGTCGGGCTTGGCGCTGGGCAGGTCGATCTTGTTGATGACGGGGATGATGTGGAGGTTTTCGTTGACCGCGAGGTAGGCGTTCACGAGGGTCTGGGCCTGCACGCCCTGGGTGGAGTCGACGACGAGGATGGCGCCGTCGCAGGCCTTGAGGGCGCGGGCGACTTCGTAGTTGAAGTCGACGTGACCTGGCGTATCGATGAAGTTGAGCATGTAGAGCTCGCCGTGGTCTTCGGGCTTGCCCTTGGTGGTCTTGTGCTTGGCGGCGGCTTCGGCGGTCGAGTCTTCGACGGGGGCCTCGTAGTCGGTCTCGAGTTCGTCGGAACTGGAGCCGGACTTGTGGCGATGGAAGACGGTGACGGCGGAGGCCTTGATGGTGATGCCGCGCTCGCGCTCGATGTCCATCGAGTCGAGGATCTGCTCACGGGCTTCGCGCGCGGAGACGGCGTTGGTCGCCTGGAGGATGCGATCGGCCAGGGTGGATTTCCCGTGGTCGATGTGGGCGATGATCGAGAAGTTACGGATATGTTCGGGTCGTTCCGCCATTGCGGGGAATGGTAGGGGGGGAGTAAGGAAGGCACGAAGGCACGGAGGCACGGAGGCACGGAGGGGCGGAAGGGTGGTGGGGTGCCCCGTGCGTTTATCTCCGGCGGCGGGTCAGGGCGGGGGCGGCGGCCAGGAGCAGGGCGGCGGCGCTGGGGGTTGGGATGGCGTTGATCGCGGTGCGGAGGGTGATTTCCGCGGCTTTGGTGGCGGCGAGGGTGTCGGTGTTGATGCCGACGTGGATGTGGCCCGCCATGGAGCACCAGTAGGGATCGGCGGGGTTGTTGTGGAGCGACTGGTACCACATGCCGTGGTACGCGAGGTATTCGGAGAGGAACGAGCCGACGTTGTTGGTGGCGTCGATGAAGGGCGTGATGCCCAGGCTTGCGCTGCGCACGTTGTTGAGGATCTGGGTCATCGGGAGCGTCGAGCGGCGGACCGCTTCGGCGGGGAGTGAGTCGTCGGGCTTGCCGGGCGTGGGCTGGAAGGGCGCGTCGTAGTCATCGATCCAGGTCGCGTGGTTCTTGGCGCCGGCTTCGATTTCCCAGTTGGAGCCCAGGCGGCCTCGGGAGAAGGTGATGATCGCGACGGGCTTGACCTGATCGACGATGCGCCAGAAGTCGGCGGAGGTGTCCTGGTAGTCGACCTCGAAATCGCCGTTGCCTTTGGGGTTCGCGTCGACGCCGCCCGGGAACTCGGGGAAGTAGGAGAAGACGTTGTATCCACGGCCTTCCCAGTTCGAGCCCTTCCAGCCGCCCGGGTTCTGCGTGGGGCTGGCGGAGAACTGGCGGAGCATGTCGTTGGTGGGGGGCCAGTAGCCCACGAGCATGATGTTGCTGGTGGCGGCGGCGGCGACGGAGGTGAGTCCGGCGGTGAGAGCGAAGGCGGTCAGACCGAGCGTGCGCATGCGAAGTCCCCAAGCCCCGCGAGGAGGGCACTTCAACATGACACGCAATCGCGACGGTGCCAGCGGGAGTGGGGCGGCGGGCCTCAGATTCGGGGCTCGCTCGGGGTGTGTGCTCAGCTTGTGAGCGACTTGGAAGGTCGCATTCCGCACCGGATTGCCCAGAATGCCAGGCTGGAGAGCAGCAGCGCGGGGAGCCAGGCGGGGGCGCCGAAGCCGGTCCAGCTCGGGCCGATGTTGAGCAGATCGATCAGGGTTGCGGTGGCGACGAAGGTGGCGGCGGTGAGCAGGCTGAAGCGGTACATGCAGAAGATCAGCAGGAAGGCGACGACGATTTCGAGCGTGGCGCTGATGGGGTCGGTGGCGAAGTTCGGCGCCTGGGCCAGCGCGATGCAGACCCACGCGAATGCGGCGCCCGCGAGGTTGGTCCGGAAGATGAGTCTGCCGACGACCATGAGCAGCAGCGCGCCGGCGGCGTTGAGCATGCCGGCGATTCCCGCGCTGCCGATGTGTCCGAGCACGCCTCCCCAGCTGTCGAGGTACACGCGGGTGACGCCCATGGTCCAGGGTTGATCGCCGAGCATGCCGCGTTGTCTGAGGATCGAGGTCGAGAAGAGCAGGATGGACTCGATGCACGCGCCGCCGACGAGTCCGATGAGCAGATCGCGGGCGACGAGCGAGTCGGAGATTTGTCCGCGGACGAGTCTGGACCAGGAGACCAGCGCCCAGGGGTAGTTGCGGCGGGCAGCGGGTTCGAGCGCGATGTAGAAGAGCCAGAAGAGCATGGCGGTCCAGATGACCACGCCGAAACCCGTGCCTTCGAAGAAGATGCTGACGAGATTGGGCGCCAGATCGATGCGGCTCGTGAGGTCGAGGAGCGTGAAGAAGATGACCGCGAAGGCGCCGACGGTCGCGGCGCGCTTGTCGCCACGGCCGGCGCGGAGGTTTCGGTACGCCAGGAACGCCATGCTGGCGGAGATGGCGATGAGCGTGACGCTCATCGCGTTGGAGGCGAGGATCGCCGAGAGGGGCTTCTCGGGCGGGGGCGTGGTGGGCCAGCCTGCGGGCGAGATGCTGAAGGGGTAGCGGATGTAGAAGTACGTCGGCCTGCTGTCGGTGATGGCGGCGTGGACGGTCAGCGTTTGCCCGGGCCGGCGCGGATCGGGTCCGGTCCAGGAGCGGACCTCGTCGGTGTGGAAGAGGGGTCTGACTTCGGGGGGGACGCTGGTGAACGCGGGGAAGTCCAGCTGCGCGAGCGCGAAGAGCTGGCGGTAGATCTCTTCCGATGGGCGGGCGTCCTTGGGCGGGTCGGCGCGCATGGGGGGGACGACGAGCATGCCTTCGAGCACGCCGCGATCGTCGGTGCGGACGATGACTTCGCCCGGCGTGGAGGGCGCGGGGTCGGAGTCCTGCACGAGCAGGGGATAGCGCCAAGGTTTGAAGGGGCTGGGGCTTTGGCGGTACCAGAAGCCGTAGGCGCCGGGGAAGGTGCGGACGTTTTCGGCGGTGAGCCAGCCCTTGGGACGTTGTCCGAGGTGTGCGGCCTCGTTGACGGAGGTGAGTTGGAGCTTGAGCTGCGTGAGGATCTCGCGGGCGCGATCGCTCAGCACTTCGACGGACTTGGCGGGTCTGACGATCGCGAGCAGGGATGTGGAGCGTGCGCCGAAGACGATGACGAGGGCCGAGATGAGCAGGGCGGCGACCGCCATGATCGCGTGCCGGGATGAGATGATCGCGCTGCCTCCCGAGGCGGCGATGAGTTCGGGCGATGGAGTTTCGCCCGCGGCCAGGGCGGCGGCGATGGGATCGCCTCCGGGAAGAGCGGCAGCAACCGCGACCGCGGAGGGTGGGCGTCCCGCGGGGTCGGGGTCGAGGCAGCGCATGATCACGCGTTCGACCGCGGGATCCAGATCGGGCACGAGCGTGGAGGGGCGGCTGGCGGGCAGTCCATGCGAGCGGGCCTCGCGGAGCTCGGCGAGGGTGGAGGCCTTGAAGGCGGGCTTTCCGGTGAAGAGCTCGAAGAGGACCAGGCCCAGCGCGTAGATATCGGAGCGGCGCGTGATTTCGCGGCTGTCGAGTTGTTCGGGGGCCATGTACTCGGGCGTGCCCGAGGCGATGTCGCCGCGCGCGTTGAGATCGTCGGCGAAGCCCGCGACGCCGAAGTCCATGACGCGGGCGTTGCCCCGGCCGTCGAGCATGATGTTGGCGGGTTTCAGGTCGCGGTGGACGACGCCGAGCTCGTGGGCGGCGGCGAGTCCGAAGCAGATCTGCCTGGCGGTCTGGATGGCCTTGTCGGCGGGGAGTCTGCCGATGCGGCGGATGAGCGAGGAGAGGTCCTCGCCATCGATGAACTCCATGGAGAGGAAGTGGCGCGGGCCATCGGGGGTGTCGACCTGCGCAATGTCGTACACGCGGCAGACCGCGGGATGGGCGATCTGACGGGTGAGGCGGACTTCGCTCCGGAAGTGCTCGAGCCTGACGGGATCGGCCGAGAGCGCCAGCGGGAGGAACTTCAGCGCGACGGAGGAGCCGAGCTCGAGATCGTCGGCGCGGAAGACCTCGCCCATGCCTCCCTTGCCGAGCGGCGCGACGATGCGGTAGCGGCCCGCGATCAGGTCGCCCGCGCTGAAGGCGTTGGAGTACTGGCTCTTCCTGGTTGAGGGAGAGCTGGGCATCGGCGCGGCGCTGCCGCGTCCCTGGATCGGACTGGTGACGGTCGGCGCTTCATCGCGAGGATCAGGCTCGCGCCCCGGAGTGTGCTGCGACGGCCGCTGCATGCGGTCGAGCATATCCGATCGGCGGGGCGATCAACATCCTTCGTCGAAGCCATTGAAGAACGCGAAGAAATCGCCCAGATCGACGCCGGGGTTGCCGTCGAGGTCGGCGCAGGGGAGGGAGAGGTCCCAGCAGTTGAAGAAGGTGAAGAAGTCGTTGAGGTCGACGCCCGGGATGCCATCGAGATCGGCGACGCAGGCGCGGGTGAAGAAGCGGAGCTCGGTGTTGAGATCGAAGGCGAGGGTTTTGGTCGCGGTGACGAACGCGGCGTCGGGTTGGGAGCGGCGCGAGCTGTAGATCGCGCGGACGACGTAGTCGGTGTTTGGCAGGAGCGTCGCGGCGGGGACGACGAAGGTGGTCGAGTTGGAGCTGGCGGCCTGATCGAAGTACGCGAAGCCCCCATGGGTCAGGTCGTAGATGTCGAGGAAGATCAGCGCCTCGTTGGCGCCAGGGACGGGCTCGTATCCAGCCACTTGGATGGAGATGTCGGTGTTCGGATTGACGCCCTGCAAGCGCTCGTAGGTGTCGCCTGAGAAGTGCGGCGGATGGTCCGCGTAGAACTGGCTCGCGGAGCTCAAGGAGGTCTGCCCGATGGCGGCGGGGCCGAAGAGATCAAAGACGTACGCGGCGTTGGGAGGGAGGGCAGCCTCCATGGAGGATCGCGTGTCGTAGTTCGGGGAGTACCAGAGCCATTGTCTGCCGGAGTACGTCAGGGGCTCATTCAAGCCGATGCTCGCGCACAGCAGATCGGCGCTGAAGAGATCGTCGGCGTAGTCCACGAGCACGCGCCCGATGGTCGTCCAGGCGATGCTCGTGGTCGGCGGCGCGATGGACGTCTGGTCGAAGACTCCGACGCGGAAGATCTCGATCGCGTTCACCTGAGCGGATGACGACGACGCGACGAACGCCGTGGCCAGAGAGGCGATCAGTGGTCCCGCGGTGCGGCGTGGAAGCATGGTGTGTGCTCCGGAGTTGACGACGAGGCTATCAACTCGCGCCCGCCGCGCGAAGAGCAAACTTGGACCAAACGATCAGAGCGGTGCGGCGGCGCGGGGCAGGCCCAGTGCTCGTGCGGCGGGGAGCACGCCCTTGGCAAAGTCGAAGAGGGCCAGGTTCTCCCAGGGCGTGCCCAGGCCTGGCGTCGCGACCGACTCTGGGGCCCACCAGCACACGCCTTCCCCAAGGCTCGCGGGGAGTGCGGCGAGCGTGTCGATGATCGAGCTGATGAAGAGGGACTGTCCGGCGGGCGTCGCCTGGTAGCCCGGGAGGAGCTGGGCATTCTGCCAGACGAAGTTGTTGGTGGAGTCGGCCCATCCGAGCGACCAGGGGTAGGCGGTTTCGACGAGGTGAATCGGGCGGTTGTAGCGCGTGGCCAGATCCGTGAGGTTGTTTTGCATGGAGGCGAGCGGGCCGTGCCACCAGGGGTAATAGGAGAGGCCGATGATGTCGAAGGGCATGTCGTTGGCGCGGGCGTTGTCGAAGAACCAGCGTGAGCCCGCGTTGTCGCCGCCGCGATCGATGTGGAGCATGATGCGGGTTGACGGGCACGCGGCTTTGGTGGCACGCGCTCCGGCGCGGTAGAGCCTTGCGAAGTTGGTCCAGCCCGATGCGTTGGAGCCGAGCGGCCAGAGCATCCCAGCGGTGATCTCATTGCCGATCTGCACGATGTGGGGCGGCGTGCCTTGTGCGACCAGCGCGGCGATGGCGGCGTTCGTGAAGGATGCGACGGCGTTTTCCATCGCGCCGGCGGAGTAAGTAGCCCAGGCGGCGGGCGGGGTCTGCTGACCCGGATCGGCCCAGGAATCCGAGTAGTGGAAATCGATGATGAGCTTCATCCCGAGGGCGTGGGCCCGCTGCGCCATCGCCAGGGTCTGCGGGACGGAGCAGTAGCCATCGGCGGGGTTGTTCCAGACGCGGAGCCTGAGCGTGTTCACGCCCTTGGACGCCAGGATCGAGAGGGCATCGCGCGGGACGCCTGCATCGAGGAAGACCGCGCCGAGGGTTTCCAGTTGCGGCAGGAACGAGCAGTCCGCGCCCCGGAAGGGCACGGCGCCGGCGCGGAGCTTGATCTGGCGGGGTGGCGTCGCGAGCGCCGGGGCGGGAGCCAGTGCGCCCAGACCGAGCACGCCCAGGAGCAGCGCGTCACGTCGGGAGAGGATGGGGCTGCTCGGAGGCAAAGATCAGCACGCTTCATCGAAGGCGTTGAAGAATGCGAAAAAATCGCCGAGGTCCAGGCCCGGGGCGCCGTCGATGTCGGCGCAGGGGCTGGCGAGGTCCCAGCAGTTGAAGAATGCGAAGAAGTCTTCGAGGTCGGAGACGCTGTCGCCGGTGAGATCGGCGATGCAGCGGCGGGTGATGAAGACGAGCTGCGTGCGGAGCGTCCAGTGGCTATCGGATCCAGCGATCTGGGAGATGAAGAGCGGTTGGATGGAGACCCCGGAGTAGGAGGCTTGGAGGTAGTACGCGGTCTCGGGCCTGAGCGTGCCGATGGGCACGACAAACGTCGACGGCGCGGCGGTCGGGAGCGTCTGGTCGTAGACGACCAGAGCCCGATCAAGATCGTAAATCTGGAGATTGATCTGGGAGGGTGTGCCATCGGCGGCGGGCGTGAAACCATCGACGCTCAGCGCGATGGGCTCGTTGGGATTTGCCGATTGCATCCGGTCGTACGCGTCGCCTGTGAAGGTTGGGGGGCGGTCGGGATACGCGTCGGCCGACGGTTGGAAAAAGCAGTATTCCTCGAGATTCGGGCGTGCGACTCGCAACTGAAAGAAGCGGGAGCTGGGGAGCGTGGTGTCCAGTGCTTGCCTGGTCGGGTAGAGGCTCGAGTTCCACCTCCACTCCAGCGAGAGTCCGACGCGCTGCATGCCCGGCAGGCCATCGATCGTCACACCCGTGGCGTTGGAGTACGTCGCGATGACATTGATGGTCGCGATCCAGTCATTGAACGGCACGAGCGTCGAGTTTGAAGTCTGGGCGTACGTGCCGCGCTTCTCGTAGCGGAGCGTGCTGATCTGCGCCGAAGCGGCGGCGGCGATGAGACCTGCGATGAGGAAGGCTGTCGGAAGGCGCATGGAGCTTCTCCGCTGGAGATCGGTGTCTGCTGGGCGGTGGGGTGGGCCTTTGAGTCTAATGGGATTCACCGGTCGGGCACAATGACAAAACGCCCCGGAATGACAGGGGCGCTGGGGGTTTGATTGTGCTCTGAGCCGCTTATTCCCGGACCGCGATCAGGTCGAACACCGGCGGCGGGAGGATGAAGGCGTCGGGGTCGGCGCTGGCTTCGGCCCAGGCCTGTTCGAACGCGGCCTGTTCGGCGGCGGTGATGAAACCGGTGGCGACGAGCCTTGGCACGAAGTTCTTGAAGAACGAGTCGGGCCAGTGCCAGAGCGTGGAGCCCGGGCGGGCCAGGCGCTGGTAGACGTCGAGGTGTTCGACGCGGAAGCCGTGCTCGCGGAGCATGCGGGGCAGGCGCGAGACGATGTCGGGGTCGCCGCCGCGGGAGCGCCAGGAGTTGCCGATGGCGCGGACGACCTTGGTGAAGGCGTCCTTGCGGGGCGCGAGGGTCATGCCGAACTCGTAGTTGAAGTAATCCTGGATGATGAGCTTGCCGCCGGGACGGAGCTCACGCGAGAGGCCCGCGACAGCGTCCTCGGGCTTGGCCAGGAAGCAGAAGACCCAGCGCGCGTAGGCGGCGTCGATGGAGTGGGCCGACTGCGGGAGGATTTCCTCCAGGGTCTGCACGTCGCCGAGCACGCGCTCGATGTTGTGGAGCTTGCGGGCGTTGATCTCGTCGGCGAGCTGCTTGAGGAAGTGGGGGGATTCGTCGATCGCGATCACCCGGCCTGTGGGCCCGAGGATCTGGGCAAGATCAACGGAGGCGTGGCCCGGGCCGCAACCCAGGTCGATGATCGTCTGGCCCGGGGTGATGCAGGCGCGCTCCCAGAGGCGGTGGGCTGCGGCGGACCAGAGGCGGTGCTGGAGGCCCAGCCTCGTCGACTCGTCCATGCCGGTTCCAAGGACATACTCGCCCTCGGCGGGGCGGGAGGCGGGACGCGAGCTGGGGGTGGTGGTCGACATGGCGGTTCCTGGAAGGGCGTGAACGATAGGTGTTTTCGGACGGCCCGCCCCGTTGGTTGAGCGCTCCCCCCGGCCACGCCTTCGCCAATCCATTCGCACGATCCGGGCAAGGAGAACAGCCAAGCGCGCGGAAATCTGGGTGGGAGTCGCCGATTTCCCTGTCCTTTCCGACCGGAAACCCCCGCTTGCCTTCCCCAAGGACCGATACGCCAAGCTGTTACGATCGCTGAGTCACGATTCCTGGGGAACTTCCGGGGGCGATTTCACGGGGGCCCGGCGCAACTCCGGCTCCTACCCTCGCCCGAAGCATGGAGGCTCCGGGGACAAGTCCCGAACCGCGGCGCAGCGGCCCATTGGCCGCCATGGGGCTCGCGGTGCGGACCGCGGCGGTCCCGGTCCGAAGCTTCCATCCATCGTCGATGCCATGGCTTTCCCGGCAGAGCTACAACCGGGAGCTCTGGACGACGCTCTTCTTTTCAACGGCGCTGGCGATCACCGAGGGGTCCGTCGCGGGCGTCTTCGTGAAGCAGCTCTTCACGGGCGTGGTGCCCGACGCGCGGCTGAACATGCTGGTGGCGCTGGTGGGCGCGGCGCCGGAGATGGCCAACCTGCTGAGCTTCGTGTGGGTCACACGCTCGCAGGGGCGGCCCAAGGTCTCGTTCATCAATCGATTGCAATGGATCGTGATCGTGCTGATCGCGGCGATCGCGCCGGTCCCGCGGACGCCGACGGGGCTTTATGTGCTGGTGGCCCTCTCGATCCTGGCACGGATCTGCTGGTCGGGGATCATCACGCTGCGCCCCACGGTGTGGAGGCAGAACTATCCGCGCAAGGACCGGGCCCGCATGGTGGGGAAGTTTTCCACGGTGCAGGTGATCACGGTCGCGTCGATGGGCCTGCTCATCGGACGATTGATGGATGCGTCGGCGCGGGCGTATCACGTCTTTGTGCCCATCGCGTGCGCGGTGGGGCTGCTGGCGGTGGTGCTGTATCGCAGCGTGCGCGTGCGGGGCGAGCGGGCGATGCTCAGGCACGAGATCCTCGAGTCGGAGCGGCGTCTGGCGTCGGGGCGTACGCGGACGAGGTTGTTCATGGGCCCGGCGGAGGTGGTGCGCGTGCTGCGCACGGACCGGTTCTTCGCGGAGTTCCAGCTCTGGCTCTGCGTGCTGGGCGTCGGGAACCTGATGCTCAATCCGGTTCTGTGGATCGTGCTCAAGGAGCAGTTCAATCAGGGGTACGCGGGTTCGACGTTGATCGCGACGACGATTCCGCTGCTCGCGATGCCGCTGGCGATCCCGCTCTGGGCCCGGTTTCTGGACCGGTCGCACGTGGTGCACTTCCGGTCGATTCACTCGTGGGCGTTCACGATCTCGACGGCGGTTCAGCTGGCGGCGCTGGTGTTGCACCAGATGTGGCTGCTCTACATCGGCGGGGCGATCCTGGGCGTGGCGTACGCGGGCGGAACGCTGGCCTGGAACATGGGGCACCACGACTTTGCGCCGCCGACGCAGACGAGCCAGTACATGGCGGCCCACCTGACGCTCAACGGGATCCGCGGCACGCTCGGGCCGCTCGCCTCGGTCGCGCTTTACGACTGGCTGAAAGGCCATGGCTACCCGGCTGGGAGCATCGTCCTGGCGATCTGCCTGGCGTTCTGCATTGCCGGGGGCGCGGGATTCGTGCGCCTGCGGCTGAAGATGGCCGCCCTGGTGACCTCGCACAAGCGGGCGGCGTGAAGAGGTTCACGACGGAGGGCACGGGGAGCACGGAGGAGGAGGCGTGGGTTGCCGAAGGCGGCCGCGTGCTCTGATCCCTCTCAACATATTTCTCTTCGCTCTTCGCTCTTCGCTCTTCGCTGTTCGCTGTTCGCTGTTCGCTGTTCGCTGTTCTCAGTGCCCTCAGTGCTCTCCGCCGTTCAACCCTCTTGCGTCTTCTCGTTCTTCACCACGATGCGTTCCTGATGCCGTGGCTTTGACGGGTTTCGGTCTGGGTCCGGCGCACCCGAGCTGCGCTCCATCGCCCGGCGGACCCGGAACTGGATCAACTGGATCACCAGCGCCAGGACCGCGACGACACCGATGGCCAGGTAGTCCGAGGTATGCACGAGCAGCTCCCCGCGTCCGCCTATTTCCGCTTCATCCTACTTCCGCTTCAGCGCGATGTTGAGCAGCGCCAAGAGCACGATCGCGCCGACGGTGGCGGTGACGAGCTGCCCGAGCATGCTCGCGGACCTGAGCCCGAGGGTCGAGAAGAGCACGCCTCCGAGCACCGAGCCGATGACGCCGATGATCAGATTGCCCACGACGCCGAAGCCCTTGCCCTTGGTGAACTGACCGGCAAGCCAGCCCGCGACGAGCCCGATGAGCAGTGCATACACGATCGCCATGAGAGCCTCCGGAACGGGAGGATAGTCCGCGGTGACTTGTGCGACCGACCGTGGCCTTGCACGGTCGGTGCTCCGGCTCTGGAGGGAGAGAAGGAGTGGAGCGAAGACACCGACCGCTCAGAAGCGGTCGGTGGCACGGGGGTGGGGCGTGGGGTTCGGCGGAAAAGCCCACGACTCGAAGACTCGTCGTGGGCGTGGATCGGGGTGGGAGTGTGGGGACCGGTGTGGGAAGCGGGGCTGGGTGCGGAACACGCCCGCATTGACCGCTTCGGGCAATCCGGGATGGGAAGACAGTTCGGGCCGCTGACCTGAGCGCGGGGGAGATCGGGAAGGAACACACCGGTTTGTGGAAGGAAGACACCGACCGCTCAGAAGCGGTCGGTGGCACGGGTGCTTACTCGCGGCGGGAGGGATCCGCTGTTCCGGCGGCTGGCGTCGGGCTGCGAGCGTCGCTCCGTCGGCCTTGTCCCATTTCCGTGATGATCTGGTCGTAGCGTTCCAGGTACGCCGGCGTGTTGAAGATGTACTGGCCCTCCTTGGGCATCACGACCTGCGATGCTGGGATGAAGAATGTCGCGTTCTCAACCACGACTGGCGTGAGGGACGTGAGCACCGGGTGGGCGTACAGGAAGTACGCAGACGATCCGATGAAGAGTGGCGGCTCGAGCTCCACTTCGAGTTCACACGTCGAGCCCGGGGGCAGGATGCCGGTGATCGTCATCGGGCCGCCCGGCTTGAACGCCGCCGGATCGTACAGGTTGGCGAACAGCGACTCGGGGCGGTGCGGCGTGTCGTCGTTCCAGGGCATGTCCGTGATGGTGTTTCCCCAGTTGTCGGAGGCGCTGCGGCCCACATCGCGGGGCTCCGAGACGAGTCTTCGCAGATTGTCGACGGGGATGTATCGGCCCGTGGAGGTGTTTTCCAGCTTGAGCCTGGCCACGAAGTGCAGGGCTTCATCCTGGAACTTTGACGCGGGGTCCGTGCGTCGAAACTCCGGCGGTGTGGACGGGCCCTGCAGCGGCTTGGGCGCGTAACCAAAGCTCACGAGCGTGATCTTCAGGTCCGCGACGGCCGCGGGCTCGCCCACGCGGTGCGGCAGCAGACTGGTCTGATCCCCGGGCTTGGCCAGAGGAGGCTCCGAGACCTGTGCGTGCAAGGGCAGTGCGCGGAGCGAGGCGAGTCCCATCAGGCCGGCGATGATGACGTGCGAGCGGTGCATGCGGACCTCCTTGATCGAAGTAATGTAACAATCGTGTCAAGGTCGGGGGCGCGAATGCTGGAAGCGGGTTGCAAAAACACCATCGCCCCGCATGGAGCGGGGCGATGGGTCACGATTCACGATCAGGTTGAAGCGGTTCAGGCCTTGGAAGCCTTGGCCTTCTTCTCGGCCTTGTCGGCCTTCTTGCCATCGGCAGCGGCATCGGCGCCGCCCTTGGACTTGCCCGAGTCGGCCGCGGCGGCCTCGAGGGCGAGGTCCAGAGCCGACTTCTTGCGGCCTTCGGACTCGCCGCCCTTGCCCTTGCGGGGCTTCTTGTCGCCATCCTTGCCTTCGCCCGCGGCGCCCTCGGTGTGGGCGGCTGCAGCGGCGGCGGGGGCCTCTTCCTCGAGCTTCTCGAGCTTGCGATCGGCCTGGACGTGGAGCTTGACGGTCGCATCAAGATCGGAGTCGAGCTTGATGTGGACGTCGTAGCTGTCGACGCGCTTGATCGCCTGGCTGAGTCGGACGTCACGCGGCTTGACGGTGTAGCCCTTCTCGGTGAGCTGGGCGGCGACTTCCTGCTGGGTGATGGCGCCGTAGAGGATGCCCTGGTCGTTGCAGGAACGGATCAGGGTGATCTCCACGCCCTTGAGCTTCTCGGTGAGGGCTTCGCGCTGCTTGCGCTGCTCGGCCAGGAGCTTCTGGGCTTCGGCGCGCTTGGAGGCGAGCTTGGCGACCAGTTCCTCGCTGGGCTGGGTGGCCAGGCCGCGGGGGAGCAGGAAGTTGCGGGCGTAGCCAACGCGGACGTTGACGACGTCGCCGACGATGCCCTGGCCTTCGACGTTCTCGACCAGGAGGAGTTTGACGTTCTTGTTCATGAGATGCTGTCCTTTTCCGCACGGGGCGGGAGAAAGTTAGAGGTTGGCGTCGGCAACGGGCCGGGCCGGACCTCAACGGGTGATGAGACGAGTCAGAGACGGGACGTTGAACTCAAGCGTCGATCCGGACCTTCGCAGACTCGGGTCCGGCTTGGGGCGCTTTGGAATCAGAACGGGATGTCGTCTTCGGAGACCTGGGTGTCCGCCTGAGGCGCCGGGCGGGGGTTGCCCGCGGGGCGTGACGCAGCCGGACGGGCCGCACGGGGTTCGGAGTAGTTGTCCGAGCCGCCGCCAGATCCACCGCCGCCGCCACCGGGGCGGGAGTCGATGAACTGGAAGCCTTCGACGACGACGCTCATCTTGGAGCGCTTGTTGCCTTCCTTGTCTTCCCACTGGTCGAGCTTGAGCCGGCCTTCGATGAAGACCGGACGTCCCTTGGCCAGGTACTTGGACATGGTCTCGGCGGTCTTGCCGAAGGCGTCGCAGTCGACGAAGGTCGTCTCCTCGCGATCCTCGCCTTCGGCGGTGCGGTAACGGCGGTTGACCGCCAGGCCGATCTTGGCGATGGCCAGGTTGCCCGGGGTGTACTTCAGCTCGATGTCTCGCGTGAGGTTGCCCATCAGAAAGACGCGGTTGAAGTTGGCCACGGGATCCTCCGTTCTGACCGGGACGGGCCCGGCCTGTGCACGACGCACGAAGAAATGTTCGAAACCTGTTCGGGACGATCCGAAGATGCTAGCTCGACCCACTCACCGGGGCAAACCGGTGAGCGGGAAGGGCATTTTCAGGCCTGGGGGGCCGCCTCAGCGGGGGCCGGAGCCTCGGCTGCGGGGGTCTGGGGCTGGCTGGCGCGCATGCGGATCTCGACCTCGAGTTCCTTGCGGCCGTCGGCGGACTGCATCTCTTCGACGGTCAGGTGATCGGCGCGGAGGATGAGGGTGCGGAGGAGCTTTTCGGAGAGGTTGCAGTCGCGTTCGATGTGGGCGAGGTTCTTGGCCTCGGCCTTGAAGTAGGCGAGGATGTACGTGCCGCGCTTCTGGCCCTTGATCTCGTAGGCCAGGCGGCGCTCGTCCCACTTCTTCAGCGCGACGACTTCGGCGTGGCCGCGGGCGAGGACCTCGTTGATGTGGGCGACAGCGCCGCCGAGGTCGGCCGCGACAGCCTGGCCGAGCAGGAACATGGCCTCGTAGTAGTACTTGCGGTCATTGGAAACTTTGGCAGACATTTCGAACTCCTGAATCGTGAATGGTGATTCGTGAATCGCGTGTGTGATGGTGTTCAGTTGGAAGAGGGAGAAGGGCGGGAAGCGCCGGGATCGGGGCTCGGCCTTGGGGGCTTTGGCGCGGTCTCGGGGTCGGCGTTGAACTGGTTCATGGCGGCCGACAGGCCTTTGGTGATGAACGTCTCGGTCGCCTTGGCGGCGCGGTCCAGCGCCGGGTCGAGCTTGACCTGATCCTCGTCGGTGAAACGGGACAGGACGTAGTCGGCCTGGTGCATGAACGCGGGCTTAGGGTCGATGCCGATCCGCAGGCGCGGATAGGCGTCGGATCCCAGGGCGCGGTGGATGTCCGTCAGTCCGTTGTGCCCGCCCGATCCGCCGCCGGCGCGGATGCGGATGTTGCCCAGCGGGATGTAGAGGTCGTCGACCAGGACCAGGAGGTCGGAGGTGAAGTCGACCTTGTAGAAGGAGACGGCCTCGGCGACCGACACGCCCGAGCGGTTCATGTAGGTCGTGGGCTTCATGAAGAGGCACTTCTCGTCTCCCACGACGCCCTCGACGACCGCGGCGTTGAAGCGCGCCTTGGGCGTTGCGCCGGCTGCGTGCTTCCCCGCCAGGCGATCGACGACCATGAAGCCCGCGTTGTGGCGGGTCCTGGTGTATTCGCTGCCGGGGTTGCCGAGGCCGACGATGAGTTTCATGGGGTGGAGAGGCACTGGGGACCGGGCATCGGGAACTGGTGAAAGACACAAAGACCGAGGGGGGAAGTGAGCTGGCGCCTTCGGCTCCGAGATCGGGCCTGAGCAGGATGGGTTTCCCCACCGGTGCCCAGGGCCCGACGCCCAGTGCCTCTTGTGCTGCTTACTTCTTCTTGTCGCCGCCGGCGGCCGGGGCCTTGGCGTCCTTGGCGGGCGCGGCGGCCTTGGCATCCTTGCCCGCGGCGGCAGCGCCTTCCTCGGGCTTCTTGGCGGTGATGACCTCGGGGCCCGCGGCGGCAGCGTCGACGGTGGCCGCTTCGGCGACCTTCTCCTCGAGCTGGATCACGATCTGGGCCACGATGGCGTGGGAGTCGGTGATCATCTTCATGTTCGCGTTGGGGAGCTTGACGTCGGCGGCGGTGATCGCGTGGCCCACGTCGAGCTCGGCGATGTTGACCTCGATGAAGTCCGGGAGTTCAACGATGGTGGTCTCGACGACCACTTCGTTGGTCGGGTGCATGAGGATGGCGCCGGCCTGCTTGAGGCCCTTGGCCTCGCCGACGAGGTGGACCGCGACGCGGGTCTTGACGCGCTCGGTCAGCGACACGCGGGCGAAGTCGGCGTGGACGATGTTGGTGCCCAGGTAGTCGAACTGCAGCTCCTTGAGCAGGACCATCTGCATCTCGTCCTTGTTCTTGGCGCCCGGGAAGTCCAGGCGGAAGACCTTCTCGCCCTTGGCGATGTGGGAGACCGCCTCGCGGAGCGGGACGGTGATCGGCACGGGCTGCTCCTTGTGGCCGTAGAGCACGGCGGGGAGCTGGCCCTGGTCGCGCAGGCGCTGGCAGTAGCGCGAGCCAACCTTGTCACGGGATGCGGCGGTCAGAAGAGGTGCTTTCTCGTGCATGATTTCACTCCAGACTTCAAAGCTCAGACTTTGGTGCTTTGTGCGTGTTTGGGATCAAAGGGTGATTACCGCTTCACGCCCGCTGTTGAACGGAACAGGGCGCTGACGGACTCGTTGTTGTGGATGCGTTTGATGGCTTCGCCGAGCAGGGGGCCGACGCAGAGCTCGACGAGCTTGCTCTTGAGGGGAGCAAGGCGGTCGTGGTGGTTGATGGTGTTGGTGACGATGATCTTGGAGATCGGGCTTCCGATGAGGCGGTCCATGGCGGGCCCGACGAGCACGCCGTGGGTCGCGGCGGCGATGACCTGCTTGGCGCCGGCGGCCATCACGACCTTGGCGGCGTCGACGACGGTGCCCGCGGTCGAGATCATGTCGTCGAACATCAGCACGGTCTTGCCTTCGACCGAAGCGCCGACCAGGTGGCCCATCTTCACTTCGGAGCCCGAGAGGCGCTTCTTGTTGATGAAGGCCAGATCGCCTCCGAGCAGGTTCTGCATCGCCTCGGCGACCTTCAGGTTGCCCACGTCTGGGCTGACCAGGCAGAGCTCGCCCATCTCCTCGCGGTGCGAGCGGAGATAGTCCACGAACACGGGGGACGCCGAGAGGTGGTCCACCGGGATGTCGAAGAAGCCCTGGATCTGGGCGGCGTGCAGGTCGATGGCCAGCACGCGGTGCGCGCCCGCGGCGGTGATGAGGTTGGCGCAGAGCTTGGCGGTGATCGGCACGCGGCCCTCGTCCTTGCGGTCCTGGCGGGCGTAGCCGAAGTAGGGGATCACGACGCTGATGCGGTCCGCGCTGGCGCGGCGCAGGCAGTCGATGAAGATCAGCAGCTCCATCAGGTTGTCGTTGACCGGATCGCAGGTCGAGAGGAGCACGAAGCAGTCGCGGCCGCGAACGTCCTCGTCGAGCTTGACGATCAGCTCCCCGTCCGGGAACGCGATCGAGCGGGCTTTGCCGAGTTCCATCCCGAGGTGGGCGCAGACGCGCTCGGCCAGACTCTGGGAGTGCCGGCCCGTGAAGATGCGCAGATCGCCCTGTGGGTTCCTCGGAATCGTCGTCATGACGCAGCTCCGCTGGAAATCGAGGCTTGGCCCGACCTGGCGCGGTAGATCGCGTCCACCCTGGCCAGTTCGTCGAGCGTGTTGATGGAGAGGATGTCTTCCGGCGGGACCGCGTCGATCACCTCGACGCCGCGGCGTTCGGCCAGGAGAAGTTCGGGCACGTCGGTGATGTAGTACTCGTTGCTGACGGGGTTGCGCTTGACGTCTTTGAGGGCGGCAAAGAGCGCCGAGACGTCGAAGCAGTAGTAGCTCGGGTTCACCTCGCGGATCGCGAGTTCTTCGGGCGAGCAGTTCTTCTGCTCGACGATCCGCATGAACTTGCCCGACGCGTCGCGCTTGATCCGGCCGTAGCCCGTCGGGTCATCGATGACCGAGGTCGCCATGGTCGCGGCGGCGTGCGAGGAGCGGTGCCGTTCGAGCACCTTGCGGAGCGTCTGGGCGCGGATGAGGGGGCCATCGCCCGCGAGCACGAAGGTGGTGTGCCCGGGGGAGGCCGACTGGGCCGCGAAGGCGGGGGCGGCGCACATGACGGCGTGGCCTGTGCCGAGCTGTTCGTCCTGCACGACGAACTCGACGCACGAGCCATAGGAGGAAAGGGCGGCCCGCACGAGTTCCTGCTTGTATCCGACGACGACGACGATGCGGGAGCAGCCCGCGGCCAGGCAGGCGTCGACGACGGCGCAGACCATGGGGCGGCCGCCGACTTCGTGCACGACCTTGGGAAGGTCGGACTTCATGCGCGTGCCCTTGCCTGCTGCGAGGATGATCGCGGAGAGGGACGAGCTGTTGTGAGCCTGCTGGTTCATCAGCGCCGTCGGCGCCGCGGGGTTCAGCTTCGAGCACGCGTCTGTGGTTCCGGCTCTTCACGCTCCCCCGCAGGACCTGCGGCGGGAAGAAGAAGCTGGGCGACTAGGATTCGAACCTAGACAAACAGAACCAAAATCTGCTGTGCTGCCATTACACCATCGCCCAGTGAAGACGCCTGCGGTGACGAGTTCTCCGGCGGCTCGGTGCTGATCAGGCCGTCTGGTTGAGACGCCGACCAACCCCGCGCTCGCGGGCCGTTCGCATTCGAGTTCTCGATGGTCGCCGATGCAGGTCCCTTGATGCGGAACCTTGTCGGCAAAGCTGACGCGGACGCTCGCTCCTTTTCCCACCTGAAGCAATCTTCAGATAGGCATGCCCAGGACCTGTCTTCGTCGCGGTCCGGGGCGACCCGATGTCGATCGGGGCCGAGGTCCGCGGCAACGGTGCCGTCAGGGTTGATCCAGCGTGCACAACTCGCTGTCTGAGCAAGACTTGGTACGTCCCGAAGGACGCGCCGGGTCTGGCTCGACCCTGCCAGCCGGAGCTGGACCCTCCATCAGCCGCGATGGGAGGACCCCGAGCTGCGCCTCGATCCCCGAAGGGATGTCCGTCGCAGCAGGCTCCGAAGTGCGGGGAGATGGTAGCGGGAGGGGGAAACCGGTCAACGCGCCCCGGAGGCAGAAGCCACAAACAAAATCCGAACAATCTGGCCTTGACTCCCGGGCAAGTACAACCGATACTACCAGTGGATAGACCCGGCTCGCGAATAGTCACCGCATGGTGGCGTGCCCTGAAAGATGGGATAGCGGCCGGGTCGTTCTTTTTTGTCAGGGCCAGGTTCTGTCAGGGCCAAGTTCTGTCGGATACACATCTCGAACGGATGATCGAGAAGTACGTCCAGGCATCTGGCTTGGATGACAGCCGGCGCGATGAGGCTCCGGCGACCATGTCTGCCAGTTGCAGCAAGTTGTTTGAGTGGGAAGCTTCCATACGAAGGCGATGGACTTTTCCCGGCTTCGTCTTGGTCCTCAGATGAGAATCCAGCTCAGCCGCGAAGGCGTCGGGTCCGGTTGAGTCAGCCACGATTGTGGCTTCGACGAGCCGGTCCTCGGCGTTCTCGCAAATCCACTCGATCACTTTGCGATACATGCGGTCTGATCGGCGCAGCGAGCCCTCCCAGAGTCGGCGCTTGTCGAGGGAGAACGTGTAGAACGAGAAATCAAACGGCTCCACTCTTGAGAGAAACTGGATCCGCTGTTTCGGGGAGAGCTTGTTGAACTTGAACTCGCGGCTGGGTGGCCAGTGCATTTCATGCCGCAGTTGCGAAATTGCGTCATCGCAAGACTGGGCTTGAGCGCGATCAACGAACAAGATCGCCACCATCGTAAAGTAGGCGCTGGAGCCCTTGTCAAACTTGAATCCTGAGCAACCTGATTCATCGACAAAGACAAGCATGACTTCATGCTATGCGATTGTGATGAAGTGAATTGGACGGATGGGTTACTCGATAGGTATTACGTGTCGGTGCTCTCTTCCTCAGACGGGGGCGGCGTGTCGGGGAGCACATCGCCTTCGGCTTCCCGGAGGGTGGCGTCGGTGACCATTTCGTAGCAGGTGGCCAGGAGGCCAACGAGCGGGAACTTGGGGCCGCCGGTGCCGGTCGTGCCCTTGGGGTCTTGGAAGGGGCTTGGTCCCAGGCGCCTGAGGAGGGGGTGGGTGACCTGGGGCTTTTCGAGGGGGACATCGAGCTGGTCGAGCTCGGGGCCGGCATCCCAGAAGTGGTCGGCGGATTCCTCGAGGGTGGGAGCCATGGAGTCGCTGACGCCCGGGACACGGGCGGCGTAGACCGGGACGGTGCCTCCGACGGCGCCGGCGATGGCGCGGCGCTGGCGGATCTTCTCGAGCAGGTCATCACCGGGGATGCCGCGGAGCAGGAAGATGAGGAACGGGTCGGTGGCGAAGCGTTCGGCCAGCAGGTAGGTGATGCAGCAGACGTGCTTGCACCAGCGCTGCTCGTCGCCGCAGGTGCACGCGGGCGTGAGATCGGTGCTTTCGGCGGGGAAAAGCCGCAATCCCACGGGGGCGAAGAGGTCTTCGATGCTGGCGGGAAGTTCGCCGGCGAGGAGTTTGGCGGCGTAGACCGCCTGATCGGACATGGCCTGCACGACGCCGGTCCATTGGGACTCGGAGTACGTGGACATGGAGAGCGAGACGCGGTAGGGCTTGTCGATGCGGCCCTGCACGGTGGCGGTGATGGTGCCGTGCTCGAAGTTCATGCGGGCGGTCTGCCCGATCTTGGCGTATTCAAGGCCTTCGACGAGCCTGGCGCCCTCGGCGGCGGACTCGAGCAGGCGGATGAGCCTGGCGGCGGCCCAGGAGCCCGAGCCCGGCGGCTGGTCGGACTGGATTTTCACGCCGCCACGCACGCGGCGCGGCTTGAGCGACGGCGGCTTGGGATGCGGACGGAAAGGTTGAGGCCCCTGCGGATTCTGCGACAAAGCAAGTCTCTCCAGACCAGGCCCCCGAGCGGACCCGAACCCGTAAGCGTTCGCTAGAAGACGGGGGAAGTCCAGTTTCACGCCAACCACCCCGGAGCGGGCGTCCGAGCCCTGCGAGTTGTCTGGCGGGGCGGCCGCTGACTGCGTTCGGGTGGCACACGATCCGGCTGGGCGCGACAAAGAAAAATGCAAAGTACTCATTCGCGTGGCGCAGGCCTCGGGAAGCCCGTCAGAAACAAACCTCCAGGCGCAAGTTTGCGGAAACGGGAGTGCTGAGGGCTCAAGTTTGCGATCGCGGACAGGACCCGAGCGGCGTGAGCGCGTTGCAACCCGCGAGAAGGGGGGTAGGTTGGGGCCCATGCGGCGGGTCTTCACCATGCTTGCGACGATTCTGGTCTTGGTGCCGGCCCCTGGGGCGGCGGCGCAGCCTGTCGTTGAAAAGGTCAAGGCGTGGGCGGAGAAGGAGATCGAGCGGGTCCGCGAAACAAGCCTCGACGGTCTGGCTTACGTGCTTGTCGAGGAAGATTCTGATTCCGTGTCGGCCGATCAGTTGGCGTCGATGGAGAAGGAGATCGAGGGCAAGCCCGATCACCCTCTGCGGTCGCGTGTGGAAAGCGTCCGCCGCAGAATGGCCGAGGGACCGGATCGTCAACGTCACGAGAGCTGGATCGGACGCGGCGGAGACGCGCGGCACAACACGACCTATGAGCATGGAAAGAGCGCGTTGCCCTTCGATGACGTCGCACGGAGCGGAAAGGTCATCTGGCTCCTGACGCCGGGGCAGGTCTGCCTGGTGGACGCCCAGGGGCCGTACCCATCGGGTCGTGATTACACCGGTGCGATCGCGCAGGCGACGAGCAGGCTGACGAACGCCATCTTCGGCCCGTTCGCGTCGATCGCCACGCGCGGGATGCAGCTCACCGCCCAGCGAGCGACCGAGACAGGCGCGGAGCTGGTGTACGACGATGAGAACGAAGTGTTCCAGTACCGGGTCTGGGTGGATTGGTCTGTCTCCCAGGAGATCGGCGTCGTCCGCAAGAGTCAGACATGGTGGGGATCCTCGAAGGAGAGCATCGCCCTGGCATGGGAGACGACGTACTCAGACTGGTCCGACCTTGGAGTCAGGGGCTTGCGGGGAGCCCGGATGATCACCTCGGTCTCGAGCGAGGATGGTGCGATCGCGAAGTACGAGCTCGGGGCGGTGCGCGAGGTTTCGGAGGCCGAACTGGCTGGCGTGCTCGCGGTCCCGAGCTTTTCATCCAAGGCCGACGCGGTGCGCGGCCCATATACGTTTACCTCGGTGCACGATCTGCGGCGTGAGCGCGGAGTGGTGGTCACGGGGCGTGATGCGGCATCCGCCGTCAAGCGGAGTGCGGAAGCGATCGCGGAACCGCGGGTGGATCATCGCTTGCGCGTGATCGGCTGGGCGGGTGCGGGCGTGCTCGGTGCGGCGATCGTGGTGGCGCGACTTCGGTCGAAGACTCGGCATCTGCCGATGCCAGAAGATCTGGGTGGCAAGGGCTGAGAGGAGTTCTTGGCTGGGGAGGTTGTGCGATGTCGAGGGCGATCCGAGCCTTCACGATCGTCGAGCTGCTCGTCTCGATCGGGGTTATCGCGGTGCTCGTGGGGCTTCTTGGGCCAGCGCTCCTGGGCGCCAAGCAGTCGGCGCGTTTCACGGCGTCGCTTGCGAATCTGCGATCGCACGCTTCGAACGTCGCGCTGTACAGCTCCGACTTCCAGGACCACTTTCCCTACTTCACCGATCCCGCCGCCACTTACACCGTGCTGCGGGCCGGGGGCGTGGTCTGGCCTGTGCGCTACTTCGACGTGTACTGCTCGTGGAACTTCCCGATGGTGAACTACTACGAAGGGAACATCGCCCATCCATCGATGGCGGTGTTTCCTGATCGTCCTTCGCATGTCATGGAGTCGTACGAGTATTCGAGCTGCCTCGTCGCACGCCCCGAGTTCTGGCTCTCTGAGAAACGGACAGGTCCCGAGCAGTGGGGGGCCACCCGTGTGTCGGAGGCCATCTTCGCGGCCAAGAAAGCGGTATTCGTGACCCGTGGCGCGTACACGCACGAGGTCCCCGTCGTCCCGGACCAGCGCCGGGCCATGGGATTCGTGGATGGGCACGCTGCCTGGATCCTGCCTCAGGACCAGATGCCGGTGTATTCCAGCGGGGAGGGCGGATGGCCCGGGAGCTGGTTCAACGGCGGGATGATCGGCCTGCACACCATCGACGGGGTGCGCGGGCGGGACGCCCGGTGACGCCCCTGTCCGGCCCCAGTTCCTTTGGCTGATCATTGAGGAGTGGCTCATTCCCCATTGGGGTTGTAGCAGTCGCAAGATTCGGTAACGAGGCCCGTGTCGGGGTCGATCGTTTGAGTCAGGGTGCATGCACTCGGAGCTTGACAACTGATGGTCTTGCAGTACCAAAGCCAATGGCCGTCAACAATCTTTTTCGTCCGAACGCACGCCGCCGGAGGAATCTCGGGAGGATCCGAGTCAACAATGTTTCCGAACCTATCGAAGACGACCCGAGAATAGCTTTCCTCGTATCCCTCGGGAAGATCCGCAGGCGCGGGATAGAGCGAGCGCCAGGAGGCGAGAGTTCCATTCGCATTCAGCGAATAGCCGCTGATTTTCATATGCTTGAGGAAGGCTTGAGTTGAAGGTGTCATTGCAACTTCGCCTTCGTACTCCGTTGTTCCGTCCTCAGCAACGGTAATCAATCGGAATGTCTGAGCTGGCTCTGCTTTCTTCGAAGACATGACCGCCATTGACGCTTGGTGCTGCGAGGCGCAGCCGACGAGAGCTGCCAAGATCAGACCAACGGGCAAAGTCTTCATGAGAGCCCTCCTGAGTTTGATACAAGCCGCAATGTTAATCGGCGAGTCAAAGGTCTGCTCTTGAGGGTTCCGAACTGCCCGCCCCGAGAGTTCTCCGTTGCGCAAACGCTGCGCGATTGACGCCAACCCAAGGCCGCATCCCCACAAAACCCAATTTTACTTTTGCCCACGCGGGTTTGCGCTCGCCTTAAGGGCTTGAGTTCCTCAAGAAGAGGGGCGTCTTTGCTCGCCCTCAGCTTGGGCTCCAGACTCGCCGGGATTTCTTATTGGAAGGCCGCTCGCTTAGGCAGACCCGCAGGCGTTCAAACAAGGCAAGCTGTATGAACGATCGTAAAGGCTCGGAGAGGTTCAGGGACTTCGGGATGCCTCGATTGCCCAAGCCAATGCCTCCGTTGGGAGAGTGCCCTTCCGGTCCCTTCGATTCCCCACACACCCTCGAGAGTTGGGGGTTGTCGGGGTGGGAAGGGCCCAAGAACTTCCAGAGAGAAGCGGACCGACGACTTGCCGTACGATGCTGGCGGTTGGGCTCTTCGTGGTTGTTGTGCCCCAGTAGCTCAGTTGGATAGAGCACGGCTTTCCTAAAGCTGAGGTCGCAGGTTCGACTCCTGCCTGGGGTGTTGCTCGGGGGCGATGGTGGTTGCGGTGAGGGAACGCCGCGACCGGGCCCTCTGGCCCATAAAAACCGGTGTCTGGCATGGATCGCCTTGGCTTGAGCCGTCGGCACGCGGCTTGAAAGGTGAAGGGCCATGCTGTGTGCGCACAACCAAAGACACGCGTCGGTCTCCGGGTTTCTCCGTGCGCACCTGCGCGGAGTCTCTGGCTCGGCTCTGCTTGCGGGGGTGATGGTTCTCGGGCTTGCGGGGTGTGAGACGCCGCCGCAGCGCGCGGAGCCTCCGGTGCCGGGGGGCACGTGGGACGCGGTGCTCTCTTCGCCCGAGGTCGCGGCGGCCAACGCCGACGGGCCGGGATGGGAACAGCAGCGCAACGACGGTCGTCTGGCCTCGGTCAGCGATCCGTATCCGCTCAATCAGTGGCCTGACGCGGGCACGCCCAGTGCGTACTACTGGTACACGTTCACGGCGCCCACCCAGGCGAACTCGACGGTGATGTTCCGCCAGCGCTACACGCAGTACAGCAACTACAACGGCTCGTACATGCCGCGGAGCAACTACACCGTCAGGCCTTGAGCTTGCGGGTCGTGCCTGAGATCGCAAGTCTGCGAGGGGACATCCGTCACATGAGGGGTTTGAGCCCCGCGACGCGGCGCGCGTCGGTGAGCTGGCCGTAGTGCACCATGTGGTGCAGCGCGGTGAGCATGAGCGCCTGGCCATTGGTGCGCATCATGTCTTCGAGCCCGGGCGGGACCGAGACAGGCTTGCGTTCCAGGCCGGCTTCGCCGAGCTTTTCGAGCAAGGCGATGTTGCGCTGGCGCAGCTCGTGGAAGGTCTTGATGATCTTCTCGAAGGGCGGATAGTCCGACAGGTTGCTCGAGGGCGTGGAGCCCGGCGCAAACAGCGGCGACCAGTCGGAGACCGGGTTGTGCTCGCCGGTGATGCACGAGTGCACGCCCGCTTCGGCGAAGCACAGGTGTCCCATGATCCAGAGCGGGTGATTGCCTCCCGAGGAGGTGGGGCGGACCAGGGGCTTGTCGTGCATGCCTTCGAGCAGACGGGCGATGCCCTGGTCGGAGAAGATCAATGCAAAGCGGATGGCGTCAACAGCGTTCATGGGGACCTTTCGTTCAGCGGGCGAGTTTGGAGAGCGCGATGGTCTTGATCCGGGAGACCGCGTGGTCCCAGCCTTGCTGGACGCCGGTGCGGTGATCCTCGGGGATGAGCCCCATGGCGCGATGGGTGAGCTTGAGTCTGGTGGACTTGCCTTCGGCGATCAGGCGGTACTGCACGTGCGAGCTGGCGGGATAGGACATGAACATCGGCCCGTTGAGCTCGAGCAGGGTCGGGGGCTTGATGACCTGCACGTGGCCCCAGAAGTGGCCCGTGTTGTTGCCCAGATCGCGGTACCAGCGGCCGCCGGGCCAGGGCTCGATCTTCATGGGGAAGGGCGAGCCATCGGGCATGACGCTCCCGGGGCCGAGCTCTTCGAGGATGGAGGCGAAGACGATCTCCGCGGGCGCGTCGATGAGGGTCTCGCGGGTGATGTGGAGCGTGTGGATGGTTTCGGTGCTCATCGGTCGTCCTTGGTCTGGGCGTTGTGCTTGCGGGCGGCTTCTTCGGCGCGGCGTTTGATGCGGTCGAGCTGGGAGTCCCAGAGCTTCTCGAAGCTCGCGACCCACGCGTGCACGTGCTTGAGGCCCTCGGGCTGGATGTGGTACAGGCGATTGCGGCCCTGGCGCGTCACGCCCAGGATCCCCGCTTCGCGGAGCACCGCCAGGTGCTTGGAGATGACGGGCTGAGGCAGATCGAGATGTTCGGCGAGCCAGGAGACCGGACGCGGCGCGCCGGTTCCCAGAGCGTCGAGGATGAGCCGCCGTCGGGGCTCGGCGATGGCGTTAAACGGGTCGGAGGCGGCGGGGGCACGGGCCATGGGTTCAATATATGCCTATATGGGCATGTGTCAAGCATCGGGGCAAAAATGAACGCCCGCGATCGATTCCACGATCGCGGGCGCCGGAGGAATCAGGTTGGGAAAGCCCCGCATCCCATCGCCGGGGGTAGGGAACGTTTGGGATGCGGGGCGATTCAGGAGCAGTGGGTGGGACGGCTTTCGCCGGCCGGGGACGGCTCAGTCGTACTGACCGCTGGTGGCGGGCGGATCGACGGAGCGGAGACGCATGGTGGTGTTGATGCGGAAGTTGGACTGGGTGGTGTGGCGTTCGGCGAAGAAGAACTTGAGTTTGTAGGTCTGGCCGTCCTGGAGCCAGTTGAGTCTGTCGAGTTCGATGGACTGGTTGACGGCGGAGTGGATGCCGCCGATGTCGATGACGAGCTTGCCGTCGATGAAGACCCAGACGTCGTCGTCACCGGTGAAGGTGAAGACCTGTCCCTTGCCCTTCTCGAAGACGAACTCGGTTTCGAGCTCGTAGGTGAAGTGGAAGTTCTTGCCGGTGGAGGAGTAGTTGCCGAAGAGTTCGCCGTTGATGGGGAAGAAGCCGCCGCGGGACTTGTAGAGGTCGTCGGTCTTGTCGTCGAAGGTGTAGATGTTGGTGCCCGACTGGCGTTTGAGGGTGATGGCGATGGGCTTGGAGACGTTGACGCCCGGGATGTCGCGGAACCACTTGGCGAAGTTCTCCGCGGAGGAGAGGGCGCCGCCGGCGGACGTCGAGAGCGAGCCGACCTTGTCACCCGTCTTGGCGGAGACGTAGGAACGGGGCTTCATGACGTTCTGGCCCGCGGCGTTGGTCCAGTTGGTGTTGACCTTGAAACCGGTGGACGCGAAGACGGGTTTCCCGTCGGAGTCCAGGTTGTCGGCGACCATGCCCTGGTAGTGGGCGAAGCCGCCGCCGGGGGTGATCTCAAAGTCCGGGTGGCCGCCCGAGGCGGGCTTGTCCTTGAAGTCGCGGCACACGCCGGTGAGCGTGAGCGAGTCGGGCAGGTTGCCGTACGAGTCCGAGGAGCTGGATCCCGACGTGCTGCTGGTCTGAGCCAGCGCGGGAGCCGCCCACAGTCCGGCGCTCAGCGCCAGCACCAGCGCGGCAGACGGACGGGCGAGACAGTGAGCGGTCAGCATGGAAACGACCTCCTTCGTGCGATCCATCAGAGAGAGAAGAGCGAGAGCAAGCACCCCAAACTTCCAAAACGAAAAGGTCGAACGCCAGCAATTGATCTTCACGAGTCGGCGCTCAAGGTGGGTCTGTGCGGGGCGGTCCGAGAAGGGCCGGTTGGGGAGCCGTTGGCCAACGAAAAACGCCCGCCGGCTAGGGGAAGCCGACGGGCGCGGATCAGGAGTCGGGGTTGGGATCAGTCCCACTGGCCGCCGGTGGCGGGGGGCTCGACCGAGCGGAGCTTGAGGGTGGTCTCGATGCGGAAGTTGGACTCGTTGGTGCGGCGTTCGGCGTGGAAGACCTTGAGCTTGTAGGCCTGGCCGTCCTGGAGCCAGGAGAGGCGGTCGAGCTCGAGGGTCTGCTCCTTCTTGGAGTGCAGGCCGCCCAGGTCGATGACGAGCTTGCCATCGACGTAGACCCAGACGTCGTCGTCGCCGGTGAAGGTGAAGACCTGGCCCTTGCCCTTCTCGAAGACGAACTCGGTTTCGAGTTCGGTCGTGAAGTGGAAGTTTTTGCCGGTGGAGGAGAAGTTGCCGAAGAGCTCGCCGTTGACGGGGAAGAACCCGCCGCGGGACTTGTAAGGCTCGTCGGTGGCGGAGTCGAAGACGAAGCGGTTGGTGCCGGTGACGCGTTTGAGCGTGAGCGGGACGACCTTGGAGACGTTGGTGCCCGGGGTGTCGCGGTACCACTTGGCGAAGTCGGCGGCGGAGGTGAGGCCGTTGCCCGTGCCGCCGGCGGCGAGGGTGCCGGGCTTGTCGCCCAGGGCGGCGTTGTACAAGGCGGGGTTGATGTTCTTGCCGGCCTTGTTGGTGTATTCCTTGGTGATGGTCTTGCCGCGGAGGTCGTTGACGACGGGCTTGCCGTCGGAGTCCAGGGCGTCCTTGACGAGGTTGACCGTGGTGGAGCCCGAGTAGGACTCGAAGTCCGGGTGGCCGCCCTTTTCCGCCTTGGACTTGAAGTCGCGGATGACGGACTGGAGGACCATGGTGTCGGGCAGGTTGACGAACTGGTCGGAACTGGTGGCGGTGGCCTGGCCGAGTGCGGGGGCCGTGAAGGCGGCGGCGGCCAGGACGAGGCCCAGAGCCGTTCGAGTGGTGTTCAGCATGATCGCGGACTCCTGAGTCATTCGCGGCGGGCCTCGCCGGTCATCCGGCAGTCATACCCCTGGGCCCAACACGCGGGAAGACGGTGCAAAACAGGTCCCGGGCGTGCAACTGGATCGGGGGAGCAATTGCCCGCGCGGTTGGGTCTGTGCGGCGCGGTGCGATAATGGGCGGTTTGGCGGCGTGCGGATCGCGCACCGATCCGGACCGGTTCACGCTTTTGAGCGCGGAGCGCCGAATATGATCGGACGCTCATCGGACACAGGGCCCCGACGGATCGCGGGCCCCGGGACGCTGGTGAGCGGGTGCGACGGAGCGCGGCGAGCAATGGACAGCTTTGTCATTCAGGGCGGGAAGCGGCTTTACGGTCGGGTGCGGATCAACGGGAGCAAGAACGCGGCGTTGCCTCTGATGGCGGCGGCCCTGCTCACCGACCAGCCCGTGACACTCCGGGACGTCCCGGAGCTGGCCGACATCGCCAATATGCGGCGGCTCCTGGCCGAGCTGGGCTGCCAGCGAACCAACGAACTGGCCCCCGACGCGCCGGGTTACACCCCGGGCCTGCTCACGCTGCACGCGTCGGACGAGTCCAACTCACACGCGCGGTACGACATCGTACGCACGATGCGGGCCAGCATCTGCACGCTGGGGCCGCTGGTCGCCAAGCGCGGGTTTGCCCAGGTTTCCATGCCGGGCGGCTGCGCGATCGGCGATCGCCCGGTTGACCTGCACCTGCGCGGCCTGCAGGCCCTGGGTGCGGAGATCATCCTGACCGCCGGCGACATCATCGCCAAGGCGCCCCAGGGCGGGCTCAAGGGCACCACCATCTTCCTGGGGGGGCCGTTCGGCTCCACGGTGCTCGGCACCGCCAACGTCATGTCGGCGGCGACCCTGGCCAAGGGCACGACCATCATCGAGTCCGCGGCCTGCGAGCCCGAGATCGTCGATCTGGCCAACCTGCTCACCGCCATGGGCGCCAAGATCCGCGGCGCGGGCTCTCCCCGCATCATCATCGAGGGCGTCGCCCAGCTCGGCGGCGCGGATCACCGCGTCATGCCCGACCGCATCGAGGCGGGCACCTTCATGTGTGCGGCGGCCATCACCAACGGCGACATCACCCTGGACAACTGCCCGCTGGACTCCCTGCTGGCGGTCACCGACCGCCTGGCGGCGGCGGGGGTGCATTGCCAGGTCCTGCCCACGCTCTCGACCCCGGTCACGAGCCAGCCCCGCAAGGCGGGATCGAGCCTCTCGCTCTCCAGCGGCGTCTCGGCGGCGGGCGTGAGCCCGCTCGAGACCGAAAACGCCCGCTGCTCGGTCCGCGTGACCTGCGATCGCATCCTCAAGCCTGTCGAGGTCACCACCCAGGTGCACCCGGGCTTCCCGACGGACGTGCAGGCCCAGCTCATGGCCCTGCTCACGCTCGCCGACGGCAACAGCGTGATCACCGAGCGCATCTTCCCGGAGCGATTCCTGCACGTCGCGGAGCTCTCGCGCATGGGCGCCAAGCTCTTCCGTCAGGGACCCACGGTCATCGTGTCGGGAGTGCGGAAGCTGGTCGGTGCGCCGGTCATGGCGAGCGACCTCCGCGCCAGCGCCGGGCTGGTCCTGGCGGGTCTGGCGGCCGAGGGCACCACGGTCGTCAATCGCGTGTACCACCTGGATCGCGGCTATGAGAAGATGGAGGATCGCCTCCGGGCTCTGGGCGCGACCATCCAGCGCGTCGACGAGAAGGAAGCTGGCTGAGTCCCCGGGACAGACCGACAACACGTCTCCAAGGCATGCTTCTCCGGACTCGGGGAAGCATGCTTCGTTTTGGAGTGCCGCGGGGTGATGCGGCGCTGAAACCGCCCCCTCCCGATGCCGAACAAGGGGTCGGAGGTGGTCGTGGCGAGTCAGGCGATTCCATTCCAGGCGATTCCAGGTCGGGCGGCCAAGGCGGCGGGTGGGCGGCGGATGCGCTGGGACCGCCTGCGCCGGTTCAGGCTTGAGCTGCTGGCGCTGTTCCTGGCCTGCTTCACCCGGGGCACGCCCTGGTCGGCGCGGCTCGCGGCGGTGTTGACGTTTGCGTACATCCTCAGCCCGATCGACCTGGTTCCCGACACGATCCCGATCCTCGGACAGCTCGACGACCTGACCCTGATCGCGCTGGCGTTCATGAACATCCCCAGGCTGATCCCGGCGGAGGTCATGCACGGAGCCAATCTGCGGGCGTCGGAACAGCTGACGCGCCTGGGGAGCTGGTGGACGCCCATCAAGCGGACCCTGACCGCGGCAATTCTGGTGGTGCCGGTGCTCACCGCGGTAGTGGTGGGGGTGGTGGCGACGCTGCTGATGCGGTGAGTGCGATTGAGCTTTGAGCTTGAGGAATCGGGCGAGTGGTTGGGGCGTGAAGAGTTGGAGAGGCGCGTGGTGTGCGGAGGTTCTCTCGGAGACGGAGGTTCTCTCGGAGACGGAGGTTCCTCCGGCTTGCGCCGGAGGCTCTGACGGAGTTGGAGGCTTGGGGGGAGAAGCTGTCGAGAGAAAAATTCACGCTGGCGGCGCTCTTTGGTGGCCCGGCGGGGAATGTTCGCTAATCTTTTGGTGCCGCGATTCTTCGGCGGGCGGGCGCGACCGGTCGGGTGGATGAGTTTCGACGAGGGCGCCTACTGCCGCCGAGCAGAGCAAGCGCGTGCGATCGCACTGTCGCGCCCCGTAGCGCCGCGTCCGGGCATCTGGTCATCGATTCGTCGAGGCACCGCGCCGGATCTGCTTCGGGTTCCGTCCGCCCAGTTGGGCCCCAATCACGATGGCGACTATCACCCCGTCTTCTGGTCCGAGCATCACCTCCCTCTCTGCGCAGCCGGCTGCGGTGCCCACCAAGGGCCCGTGGACGGTTCAGGACTCGGCGAGGGTCTATGGCGTGCACGAGTGGGGCAATGGCTACTTCGGCGTCAACGCCGAGGGCCACCTGGTCGTCATGCCCGAGCGCGACCCCAAGCGGCAGATCGATCTCTACGAGGTCATCGAGGGTCTGCGCGAGCGCGAGATCGGCACGCCGGTGATCGTCCGCTTCCGCGACCTGCTCAAGCACCGCCTGACGGAGATCCGCGAGGCCTTCAGCAACGCGATCAAGGAGCACGCGTACACGGGTTCGTACGCCTGCATCTATCCGATCAAGGTGAATCAGCAGCGCCCCCTTTGCGAGGAGATCCGCGACATCGGCAAGGAGCTGGGCTTCGGCCTGGAGGCCGGTTCCAAGCCCGAGCTGCTCGCGGTGCTCGGCCTGACCGAGAATCTGCCCGCGATGCCGATCGTGTGCAACGGGTTCAAGGACTCGGAGTTCATCGAGACGGTGATCCTGGCGACCAAGCTCGGGCGGCACATCATTCCGGTGGTCGAGCGGTTCTCCGACCTTGAGCTGATCATCCAGCACGCCAAGAAGTACAACGTGCGGCCGCGCATCGGCCTGCGGGCCAAGCCCAGCGCGCAGGGCACGGGTCGCTGGGAGTCCTCGGGCGGGATGCGCTCCAAGTTCGGCCTCACGGTCACCGAGCTCATCCACGCGGTGGAGTTCGCCAAGCAGAACGGCATGGCCGACTGCCTGCGCATGATCCACTTCCACATCGGCTCCCAGGTCGGCGACATCCGCAAGGTCAAGGCGGCGGTGAACGAGCTGGCCCACATCTTCTGCGAGCTCAAGAAGCTCGGCGCCGGTCTGGACACCATCGACGTCGGCGGCGGGATGGGCATCGACTACGACGGCAGCCAGTCCGACTCGCCTTCGAGCGTGAACTACGGCGTCGCGGAGTACGCGGCGGACATCATCTACCGCGTCAAGAGCGTGTGCGACGCCAACGAGTTCCCGCACCCGCGCATCTTCTCCGAGTCCGGGCGCGCCATGGTCGCCCACTCGTCGCTCCTCATCATCGACGTGCTGGGCAAGACCCACTTCCCGTCCGAGGCCGACATCCCGGGCGTGCACGCGCTGATGAAGTCCGAGGCGGAGAAGCCTCAGCCTGTGCTGGAACTCATCGACGCGTTCGAAGCGTTGAACCAGCCGCGCGTGAACCTGGTCGAGGTGTACCACGACGCGGTGCAGGCGCGTGACGAGGCGATGAGCCTGTTCAACCTGGGCTATCTCTCGCTGCCTCTGAGGGCGGCGACCGAGCGGCTCTTCTGGGCGGTTGGTCGTCGCGTGCTGGCGCTGGCGGCGGCCAAGGGCGAGCTCCCGGACGACCTGATGGAGCTGCCGCAGGTCCTGTCGGATATCTATTACGTGAACTTCTCGATCTTCCAGAGCATGCCCGACCACTGGGCGATCGACCAGCTTTTCCCGATCGTTCCGATCCACCGCCTCGAGGAGCAGCCGACGCGGCAGGCGGTTCTCGCGGACATCACGTGCGACTCGGATGGTCAGGTGGACAAGTTCATCGACAAGCGCACCGCTTCCAAGGCGACGCTCGAGCTGCATGAACTGAAGTACCCCGCGACGATCCCGAGCCTTCCGGGCGGCCTGCCCGAGGGCAAGCCCGAGCCTTACTACCTGGCGGTGGCGCTGGTCGGCGCGTACCAGGAAGTGCTGGGCGATCTCCACAATCTCTACGGCGACACGCACGTCGTGCACGTTTCCTTCGATGATTCGCCCGGCGTGGGCGACTGGGACCTCGACGAGGTCATCGAGGGCGACTGCGTCAAGGAAGTGCTCGCGTACGTGCAGTTCGACTCCGAAGACCTGATCCGCTCGATGCGCCGTGACGTGGAGCGCGCGGTGAAGGCCGGCACGATGAGCGTGCCCGAAGCCCAGTCCCTCCTCAAGTTCTACGACGTGGGGATGGAGGGGTATACGTACCTCGAGTGAGAGAAGGCGAGCCCCCTGCCTGTGTGGCAGGCTCAGTCACGCCCGGATTGAGCAGTCTCTGCTCAATCCGGGATGGGATGCGTGAGGGAGCGGGGGCCTTTTGATTCGCGGGTGGGTGATCCCGGTTTGGGCGAAGCGCCCAAACCGGGCGTGTGCGTGCGCGTTCGCATGCGCGTGAGCGTGAGCGAGAGTGTGCGTGTGCGTGTGCACGTCCGCGGCGCTGTGGGCGTGTGCTTCAGCGTCAGCCTGGGAGGGCATACCGTTGGCCTCATGCTCGTGTCGTTCGTCATCCCCGCGCACAACGAAGAGAAGAACCTTGGGCGGACGCTGAAGTCCATCAAGGAAGCCGCGGTGCGGCTTGCGCTCGAGCACGACATCATCGTCGCCGATGACGCGTCCGACGATGCGACGCCAAGGATCGCCAAAGAGCGAGGAGCGATGGTCGTCCGGCACGAGCGGCGCCAGATCGCGGCGACGCGGAATCTGGGGGCCAGGCACGCCAAGGGGCAGGTGCTGTTCTTCATCGACGCGGATACGCAGGTGAACGCGGCCAACATTCAGCAGGGCCTCGAGAAGATCAAGGGCGGCGCGGTCGGGGGCGGGGGCCAGGTCCGGTTTGACGGCCCGATCCCGCTGACCGCCAAGCTCGCGCTGTTCATCTTCAACACCGCGTTCCGATGGATGAAGCTCACCGGCGGGTGCTTCTTCTTCTGCACGCGCGAGGCGTTCGACAAGGCGGGGGGCTGGGACGAGACGGTCTATGCGAGCGAGGAGATCGAGCTCGCCAAGGCGCTCAAGGTCCACGGCAGGTTCGAGATCATCAGGGAGCCTGTGCTGACCTCCGGGCGCAAGCTCCGGACGTACGGGTTCATGGAGATCTACCCGCTGTTCATCCGGGGCGTCTTTGCACGCCGGAAGCTCGTCGAGACCAAGGAGGGCCTGGGCCTCTGGTACGACCCGCGCCGCGAGGACCCGTGGGAGAAGCAGCGTCCGAGCTGAGGGGCGGTCTCCCCGGCGGGCGCACCCACCGGCCTGTCATAAACAGAATCAATCGGCGACCTAATCCGGATCGATTTGATTCATGCTCCGAGCAGGGCGATAGTCATGGCGTCGGAGGGGCGTTGGCGGCTCATCGAACGAGCGGCCCGCCTTCCGGTTCGCCGCGGAATCCGCGGCACCAAGGAGCACGCGATGGCCAGCAGTCCCTTCAACTCACGCAGCACCCTCAAGACGGCGCACGGCACGTACACGTACTTCTCGCTGGGCGCGCTCAAGAGCGCCAGGATCGGGCACGTGGACAAGCTCCCGTACTCGATCAAGGTGCTGCTCGAGTCCATGCTGCGCAACGTCGACGGGTTCGTGGTGACCCAGGATGACGTGGCGGGGCTGGCCAACTGGAACGCCAAGGCGCCCGCGAAGGAAGAGATTCCCTTCATGCCGGGGCGCGTGGTGCTGCAGGACTTCACGGGCGTGCCTTGTGCTGTCGATCTGGCGGCGATGCGTGACGCGATGAAGAAGCTCGGCGGCGATCCGAACGTGATCAACCCGCTGGTGAAGTGCGACCTGGTGATCGACCACTCCGTGCAGGTCGACGCGTTCGGCTCGGCGACGGCGCTGACGATCAACGCCTCCAAGGAGTTCGAGCGCAACACGGAGCGCTACGAGTTCCTCAAGTGGGCCCAGCAGAGCCTGAGCAACTTCTCGGTGGTGCCTCCCGCGACGGGCATCGTGCACCAGGTCAACCTGGAGTACCTCGCCAAGGGCGTGCTCACCAAGACCGAGGGCGCCGAGACCATCGCGTATCCCGACTCGTGCGTCGGCACCGACTCGCACACGACCATGGAGAACGGCCTGGGCGTCGTGGGTTGGGGCGTCGGCGGCATCGAGGCCGAGGCGGTCATGCTCGGCCAGCCGATCTACATGCTCACCCCCGAGGTGATCGGCTTCAAGCTTAAGGGCAAGCTCCCCGAGGGCACCACCGCGACCGACCTGGTGCTCACGGTCACGCAGATGCTCCGCAAGAAGGGCGTCGTCGACAAGTTCGTCGAGTTCTACGGCGAGGGCCTGGCGTCCATGTCCGTCCCGGACCGCGCCACCATCGCCAACATGGCCCCCGAGTACGGCGCCACGATGGGCTTCTTCCCCGTCGATCAGGCGACGCTCGACTACCTGCGCTTCACCGGGCGCGATGAGGCGACGGTCGCGCTGGTCGAGGCGTATTGCAAGGCCCAGGGCCTCTTCTGGACCCCCGGCTCCCCCGAGCCCGAGTTCACCGACACGATGGAACTGGACATGTCCACGGTCCAGCCCTCATTGGCGGGCCCCAAGCGCCCGCAGGACCGCGTCGAGCTCAAGAACGTCAAGGCGGATTTCTTCCGCGCTCTGGCGGCGCCGCTGGGCAACACGAGCTTTGGTCTTCCCGCGGACAAGATCCTGGGCGCTTCGGGCATTGTGAAGCACGCCGACGGCACCACGCCGAGCAAGATCAGCCATGGCGCGGTCGTGATCGCGGCGATCACCAGCTGCACCAACACGAGCAACCCCGACGTGCTCATCGCGGCGGGTCTGGTGGCGCGGAAGGCTCGTGAGAAGGGTCTGAACCGCAAGCCCTGGGTCAAGACCTCTCTGGCCCCCGGGTCCAAGGTCGTGACGGAGTATCTCACCAAGGCCAAGCTCAACGAGGATCTGGACGCGCTGGGCTTCTACACCGTGGGTTACGGCTGCACGACGTGCATCGGCAACTCGGGCCCGCTGCCGGACGAGGTCGAGGCGGCGATCAAGGAAGGCGACCTGTACGTCGCGTCGGTGCTGTCGGGGAACCGCAACTTTGAAGGCCGTGTGAGCCCGAACGTGAAGGCCAACTACCTGGCTTCGCCCCCCCTGTGCGTCGCGTACGCGATCGCGGGGAGCGTGACGACCGACCTGTCCACCGAGCCCCTGGGTACGGGCAAGGACGGGAAGCCTGTGTTCCTCAAGGACATCTGGCCGACGTGGAAGGAAGTGCAGGACGTCAAGGCGCAGTGCCTCACGCCCGAGCAGTTCCGCAAGCAGTACGCCAACGTGTTCAACGGGAACGAGACGTGGAACAAGGTTCCCGTGAGCAAGTCGGACAGCTACAAGTGGAACCCGGCGTCCACGTACATCCACCATCCGCCCTTCTTCGAGAACCTCGCGCCCACGCCGACCAATCCGACGGCGATCAAGGGCGCACGCGTGCTCGCGTACGTCGCCGACTCGGTCACGACCGACCACATCTCCCCCGCGGGCGACATCGCGGAGAACTCGCCCGCTGGCGAGTACCTCAAGTCCCTGGGGATCAAGAAGGCCGACTTCAACACCTACGGCACGCGTCGCGGCCATGACTTCATCATGACCCGCGGCACCTACGCCAACGTGCGCGTGAAGAACAAGCTCGCGACCGTCGACGGGAAGGTGAAGGAAGGCGGCTGGACCAAGGACTTCTCCAAGAAGGGCGCGGGCAAGATCGACTGGATCTACAACGCCAGTGTCAACTACAAGGCCGAGGGCACGCCTCTGGTGGTGCTCGCGGGCAAGGACTACGGCATGGGCTCGAGCCGCGACTGGGCGGCCAAGGGCACCCTGCTGCTTGGCGTCAAGGCGGTGATCGCCGAGAGCTTCGAGCGCATCCACCGCTCGAATCTGGTGGGCATGGGCGTGCTGCCGCTGTGCTTCAGCGAGGGTGAGAACGGCGCGAGCCTGGGCCTCACGGGCGAGGAGAGCTTCGACATTCATCTGCCGGTGTCGAGCGAGGGCCTCGTCGAGCCGCGTTGCGAGGTGAAGATCACCGCGACCAAGCCCGACGGCTCCAAGAAGGAGTTCATGGTGAAGTGCCGGATTGATACGCCTGTCGAGGCGGAGTACTACCGCAACGGCGGCGTGCTGCAGACGGTGCTCCGCAAGCTGCTGAACCAGAGCAGGAAGGCGGTTGGGGTGTAAGCCCCGCGCCGCGGGTTGTCCGAGTGTGGTCGTGCAAGCGACCGGCAGGCCAAACGTGGGCGTCTTGCGAGCGGAAGGCGTCTGAAGCGAAGAAGACCGGTCGCTTGCGCGACACGGCTCTGAAGGATGAAAAGCTGAAGGATGAGAAGGGCCCGGGCGGTTTGCTCGGGCCCTTTTTCATGCGCGAGGGCAAGTCACCAGCCGCAAGCGATGCGAAGGTGGCGCCACGCCTGGTTTGGACGTTTCGTCCAAACCAGGATCATGGCCCAGGGTGGGTGCGTTCGCGGACGGTTCATCCCGGTTTGAGCGAGGCGCTCAAACCGGGCGTGATGCGATCGGGTGTGGTTGGGGCTCCGCGAGTGTGGCGGACTGTCCGTGGGTGTCTGGGTGACCCGAGGGGCCTGTGGCGAGCGGTGGACCGGTCGCTTGCGCGACGCGGCTCGGACGGATGGTGTGGTCACGCCTGGTTTGGACGCTTCGTCCAAACCAGGATGATCGCCCAAGGTGGGTGAGTTCGCGGACGGTTCATCCCGGTTTGAGCGAAGCGCTCAAACCGGGCGTGATGCGACGAGGTGTTTTGTGATGATCGGTGAGGCCATGAGCACGACCTGACGGCTCTTGATGGCTCTGGAGTGCTCTTGGTGGAGTTCAGATGCGTGCAGCAGCGTCGCGGGTGGGCGTCTGGGTTGCGACTTTGCGCTCGTGTTCGAGGAGCCATTGCTTGCGCCACACGCCGCCGCCGTAGCCGGTCATGGAGCCGTCGGAGCCGATGACGCGATGGCAGGGGGTGACCAGTGCGAGGAAGTTCTCGCCGTTGGCTCGCGCGACGGCGCGGACCGCCGCGGGATTGCCGATGGCCCGGGCCTGCTCGGCGTAGCTCCGGGTCTGACCGAACGGGATGGAGCGGAGCTGGGCCCAGATTTTCTGCTGGAAGGGAGTCTCCCCGCCGCCCGGGACCAGAGGCACGCCGAAGGCAACTTCGCCCTTGACGCCTTGAGCGCTCGGATCGATGAGCAATCGTGAACGTCCCGCGAAGTAGGCGTGGAGCTGTGCCTGCACGCGGTCCAGGTGTTGGTGTTCGCCGGGCACGATCACGCACGCGAGCTTGGCGCGGATGCGGGTGATCTGGCGTTCCAGGCCGCGGCGGTCCACGAAGTCGAGCAGGCGCAGGCCTTCATCGTCCACCAGCGCGAGCATGGAGCCGATGGGGGTGTCGATCCAGCGAGCCGCAAGCACGCGGGTCGGATTGCCTCTGGCGTTTCCGAAGAGTCGCTCGAAGGCCTCGCGGAAGCCCGAGTCGGAGCGGTGTCCCGACTGGGACTTGGCCTGCTCCAGCCTCTTGCCCTGCCTGACCGCGTTGAGCGCCAGGCCCATGCGTCTGGCGCGGGCGTAGGCCTGAAAGGTCATGCCGAAGCGGCTCTTGAACTGGCGCCTGACTGTGGAGGGATCGAGCTTCATCGCGATCAGGTCCGCGTCGCGGAGCCGGCGCTGCGGATGCTCGTCCGCGAGCTTCTTGAGTTGATCGAGCCATGCGGGGGCTTTGTCGCTCGCGGGGTCCTCCATCGGGCGGCAGCGGCGGCAGGCGCGGTAGCCCGCGTGCAACGCCTCCTTGGGAGTCGCGAAGAACTCGACGTTCTTGCGGAGGGGCTTGCGGGCGGTGCAGATGCACCGGCAGAAGATCCCGGTGGACTTCACCCCGACCACGAAGCTGCCGTCGAACGCGATGTCGCGCTCGACGAGTGCCCGGTACATCCGGTCCGCGGGAGGCAGGGCCGCGGGCGTGGTGGGGGCGGGGTTTGAAAGGCCGGCGGGCATGGTGGCGATCAGCATGCCAGAAGCATCGCGGGGAGCGTTTGCCCATCCTCCGATTTTCGGGCACCGATGTCGGATTCTTGGCCCTCGGCAGCGGCCCGGAGGGGCGGCGCGAAAAGTCCCAAAGTCCCGAGGATTCATGCGGAATCCTTCCTTGAGGCGTTGTACGCTCCGCAGCATGCCTTTCGGAACTGCATGGATGCTCGCGGCAGTGCTGGCGTTTTCCGCCCAGCCCGGAAGCGTCGCGCCAGGTGCACCAAGGGCCGCCCCCGCGACCGTTGCGACGGCTCCGACCGCGGCCTCTGCCGAGCCTCGGCACCTCACGCGGCTCCGCGAGCTGGTGCGTGACGCCGAGACCACCGACTACCAGCACCGGCCCACGATCGTCCGCTGGAAGTCTGCCGACGCGCCCGGAACCTGCAGGACGGACTGCTCGGGCCTGGTGAACGAGATTCTCAAGGACGCCTATTGCCTCACCCGGGCCGACCTCAAGGCGTGGTTCGGGCGCGAGCGCCCGCTGGCGATCCACTATCAGCGCACCATCGAGGCGGGCAAGCACTTCGAGGTGATCACGAAGCTCGATCTGGTCGAGCCGGGCGATCTGATCGCGATCAAGTATCCGCCGGACTCGGACAACTCGGGCCATGTCATGGTCGTGGATGCAAGGCCCGAAGAGTCGTCGCAAGCGCCTCCGGTCGTTGCTGGCACAACGCAGTGGACGGTGCGCATCATCGACTCGAGCAGTCTTGGTCATGGTCCGGGGGACTCGCGCGTGGACAAGGCCGGGAAGTTTCATCCGGGGCTGGGCGTGGGCGTGTGCCGGATTTATGTGCGTCAGGACGGCTCCATCGCGGGCTATGCGCCGAGCACGGATCCCAAGGCGAAGTTCCACGTGGTGGATGAGAGGCCGCTCTCGATCGGGCGTGTGAAGCTCGCGGAGATCGGTGCGGCGGCTTCCTCCAAGGAGGACGCCAAGCCTTGACCGCGCGTTCGCGAAAAGATGAGATCGCCAGGGTCTTGAAACTCCACTGGGGGTTTGACGCGCTGCGCCCGCTCCAGGACGAGGCGATCAACGCGACGCTCGCGGGACGCGATCTGCTCACGGTCATGCCCACCGGCGGCGGAAAGTCGCTCTGCTATCAGGTCCCGCCGCTGGTCTCGGGCAAGTGCACGCTGGTGGTGTCGCCCCTGATCGCCCTGATGCGCGATCAGGTGGCCGCCATGCGGCAGGCGGGCGTGCCCGCAGCGGCAGACCATGGGCATCTCACATCCGAGGAGCAGAACGAGCTCCGCGAGCACGTCAAGCAGCGCTCGCTCCGCCTGCTCTTGGTCGCGCCCGAACGGCTGCTGATGCCCGATTTCCTGGCGTTCTGCGTCAGGCTCGGGGTGGGTGCGATCGCGATCGACGAGGCGCACTGCATCAGCCAGTGGGGCCATGACTTCCGCCCGGAGTATCGCAGGCTCCGTGAGCTTCGCGAGGTCTTCCCGGGCGTGCCGATCGGCGCGTACACCGCGACCGCGACGCCGCGCGTGCGTGCGGACATCATCGAGCAGCTCCACCTGCGCGACCCGGTCGAGCTGGTCGGCAACTTCGATCGCCCGAACCTGACCTATCGCGTGTTCCCGCGTGCCGGGGTCCTGAAGCAGGTTGCTGAGGCGTTGCGGAGGCACCACGATCGGGCCGCCATCGTGTACTGCATCTCGCGCAAGGACACCGAGTCGATGGCCACGGGCCTGACGGATCTGGGCATCGACGCCAAGGCGTATCACGCCGGGATGGACGCCAAGGCCCGTTCACGCGTCAGCGATTACTTCCGCGCCGAGCGTCTCAATGTCGTGTGCGCCACCGTCGCGTTCGGCATGGGGATCGATCGGGGCGATGTGCGGTGCGTGGTGCACGCGGCGATGCCCAAGTCCATCGAGGCGTATCAGCAGGAGACCGGGCGCGCCGGGCGCGACGGGCTGCCGGCCGAGTGCATCCTGTTCCACTCCAGCGCTGACGTGATGCGCTGGAAGCAGCTCATCGAGCGCAGCGCCGAGGAGTCCGGAGCGCCCCCCGAGCACGTGGAGGCTCAGGTCGGACTCCTGAACCAAATGGCCAGGCTCGTGTCGGGTGCCCGCTGCCGGCATCGGGCGATCGTGGAGTATTTCGGCCAGACGTACGAGGGAGGCGAGTGCGGCGCGTGCGACTTCTGCCTCGGCGAGCTCTCGCCTGTGGTCGATGCGCAGGACATCGCCCGCAAGATCCTCTCGTGCGTGGCGCGTTGCGAGCAGCGCTTCGGCGCGATCCACATCGCGGACGTGCTGCTGGGCTCACGCTCCGAGCGCGTCGCCCGCTATGGGCATGACAAGCTCTCCACGTTCGGCATCCTGAGCCAGCACAAGAAGGACCAGCTCGTCGGGTACATCAATCAGCTCGTTGACACCGGCGATCTCGAGCGGGCCGATGGCGAGTATCCGACCATCAGGCTCTCGCCCACGTCGCTCGAAGTGCTCAAGAATCAGCGTCAGGCGATGCTCGTCGAGCCGAAGGTCGCCAGCGGGAGCAAGGCGAAGGGGAAGAAGGCCGCCGCGGCAGCGGGGGTGCAGCTCTCGATCCAGGAGCGCGAGCTCTTCGAGCGTCTGCGCGTCTGGCGACGCCAGCTCGCGGAAGAGCGAGGCGTGCCGCCGTTCGTCATTCTGGGCGACGCTTCGCTCGAAGAGCTCTGCCGGGCGCGGCCGAGCACGCCGCGGGCCTTGCTCTCGATCAAGGGCATCGGGCAGAAGAAGGCGCAGGATCTGGGCGAGCTGATCCTCATCGCGTTGCGAGAAGCCGCGGCCGAGAGTTCGCTCGCGCTGGATGCCGCATCGGGGACGCGTGATCCGGAGACCGTGAAGCGTTCCCCGGGCTCGCTGGCGGCGGCCCCGCGATTCCGCGCGGGACAGACCATTTCCGAGGTCATGCAGGCCACCGGGCGGGCCCGTTCAACGGTGGTCGGGTATCTGCTGGACTTCATCCGCGAAGAGCAGCCGCACTCGATCTCGCCCTGGGTCGCCCCCGACGTCGAGTCCCGCATCGCCGGGGCGATCGAAGAGGTGGGAGGCGAGCTCATCAAGCCGATTTACGTGAAGCTCAACGGCGCGGAGCCGCTCCCATCCGGCACGGACGGAGCGGGCTCCGAGGGGCTGATCAGCTTCGATGAGATCCGGATTGTCGCGGCACACCGCGGCGTGCACGCCTGAGTTCAGGGCTTGCCCGCGACAAACGCGACGCGCTTGCCGTGGTAGTCAAAGAAGATGTCGAAGCCCGACAGCGCGGTCATGCCCAGATTGCCTGAGAGGGTCGCTTCGGCGAACGCGCCCTTGTCTTCGAGCGAAAAGTCCGCGGTCACATTCTCGCTCGTTCTGCCGCCGATCGTGAAGGTCTTGAGCGTCCCACGCTTGGCGGGGACCTTGCCTCCCACGCCTCCCATCTGCGTGTCGGTGACTTCCCTGCCTTCGAGCAGGTTGAACTGCTTCACCGTCGCCTGATGAATCGTCGCGAATGGTCCCGATGCGCCCGTGTCGAGGCGGAACCAGCCTTCGTGCCCCTCGAAGGTGCACTTGGCGACGGGCACGCGCTGCGAGACGCGGAGCTCCTGCCAGTGCAGGGCATCGTCCTTGAAGGTGTCGGGATCGTGCAGCGCGACCTTCAGGTTCGCGCGGTCCACTTCCACGATCGCGCGGTGCATGAGCCCATAGCCGATGATCCCCGAGATCTCCGTCCCCATCGCTTGGGTGAGGAATCCGGTGTCCAGCGTGTTCATGAGGGGCTTGTCGATCGTCATCGGCCCCACATTCATGGAAGCCGGCCTGACGAACGTGGACTTGATCGCCCCGCCCACGCCCACCATCGGCACTTCGCCGAACTCGTCGAGCTTGAGCTTCTGCGCCAGCGCCTTGGAGATGACCGTTCCTCCGGCGCCCGTGTCGAAGATGAAGAGCCCCGCGTCCTGGTCGTTGATGGTCACGTGCACGAGCATGTGCCCGGTCTTGGCCTTGGTGACTTCGAGCGTGGGTGAGCGGGACGGATCAAACCGCGCGTCCTTTCCACGGCTCGGATCAAGCGTGAACTCGGCGTCGGTCGGCGTGTAGGACTCCGCGCTGGTGATGGTCACGGTGCCCGCGCCGTCCGAAACCGTCTCGATCTTGGCGGGGAACGCCATTTTGGACGCGCCCTCACCGAGCGTGACGACGCCGCTGAGCGTGCTGGAACGGCGTCCCATCGAGGCCTTGGCGCTCCACGCCGAGGGCATCCCCGTGGACGCGTCGAACTGCGCTTCGGCGGTCGAGTCGTCGCTGCCGCGCCACTCCACCGAGCCCGGCACGGAACCCGCGGCAAGGGTCGCGCCGGAGGCGGGGTGCAACCACCAGCCCGACACGAACGCGGCAGCGGCCATCACGGTCCTGCGGTCGCGCAGGTCGAGCACGCGTTCTTCGCCTCCGATGTCGTGGGTCCAGGCGTTGGCGCCGTCGAAGCCGTAGATCACGGTGATCGGCCCGGTGAAGCGCTGCACGAAGCGTCCCTTGCCATCAAAGATCATCTCGAAGTCCATGGGAAGGCCCGCCATCTCGCCCTTGCCCCGGAGCCTGACCGCCCGGTCCTGGGTCAGGTGCTCGATGCCCGTGGCTTCCCGGGCGCGGGCGATGATCGCGTCGGCGTCCTGCGCCAGGGCCGAGCCCGCGGACAGACACAACGCCGCTGCGAACGTGAACGAGCGCTTCATGATTTGCCTTTCCGGCCCGAGCGGGCCGATGTGGAGCTCTTGACCGACTTCTTGCGGACCGGGGCGAGGACGAACGTGAAGGAAACGCCCCGGCGTCCCTCGCCCGGCCTGCCGTCGCGCACCACGCGCTGGAGCTCCTCGAGCAGTGCGTTGACTCTCGTGAGGTCTTCGGGTGCAACCCATCCCTTCACGCGTCCGCCCCAGAGTTCCCGGCACGGTCCGTCGATGACGGTGCGCGGGTCGCTGAGGCTGCGCCGATAGTCGCGCTGCGCGAGTCTGAGCACGCCCGAGATCACCGCGCCGAGCGGCTTGGGCGCCGCCAGGTTCGGATCGATCCGCATGGGCCTGCCCGGGACGTCGTACACGACCGCGACGTGGCGGCCGCTCTGGCGTCGTTCGATTTCGCGGATGAGCCCGACCTTCTCGAGCTGGCGCAGATGGAAGTAGAGCGAGTCGGCCGCCCGGCCCAGGTGGGCCGCGATCTCCGCGACCGAGAGGGGCCCCGCAGCGACCAGCGCGTCGATGACCTCCTGCCGCGCCGGAGAGGCCAGGGCCCGGAGCTGGGCGGGCCTGCGGATCATGAAGACGCCCGGATGGACGGTTGAACTTTCAGACATTCCTTCAATCGTAGACGCCTAGGCCGTCGCGGAGTTCCGGGCGACGATTTCTTTGGTCGATTTGAAGATAGTGCCTGCCAACAAGGGCTCTGGCGGCGTGGCGATTGACGCGGCTCGCGAGCGCAGGGGTTGCGTGCACCTCGCCGGTGCGCCGCAAAGCTGGCCGATGACTACCAAGCCTCTGGCGGGCCCGAATCGCTCAAGGACGAAGCGAGCCCGCTGGCCGCTAGCTCTTCTTGACCAGCGATTCGCCGACGAGATTCTCGCGGGGGATCTGTCCCTTGCTGAACGCGACGATGTTGTTGACCGTCGTTCCGGCGATGTTGGCCAGAGCTTCGTTTGTAAAGAACGCCTGATGGGCGGTCACGAGCACGTTGGGGAACGTCAGGAGTCTCGCGAAGACGTCGTCGCGGATCGCGCGGTCCGAGAGGTCCTTGAAGAACAGGTCGGCCTCTTCCTCGTACACGTCGAGGCCGACGCCGCCGAGCTTGCCGGACTTGAGCACGTCGATCAATGCCGCGGTGTCCACGAGCCCGCCGCGGCTGGTGTTGATGAGCATCGCGCCGGGCTTCATGCGGGCCAGGAACTCGTCATCCACCAGGTGCTTGGTCGTGGGCGTCAGCGGGCAATGCAGCGCGATGATGTCGCTGCTGGTCGCGATCTGCTGGAGATCGGTGTACTTCACGCCGAGCTTGATGCACTCGGGGTTCTCGATGACGTCGGAGGCGAGGACGTTGCACCCGAACCCGCGCATGATGGAGCAGAAGACCGCGCCGATCCGTCCGGTGCCGATCACGCCCACGGTTTTGCTGTGCAGGTCAAAGCCGAGGAGCCCGTCCAGGCTGAAGTTGTGCTCGCGGACGCGGTTGAACGCGCGGTGCGTGTGCCGGTTGAGCGTCAGGATCAGGGCAGCAGCGTGCTCGGCGACCGCGTAAGGCGAGTACGCGGGGACGCGGGCGACGGTGACCCCGAGCTCCGAGGCGGCGCCCAGGTCGACCTGATTGAATCCGGCGCATCGGAGGGCGATGAGCTTCACGCCCCCCGCAGCGAGCCAGCGCAGGTTCTCGCGATCGAGCGGGTCATTCACGAAGGTGCACACCGCGTCGCACCCCTTGGCCAGGGGCGTGGTGGTGCGGTCCACCGCGGCCTCGAGCCAGAGGGTCTCCACGCCCGCCTGCTGGAGCAGAGTCTCGAACGCCTGCCGCTCGTAGCGGCGCGTGCTGTAGAACGCCAGTTTCATCAGAACCCTCCGGAACGGAAGCTCCATCGTACGCCCCGCGCGTCGCGGGCCGAAGGCTCCAACAATCCGCCGTCATGAAGATCGAACCCGTCCATGTCCAGCTCGCGCTCCAGGCCATCTCGTCGCTCTCGATCGCTGCGGGCTTTCTGTTCGCGGCGTACCAGTTCGTGAACGTCAGGCACGCCCAGAAGGTCGCCAACTTCACCAGGCTCGTCGAGCTTCAGATGCAGCTCCGCCGGATGCGCGTGGACGACCCCGCCCTGGCCTCGGTCTATCAGGACGACGTCGCCGATCTGCGCACGCCCGAGGACGTGCGGTGCTACTTCTTCAACCTGCTCCAGCTCTCGGTCTTCGAGATCGCCTGGTACGCCCGCCAGCAGGGGCAGCTCTCCGCCGAGTATTTCCAGAGCTGGGAGAAGCGCATGCGCGTCATCGCGGCCGAGCGTTCCTTCCAGGAGATGATGAACAATCCCGCGATGAAGATCCTGCACGACCAGTTCGAGCGGTACATCCTCGAGCTGATGCGGGAGGTCAATCACGAGCAGGCGATGCGGGCCAAATCCTGATCACTTGCCCCGCTTGGCGAGCTGCTGGTGAATCCGCTTCTGGGCGTCCTCAATGTCGAGCGTGTTGGCAAGCTCGGGCTTGAGCCACTCCAGGTGCACCGCCCGGGCCTGATCGTTGTCCAGGGCCTTGGTGATGAGCAGGCCCCACATCATCGGCGTGGGATTGCGCCGGGTCGCCTCCATCGCGACCGCCATCGCCTCGTCGTCCCGGTCCGCGGCGAGCAGGGCGACGTAGAGCCTGGTCGCCTCGGCGCCGTAGCGCGACTTCTCCGCGACGATGACCTCGGGCATCCGGCCCTGGGCCTCGAACTCCGCGATGGTCTTCTGGCTCGCGTCCCACACCGCGTTCATGCGGTCGATGGGCTTGTCGACGAGCAGGCCCACGTCGCGCCAGCGTCCCGCGAGGATGAGCTGGGGCTCGGCCTGCTTGTACGCGCCCGTCCAGAGCTCCTTGAAGTTGGGCCTGGACTTGTGCGCGTCGAACCACGCGATGATCCGGGGCTCCTCCCGCATCGCCTTGCACAGCGACAGAAACTCGTCGGCCGCCTTGGGGTCGGTCTCGGCCTTGGGCTCCAGGGCGGCGCGGATCTCCCCGAGCTTGTCCTTCGCGGCCGGCAGACGGCCCGTCATGTCGCGGAAGGCCACGATCAGCGAGTCGGTCTTCTCGTAGGCCAGATCGGGATAGCGCTGCTCGATGTTGTTCCAGAGCCAGAGGTAGTCCGCGAAGGCGTCTTCGACCCGGCCCGAGCGCACCTTCTCGCGCGAGAGCCTCATCCGCTCGCGGAGCCCGGGGTCCTCGGCCTGCTGGGCCTGCGTCTTGCCTTCCTGAACTCCCGAGAGCCATCCCAGGAGCTTTTCGCTCGACTGGTATCCAATCAGACGGTCGAACTCCACGCCGTTCTTGACCGCGATGATCGTGGGCATCGCGGCGATGTTGAACGCGCGGGCCGACTCGACGTCCTCGTCCACGTCGAACTGGGCCGCGATGGCGTTGCTCCCGATCCACTTCTCGACCGCGGGTTCGACCCAGGTCGTGGCGTCCATGGATTTGCATGGCGCGCACCAGGTGGCGGTGGCGTCCAAGATGACCAGCTTGCCTTCCTTCTTCCCGGCTTCGATCGCGCTGGCGACGGTGCGCGTGCCGAAGACCGCGGGGGGCTGAACGCCCAGCGCCAGACCCGCCACCAGGACCGTCGAAGTCATCCCGCCCAGAATCCGCCAGATGCTCATGCCGGGGCCTCCTGCACGCGGGCGCGATCGCCCGCGTGTGTTCCCGCCAGCCTACGCAAACGGCCCCATCGCGGTTCGGCCCGGGCGGATCCCCGCGGGCTTCACTTGCTCTTGAACTCCAGAATTCCGCCCGAGAACGCGGTCAGCCGGTCCCCCTTGAGGTATTGCCTGGCCTCGGTCTCGCGTCCCAAACCCTGGCCGATGTACGCGTCCAGAAAGGCCAGGGTCCCCGCCTGGACGATCTGGCCGATCTTCTCGACGTTCGCCGGGTCCTTGGCCCGCATGAGCGGGCGGTCGCTCTTGCCCTGATACGACGAGTGCGTCGCGCCCTCGATGAACATGAGGTACTTGTCGCCGGGCTTGGCGAACTCGTAGGGATGCCGGCGTGTCTCGGGCGTTTCCTTGCTCACCGAGACCGTGTCCTCGCTGCCGGTGATCACCATCATCGGGCGCGTGATCTGTTCCCAGGCGTCCTGATTGATCCATCCCCGGCTCACGCCCTGGCCGCTCACGATGACCGCGGCCTTGAAGCGATCATCGCCGATGGTCACCGCCTCCAAGGGGCTGCTTTTGGTCCGGGCCTTCATCCCGAACGCGAGCTGGGCGGTCAGCGCGCCCGCGGAGTGCCCCGAGATCGCGATGTGATCGCGGTCGATCGTGCCCTTGGCCAGCCCATCCACCTTGGACTCGATGAGGTCGAGCGAATCGAGGATGAACGAGCAGTCCTTCACGCGTTCCGGCGGATTCACGTTGCGTGCGGCTCCACCCTTGGACAACAGATCCGCGGGCTTCTTTCCCTCGCGGCGCATGATCTCCACCGAGTCTTCGTGCGTCGGAAGGATCACGACGTAGCCCCAGCTCGCCCAATGCTCCGTGAGCGCCCCGAAGGCCTTGCGGCTTCCCCCCATCCCGTGCGAGAAGATCACCAGCGGCAGCTTCTTGCCCTTGGCGGCCTCCCCGGAGGGCACACGCACCAACACCTCGAGGTCCTTCCCCCGCGCCTCGTCGTGCAGCACGAGCAGGTCGGTCGTCTTGACCTCGAAGGGGCCCTTCTCAAGGTGGTACGCGCCCGAGTCATCCGCGCCCGCCCGAGTTGCTTGCTTGGCCGGCTGGGCCGCAGCCGAAGCGATGGGCGCGATGGCGGTCAACGCCAGACCTGCGCTCAACACGATGCCGCCAATCCGCCGCACGAGACTGATCATGTTCCGCTCCTGACCCCAAAGGCGTGCTTGCGGGGGTTTCCCGCCCGCTTCTGGAAAACGCGTGTGCCCGGGCTCCCATTGCATCGGCGGTCAGGACCGAGAAGCCGCGCATCCCCGCGGGATTCATGCCACAATGCTCCGGATGTCTGAGCAAGGCCCAACCTCCGCCCCGGTCCCCAAGATCCTTTCGGGCTCCTGTTCGGCCTTGTTCGCGTACGACATCGGCCTGGCGATCGACCTGGATCGTGCCGCAGCACTCTTTGCGTCGGGCGAGGCGACGCGCACGACCATCAAGAAGTCCCGAAGGACGCCCGAGCAGCTCGACTATCACCCGCCGCCGCTGCGGGTCACGCTTCCTTGCGATCCCATCGCGATCGGGCGCTGGTCCTCGAACGCGGTGGTGGAGCTGACGCTGTTTGATTTCGGCGCGGTGAGCGTGGAGTACGTCATCCCGCTCTCGGGCGATCTCTCCGACGCCCGGGACCTGGCCGATGCGCTGTTCGAGCACCCGGCGCTTCTGGAAGACTCGCGCAAGCGGGTCGAGGCGCTGAACCGCGCCATCGACGGAGCGGTGCGGAGCCCCGAGCTCTCCGAGTTCGTCGAGGACTTCCACATCTTCCACATCGCCGAGTGCGATCGGCCCGGCGCGGAGATCGTGCAGACGCATCGCCAGCTCCTGGCCCAGATCCTGCGCTCCGAGCGCGAGGTTCTGTCTGACGAGGAAGTCACCGATGCGCTCTCGCACCGCATCAGCTATGCGCAGACCGATGCCGCTCTGGTCGACTTCAACGGCGCCATCCTGTTTGATGACGATGCCGCCGACTCGATCGCGATCCTGGAGTTCGCCAACGTCGAGCTCCTGGAGATGCGCCATCTCGACGAGCGCCTGGATCAGTCGCTTGTGGACGCGTATCAGACGGTGAATCACCCGCCGCCGTTGTTCTCGCTCTTCTCGCGTCGAGGGGGACGCGAGGTGGCGCACGTCGCCGCTTTGGAGATGGACGCGGCGATGCTCTTTGAGAGCGTGAACAACGCCCTGAAGCTCGTGGGCGATCAGTACCTCGCGAGGCTTTACCGGCTCGCGTCCGAACGCCTCCACCTGCCGGGCTGGGATGCGAGCATCCTCCGCAAGCTCGACACGCTGGGGAGCATCTACCAGAAGCTGACCGACCGGCAGGCGACCCGCCGCCTGGAGGTCCTGGAGTGGATCGTCATCATCCTGATCGCGGCCGAACTGGTGCTGCCGTTCGTGCTGACGCGGCTGCACTGACCCCGGATCGGGTCAAAGGGCTGGCGGGGTGGGGCTTCTTCCAGACCGCAGGCTCCGCTACGCTCCGTGCATGGAAGGCTCCCGCCTGCACAAACTCGTGGCCCAGCACGCCGAGACTTCCCGCCTGCTTGGTGTGGATTTCGTGCCCGCGTTCCGCCGGCCGGGGAGCGATCCCGCTCCGGAGACGGGCCCCGCTCACAAGACAGGCCCTGTTCACGAGACGGGCACCCCGAGTCCGGCAGTCATGGTCGAGGCTGGACCCGCAGCAGCATTCGAGCCCAAGCTCCCCGCTGCGGCGGCGAGCTTTGGAGGCGAGGGGTTCCTGGCGTCGGTGACCCCGGAGCACACACCCCTGGTCGAACGGCCGCGGTCGCGCGACCGCGCCGAGGTCCAGCGCTGCCTGGACCTGCTCAGGGCCCGGTATGAGGCCGACGCCCCGCACAAGAACTTTGTGACCGACCACCACTCCATCGTGTTCGGGGATGGCGACCCCTGTGCGCCGCTGGTGTTCGTGGGCGAGGCGCCGGGCGAGGAAGAGGACAAGCAGGGAATCCCGTTCGTGGGCCGTGCCGGCCAGCTCCTCAACAAGATGATCGATGCGATGGGGCTTTCCCGGCAGCAGGTCTACATATGCAATGTGCTCAAGACCAGGCCCCCGAACAACGCCACGCCGACGTCGGAAGAGGCCCGTCTTTGCGCGCCGTATCTCATTGATCAGATTCGAATTATCGCGCCGCGGGTGATCGTCACGCTGGGCTTGCCCGCGACCAAAACCGTGCTGGGCGTGGAGGATTCGATGGCCCGTCTTCGCGGCCGCCAGCATGCGTTTGCGGTGGGGGGGTCCCCAATTCCCGTGATTCCAACCTATCACCCCGCGTTCCTGCTGCGTGCATACACGCCGGAGAATCGCAAGAAGGTCTGGTCGGATCTCCAGATGGCCATGAACGTGCTTGGGATCGAGGGGAAATCACCCGCTCAGGGGGCCTGAGGATCGCGTTTCGTATCTGCGGTCAACGCGCGGATTTTCCGATGCGCGATTTTTTCTTTTGGCTTGGAACCTGCGCCCGGGGTGCGTCGAACAGATGGGTGTCGGAGCTTCCGTCTCGGAAACCGGGAGCCCCGACAGGGTTCTTGACGGCAATCCGCAAGAACTCGGTCCGGTCTCAGATCTCTCACTACTGACCCCCACGAGACCCGGTGCTCGGGATTTCCCTGAGTGCCGGGTTTTCATTTTTGCACCCGGGATTCCGACCCGCATGCGGTCTTCAGCCCCGCACCGGGGTCTTACCTCAGCACGCTGGCGCGATTGGTGCGGCCCGGGTCACTTCCCGTTCTCAACGAACTTGCCGAGCTTCAGCGCGGTGTCCGCGGGGAGCTTGGTCACCTTCGTCGCGGCGTGGTAGGGCGTCTGGCTCCAATCCACCGCGAACTCCACCTCGATGACATCGCCTGTCTTGAGGTCATCCACGCGCACGCCCGTCGCGAGCGGGAAGTCCATGACCATCTCCTTCATGCCGATCACCGCGCCTTCGCGGTTCTTGAATGAAGGGATCTCTTCGTGATGGACCTGAAGCAGCGTCTGCGTGCCCGGACGGCTCACGACGCGCTCGACCCGCCCGCGCGTGGTGTACATCGCGGCGGGCGCCGCGGCTGCGGGCTTGGACTCTTCCTTCTTGCAGCCCGTTGGCGCAAGGCAGGCGAAGGCGAGGAGCAAGGCAGCAGCGGGGCGGGCGAGCTTCTTCATGCCTGATTGTTGGAGCGTCAATGAAAAAAGCCCGCCGGAAGGGCGGGCCTGAATCACTCGAGGGTCGCGCGCCTTACTTGGCGCGGACTTCGATGTACTCCTCGACGGACTTGAGGTCCGGGAGGATCGAGAAGTCGAAGGCCATGGTCCAGTCCTGGCCCGGGGAGACGTGGACGACCTTGCCGCAGGTCTTCCGGCTCACCCAGTCGCGGTTACCGCGGTTGTAGACGAGCATGGTCTGGCGGCGGACCTTCTGGCCCTGACGCAGGCCGCGCTTGGCCTCGGGGTCGTTGCGCATCAGGCGGGCGATGGTCGACTCGGCGCCGCTGGAACGCGGAGCCTTGGTGAGCGTGCAGTGAAGCACCTGGCCGGCCTTGAAGGAGTCGAACTTGCTCATGATCCACCTCTGCGAACAACCATCCCCAGCGGCTTGCCGGGAGAAATGGGAGGGAAGTTTAGACCTGAGCCGCCCGGAATCCACCTAGACTAGTTCCTCACCTCTTGCACAAGGCCCGTCATGAGCGAATCTCAAGCGCCCCAACCCGTCTTTGACCCGAACGCTGCCCACCAGCAGAAGCCCAAGCTCCGCCCCGTCCGGGCCTTCCCCGCTCAGGTCGGCGAACACACCGCTCTTGGCTTGGCCGACGCTCGCCAGATTTCGGACAAGATGGTCTTTACCTCGCCCGCGGCCCAGTTCATCCTTCCCCTGCTGGACGGCGAGAAGTCGATTGACGAGATCGTGACCCAGGTCGGCCGTGGCCTGACCCGCCCGATCCTCGAGCAGCTGGTTGCCCAGCTTGACGATGCCGGCCTGCTGTTTGGCCCTTCCTTTGAGGCGCTGCTGGCGAAGGTGCGCAAGGACTTTGATTCCTCGCCCGTGCTGCCTCCGGGGGCCAGCGCCAACTTCGTGGACATGCTCGTTTCCCAGACGCTTGCCGAACGCGGCAAGGAGCAGGGGCTCCCTGAGAACCAGCTCGCCGAGGCCTCTGAAGAGGAAAAGGCCAAGCTTGGGGCTGATCGCCTCCGCGAGGTCTTTGACCAGTTCATGGCCAAGGCCCTGGAAACGGCGGCCAATCCGAGCTTCGACAACCTGCCCAAGGCGATCGTCGCGCCGCACCTGGACTACGGCCGTGGGTGGATGAACTACGGGGCCGCGTGGGGCCGTCTGCGCGTGGTGGACCGCCCGGACCGGGTGATCATCCTGGGCACCAACCACTTCGGCGAGGGCACCGGCGTGGTGGGTTGCGACAAGGGTTATCAGACCCCGCTTGGCACCTGCGAGATCGACAGTGCCTTTCTTATCGGACTTCAGAAGCACCTGGGCGCGGACAACGCCGCCCGCCTGATGGCCCACCGCTACGACCACGAGCGCGAGCACTCCATTGAGCTGCAGATCGCCTGGATCCAGCACGTCCTGGGCAAGGATGAGGCGGGGAACTACTGCAAGGTCTTCGGCGCCCTTGTCCACGACCCGGCGGTGAACAGCGGGGAGAGCTACGACGGCAAGGGTCTGGCGATTGATCCTTTCATTGAGGCGCTCCGCAAGACCATCGCCGAGATGCCCGGCAAGACCCTGATCGTGGCCTCGGCGGATCTGAGCCACGTGGGCCCGATGTTCGGCGACAAGATGCCGCTGCACATCGAGGGCGAGTCCGAGGAGTCCAAGAAGGCCGAGGCCTTCCGGAACCAGGTTTTCCAGCACGATCGTGAGCTTCTGGGCCAGATCATGCAGAACCAGCCCGACAACGTCGTGGCCTCGATGGCTTGGCAGCAGAACCCGACGCGCTGGTGCTCGACGGGCAATCTGGTGGTCACCCTCAAGGTGGTCCAGCCTGAGAAGATCGAGGTCCTGAACTACGCGGCGGCCCTGGATCCGCAGTCCGGGAGCATGGTCTCCAGCGTGGCCATGGCGATGAGCTGAGCCCGATTCGGGAGCGGCCTCAATTGACGATCGGCGTGTCCAACATCCTGTGCCTGGCCGCGGGGGTGGGGGTGGTCTTGGCGGGGCTGGGGCTCCTCTGGGGTCACCGCATCGCGGCCCACGACGGCGGGGACGCGGAGGTGGCCAAGCGCCACTGGGCGGGCCCTTCTTGGCTGACCCAGCAGATGAGGCTGGTCCTGGGGGCCAGTTGTCTGATCGGGGGGTATCACATCGCGGCGTACGGGAGCCCGGACCGGTGGTTCCCGCTCAAAGCACCCCGGGAGATCTGGTGGGTGGTGCCGGTGGTGATCCTGGTTTGCGTGGTGGCCACCGCGGTAGTTGACCGAATCGTGGCCCGCGACCCGTGAAACAGCGAACCGGGGCGGTGCGAATCGAGTCGGAGTTCCAGTGGGGCGTCTGGTTGCGTAAGGGCCCCGAGGACGGGACAAACTGACGGGAGGGCGCAGTCGGCGGCGCTGAATGGCCGGGGCGTGTAATATGCCCGCCCTCAACGGGGACCGTTCGGGGGCGCGGGGCGCCGAGGGGCGTCGTGCGCGCGTTTGAACGGTGAGTGAGCAAGACCCAGGGTCGCGGCATGCCGCGACCGACCCCGCCTGGTGAGGCGCGGGCATTTGAGAAGGGTTCTCGGATGGCAGCATCGAACGTTTGCTGGGGCATCGAGGTCGGCGCGGGGGGGATCAAGGCCCTCAAGTGCCGGGTGGACGGTGACCGCGTGGTCGCTCTGGACTTTGCGAACATCGAGCATCCCAAGGTGCTTTCGACGCCCGGGATCGACGTGAACGACGTGCTGCGCGTTTCGCTCGGCACGCTCACGAGCCAGTACGACCTCTCGAAGGCCACGATCGCGATCAGCGTGCCGGGTCACTCGAGCTTTGCGCGCTTCGCCAAGCTCCCGCCGGTGGAGCCCAAGAAGGTGCCGGACATCGTCAAGTTCGAGGCGCTGCAGCAGATCCCCTTCCCGCTCGAGCAGGTGGAGTGGGACTTCCAGACGTTCCAGCGGCCGGACTCGCCCGACGTTGAGGTGGGCATCTTCGCCATCACGCGTGAGCGCGTGATGGAGCGGCTCAACATGCTGACCGACGTGAACATCACGCCGGACATCGTGACCCTGAGCCCGGTGGCGGCGTACAACGCGATCGCGTACGACCTGCAGTTCGTGGAGACGACGCCCGGGACGATCATCCTGGACATCGGCACGACGAGCACCGACCTGGTGGTGGCCGAGGCGGGGTGCGTCTGGGTGCGAACCTTCCCCCTGGGCGGGCACCAGTTTACCGAGGCGCTGGTCAACCAGTTCAAGCTGAGCTATCCCAAGGCGGAGAAGATCAAGCGCGACGTGCACGACTCCAAGCACGCCCGCCAGGTCTTCCAGGCGATGCGTCCGATCTTCACGGATCTCACGCAGGACGTGCAGCGGTCGATCGGGTACTACCAGTCCCTGCACCGCGAGGCCCAGCTCCAGCGCGTCATCGGCATCGGCTCGACGTTCAATCTGCCGGGCCTGCGCAAGTACCTCAAGCAGCAGCTCTCCCTCGATGTGTATCGCCTCGAGGAGTTCAAGCGTCTGGACCTCTCCGAGCTTGGCGAGGAGCGGACCGCGGCGCTGAAGAAGGACATCCTCTCGATGGCGACGGCGTACGGCCTGGCCCTTCAGGGTCTGGGCATGACGCCGATCAAGGCCAACCTGATGCCAACCTCGGTCATCCGCGAGGCGATGTGGAAGAGCAAGCGGCCCCTGTTCATCGCGGCGTCGATCGCGGCGGTGGTGGGCGGCGGCGCGATGTTCCTCAAGCCCTACGCGATGAGCGACGCGGTCAAGAGCATCAACCCTGATCCGGTGATCGCGCAGACCGTGAGCCTGGCGGGCGATCTGAAGCGCAAGGCGACCGAGGCGGGCGTCGTGGGCGCCGCCGAGCAGGACAACAAGGCGGCCAACATGATGGCGCTGGTCGAGCGCCGCGACACGTACGCCCGCGTGGTGCGCGACCTGTCGGAGATGATGGCCGACGCGGACACGAAGGCGGCGGGCTGGTCGGGGCGTCCGCGTGCGGGCGTGGAGCCGGCCAAGCCTCTGGGCGCGCCTGGCTTCACGGTCGACTCGTTCGAGACCAAGTACCTGCCTCCTTCGGGACCGGGCGGTGGCGCCGATCGCGGCGGCCCGCCTCCGGGAGGTCCGGGCGGGGCCAACGCCGACGCGGCGTTCCCGCGGATCGAAGTGACGGCCAGGCTCTCGACGCATCAGCCTGATCCGCAGGACTTCATCCTGCAGACGCTGCGTGCGTGGCTGAACGCCAACAAGGTGCGCGAGGGTGTGCCGTATCGCATCGACTTCAAGGAACCGCTGTACACGCTCCAGCAGATGGGCGAGGCGGCGAGCGAAGAGACCGCCGAGACCGCGAGCAACGCGGGTGCGTCGCTCGATGACCGCTCGGCCCGCGACTCCGGCGATGGCCGGCGTCCGATGCGGAGCGGACGTTCGCTCCGCGACGAGGGCGCCCCGAGCGCTGAAGAGCAGCGGATGATCGACGCGGTCACGACGCGCGTGGAGGCTCGTGGCCAGGGCGGCACCGATGGCGATCTCGAGAAGCTCGCGCCGCTCTCGATGCTCAAGCCTCCGGGGAGTGAGAAGAAGGGAACTCCCGCGGTGTTCCAGATCAAGTACACGCTGGTGTTCGTGCCGCCCGCGAAGGACGACAAGAAGGAGGGTGGCAAGTGAAGCCTGTGCTCGCCTGGGTCAAGAAGAATCTCATCGCGGTGATCTGCGCCGTGATCGCGGTCATCGTGCTTCCCACCTCCATCGTGCTCAGCTCGGGCTGGACCAGCAAGGTCCGCGAGGAAGCCAAGAAGCGGGCTTCCGACGAGCTCACGAAGGTGAACAGCAACAAGGTCTCGTACGCGCTGCCGGCAGTTCTCCCCGGCGTGAGCGCGACCGCGCTGAGCGCCGAGCCCAACGCGAAGGTCACCGAGTACCTCAAGGGCAAGCGCGAGCAGCTTCTCAAGGAAGCGGGCGCGATCTCTTCCAAGGCGGAAGCGATCAACAAGCGTTCGCCTCTGATCGAGGGCTTCTTCCCGCGCTCCAAGAGCCCGGAAGAACAGCAGTCCAAGGGGCTCGAGTTCGCGGACATCATCGTCGGCGGCAAGGGGCGTCCGTCCGCGTACAAGAAGCTCTTCGACGCGGTCAAGGCGGGCGAGCCTCCCGAGGCGGCCCGGGTGGCGGTGCAGCTGCGCGACGCCCGCGAGCGTGAAGAGGACCGCATCAAGGCGGGGCAGAAGGACCGCGTCCTGACGCCCAGCGAGAACGAGGAGATCCTCAAGCGGCTGGTCGATCAGCGCCTGACCGAGTACCGCAAGCGGGCCTCGGAGATCTCGTTCTACGGCTCTCCCGAGCAGCTTCTCCCGGCGGAGGAGTTCCTCCGTCAGGTTCCCGCCTTGCCTCCCACGCCCTTCCAGGCGTTCAAGTGGCAATGGGACCTGTGGCTCATCGAGGACATCCTGGCCGCGATCAGCAAGGCCAACGGCGTGGACCAGGGGCGGATCGGTGTCGATGGCTCGGTGGTGAAGCGCGTGAGCTACATCTCCGTGAAGGATCAGGTCGGCGGCAAGCTGACCGGGACCGAAGCGGGTGGTCCGGCTTCGGGCGGGCGCGATGATCGCGGCGCTCCGGGCGGTCCTCCCCAGGCGCCCGCGGGCGATCCCAAGGCGCTGGTTCCTCCGAACTTCGGCGCGTCGATCACGGGGCGTTACAACCTTTCGTCGAATCAGGTCTACAGCGTGCGTTCGCCGCGGGTCGAGTTGGTGGTCTCGGCAGCGCGTCTGCCCGAGCTCTTCAACGCGTTCGCCTCGGTGAACTTCATGACCATCGACGGGGACTTCAGTCTCTCGGCGGTGGATCCGTGGAAGGACCTGGAAGAGGGTTACTACTACGGCGAAGAGCCTGTGGTGAAGATCTCGTTCCGCGTGGAGTCGATCTATCTGCGCAGTTGGCTGGCGCCGATCATGCCCGAGCAGGCGCGGCGGGTGCTGAACGTGGCGTACACCGAGCCCAAGACGGATGAGAAGGCCGGCGGGCCGCAGGGTGGAGCTCAGGGCGGGCCTCAGGGAGCGCCCAAGCCCCCGCCTCCTCCGCCGCCGTCGTCGGACCAGCTTGACGATCGCTCGCGTCGCGAGAGCGGGCAGGGCGAGCCCGGAAGGCGTCCGCCGGATGGTCGCGACTGAACAGCGTGATCGACGTGAGGCAAGGCAGAGCACACACCAACTGATCCGATCACCGGACGCACGTCCGGCTTGCTGGAAGGAATCGTCATGAAGCTCAAAGGCATCAGCTTCTGGGAACAGAACGTCGAGAAGATGTTCCTGGGCGTGGTGGGCATCGGCGTGCTGGGCGCGCTGGGGTACCAGTACGTGCTGCAGAACACGACGGTCGACGTGGGCGGGGTTGCGGTTCCGCCCGAGAAGAGCCTCGAGCCGGTCGCGAAGGCGGCCCGCGAGCTCAAGGGCAAGCTCGAAGCGGCCAACCCGAAGCTGCCGGAGGTTCCGTCGGTGAACGTCTCCGAGAAGTTCGCGGCCCTGGTCGCGGGCTCGGTGACGCCTGTGACGCCCTATGCGGCGCTCGGGACGGGGATGAAGCTCAACACCGAGAGCGTGGTCGAGAACAAGGGCGACCGCCTGTTCGCGCAGGTGACGCTCCCGGCGCCCACCAACGCGGTGGCGCACTCGTTCCGTTCGACGGTCAGCCCCTTCGAGGTCGCGTCGCATCCGGAGGTGAAGGAGACGCTGCCTCCCGAGCAGCCCTTCGACAAGGCGGCGGCCAGCGTGGAGGCGGTGTTCGACGGCACAGCGCTGAAGGCGGCCTTCGAGTCCGATCCGGACGGCGCGGGGCCGATTGAGCCTCTGCTGCCCAGCTGGTGGCGCGACACCGACATCATCGGCGTGGAGATCGAGCGTCAGACGGAGAACTCCGACGGCTCGTGGAGCGAGGCGTCGGTGGTGACCCCGATGCCCGGACGGCTTGATCTGCTCGGTGAGGTGAAGAAGCGTGTGAAGTCGGTGGGGGACCTGCCGGTGATCCTGGCGGTGGCCCGCACGGCACCGGATCAGGTGCAGCGCGTGCCGTATTACCACACGATCTCGGGCGTGGAGTGGAAGTCGCCGATCGAGCTGGCCGAGGCCGGCCCGACGGGCGAAGTTCCCAAGGATGCACGCGGCCTGATCGAGGCCAAGCTCAAGGACGCCGAGGCGCGCTACGTCAAGATCGAGCAGCAGATCGCCAAGCAGGCGGACGCCAAGAACAAGCAGGCGGCCAGGCCGGCCCAGGAACGCGGCCCGGCCCCCTCGTCTGGCAAGGGCGGCCGCATGGGTGGCGGCGGGGCGAGCCCCGCGACGCCTTCGTCTTCGCAGCCCGCGGACACGCGGACCGCTTCGGAGAAGGCGCGGGACAACCTGGCGATCCAGATCGACAAGCTCCGCAAGGAGCTGGCGGACTTTGATCAGAAGGCAGCCGCCGGCGCGGCAAACACCCAGGCGACGGGCAAGCCCGCGACGCCGGTGGGGCCCGACGGCAAGCCGATCGCGCCGCCGCTGTTCGACAACGCCAAGCTGCACGTGTGGTCGCACGACGTGACGGTGGAGTCGGGGAAGACCTATCGCTATCGCCTGCGGGTGGCGGTGACCAATCCGCTGTTCGGTCGCCAGGCCTCGCTCAAGCCCGAGCAGTCGGCGCTCTCGCAGGACCCGGTGCTGCGGAGCGAGTGGTCGGACTGGACCGATCCGGTGACGGTCGATCCGAGCGAGTACTACTTCATCACCACCGCCAGCGAGCGTGACGTGACCGCTCCGACGCGGGCGTCGGCGGAGCTGTTCAAGTTCTACTACGGGTATTACCGCCGCGGCAGCGTGACGGTCGAGCCCGGAGACGCCCTCGCGGCGGAGATGAAGATCCCCGATGGGCTCAAGCTGTACGACATGACCAAGCTGGCGCTGATTGCGCAGCCCGCGGCTCCCGCGATCTCGGCGCCGGACTCCGGCGGCGGGCGCGACGAGACCGGAGGCGGGCGTGGTCGCCGCGTGATGCGTTCGGGCGGGACTGACGACGGCCGCAGCGCCCGCGAGGCGGGCCAGCAGGCCCCCACGCCGGCTCCGCAGGAGCAGGCGGCGAATACGCCGCCGGCGGATGGATCGTGGAAGCCCGCGCCCAAGAGCATGAAGATGGCGGTGGACGCGATGCTCCTGGACGTCGGGCCGATCGCGCTGGCCAAGGACTCCAAGCTGGGCGTGAAGTCTGAGGCCCCGACGCAGGCCTTCCTGCGGGTCGGAGATGGCTCGATCGAGGTCAGGGTGCCCGGGGCGGACACGTCCGATCCGGCCTATCTGCGGCTTCGGAAGAACTCTGAGGCGGGCGAGAAGGCCGCCAAGGGGGCCGAGCAGCCCATTGCACCGCCGGTGATCGTCACACCTCCCCCGACGCCGGGCCCGGGCACCGTCCGGCCGCAGCCTCCGGGCGGCGGCGGCGGTGGTGGCGGCGGCTAAGCCTGCTTATCGGGCGTGCCGGGTCCGGGTTACCGGACGCGGGACAAGATAACCCGAAAGGGGCGTGGGCGCCGATCGGGGAGGTCAGAAGCGAATTCTGACCGCTCTAAACGGCTGGAAAAACAAGGTTTACGGAGCAGGGCCGGGTGATGAACCCGGCCTTGTTCAAAAAACCTGAATGACATGCGCTTGACTGCCAAGGGCTCAGCCCTAGAGTCCTCTCCCGCTTGTTGGGAACCCGTGACGAGCAGCAAACGCTGACCGGAACGGTGGGGAAGGTCAAGGTCCTCTGGACCGCGACCCGACCAAGATCTTTGAAAACCGGATACTGACGAACGCGCCCGCCGAGACGGGGCGTGACGGCAAAGGGCGGCGAGAACTTCGGTTCGAGCCGGGTCGATGTTGATCACGTTTTCATCGGCGGGTTGCCAAGATTGAAGGGGCCCTGAATGCATGACGTGTGCAGCACGTCAAGACACCGCAAGGTGTCGCTGCAGTGAAGCGGGGCCCCGATGCTGAAGAATCGAGTCCAAAGATTCTTGCAGCGCCTAAAGGCAGGCTGTCTTGAGAAGCGAGTCCAAGCGGGCAACCGCGAGGGCAAGCCGATCAAGATCCACACCCGGAGACCCTAGATCGAGGGCACGGTTGTGGTGGTTTTCACCAGCATGAGTTGTGGGTGACGTGAAGGGTCGCAAGACCTGGAGCGGAGTTCACGGCGTCAGGTTGGTGTGATCAAGTGAAAGGGCGCACGGTGGATGTCTTGGCGTCGAGAGGCGATGAAGGACGCGTCAACCTGCGATAAGCCCAAGCGAGCTGGTAAGTAAGCGTTGACCTTGGGATTTCCGAATGGGGCAACCCACCCGAAAGGGTACTGTACTCTGAATGCATAGGGGTACAGAGCAAACCTAGGGAAGTGAAACATCTCAGTACCTAGAGGAAAAGAAAGCAACAGCGATTCCGTGAGTAGCGGCGAGCGAAAGCGGATAAACCGACGGACGAGTGAAGCACCTGGAATGGTGCACCGAAGAAGGTGAAAGTCCTGTAACCGAAAGTCGGCATGCCCACGAGTAAAATCGGGCTCGGGAAACCCGGTTTGAACATGGGGGGTCCACCCTCTAAGGCTAAATACTCCTCGACGACCGATAGCGAAAAAGTAAGGCGACTGAAAGATGACAAGCACCGCGATGAGCGGAGTGAAAGAGTACCTGAAACCGTGCGCTTACAAGCGGTCGGAGCCCTTCGGGGTGACGGCGTGCTTTTTGCATAATGAGCCGACGAGTTGGTCTGTACGGCGAGCCTAAGGCCTTCCGGGCCGGAGGCGGAGCGAAAGCGAGTCTGAATAGGGCGACAAGTCGTACGGGCCAGACGCGAAACCTTGTGATCTACCGTTGGCCAGACTGAAGGGCGGGTAACACCGCCTGGAGGGTCGAACGGGTGAACGTTGAAAAGTTCTCCGATGAGCTGACGGGGGGAGGTCAAAGTCCAATCAAACTGGGAGATAGCTCGTTCTCTCCGAAATAGCTTTAGGGTTAGCCTCAGAGATCAGACGTTGGGGGTAGAGCTACTGGATGAGGGGTGGGGTCTACCCGACTACCCTCCTCAACCAAACTCCGAATACCAGCGTTTTAGCTCTGGGAGATAGACGGCGAGTGACAATATCCGTCGTCAAAAGGAGAAAAATCCAGACCGCCGGCTAAGGTCCCCAATCTGTGCTAAGTTCGAAAGGAAGTCAGACTGCTGAGACACCCAGGATGTTGGCTTAGAAGCAGCCATCATTTAAAGAGTGCGTAACAGCTCACTGGGCGAGGAGTTTGGCGCCGATAATTATCGGGAATAAGCACGGAGCCGAAGCCGCGGACGCAGCAATGCGTGGTAGGAGAGCGTTCCTGGGGCAGTGAAGGTACTCGGTAACGGGTGCTGGAGCGTCAGGAAGTGCATATGTCGGCTTGAGTAATGATCAAACGGGTGAGAATCCCGTTCGCCGTATGTCCAAGGTTTCCTGGGGAAGGTAAATCCGCCCAGGGTTAGCCGGCACCTAAGGCGAGGCCGAAAGGCGTAGTCGATGGATATCAGGTTAATATTCCTGAGCCAGCATGAATAACGGATTCCCAAGCTCAACGGGACTGTCGGATGTCCAGGCCCTCGAGGCCGATGTTGGGGGAGGGGGTTCCTAGAAAAACTCATGCATAGGCCGTACCAAAACTGACACAGGTGGACGAGGCGAATAGCCTCAGGCGCTCGAGAGAACGGTCGTGAAGGAACTAGGCAATA